>JBJKQL010000036.1:0-94037 GCA_046705265.1 Ferrovibrionaceae bacterium
GGTTCGGAGGAAGGCGATCACGTCGGCGCGTTGCTTGGCGCTCGGCAAGCCCTGGAAGGGCATCTTGGTCCCCACCACGACTTTCTGCGGGTCTTTGAGGAATTGAAACAGTGCCGCATAGGTCCACGTGCCCGGCTTGTGCTTCATCGCCTTCGAGAAACTGTAGTTCGGCACTGTTCCCGGCTTCGATCCGACAATGCCCCAGAGATTGGGACCGAACTTGTTCGGAGCGCCCTTCTTGAAGCTATGGCAGGTCCCGCAAACGGCCGCGATCTGCTTGCCTTTGGCCGCACTCGCATTGGCAAGAAGCAGGGGTAGAGAGGGCTTTGCTGCGGCAGTTTGGGTCGGTCCGGTCTTGCTCGCCGACGGGGCCGCGATTGCGACCTCGAAGGCGTTTTTCGCAAGCATTTTCGGATGGACCAGCACGTTGCCGATGATGCCGATGACCCGAACCAGGAGCAGCGACGCCAAAACTGCCCCTATAATCTTATTCCACTCGAAGCTATCCATGTTCTTCCGTAACCCCCGCTTCCAGCCCATCGGCGCCGCATAATGCCGGCAGATTATCGGTTTTGCGGAAACCGACGCAACCCCGTATAACCGCTGGCGAGTTCGGGATAAAGGGCCGAAGCTGAGCCTGCCGATGCTGCGACGAATTGCCGCAATCGTGGGTTTTGGCGGGCATTTCAGGGGCACCCGCGGCTTCGGCCGTGGCTTGACGGCATCTCCGGCCATTTGATTGACAGGGGCCGCCCCGGCTCCGATACTCCGGCCGCTGGAGCCACCTTGCCCGCGACGCCACGCTAACTTTTGCCAATGTCTTCCGCTAAAGCAAAGACCGGCCCTGATGCCGCGCAAACAATCGCCTTTCAGGGCGTGCGCGGGGCCTATTCGCATCTTGCCTGCACCGAGGCTTTTCCCGAACTCGAGCCCGAGCCCTGCGCCAGCTTCGAAGATGTTTTTGCGTCGGTCGCCGAGGGCAAGGCGGGGCGCGGCATGATTCCGATCGAGAATTCGGTTGCCGGACGGGTTGCCGACATCCATCGCTTGCTGCCCGATTCGGGCCTTTACATCACGGCCGAGCATTTTCAGCGGGTGCGCCACCACTTGTTGGCGCCCGCGGGCGCGACGATCCAGAGCGTGAAGCGCATCTACAGCCATCCCCAGGCGCTCGCCCAGTGCCGGCGCCTGATCCGCGATCTTGGCCTTGACCCGATTGCCATTCCGGATACCGCGCTTGCGGCAAAGCAGGTGGCCGAGCGTGGCGACCCGACTGAGGCCGCCATTGCCTCCTCGCTCGCTGGCAAGATCTACGGGCTGAATGTGCTGCGCACCCATATCGAAGACGTCATTGGCAATACCACGCGCTTTGTTGTCATGGCGCGCCGGCCCATCGAGCCCGATGTCAACGATGGGCCGGCGATGACCAGCTTCGTATTTCAGGTGCGCAATGTCCCGGCCGCGCTATACAAGGCGCTTGGCGGCTTCGCCACCAATGGCGTCAACATGCTGAAGCTCGAGAGCTATATGACCGACGGCAGCTTCACCGCAACACAGTTTTATGCCGAAATCGCTGGTCATCCGGCGGAAAAACCGGTCGAGCGCGCCTTCGAGGAGCTGCAGTTCTTTTCGACCAAGGTCAAAGTTCTCGGCGTTTACCTTCAGTCCCCGGCTCGTGCCGAGCAGGGGCAATAGCGGCCTCTTACGATAGGTTTGACGCCTCACACCTCACGCCGATCGTCGCGCACCGCCGCTAGCACCTCCTCCGGTGTCCAGTCTGTCGGAGCGCGGAGGAAATCCGCCGTCGCGGCAAGCGCTGCGGCGAGCCGACGGCGATAGTCGCTGCGCGGGATTTCCAACACGCCGAACTGGGCGAGATGGGCGGTCACGAACTGCACGTCAAGAAGGGCGTAGCCGCCGCGCCGAAGCCTGGCGACAAGATGGACCAGTGCCACTTTCGAAGCATCGGTGGCGTGGCTGAACATACTTTCGCCGAAAAAAGCAGCCCCGAGACTGACGCCATAAAGCCCGCCAAGAAGCTCGCTCTCGCGCCAGCATTCGACGCTGTGGACGACGCCGCGACGATGAAGCTCGGTGAAGAGCTCCGCGATCGGTGCGTTGATCCAGGTTTCGGGATGGTCCGCGCGTGGCGCGGCGCAGGCCTCGATAACGGCAGTAAAAGCCGTATCGATGGTCACCTTGAAGACGTCCCGGCTCACGGTGCGGGCAAGCCGGCGAGAGAGATGAAAGCCGTCAAGCGGCAGGATGCCGCGCAGTTCCGGATCGACCCAGAACAGACGGGGATCGCTTCGGCTCTCGCCCATCGGGAAAATGCCCCGGGCATAGGCCGCCAGCACCATCTCGGGCGTGACCCAAGTCATGTCAATGTTGCTTGGCGATGAATTCTTCGAGCCACCGGATATTATAGGCACCGGAGATGAAATCCGGATCGTCGATCAACTTCTGGTGCAGCGGGATTGTGGTATCAATGCCACCGATAACGAATTCCCCAAGTGCCTGCCGGAGGCGCATCCGGCACTCTTCCCGTGTCGCGCCATGGACGATCAGCTTTGCCACTAGGCTGTCGTAAAAGGGCGGAATGCGATAGCCGGCATAAAGGCCGGAATCGACTCGAACGCCAAAACCCCCTGGCGGGTGATAATGCTCGACTAGGCCGGGCGAGGGCTGGAAGGTCATCGCATTTTCAGCGTTCACACGGCATTCAATGGCATGGCCGCGAAAAATGATATCGCTCTGGCGATAGCGTAGCCTCTCGCCGGCGGCAACGCGAATCTGCTCTTGCACCAGATCGATGCCCGTCACCGCCTCGGTGATCGGATGCTCGACTTGGAGACGCGTGTTCATCTCGATAAAATGAAACGCGCCGTCCTCGTAAAGAAATTCCGCAGTGCCAAGACCCTTATAGCCGATCGCCTTGATGGCCTCGACGACGGCATCGGCGATTCGATCGCGGGCGCCGGGCCGCAATGCCGGGGAGGGTGCTTCCTCGAGAAGCTTCTGGTAGCGCCGTTGCAACGAGCATTCGCGCTCGCCGAGGTGTAGGACCTCGCCTTGCCCGTCAGCCAGAATCTGGATCTCGATATGGCGAGGGCCCGTTAAAAACTTCTCGAGATACACCGACGAATCATTAAATGATGCCATGGCCTCGGCCCGCGCGGCCGCGAGCGCCGGGGCTAGACCCTTTTCCTCCCGAACAATCTTGATGCCGCGGCCGCCACCGCCGGCGGCCGCCTTGATCAGCACTGGATAGCCGATCTCTGCCGCGGCCTCGGCGGCTTGACGATCGTCCGTCATCGGTTCGGCCGTGCCCGGTAACACGGGAAGGCCCGCCGCCTTCATAGCCGAGCGGGCCGCGATCTTGTCGCCCATGAGGCGGATGTGCTCAGCGCTTGGTCCGATGAACGCGATGTCGTGTGCCTCGAGGATAGTGGCGAAGCGCGCGTTTTCCGAAAGGAATCCATAACCGGGATGAACGGCATCGGCACCGGTAATCTCGGCAGCTGAAACCAGCGCCGGAATGTTGAGATAGCTCGCTGTGGCGGTGGCCGGCCCAATGCAGACGCTCTCGTCCGCGAGGCGGACGTGCATGGCATCCGAATCAGCGGTCGAATGTGCCGCGACGGTGGCGATGCCGAGTCCTTGGCAGGCGCGCAGAATTCTCAGCGCGACCTCGCCCCGGTTGGCGATCAGGATTTTCTCAAACATCGTCGCCTATTCGATCAGCATCAGCACTTGGCCGAATTCCGCCGGGGACTGATTTTCGACGAGGATTCGGGTCACCTTACCGGCGCGGGGCGCAGGGATTGGGTTCATCGTCTTCATCGCTTCGACGATGAGAACGGTCTGGCCAAGGGCGACGGAATCGCCAACAGTGACAAAAGGGGGCGCGCCGGGCTCTGGCGTAAGGTAGATCGTGCCGACCATGGGTGAGAGCACCGCACCAGGATGCTTGGCGAGATTGTCTGCCGTCCCCTCGGTCGAGGCCAGGGGGGCCGGAGCCGTCGCTGCCGCTGGCGAGCTCACGGCTGTTGCCGGCACGCCGGCATGGACCACGGTGGTACCCGAGCCACGGGCGACGCGCACCTCGGTATCGCCCTGCCGCCAGCTAATCTCGTTGAGCCCGGTTTCCTCAAGGAGTGTCGCGAGCTCGTGTATCAGTGACTTGTCGACGGAAAGCTTGCTGATCGGCCTGTCCTCCCGGTTACGCCTTGACCCAATCCGCGAGCGCCTCGATGGCGAGGAGATAGCCGGTTAGGCCAAAACCGCAAATCACGCCGCGGACGGCGTTCGAGACGTACGAATGGTGGCGAAAAGCCTCGCGGCGGAAAAGATTGGAGAGATGCACCTCGACGGCGGGCTTGCCGACGGCGATTAACGCGTCGAAGAGCGCAACCGAGGTATGGCTAAGGCCGCCAGCGTTGATGACAAGACCAGCCGCCTTGTCGCGGGCTTCGTGCACCCAGTCGATGAGCGCACCCTCGTGGTTGGTTTGACGGAATTCGACGCCGAGCCCAAGCGTGCTGGCGCGGCTGCGGCAAGCGGCTTCGATATCACCTAAGGTGTCCCGGCCGTAGATATCCGGCTCTCGGGTGCCCAGTAGGTTGAGGTTGGGGCCGTTCAGAATATAGATCATGGCTGCCATGGGGCTGGCTCGTGCTGCAGCAAGAGGGTGCGTTTATAGCCGGTTCCGGCCGGTGGGAAAAGTGCGGCTATTGCGGCGCATGACCGGCCTGATGTGGTTGCAAGCGGGGCTTGCCTTGGCCATATTGGTCCTTTAGCCCCGTTCTAGGGCCAGGAATTTGAGCCATGCGCGTTATGATCAACGGTGAGGAAAGGGTTTTCGCCCATCCGCTCAATGCGGCGGATCTTTTGGCGGCGCTCGATCTCGATCCTCGGAAAATTGCACTCGAGCGCAACCTTGAGATTGTGCCTCGTTCGGCCTATGCCACTGTCGAGATCGGCGATGGCGACAAGCTCGAAATTGTCCATTTCATTGGCGGGGGCGGCGCGATACCGGCCGCCGCTCCGATGACCGAGACCGAGGATCGGCTGGTCGTTGGCAAGCACCGCTTTAAGTCCCGGCTTCTGATCGGCACCGGCAAGTACAAGGATTTTGACGAGACTCGGCAGGCCGTCGAGGCGTCGGGGGCCGAGCTCGTCACCGTCGCCGTTCGCCGCGTGAACATTACCGATCGCAGCCAGCCGATGCTGGTCGATTACGTCGATCCCAAGCGCTTTACCTATTTGCCGAATACCGCGGGCTGCAGTACCGCCGATGAAGCGGTGCGCACCTTACGTCTCGCCCGCGAGGCCGGTGGCTGGTCGTTGGTGAAGCTTGAGGTGATCGGGGATCAGCAAACGCTTTATCCCGACATGACGGAAACCCTGATCGCGGCCAAACGCTTGGTCGACGAGGGTTTCGAGGTGATGGTCTATTGCTCGGACGACCCGATCATGGCGAAGCGACTCGAGGATATCGGCTGTGTTGCGATCATGCCGCTCGCCGCGCCGATCGGCTCCGGCCTCGGCATTCAGAACCCGATCAACGTCCGCCTCATCGTCGAGCGGGCGAGGGTTCCGGTGTTGGTCGATGCAGGGGTCGGCACGGCGTCGGACGCGACTATCGCGATGGAACTCGGCTGTGACGGCGTCTTGATGAACACCGCCGTCGCACTCGCCAAAGATCCGGTGCGCATGGCGCGGGCGATGAAGTTCGCAGTCGAAGGCGGCCGGCTAGCGTATCTCGCCGGGCGCATGCCGAAACGTCGCTACGCGGATCCATCATCGCCCTTGGCCGGCATGATCTGACCGGGAGCGCGGGCGAGGCATGACGGCTGTTTTCGCGATTCGGCGGCCTTCCGCGACGACGCGCCGAAGAATCAGCCGGATATGGAATGATGCTGGGCCGGGCCGTTAGGCCCGGCCGCTTTTGACTCGCGACACGGCGTCGAGCCAGCCGTGATAAAGCGCGTTACGCCTCTTTGCCGGCATGTTTGGCTCGAAGCGCCGGGCACAGCGCCAATTCTCGGCAATCTCCGGGATCGAGCCATAGAATCCGGTTCTGAGGCCGGCAAGATAGGCGGCACCGAGGGCGGTGGTTTCGATCGTCTCCGGTCGCTCAATGGGGAGGTCAAGCATGTCGGCCAGGAACTGCATCGCCCAGTCGTTGGCGACGAGGCCGCCATCGACGCGGAGCGAGGTGATCGGCGGCACGTCCTCGGCCGCCACGGCGGCCAGGAGGTCGCGGGTCTGGTAAGCCACCGCCTCGAGGGCCGCACGGGCGATTTCCGCGCGACCGGTGCTGCGGTCGAGGCCGATCAGGGCGCCACGGGCCTCGGCATCCCAATAAGGGGCGCCGAGGCCGGCAAAGGCGGGAACCAGATAGACCCCGCCAGTATCCTTAATAGCGGCGGCCAAGGTTTCGGTTTCCTCGGCGCGGGTAATCGTCTGCAAGCCGTCGCGGAGCCATTGTACCGCGGCGCCGGCGACGAAAATCGCGCCTTCCAGGGCATAAGTGGTCTTGCCTTCGATCCGCCAGGCGATGGTGGAAAGCAACCGGTGTCGCGATACCACCGGTTTCTCGCCGGTATTGAGGACCAAGAAGCCGCCGGTGCCATAGGTTGCCTTGACCATGCCGGGACTAAAGGCGGCTTGGCCGAAGGTCGCCGCCTGCTGGTCGCCAGCGGTGCCGGCGATCGGAATCGCGCGACCAAAAACATCAGGCGCGGTTTGCCCGAAGTCGCCGCTCGAATCACGAACTTCAGGCAACAATGCGGACGGGATATCAAAACGAGCCAGGAGCTCTTCATCCCAAACCTGGCGGCGGATATCGAAGAGCATCGTACGGGCCGCGTTGGTCGCATCTGTCGCATGCACTTTGCCGCCGGTGAGGCGCGAGAGCAGGAAAGTATCGATCGTGCCAAAGGCAAGCTCGCCGGCGCGGGCGCGCTTGCGTCCGTCCGGAACGTGATCCAGCAGCCAAGCGAGCTTGGTGGCGGAGAAATAGGGATCGATGACGAGGCCGGTAATTTCCTGGATCCGCGGCCCCAGCCCCTCAAGGCGCAAGGTTTCGCATAGCAGGCTCGTGCGCCGATCTTGCCAGACAATGGCGGGAGCGATCGGCCGCCCGCTCGCCCGGTCCCACAGCACGGTGGTTTCCCGCTGATTGGTGATGCCTATGGAATCGATCGTCTCTGCGCCGGCACCGGCCATCACCTCAACAGCCACGGCCATCACATCGCGCCAAATGCGTTCCGCGTCGTGCTCGACCCAACCGGGCTTCGGGTAGCTCTGCGGTAACTCGGCTTGCGCGATGGCGTGCGGCCGGCCGGCTTTGTCCATCAGCATTGCGCGAGAGGAGGTGGTACCCTGATCAATCGCCAAAACAAAACGCCGTGCGGCCATTTGCCGGGATTCCTCTCAGTCCTGTTGTTGTTTCTTCAAACGTTGTTCGGCCTCGGTTTGTATATCGCCGGCACGGAGAGCCGCGGAGGAATTGGGGGGGAGCTTTTCCAGCGCCGATTTGGCGAGGAATTTTGCGTTCGCGTAATCACCGAGCAGAAATGAACGCTCGGCAGCGGCGAATTGGGCAAGAGGAATTTCGTTGGCGCGGCCATACGCGACCGAAAGATGATACCACATCGATGGGTCGTTTCCGTCGATCTGGGTCGCAAGTTCGAGATTTGAGATCGCCGATTGGAGTAGAGCGGGGTTGTTGCTCTGGACTTCCGCGACGCCAAGTTCGGACCGCAGAAGCGGCTCGTTCGGTGCTGCTTGCACGGCCTCGCTGTAGTAGTGTACCGATTGTGCGACATGGCCGTTGTCGAGCAACATCTGACCCTTCAGTTCAAGAAAATAGGGATCGCGAGGCCGCTCTGCCAAAAGTTCATCAATCAACGAGAGCGCCTTCGGCAATTCGGGTTCTCGATAATAGGCAATGGCGCGCGCGTAAAGCGCTGGGATCGTGTGATCGCTCGGCGGATAAAGCCGCATGGTTTCATCAAACGGATCGAGAAAGCCCGCAAGCTTGGCCTTCATCCGCTCGTAGGGCATCTGATAAGAGGCCGGAAAGGGTGTGCTATAATACGGCGATTGCCGCGCCCGGTTTTGCAGCGCTGCGATGCGCTCTGGCGTCAACGGATGGTCCACCAGATAGGGATCGATGCGTCCCGTCATGATGGTTTCCTGCTGATTGAGAATCTGCAGAAATTGAAGAAGGCCGCGAGCCGATTCGTGGGCGCGCGTGAGAAAGGTAACGGCCGCGGCGTCAGCCGAAGACTCCTCGACGCGACGAACGCCAAGAAACTGTCGTTGGGCGATCATCGGACCACCGGTCATCACCGCAGCCCCCGCGTCGCCGTTGCCGGCGACAGTCGCAGCGATGCCGATCAGCATGGATGCGACGCTTTCCAGCATAGCGGTCTTGAGTGCTTTGCTGCCCCTGACAATATGGCCGCCGGCGATATGGCCGGTCTCATGGCCAATAACGCCGATCAGCTGGCCGGGCGTCTGCGTGGCAAGGATCAGGCCGGTATTGATGAAGATGCTGGGACCGGCGGCAGCGAAGGAATTCACGTCCGGGTCGTTGACCAGATAAATGCGGATGCTGTCGGGCGCGATATTCGCGGCTTTGAAGATTGGAGTTGCGAACATCCGGAGTGTATGTTCGATTTCGGCGTCACGGATAAGGTTAAGTCCCGCTGCCGCTGCCCAGCTTTCGGGGACAAGCATCAGAACCAAGGCCACCAAGAGGGTGGTGAGCCATCTATAGGTCAAGTTTCCAATGCACCTTGACACTCAGGTTACTCCAATGTCCGCATCCGAACCTAGAAAGCGGCGGCACCAGCGTCAATGGACGTTCTTGGCGGCGCTCTCGCTCTCGGCAGTGCTCTCGGCTTGCACCTTGAACTTTAACCCTGGCGCGGGCAGCACCACGGGCTTTGCTGCCGGTGTTCCCGTGCCGCCGATCGGCCCAGGCGGCGTTGCGGCAGACGACCCGCAGGCCGCCTCCGTGGGACAGAAAATTCTACGCGAAGGCGGCAACGCCGCCGATGCGGCCGCAGCCATGTATTTTGCCCTTGCGGTCACCGACCCCGGCGCGGCGGGGCTGGGTGGCGGCGGCCTTTGTGTAGTCTATCAAAAGGCCAGTAACAGCGCCACCGTGGTGGATTTTCGGCCCAGGGTTTCGGCGGCCTCCGGCTCTGTCGCAGTGCCGGGAAACGTCCGAGGTTTCGCGGCGCTGCAGGGCCGCTACGGGGTTCTGCATTGGGGGCAGGTCATCGCGCCGGCCGAGATCATGGCTCGCTTTGGTTGGCAGCTTTCACGTTCCGGCTTGCAGGCGATTGCTGATCAACGAGCCCTAGGCGGCGCCGTGCCGAACCTGTTTCAGGGCACCGCCGGTCAGGCCTTAAGCGAAGGCGAAACGGTGCGTTGGCCGGAACTCGGTCAGACTTTGACCGCCATTCACTTCGGCGGGCCGCGAACATTCTATAGGGGGCGGCTCGCGCAGCAAATTTTGGCCGCAAGCGCTGCGGCAGGCGGCAAGCTCAGCGCTGCCGATCTGGCTGACTTCAAGGTGCGTTTCGAACGGCCGCTGCGAATTCAATATGCCTACATCGCGATGCTCGTGCCGCCCTCGGCGGGGGGTGTCGCCTTCGCGGACCTGTGGCGGCAGATGGTAAAGGGAACGGGCCTGTTCGTGACCAAGCCGCGTGTCGATTGGCTAAAATTTGGCGAGGCGCTGGCCGGCGCCTACGGTGCCGCCCGCCCGTGGCCGCCGACGCTCATCAGCAACGCGGGGACGGGCTTTGCGGCACTCGACAAATTCGGCAATGCCGTGGCCTGCGCGGTCACGATGCTACGTCCCTTCGGACTGGCGCGAACGGCTGGGAACACCGGTATTCTGCTCGCGCCGGCGCCGGTGCCGGGTGAACAGGGGCAATTCCTCACTCCCCTCGTCGGTGCCGATATCAATTTGAAGCAAGGTTATCTCGCAGCCAGCGCGACCGGCGGTATGCCAGCGCCCGCCGCGCTCTTTGAGAGCTTGTCCGCTTTGCTGCCCGGGGGCGAAAATCTGCGATCGGCTCTGGCGTTGCCGCGCGCGATTCGGGTTGGACCCGGACAGCCGCTTTATCATGAAATCAATTTTTCGCCGCCGCTACTCGACGTCTTTGCCAAACAAGGTATCCGTGCCACCGCATTGAAACAGACACTCGGCCGGGTCAATATGGTCTATTGTGCTCGTGGGTTGCCAAAAGCGACAAAGGTTTGCGCGGTCCGCTCGGATCCGCGCGGCTTCGGCGTCGGGCTGAACGAGTAGAATGAGCAAAATTTCGCGGCGCGGCGCGATTCCGCCATTCTTGGTAATGGAGGTGATGAAGGCCGCGAACGCGCGGGCTGCGGCTGGTGGTGGCGTGCTTCACCTCGAGGTCGGTCAGCCGGGCACGCCCGCGCCGGTCGCCGTGCGCGAAGCGGCAAAAGCCGCTATCGGACGCGAGCGCCTCGGCTATACCGAAGCCTTAGGGCTGCCGCCGTTGCGTGAGGCCATTAGCGGCCATTATCGCCGCCGTTTCGGGGTCAGCGTGCCACCCGAGCGGATTGTGGTCACGACCGGTTCATCCGCCGCCTTCCTACTCGCGTTTCTCGCCGCATTCGATCCCGGTCAACGCGTCGCCATCGCTGAGCCGGGCTATCCTGGCTATCGCCATATCCTGAAACTGCTCGGCCTCGATCCCGTGCCGATGGCGGCGCGTCAAGCAGTTGACTTCCGTGTCAATCCGGATCTTGCGGCTGCGGCTTGCCCGCTCGATGGCATGCTGGTCGCAAGCCCGGCTAACCCCACCGGAACGGCACTCACAACTGAAAGCTTGCGCGCGCTGGTCATGTTTACGGCGCAACGCGATATCTTTCTCATAGTGGATGAGATCTATCACGGTATCACCTACGACGGCCCGGCCGAGACGGTGCTTAAGTTTTCCGAGCGGGCGATCGCCATTAACAGCTTCTCGAAATACTTTTCAATGACTGGATGGCGGCTCGGCTGGATGGTGGTGCCGGATGAATTGGTACGGCCAGTGGAGTGTTTGGCACAAAATCTTTTCATCTCGCCGCCAAGCCTCTCGCAATGGGCCGCTCTCGCGGCTTTCAACGCCTATGACGAACTCGATGCCAATGTCGCGCGCTACGCCAAGAACCGCGACATTCTTCTGCATGGGCTCAGGGCGGCAGGCTTCGGTTCCATCGCGCCGGCCGATGGGGCATTTTATCTTTACGCCGATATCGACCGTTTTGCCGCCGACAGCGAGGACTATTGTCGGCGCATGTTGTCGGAGACCGGTATTGCGGCAACCCCCGGTGTCGATTTCGATGCCAGCGAAGGCAGAAACTTCGTGCGTTTCTCCTACGCCGGCCCAACCGAGGAGATGATCGAAGCTACCAGACGCCTTAGGGACTGGCGGACCTGAGGACGGAAAACGGACCGATAATGCCCTGCGGGGAACATCCATAGCCGGACTGGTTTTTCGCGCCACATCCGACGGCTATCGAGCGGATCCGTCGGCGTTGCGTTGGTGTGATGGAAGAACGGAACGGCTCAGCGCCGCTGCCACCAGCCGCGGCGCTGAGGACGGCTAGGGGCCTTGACCGCCTCCGCATCCGCCGTCTCCGGCAATGCCTTTGTTTCCTCGTCTGCCGATTGGGAGGCAGATTTCTGAACGTCAGAAGTCTCCGCCTCGCGCATCAGGGTCGCGGTCGTGGGCTCGCCTGCCGGGGGGGCGGGTTCCGGTTGCTTTTCATGCGGTCCTGGCTCCGCCACGACCGATAAAGGCGTAGCTTCAGATTCCATCGGCACCAAGGGCTCCGGGGCTCCGGGATCACCCGGTGTCCGTGTTGCCAGGCGATCCGCTGCTGTCTGGGGGAAACGCACGACGACGGCCTCTTCCTCGAGCCCGGTGGCAAGCGTTTCTTCAGCCACGTTCACGTCCGTAGGTGGTGACGTTGTTTCCGCGTCACTCGAGGTATTATCGGCGGCCCGGCGGCGGCGGCGGCCACCGCGGCGGCCACGGCGGCGGCGCTTGCGCGGACTTTCTTCGCCGCTTGCGGGCTGATCCGCGGTTCCACCAGGGGATGCTTGCTCGGTGTCCTCGGTTTCAGCGGGCTTTTCAGCCGCTGGGGCCTCTACCTGCGTTTCAACTTCGGCGCGCCCTTCGGCCCGCCGGCGGTGACGGCGATGACGCTTACGGGGTTCGCCCGTCGCCTCCACCTCTTCCACGGCGTCTTCAGCCGCGTCTTCGATTGTTTCCGGAACCACGCTTTCGATGTGGATGGGCTTCACCGCCTCATGGGTCGGGATGTCGGCTTTCTTGCGCTCGAACCGGTATTCCGGCGGCACCAGGCTGTTGTCGGCCTCGACGACCAAGCTGACTTGGTACTGGGTCTCGATGTCGCGGATCGCATCGCGCTTGTAATTCAACAGATAAATAGCCACCACGCCGTCCATGGCCGCCGTTATCTCTACTCCCCTCTCGCGCGCGGCCTCCTCCTCGATCACACGCAGGATATGCAACGCCGTGGATTGCACCGAGCGGATGAAGCCCTTTCCTTGGCAATGGGGGCAGATCTGGGTCGAGGCTTCGAGCAAGCTCGGTCGCATCCGCTGGCGCGACATTTCGAGGAGGCCGAACGGGCTGATGTGGCCGACTTGAATGCGCGCGCGATCGGCTTTCAGGCACTCCTTCATACGTCGCTCGACCGCCCGGTTGTTGCGTGGATCCTGCATGTCGATGAAGTCAATGACGACAAGTCCCGCAAGATCACGGAGCCGGAGCTGGCGTGTAATTTCTTCCGCCGCCTCGATGTTGGTCTTGAGCGCCGTCTCTTCGATATTGTGCTCTCGCGTCGATTTGCCAGAGTTTATGTCGATTGAAACCAGCGCTTCGGTCGGATTGATGACAAGGTAGCCGCCCGAACGCAGCTGCACCGTCGGGCTATACATGGAGTCGAATTGCTGCTCGACCTGGAAACGCTGCAAGATGTGAACGCGTTCGCGATAGGGCTGCACTTTCTTCGCATGGCTCGGCATGAGAAGGCGCATAAAATCCTTGGCCATGCGGTAGCCTTCGTCACCCTCCACCAGCACTTCGTCGATTTGATTCGAGTAATAGTCGCGGATCGCGCGCTTGATCAGGTTGCCTTCTTCATAGACCGGGCTCGGCGCCGTTGACTTCAGCGTCAATTCGCGCACGTTGTCCCACAGGCGCAGCAGATATTCGAAGTCACGCTTGATTTCCGCCTTCGAGCGGTCGATGCCGGCGGTGCGCAGGATAACCCCCATGCCGCCCGGCACGTCGAGATCTTCGACGATGTCTTTCAACCGCTTGCGGTCTGCAGCCGAAACGATCTTGCGGCTGATGCCGCCGCCGCGCGCCGTGTTTGGCATGAGAACGCAATAACGGCCGGCGAGCGAGAGATAGGTGGTAAGGGCCGCGCCTTTATTGCCGCGCTCTTCCTTGACCACTTGCACCAGCATGATTTGCCGCCGCTTGATGACTTCCTGGATCTTATAATTGCGGGGTGTCGGGCGGCGGCGGCGCACAACAACCTCGTCGATATCGTCGCCGCCGACTGCGGTAAGCTCGGTCATCGCCGGGGAAGTTTCCGGGCCACCGTCTTCCTCACTCGAAGCAGCGGCAGTCTCGCTGTCGCCGCCGGTGTCACCAGCCTTCTCGGCACCGTTTTGGCCTGGAGCGCCTTCGGCTTCGGCCGTCCCGCTTTGTGGAAGCGCCTCAATCGGCGGGGATTCAGATTCAGCGACCGGCCGTTCGCCAGCCCTTTCGTCGTCGCCCCCAGAGAGCGCAGGGGCGATCGATTCGACAAGTGGCAGGACGGTCGTCTCCCCTGGACGGTCATCCGCAGGCGCGTCAAGCCTCCCGCTTTTCTCCTCGGCGGCAGCCGCTTCGGAAGCTTCGGCAGCGGAAGTCTCCGCCGCTTCCTCGGCAACCGCCTGGGCCCGCTCCTCGGCGGCTTCACGCTCGATTAATGTTTGCCGATCGGCGACCGGGATCTGATAATAGTCGGGGTGAATTTCGCTAAAGGCCAAGAAACCGTGTCGATTACCACCGTAATCGACGAACGCCGCCTGCAGCGATGGTTCGACCCGGATGACCTTTGCGAGGTAGATGTTACCTTTAAGTTGACGTTTGCTGGAGGCCTCGAAGTCGAATTCTTCGAGACGATTTCCTTTGATGACCACCATCCGGGTTTCTTCCGGGTGGGCGGCATCGATCAGCATTCGGGTGACCATTTAGGTTAAACTCCATGGCCGATCGCTGGCTCCGCCAGCGGCAGCGGCGATCGGCCGTTTGTTGCAACGAAGCCAGCAACGGCGGGAGTGCGCTTCGGAAGCAAACCAATGTTGGTTTTGATTTCGGATGGCGCGTCCCGGGGGCGAGACGCAAAGGTCCACGCCGATGTTGCCTTCCCGCACGAGCGGGGGCCCCAGGGTTCGGTTGATCTCTCCGTTGTCGCTGCGAGCCGCAAATCATTCCTGGCAAAGCGCGCCTCACGTACAACGAAATCCTGCCTTCGCCTCTCTCACGAAAGCGAACGGGCATATAAAACCATGCTGTCACTTCGCCCCTTCATGGCTAGCGGTGAGCAGGACAGCGAATATTCGCAATTTCATTGTAAAGGCGGGCCCGGCGGCCGCTCAATAGTTTTTTACCGCTAAATTTCGAGCCGTCCGGGATCAATCTGGCATTGCGCTGACTTTATCAACGATATATTTAGCGTGTATGCAGGGTGGTTTCCCCTAAATATGCCGCCATGATTCGGCACTGGCCTCGATTCTTGTCGCTTCTGGCGATGCTAATTTTAGTTGTGGCCACGCGATCCATTGCATCCCCTCATAGCATCTATCAGATCCAGTCCGGCAATGATCGGACCCGCTTTACCATGGCTCTGGGGGCTCCGAAGACGTTCCGGTATTTTCTTCTAGCGGATCCCGACCGGGTGGTGATTGATCTAGTTGCGGGAGAGGAGCGGTTTCCATGGCCTGACCGGAGGGTGCAAGGCGGCGTTATCCGCGACGTACGCGCGGGTCACTTTCGGCCCCATATCCTGCGGCTGGTGCTTGATCTTCGCGAGCCTGCGGTTGTGCGGCGGGCTGAAATGATCGACCGCGATCGGGCCGGTGCTACACTCATGGTCGACCTTGCCACGAGCGACCAAGCCATCTTCCTCGATGCGCGGCAACGAGGCGAAGTGCAGGGGACCGTCGTGGTTGCGGCCGCCCCGACCGGCTTTTCCCGGGTGCCCACGCCGCTAGCGTCACCCAGCCGCCGACCATTAGTCTCTGCGGTGTCGGCAGTTGCGCGCTCGTCCCCTGTCCCGCTCCCGCTCGCTCCGCCTGAAGGCCGGTCGCTGAGCTATGTGTCCGACCTCAACGGCGAGGGCGGCGCGATACCAGCCGTCAAACCTGTCATCGTCATCGATCCTGGCCATGGCGGCAAGGATCCCGGAACCACCGGCGCAGGTGACGTGCACGAGAAGACCATCACCCTCGAGATGGGCAAGGAACTGGCGCGCGAACTTCGTGCCACCGGGCGCTACACCGTGCGCTTGACGCGTACGAGCGACGCTTTCGTGTCGCTGCCGCAACGCGTCGCAATCGCCGATAAGGATCGTGCCGATCTCTTTATCTCGCTGCACTGTAATTGGATCAAGGACAGGGCGATCCACGGGCTTGCGATCTATACCTTGTCGGGCAAGGCGTCGGACCGGGAAACTGCGATGCTGGCGCGCCATGAGAACTCGGTCGACTACGTCAACGGCGTTGACTTGCATGAGCGCAATCCGGATGTCGCGAAGATTCTGTTGAGTCTCGCTCAGCGCGAGGCGACGAACCGGGCCGTGATTTTTGCCAGCGACGTCATTCAGGCACTCGGCCCGAAATATCTCCTGCAGCCGGATCCTCACCGCTCAGCAGATTTCCGCGTCCTCATCGACCCCGACGTTCCCTCGGTTCTGATCGAAATGGCCTATCTCTCCAATCCGCAAGACGAACACGATCTGGAATCGCCGATCTGGCGGGCGCAACTCGGGGGGCGTTTGGTTGCTGCAATTAACCAATATTTTGCCGCCGTGCATGATTGATTATCCCGTGCCATGAATTTCTCTTGCCACGGCCTTGCCATATTTTCGCTCTAGGACATGAAATTTAACCGGCGAAGGGAGAAGACATCGCCCATGCGGTGGTTGCGGGTGGTGGCGGTTACGGTGGCCCTTGCGGTGCTGGTCTGTCTAGCGGCAGGCACCGCGGCTCTCTATCTCTTCTGGCATTATGACCGCGGTCTCCCCGACTACCGGCGGCTTGCCGTCTACCATCCGCCCGTAGCGACGCGCGTCTATGCTGCTGATGGCCGGATGATCGCGGAATATGCCACCCAGCGGCGCCTTTTCGTGCCGATCTCAGCCATTCCGCCGACGGTAATCCATGCCTTTCTCGCTGCCGAAGACAAGAACTTCTACAACCACGTTGGCATCGACATTCCGGGCGTGATTCGCGCGGTGGGTTTCGACCTCGCGCATTTCGGCACCGGTCGCCGCCCCGAAGGGGCCTCGACTATTACCCAGCAGGTGGCGAAGATTTTTCTACTCAACGACCAGGTTACATTTGCCCGCAAGGTGCGCGAGGCGATTCTTGCCTTCCGCATCGATCACGCCTTCACCAAGCAGCATATCCTCGAACTTTATCTGAACCAGATTTATCTCGGCTTTGGCGCCTATGGCGTGGCGGAGGCAGCGGTGCGCTATTTCGACAAGTCGCTCGACCAACTCTCCATCGCACAAGCCGCGTTTCTTGGCGCGTTGCCGAAGGGACCGAATAACTATAATCCGATCCGGTTTCCCAAGCGCGCTCTCGATCGCCGCGATTGGGTAATCGATCGCATGGCTGATGACGGATTCATCACCAGAGCTGAAGCCATCGCCGCTAAGGCGCAACCACTTGTCATCAGTCAGCCGCACGATGTCGACTTCGTGAAGGCGCCTTGGTTTGCGGCCGAAGTGCGCCGCGAACTAATCGCACGATATGGCGAGCGAAAAGTCTATGAGGGTGGGCTGCAGGTGCACACGAGCCTCAATCCGCGGCTGCAGAAGATTGCGACCGCGACCTTTCGCGAAGGCTTAATCCATTATGACCACCGTCACGGCTGGCGCGGTCCCTTCGCTGTTCTCCCGGTCGACGCGGATTGGGCGCGTCGTCTCGCCGCATTCCCAACGCCGCCGGGCCTGCTTTCCGATTGGCGGCTCGCGCTTGTCCTAAAGCTCCGCCCTCATGCGGCTGAGATCGGATTCGCCGACGGCAGGAAGGGCCGCATTCCAATGGCGATGATGCGCTGGGCACGAGCGTGTCGCCCACATCAGACCCTTGGCCCATGGGTGACGCGACCGGACCAGGTGCTGAAGGTCGGTGACGTGATCGCGGTTGCGGCCGTGGCCAAGGCAAAGCCTGGAACCTACGCGCTGCAACAGATTCCGAATGTTGAAGGTGCCATGGTGGTGATGGACCCCCACACAGGCCAGGTGCTAGCGCTGGTCGGGGGGTGGGATTTTGCCATGAGCCAGTTTGATCGCGCGACGCAGGCGCTACGCCAGACCGGGTCGGCGATCAAGCCCTTCGTTTATGCCGCTGCGTTGGACCACGGGTTCACACCCTCGACCAAGGTGATGGACGCACCGATCGCGATCTCCCAGGGCCCAGGCCTGCCGTTGTGGCGGCCGACCAACTACGAGCGTGAATTTTCCGGCCCGACCACCGTCCGCGTTGCGCTCGAGCATTCAATCAACGTCGTCACGGTGCGTATCGCGCGCGCCGTTGGCATGCCTATCGTGGGCCAATACATCGAGCGGTTCGGCATCCTCGACCAGGTCCCGGACGATCTCTCCTATGCCCTGGGTGCAGGCGACACTTCGCTCTTGCACCTGACCAATGCCTACGCCGAACTCGCGAACGGCGGCAAGAAGTTGGCGCCTTCTCTGATAGACCGCATCCAGGACCGCAACGGCCGTACCGTCTACCGCCACGACACCCGCCCGTGTCCGCAATGCCAAGTGGCGTCATGGCAGGATCAATCGGTGCCCGTGATTCCCGACAACCGGCCCCTGGTTCTTGACCCCCGCGCGGACTATCAGGTTGTCTCGATGCTCGAGGGCGTTATACAACGCGGAACCGGTGTCGCGGCTCGCGTGCTGCATCGGCCCGTTGCAGGCAAGACCGGGACCACCAACGATTTCCGCGATGCATGGTTTGAGGGTTTCACGCCGAATCTGGTGGATGGTACCTATGTCGGCTTCGACAAGCCCCGCACCTTGGGCCGTGGCGAGCAGGCGGCGGTCGTGACGGTGCCGATTTTCCGCAATTTCATGCAAAAGGCCCTAGCCGGCAAGCCCGCTGTGCCGTTCCGCATCCCGCCCGGTCTTCTCCTCGTGCGAGTCGATGCTACGTCGGGTGAACCGGCGCCGCCGAGCGATCCCAACGCCATTCTCGAAGCCTTCAAGCCGGGGACTCAACCGAGTTCGGCGCCGGAAGCGTTCCGCGCGGCGCGGAGTTCCTCCGCTCTACCGTCCGGTGCAGTCCCCCCGGTCCAAAATCTCACTCCCGACGCCGGCACCGGTGGCCTTTATTAATCGTAACAGAGAAATTAATCGTAACAGAGAATCGTGGGGCTTTACGGAGGCACAGACGCTCGATAACGTGCGGGTCCGCAACCGTCGGAGGAAATAGCTAATGCGTGCCGAAGTCGAGAGCTTGGCCAGCAGTGTGCAGCAGTCCTTGACGCTTCTACGGAGGCATCTTTGACTGGGATCGATCCGTTGCCCGGCTGGAGGAACTGAATCACAACATCAACGCGGCGGACCTCTGGGCCGATCCGGTCGCAGCGCAAGGCCTGATGCGCGAGCGTACGCGCCTTCAAGATCTGGTCGAAGGGCAGCAGACCATCGAGCGCGAGTTTCGGGAAACATTGGATCTGATCGAACTGGCCGAATCGGAAGGTGAGGAGGCGCTGGTCGGGGAGGGGGTCGCGACACTGCAGCGCATCCGCGATCAGGTCGCAAAGCGCGAGCTTGAAAATCTGCTTTCAGGCGAGGCTGACGGCAACGATTCCTTCCTCGAAGTTCACGCTGGTGCGGGCGGAACGGAAAGTCAGGACTGGGCGTCGATGCTTCTTCGCATGTATTTGCGTTGGGCCGAGGGGCGCCGCTTCAAGGTGGAGTGGATCGAGGAAAGCCCAGGAGAGGAAGCGGGCATCAAGTCAGCGACGGTCAAGATCATTGGCCGCAACGCCTATGGATGGCTGAAGACCGAAAGCGGCGTGCATCGGCTTGTGCGTATCTCGCCCTTCGATTCAGCTGCACGTCGTCATACTTCCTTCGCCTCGGTGACCGCCTATCCGGTGGTCGACGAAAACATCGAAATTGAAATTCTGGACAAGGATATCCGCATCGACACCTACCGTGCTTCCGGCGCTGGCGGTCAGCATGTGAATCGTACCGATAGCGCCGTCCGGATCACCCACTTGCCGACGGGCATCGTGGTGCAGTGTCAGAATGACCGTTCGCAGCACAAGAATCGCTCAGCGGCGATGGCTATGTTGAAGGCGCGTCTCTACCAAGAAGAATTACGCAAGCGGGAGGCCGCGAAGCAGGCGCTGCATGATGCCAAGGACGATATCGCTTGGGGCCATCAGATCCGCTCATATGTGCTGCATCCGTACCGTATGGTCAAGGATCTGCGCACCGCGGTCGAAAGTTCGGATCCACAGGCGGTACTGGACGGCGACCTCGATCCGTTCATGGAAGCGGCGCTCGCGGCCCACGTCGGCGGAACAGTGGGGAAGGAGTGACCACTGGGCAAAAGGCTTGGCCGTGGCGTCAGCTCCCGGAGGTCAATGTCTTGACCGCGCTGAGCACCGATTCGACGTGGCCTGGCACCTTTACCTTGCGCCAGATTTGACGGAGGACGCCTTCGCCGTCGATCAGAAAGGTAGCTCGATCCATGCCCATGTATTTTCGTCCATAAAGGCTCTTCTCGACCCAGACGCCATATGCGTTTGCGGTCTTGAGTTCGGTATCCGCTGCGAGCCGAATGGCGAGGCCATGCTTCTTCTTGAACTTGTCGTGGGATGCGACGCTGTCCTTCGAGCAGCCGATGACGATGGCGCCGAGCTTGGCGAACGCTCGCCCACTTTCGCTAAATCCGATCGCCTCTTTGGTACAGCCTGACGTGTCGTCCTTCGGGTAGAAATAGAGCACGACGATCTTGCCCCGGTAATCCTTCAGCGCGATGTTCTTGCCGTCATCGCCAGGCAGGGCGAAGTCGGGCGCCCGATCCCCGATAGAAGGTCCCTTGGCCATTCGATCCTCGCTGTCCGCCGTTCACACTTTTGCAGATTGGCGCGTCTTCGCGTTTTTGGAAACCCGGATTGTGGCCTTGAAGGACGCCAGGACCTCTTTTTCTGTAAGGCGCAATGCGGCGGCAAGCGCACGGAAGCTCCTCGTGCCGCTTATCCTGGCCAGTGCGGCCTTCAATCCATCCGGCATGGCATCCGGCGCCCCACTTTTTCCGGTACAGAGCCTGAGACCCGCGTGGATGCTGTAGAGGAGCCTATAGGCATGGTCGAGGCACCTCGCTTCGGCAAGCGCGACAATCCGTCTCGTCCTGAGGTGCTGGATGGCGTCGCCGCTGTTGTTGGCGAGGATATCGGCATGTGTGGCGGCGTGACGAAGCAAGAGATATTGAGTGATGAAATCCAGATCGACCATCCCGCCCCGAACGTATTTCACGCTCCACGGGTCTCTCGTGTGGTATTGAGCGTCGATTCTAGCACGCATGTCGACGACGTCACGGACAAGCTTTAGGGGCTCACGCGGTGTCCGCAAGGTCTGCGCGATAATGACGCGGAGGCGCCGAGTGAGCCGTGCCGATCCAGCAATGACGCGCGCCCGGGTCAGCGCCATATGCTCGAAGGTCCATGCTTGATCGCGCTGATACCGGCGGAAGGTTTCTCGGTGCACGGCAACAGGCCCAGCGTTGCCCGACGGCCGCAGGCGCATGTCGACGGCATAGAGTTGTCCTTCTGCGGTCGGTGCCGTGAGGGCGCTGATCAATCGCTGGCTGAGCCGGGTGTAATATTGGCCCGGCGACAACGGATAGCGCCCCTTGGTCGACGCTGCGTCGGTTGGGTGATCATAGACCAGAACGAGGTCGAGGTCGGAACCAAAGGTCATTTCGCGGGCGCCGAGAGTCCCCATGCCAATGATGGCGAATTCCCCGCCTCCTATCGTGCCATGGGTTTCAGCGAACGTGGCCACGACCTGTGGCAGGAGCAGCGCCAGTGCGGCTTCCGCGATGTCGGTCATGGCGCGTCCCGCAGCCGGAGCGCTGATCGTCGCTTGCAGCATTTGAACCCCGACGCGGAACTGCAGTCGGTTGACAAAGCGCCGCGTGATATCGAGCACATCCTGGAAGTCGCAGGCCTCGGCAAGCTCTCGTCCGAGGTGCGCCTTGAGGCGGGGAAGAGACGGCAGCGGCCGATAGAAATCGGCCTCGAGAACCTGATCGAAGAGGCTGGGATCGCGGGTCAACCGCTCGGCGAGGCTGGGTGCGGAACCCATAATTTCGGCCGCCAGGTCAATCAAGCTTGGATTCGCCTGGAACAAAGCGAAAAGTTGCACGCCAGCCGGCAATTTGCCGAGAAACTCGTCAAGCTTGGCAAAAGCAAAATCAGGATTCACCGTCTTTGCGAGCGCGGCCAGGATCGTTGGCGTCAGGGCGATCAGAAGCTTACGCGCCCGTTCCGAGCGGCTCGCGCGGTAAAGCCCGCGGTGCCATACGCTGATTCGGCTCGCAATCTGCGCCGCCCCGTTGAAGCCGAGGCGGTGGAGTGCCGCAATTGCCGCCGGATCGTCCTCGATGTCGGTGAGGACGATCTGCGATCGTACTTCATTCGGCGTAGCCGGTTCGAACAACGTGTCGTAGTGCTTCTGTACGTGGCTCAGCACTGCCTTCAGTTCGCGACGGAAGGCGTCCGGATGCGCGTAGCCCATGAATGTCGCGACGCGGGCCAGTCCAGCTTCATCTTTCGGAAGGCGATGGGTCTGCTCATCGGCAATCATTTGAAGCCGATGCTCGAGCCGGCGGAGAAAGCGGTAGGCTGCGATCAAATCGCGCGCGACATGAGGCGACAGCCGTCCCGCCTCCGCAAAGGCGCGAAGCGCGCCGCAGGTGTCGTTTTGCCTGAGTTTTGCTTCGCGGCCGCCGATGATCAGCTGCTGGGTTTGGATGAAAAACTCGATCTCGCGAATCCCGCCGCGACCAACTTTGATGTCGTGGCCGGCTATGGCGATACGGCCATGGCCCTTGGTGTCGTGAATCTGACGTTTGACCGCGTGTACATCCTCGATCGCGGCGAAATCCAGGTTCCGCCGCCAGACAAAAGGCTTGATGCGCTCAAGAAACGCGTTCCCCAGCGTGATGTCGCCGGCGACAGGCCGCGCCTTGATCATCGCCGCGCGTTCCCACGTCTGACCCAGACTTTCGTAGTAGTGTTCAGCCGCGGGAACCGATATGGCCGCGGGGGTCGCCCCCGGATCAGGGCGAAGGCGCAGGTCGGTGCGGAAGACGTAACCCTCCGCTGTCCGCGTTTGCAACACGTGAACGATGTTTTTCGCGAGCCGTACGGCGTAATTGCCGGTGTCGCGGTTGCCGGCATAGGACAGGCGTTCCGGATCATAGAGAAAGATGATATCGATATCGCTCGAGTAGTTGAGCTCCCGAGCCCCGAGCTTGCCCATGGCGAGGATGGTGAAACCGCAGTGGGTTTCGGGATCTGCCGAATGCGCGAGGCTGACCTCGCCGGCGTTCTCGGCCTGCCGAAGTAGGTGCCGAAGCGTGGCGCTCAGGGCTGCCTCGGCGAAGCGGCTTAAAGCGCCGGTCACTTCTTCAAGCGGCCAGACGCCGCCGATGTCCATGATGGCGACGAGAAGTGCGAGCCGCTGTTTGGCGGTCCGAAGTTGGGTCATCAGCGCCGACGTTCCATCCGGCGGCGAATCGAGTTCGACGATGAGGCTTTTGAGTACGGTTTCAGGGCTGGTTCGAGTCAGGTCGCGAAAAAGGCCGATCTCGGTGAGCGCGATCTGGCCGAGGTAAGGGCTATTGCCGAAAAGCGCGTCGAGGAGTGCCCGGCCCTGTGGCTTGGCCATGAAGCGCTGGGCGAATCGGGAAAGACCCTGGCCTTTGGCATCGGCCGCGAAATGTTCGCGACCCGCTGCCGCGGCTACCGGATCGAATGGCCGGGGCAGCGCCTCCATTCGGATAAAAGAAGTCAAATCGGCCATTCCGAAACACCGTGGTTTGCGGCAGAGTGCAGGTTCGCTTACGGCCGGTCAAGCTCGGCCACAGGAGTCCCGTGATCGCAAGGATTGGCAAGTTCTGGCTGCGCGTACTGGCTGCAACGCTGGCCGGCGTAGCCGTTCTTGTGGTTGCTTTCGGCCTGCGGTTGGCTCACGGCCCGATTCCGGTGACCTTTTTGATCCACCCGTTGGCCCAGGAACTGGTGCCGGAGGAGTCGGGGCTCAATGCGGACGTGAAGAGCGTCGAGCTGGTTTGGGGCGGATGGCAGCGTCCGCTCGAGCTCCGCGCGCGCGCCGTGGAGGTGAAACGCAAGGACGGCACCGTGGCGCTCATAATTCCGGAGATCGACCTCGAACCAAGCGGTTGGGCGCTCTGGCATGGGGTCTTCACCCCACGCCGCCTCGAGATCAAAGGGGGCAAAATTAATCTCATCCGCCGCAAAGACGGTCGCATCGACCTTGGTCTTGCCGTTCCCTCGGAGCGCTCCAACATGGGCGCGTTTGTTGCGCTTTTGGTCAACGAATTCGGCGCCGAGAGACCGACCGGCATGGCGCGCTATCTAACGCAAGCCGATGTTGTCGATGCCAAACTGACCCTTGATGATCGCGTCCTCGGCAGAACCTGGATGGCATCGCAGGCGAGCTTGGCGATAAGCCGACTTGCGAATGGCAGGATTCTTGGCGAGCTGTCATTCAATCTCATGCTAGGCTCGCGGCAGGTTCCCCTCAGCGCGGTGGCGCGGTATCGGCCGGTGGCCGGCCACGCCAATGTACAAGCCGCAGTCGCGGATTTGCCGCTTGCATCCCTTGCAACGCTTTCGCCCCAGCTTGCGGATTTGGCCGAGATCAACGTCCCGCTGTCTGGCGATCTCGAGTTCAGCGTTGACCGTAACGGTAAGCTTTCGCCGGCCGAATTCACATTGCAGTCGCACTCGGGCACGCTTTCCTGGCCCGGTGTAAAGAAGCCGCCGGTAAAGGTCGAGGACTTGCGCATCGCGGGCAGCATCGCTGCTGATTTAAGCCGTGTGCACATCGGTGCGGCCACCGTCGACATCGAGGGAGCATCGGGGCTCAAAGCCACCGGCGATGTTACGCTTGCGGACAAGGGCATTGGGCTTGTGGTGAGAGGCCGGTTTGATGATATTGCCTTGGCCGACCTTCCGCGGCTTTGGCCGCTCGGCGTCGCACCCAACGTACGCAAATGGATAACGGAAAATCTGTTAGCTGGCGACGCCACAGATGGCGTCTTCCGGATCGATCTGGCACCCGGTGCCATAGCCGATCCAACCACCATCCCGGAAAATGCGGCAGATCTCACCTTTAAGTTTAAGGATGCGACGACGCAATACCTTCACCCGCTGCCGCCACTCACGGGCTGCGCCGGGTCGGCCCACCTTACGGCCGCGACTCTCGACGTCACCTTGGAACATGGAAGTGTCGGTCCGCTCTTAGTCAGCGACGGCCACATGCATCTCTCCGGGATCAACATAAAGGATACGGAAGCAACGTCCGAATTCGTCGTGCGTGGCCCGGCGCGCGCCGCGCTGCAGCTTCTTGATCACCCCCCACTCGGTTTTGCGCGCAAGCTAAACGTAGCGGCAGACAAGGTTGACGGGACGATGGCGACGCGCGTGCGCTTTACCTTCCCGGTGAAAAAGCATCTTCATCTCGCTGCTCTCAAAGTCATCGCTGCCGCCAATCTGCAAGATTTCTCCTTACCGAACATTTTTGATCATTACCGGTTGAGCAACGGTCAGTTGTCTCTCAAGGTCGATAACGATCGCCTTGCAGTGAATGGTCACGCGACGCTTGACGGCGTTCCGGTGGCCTTGATTTGGCAGCGGGAGTTTGCGCCAAAGGGCCGCTACGAGAGTCGCTATGTGTTCACCGGCGTTTTCGATAACAAGGCGCGGAAGACACTTTTGTTCGACACCACTCCCTATTTGCAAGGGCCGGTGAACTCGACCGTCACGATCTATCGCTCGCGCGGACATGGCTCCAAAATCAAGGGCCGTTTCGTTCTCGACCGGGCGACCGTCGTCGTCCCCCCACTTCACTGGCGAAAACCTGCGGATGAGCGTGGACTTTTGCGTCTATGGCTGACGATACCGCCAACAGGACCGGTGATGGTCGATCGGTTCACGATGAGCACGGCGAATTTTTCCGTCGAGGGGCAGGCCAAGATCACGAATCGCGCACTGCAACGCCTCGTTCTCGCGCATATCCGGTATGGCGGTAAT
Organism: Ferrovibrionaceae bacterium; assembly: GCA_046705265.1. GTDB lineage: Bacteria > Pseudomonadota > Alphaproteobacteria > Ferrovibrionales > Ferrovibrionaceae > JAJYTL01. The sequence goes on from JBJKQL010000036.1 coordinate 25,671, forward strand.
GACTACCACGCCGTCGTCACGAGCCTGCCGGGTGGCGGCTACCAGGTGATTGCAAGCGGGAAAAGCTTCGATTTCAGTCCCTACATCACTGATCTGTTCAAGCCTGAACCGCATCCATTCCCGATCGATTTTTCTGTCCGCTTTGATCGCGTGAGTCTCGACCATGGTCGCGTCCTTAGTCATTTGTCGGCGGACGGTTCCCGCCGGGACGGCCAATGGCAGGCCCTCGATGTCGCAGGCCGTTTCTCAGACGCCAAACCCTTCCACATGACTATCGCGCGTGAGGCGAAACAGCGCCAAGTCATCGCAACTGCTGGTGACGCGGGTGCCGTGATCGCTGGTCTTGGTCTTTCGTCAAACGTGGTCGGTGGCGCGCTCAGCGTGACGGCAACGTTTAACGATGGTCGGATCGGATCGCCGCTCGACGGCAAGATCCGGCTGACCGATTTTCGGGTGCGCAACGTGCCGATCTTGGCGCGCATATTGAGCGTGGCATCGCTCGGCGGCATTACTGCGCTTCTCAGCGGCAGGGGCATTCCCTTTACTGGCGCCGAAATTCCGCTCGACGTCGATGGCGCCACGATGAAAATCGACGATGCCCGCGCATGGGGCGGTTCTCTCGGCCTCACCGCAAGCGGTGAGGTCGACCTTAAAAGTGCGACGTTGAAACTCAGGGGCAGCATCATTCCGGCCTACACGATCAATAATCTGGTCGGCCATATTCCGGTCATCGGCGATCTTCTTATCGGCGGCAACGGAGGCGGCATCATCGGATTCGCCTACAATGTCGGCGGGCCGCTTACCGATCCGTCGGTGTCGGTCAATCCCTTGTCGGCGCTCGCACCCGGTTTTTTGCGCCAACTTTTTGAGGGCGGCGGCACCGCCGGCGGTAAAGTGAACCTGCCACCGCCGGGCATCGGCCCCGGTAACGGGCCACCAGAAAGCTCGAACCCTTAATCCTTGGGCGTAGTGAAGAGGCGTTGTGCATCGTCATGCGTCAGCGGTGCGGCCAGGCAGTCGAACCCGCCGCTTACCCTGAGCGTGGCGGCAAGCCTCCGCGTAAAGGCCAGGGCTGCGAGGGCGGCACTCGAGGCGATGGTGATCTGGGCGACGCCGAGCAGGCCGAGCGCCGCGATGTTCGGCATGCCGGCATGGGCGATGATATTGACCGGCGCTGCGACCGCGCTCACCAAGCGGCCAATTGTTTCCAGATCGGCAAGGGCGATGGGATAAACACGATCGGTGTCGGCCGTAAGATAGGCTTTGGCCCGTTTGATCGTTTCGGCAGAACGCGCCGGCTCATCGCCGACCCGGCGCAAATATGAATCAATCCGGGCGTTGATGACAATCGGAACGCCGACAAGTTCCGCCGCGGCCGGATCGCGGCGATCCGCGTACACTGCTCATCGAGGTCGCCGATCGGCACCTCTCGGCATGGCGTTCCATCTTCGATATTAAGGCCAATAATACCGGTCTCGATAATTTCCTTCGCGTGGTCTGCGAGCGCCGTCGGCGTTGCCCCATAGCCCGCTTCGATATCTGCGCTGATTGGGCAGCGAGCGGCGCGAACGATGCGCGCTGTCGCCGCCACGACTTCTGGCCAGGGTGCGATCTCGCCATCGGCATAACCAAGTGACCAGGCGACACCCACGCTCGTGGTCGTGATCCATGCGAATCGCGCGTCGGTGGAGGCGCGGGCACTCATGGCGTCCCAGGCATTGGGCAAGAGCAATAGCGGAGGCATCACATGGCGTGCGCGAAAAGCTTCGGCGGAGCGCGTGGTTCCCGTGGCGTACATCGGGTCAACTGCCGACCGGGGCCGAGAAGTGAACGGCCGTCATAGCCTGGCCCTCACGGAAATAAAAACGGTGGCCCCGCGCATTGGCTAGGGCGGCGTCGAGGACGAGTGCACCGGCGCTGGCTTGCTTGGCCGTGGCAACGAGACAGCGAAGAGGCCGGCGGCCATGACCACGCGAACGCCCGCCCTCGCGGGTTACCAGATCGTCAATGTAAAGGAAGCGGCCGCGGACCAGATTTTCGGCCAAACGCTAACCCGCACAGGCGATCGGCTGCGTGCCGTTCCAGAGCACGAGGAGGCGATAACCTTGTTGCTCCTGCCGGCGAACTTAGGACAGAAAGGTTGCGGCGTTCGGGAGATGCGGCCTGAGTTGGCGTACCACTGCGAAGCATCTGAGTATGTCGTCGTCACTCGATGCTTCGACAAGGCGGAGCTTTGCCGACGGGCTCGCGGCCGCCTTCCGAGTCTTTGAAGGCTGCGGTCCGTTCATGGGATTTTCGCAGCTTCGGTGTTCGGAAGCCGGCGGAACGCGACGCTGAGCCGGTTCCAGCCGTTGATTGTGACTATGGCGAAGGAGAGATCCACGATTTCCTTGTCGCTGAAATGGCGGCGCACCCGGTCATAGACTTCGTCAGACACCCGGGTCTCGGAGACGAGGGTCAGGGATTCGGTCCAGGCCAATGCTGCTTGTTCGCGCGGCGTGAAGATCGGCGCTTCATGCCAGGCGCTCAAGAGGTGCATGCGTTCGTCGGTTTCGCCCAAAGCCCGCGCCTCGCGCACGTGAAGAGCAATGCAGTAGGCACAGCCGTTGATCTGGGAGGCGCGGAGTTTCACGAGTTCGAGAAGGCGCGGCTCAAGACCACTGCCGGTCACGTATTTTTGTAGCCCGGACATGGCCCGATATCCCTCTGGCGCGATTTCATAGGGGTTCATGCGACTTTCCATGACCGATCTCCACGTTGGCTTGTGGCCGCGCAGGCTCGCCGCCGAATGCGGGGCTTGCCGATCACGGGCTGAGCATGGTCTTGTTATAGGATAGATAAAAGATCCAAGATTGCGTCAAATGAATGTACCATGATCATGCTGCCCAGTGCCGTGCCATTTCACTTTACAATCGATGCCAGCGCATCGACGCCAATCTATCGCCAAATTTATGAGCGCATCCGGATGGCGATCCTGGTTGGCCATCTACCGCCCGGTGCCCGGTTGCCGTCGTGGGTTGGCCTTGCGAGCGAGCTCGGGGTGGCTCGTGGCACGATCAAGGCAGCCTATGACTGGCTCGCCGGCGAGGGCTATATCATCGGGCACGGCCAGGCCGGAACGACTGTGAATCCAGAGCTCGCTCGGGCGCTCGGGCAGGAGAGCCGAAAAGCCCCGAGCGCACAGCTGCGTCAAGGGGCAAGGCGCTCGGTGACTGGCGCAATCAAGGGAAAGATGGAGCCGCCGCAACACAGCGTGGGCGATGAGGCTTCGCCTTTCCTTCTTGGCATGCATCCCGTGCCGTTTCAGGCCGGTGTGCCGGCGCTTGATGCCTTTCCTCGTGCACTCTGGTCACGGCTCATGGCGCACGCCGCACGCGAGATGAAGGTGCAGGACATGGTTTACCTGAATCCCGCTGGCCATGCCGCGCTCCGCGAGATGCTCGCCCGTTATCTCATGATCGCGCGCGGCATCGCGGCGGTGCCAGAACAGATCTTTGTCACAGCGGGCTTTACCGGCGCGCTCGATGTCATCGCCCGCGCGCTCATGCGTTCTGGCGACGCCGTGTGGCTTGAAGATCCGGGCTATCCGCGGGCGCGCGAAGCTCTGCGGCTTGCCGGTGCCCGTATCGTCCCAGTGCCGGTGGATGAGGAGGGGATCGTGGTCGTGCGCGGTGCCACGCTTTGCCCCGGCGCTCGTTTTGCCGTGGTCACGCCGTCGCATCAATCGCCGCTCGGCATGCCGCTCTCACTGCCCCGTAGAATTGAGCTTCTGGAATGGGCGGCGAATGCCGGAAGCTGGATCATCGAAGACGATTATTACGGCGAGTTCCGCTTTGGCGGGCGACCGGTGCCGGCGCTGAAAAGTCTCGATCGCGCGGACAGGACGATCTATGTCGGCACGTTTTCAAAGGTGATGATGCCGGGGTTACGGCTCGGCTATGCGGTGGTGCCGCCGACATTGGTGCCATGTTTCGAGAAAGTCGTCACCTTACTTGCACCGAGCCAGTCGTTCGCCGCGCAGGCAGCGCTTGCCGAATTCATCGCGCGCGGCTATTTCGGACGCCATATCCGGAAGATGCGAAGGCTGTATGCCGAGCGGCGCGCGGCCTTGGCTGATGCGCTCGATAACGTCTTTGGTGATCGCATTGCGCTCAGTCTCGAAAAAAGTGGCATGCACCTTATTGCTCATCTGCCACGTGGCACCAATGATCGTGAAATCGCGGCGCGGGCAGCTGCCGCCGGGCTTGGGCCGACGGCGCTTTCGCCCTGGCTGATCGAAGCCGATCGTGCTCCAGGGCTTATTCTTGGTTTCGCCAATATCGCGGCATCTGAGGCGGCAGCCCGGGTGAAACGGCTCGAGCGGATCGCACGCCCCTTGCTGTTAGCGGAGGCTCGGCCGTGAGCCGCAGGCCCGGGTCAGGCCGGGCGCACCAGGACGTGATGCTTCTTTCCCGCGGAAAGCTTGATCACGCCTTCCGAGTTGAGATCACAGAGCGTCACGGCATAGGTCTCGTTGCCCTCTGGCAGGTCGTTGACGCGGATGCCGCCACCGCGGATCAGCCGGCGTGCTGCACCGTTGCTCGGCGCGATGCCTGCTTCCACAATCAGCTCGAACAGCGCAATGCCGGCGGCAAGCCGCGCTTTCGCCGCTGTGATCGCGGGCAGCGCCTCGCCGGCACCGCCCTCATCGAAGGTGCGGTGCGCTGTTTCCGCGGCGGCTGCGGCCTTTTCCGCCCCATGGCAGAGCGCGGTCGCGGCATTGGCGAGAATCTTCTTCGCCTCGTTGATCTCGGCGCCCTCAAGCACCTCGAGGCGGCGGATTTCGTCGAGCGAAAGATCGGTGAACAGCCGCAAGAACCGGCCGACGTCGGCATCTTCCGTGTTGCGCCAGAACTGCCAGTAGTCGTAGGGCGAGACGCGATCGGCGTCGAGCCACACGGCACCTTTCTCCGTCTTGCCCATCTTGGCGCCCGAGGCGGTGGTGATCAGCGGCGTAGTGAGGCCAAAGAGCTGGCGGTCGTCAACGCGGCGGCCAAGCTCGACTCCATTTACGATATTGCCCCATTGATCGGAGCCGCCGAGCTGCAACGTGCAGCCCGTACGTCGGCTGAGTTCGAGGAAATCGTATGCCTGCAGGATCATATAGTTAAATTCGAGAAAGGAGAGTGGCTGTTCGCGGTCGAGCCTCAGCTTGACGCTGTCGAAGGAAAGCATGCGGTTGACCGAAAAATGCCGTCCGTAATCGCGCAAAAACGAAATATAGTGAAGCTGGTCCAGCCAATCGGCGTTGTTGGCGAGTGCGCCGTCGTTCGGACCGGAGCCAACGCGGAGGAAACGTTCGAAAACGCGAGTGATGCCGGCCATGTTGGCGGCGATCTCCCGCTCCGAGAGGAGTTTGCGCTGTTCGTCCTTGCCCGAGGGATCCCCGACCTTGGTGGTGCCGCCGCCGAGGAGGACGATCGGCCGGTGACCGGTCTTTTGCAAAAGACGAAGCGCCATGATCGAGACCAGATTCCCAACATGGAGACTCGATGCCGTGCAGTCGAAGCCGACATACGCGGTGATGCGACTTTTTTCCGCCGCGGCGTCAAGCGCCTCGATATCGGTGCACTGGTGGAGAAACCCGCGCGCGACAAAGGTGCGCAGGAATTCGGAGCGGAGATCAAGCATCAGCGGACGCGTATGGTTTTGATCGGGCGGCTGGTGTAGCACACTCGCAACGGACCGGAAAGGGAAAGGCGCATGCATCGTTGGGCACTGGGATTGATGAGCGGGACGTCTCTGGATGGCGTCGATGCCGCGCTCATCCTGACCGACGGCCGAACGGTTGGTCGGCACGGACCCTGGTTGACTCTACCCTATCCGCGGCGGCTGCGTGAAGGACTCCGTGCCGCCCTCAAGGACCGCGGCGATACAGGGGGCCTGGAGAAACGGATGACAGAGTTTCATGCCGTGGCGGCACGGCGACTGTTGCATCTCGCGGGCATGGCGGCGCGTGATCTCGCGGTGGTCGGCTTTCACGGCCACACCATTTGGCACCGACCTGCGGAGGGACGCACGTGGCAGATCGGCGATGGCCCGCTGCTCGCCCGGCTTGCCGGTGTTCCCGTCGTTTACGATTTTCGCAGCGCTGATGTGGCGGCAGGCGGGCAAGGGGCGCCCTTGGTTCCGCTTTACCATGCGGCGCGCGCGGCGGCGATGCCGAAGCCGCTTGCGGTCCTCAACCTTGGCGGCGTCGCCAATCTCACCTGGATCGGCGAACACGACGCGCTCCTTGCCTTTGATACCGGGCCGGGGAACGCATTGGTGGATGATTGGCTTCTCCGTACGAAGGGGCAGCGAATGGACCAAGGGGGTCAGCTCGCGGCCATGGGCAAAGCGGACGAGGCTACGCTCCGCGTGATGCTGAGCCATCCCTATTTCGCAGCAACACCCCCGAAGTCTCTCGACCGCGGCGATTTCACCTTGGCACCGGTCGCGGCTCTCGCGCCGGCCGATGGTGCTGCGACGTTGAGTGAATTCACCGCGCGTGCCGTCAAGGCTGGGCTTGCGCACCTCCCCGCAGTGCCGACGAGCTTTCTGGTCGCCGGCGGCGGACGGCACAATCTTACGATCATGGCGGCGCTGAAGCGCCATTTGCCGGCACCGGTGGTCGCGGTCGAGGCCGCTGGTTGGCACGGCGACGCACTAGAGGCCGAGGCCTTTGCCTTTCTCGCGGTGCGGGCACTCGAGGGTTTACCTCTCAGCTTGCCGACCACGACGGGCGTGCCGCACCCCATGCCGGGAGGCCGCATCGCGCATCCTGCGGCCTAATGTTCTCTCGCTCCGCCGTGTAGCTATTCCTTTCCGGCAGAGCGCTGGAGGGAACGGAGGATGTATCTTTCGACCAGGTCGCTCAGGTGGTCGAGTTCGTCGGTGAAGAAATGGCTGGCCCCCGGGATAGTCTTGTACTCGATTTGGATGTCGCGTTGCTTCGAGAGCCGGGTCACGAGCTTCGCGACTTCGGGCTCCGGCACAAGCTCGTCGGCCGTGCCCTGTAAAATCAGGCCCGATGCGGGACAGGGCGCCAGGAACGAGAAATCGTAGACATTGGCTGGCGGCGCCACGGAGATGAAGCCGGAAATCTCCGGCCGGCGCATCAGAAGCTGCATGGCGATCCAGGCCCCGAACGAAAATCCTGCGATCCAGCAGGCCGAGGCGTTCGGATTGTAGGTTTGCATCCAATCCATCGCGGCGGCGGCATCCGAAAGCTCGCCCTGACCGTTGTCAAAGGTGCCTTGACTACGGCCAACGCCACGAAAGTTGAAGCGCAGCACGGAAAAATCCTGCCGTGCAAAGGCGTGGAACAGATTGTACACGACCTTGTTGTTCATCGTCCCGCCATACTGCGGGTTGGGGTGGAGAATAAGAGCAATTGGCGGATTAGCGCCCTTGCCGTGCTGGTAGCGGCCCTCAAGCCGTCCTTCTGGTCCAGTGAAAATTACGTCCGGCATGGCAGAGCGGGATCAATGCGTGTGGAGCAAGCGGTGGCGATATGCAGTCCTAATCTGGGCGGAAGATAGCATGCGCGCTGTGGGTGAATTTATCAAGAGGAATGCTCCTTAAGGTTGAATATAAAACTGAACATAAATTCTTGACTATATAGGTCAACAATCTATCTTCCAGGGCGGCGGCGGTACCGGGATTGGCAACCCGGGCGCAAGGCCGAAGCCTTAATCCGAATATTGCATCTTGGAAACAGAGATGTTCAAGCGCCTAAATGAAGATATTGATGCCGTCATCGAGCGAGATCCTGCAGCGCGCTCGCGGTTTGAAGTCGCGCTTTGTTATCCCAGCGTTCATGTACTCGTCTTCTATCGTTTGGCGCACGGTCTGCGAAAACGTGGATTCCGCACCCTTGCGCGCTGGTTGTCGCAGGTAGCGCGGTTTCTGACGGGCATTGAGATTCATCCGGGCGCTAAAATTGGTCGCCGCTTGTTTATCGATCACGGCATGGGTGTGGTGATCGGTGAGACCGCCGAAATCGGTGACAACGTTACGCTTTATCACGGCGTTACCTTGGGTGGGACGATGCCGGCGGTGAATTCCGGCGCCCAAGCCAATACCAAGCGGCACCCCACTTTGGGGGACGATGTCATTGTCGGCTCGGGTGCGCAGATTTTGGGGCCGATTACGGTTGCGCGTGGTGCTCGAGTCGGCGCTAACGCGGTGGTCGTGCGCGATGTGCCGGAGGGCGCTACTGTGGTCGGCATTCCGGCCAGAGTGGCGGGGCGTCCGGCGGCCAATGCAGCGTGCGATTTCATGCCATACGGGTTGAGCGACGAAATCAGCGATCCGGTTGCACGGGCGCTCGATGGCCTGGGCCTGGAATTGCGTCGTCTCACGGCGCGTGTCGGTGAGATCGAGCAGGAACTGGCGACGGCGCCTGACAGCGAGGCATCCTCGGAAATGGGTTTCGACGATCCCGCCGTCCAGACACCGATTCGCCGCGAAGGAATTCGCTAACACGAGGAATGGAACCGTGAGGCTTTCCACACGAGGACGCTACGCCGTTACGGCCATGGCCGATCTTGCAGCCCATTGTTGCGGCCGACCGGTAACGCTCGCGGAAATTGCCGATCGTCAGGCGATTTCCCTATCGTATCTTGAGCAGTTATTCGGCAAGCTCCGGCGTTCTGGTCTTGTGCGAAGTTGCCGCGGCCCCGGCGGCGGCTACACGCTTGGCCGCGCGCCGCACGAAGCCTCAATCGCCGATATCGTGCTTGCCGTGGACGAGCCTATCCGGGCTACTGGCTGCGAGCCCGGTGGCACACGCGCGTGCAATGGCGCCTCGGTCCGTTGCATCACGCACGATCTTTGGGAAGAGCTGGGCAATCAGATTCAGCTTTATCTTAGTTCCGTGACGCTCGCCGACGTGGTCGCGCGTCGAGTGCCGGGTGCGCATGGAACGCCGGTCGGGGGGCGGGCGGTCGATAAGTTGGCCGAGGATCGGGCATCCCTCTCGGCTTGAATAGAAGGTTTTAAGTCTGGACGTAACAAGCATGACCGCGACCATCGCTTATCTTGATTACAACGCGACCGCGCCGATTCGCGAGACGGCGGCGACGGCCGCGTTGGAGGCGATGCGGATCGGTGGCAATCCATCGTCCGTGCATCGGGTGGGCCGCCTTGCGCGGCGTACCATAGACAAGGCGCGGCGCGAGGTCGCCGCCCTCGTTCAGGCGAAGGTGGAAGAGGTCATTTTCACTTCGGGCGGTACGGAAGCCAATGCCATGGCATTCGGCGGTTTTGTTGGCCGGCACAGGATCGTAAGCGCGATCGAACACGATTCGATCCTGGCCCTGCCTCATGAAACGCGCGTGCCGGTTACTTCCGGCGGTGTCGTGGATTTGGCGGCGCTGGAAGATTTCCTTGATGGCGTCCCGGTGGGAACCGCATTGGTTTCGGTGATGCTCGCGAATAACGAGACCGGAGTTATCCAGCCTGTGGCCGACGTCGCGAGGCTGGCCCATGGGCACGGCGCGCTGCTTCACTGCGACGCGGTCCAGGCGGCGGGCAAGATGGCGATCGATTTCAACGCCCTCGATGTCGATTTGATGTCGCTCAGCGCCCATAAGATAGGCGGGCCACTGGGCGTCGGTGCGCTGATCGTCCGCGCTGGCCTCGGCTTAACGGCGGACCGCGTTGGCGGCGGGCAAGAGCGAGGCCGGCGTGCCGGCACGGAGAATCTTCCCGGTATCGCAGGGTTCGGCGCGGCCGCTGCGGAAGCGCGGACCGAGGTTGAGGCTTGGGGGCCGGTCGCTGCGCTGCGCGATGAGCTTGAAAGGCGTCTTTTGGCAATTCAGCCGGACCTTCCCCTGTTCGGCCGTTGCGCGCCGAGGCTCGCCAATACCACCTGTTTCGCCATGCCAGGCGTTAAGAGTGAGACACAGGTGATTGCCTTCGATCTTGCAGGCGTCGCGGTCAGCGCGGGGGCGGCCTGTTCATCAGGCAAGGTTTCGGCATCGCATGTGTTGCGCGCGATGGGCGTGCCGATGGAACTTTCTAACGCGGCCATCCGCGTCAGCCTTGGGCTCGCGAGCGCCGCTGCGGAGATTGATCGATTGGTCGAGGTGTGGACGGAGATGCGCCGCCGCGCCGGGACCGTGGCGGCCGTGCGCGAACCAGCAGCGTGAGTGAGGAGAGCGGCGAGGATGACCGAAGTCAGGAATATCAAGCTTCCGATCTACTTAGACTATCAGGCGACGACGCCGATGGACAAACGGGTGCTCGATGCGATGATGCCCTATTTCACCGAGCAGTATGGTAATCCGCATTCACGCAGCCATAGCTTCGGCTGGGAAGCCGAAGAGGCAGTGGAGAAGGCGCGAGCCGAAGTCGCTCATATCATCAACGCCGATGCGAAGTCGGTGATCTTCACCTCCGGCGCGACCGAGAGCAACAATCTGGCCATCAAGGGCGTAGCCCGCTTCTACAAGGATCGCAAGAACCACGTCATCACCACGGTCACCGAGCACAAATGCGTCCTGGATAGCTGCCGCCACCTGCAGCAGGAGGGCTTCGACGTCACCTATCTGCCAGTGCGGAAGAATGGTCTCGTGGACCTCGACCAGCTTCGGGCGGCGATTACCGAGAATACGGTTCTGGTCTCGATCATGGCCGTAAACAACGAGATCGGTGTCATTCAGCCCCTCGCCGAGATCGGCCAGATTTGCCGGGAAAGCAAGGTTTTCTTCCATACCGACGCGGCACAGGCGGTGGGAAAGATTCCGCTTGATGTCGAGGCGATGAACATCGATTTGATGAGCATCTCGGGCCATAAGATCTATGGTCCGAAAGGGATCGGCGCGCTGTTCGTGCGCCGCCGGCCGCGCGTTCGGCTTGAGCCGCTGTTTTCCGGCGGCGGGCAGGAGCGTGGCTTCCGCTCAGGCACCTTGCCGGCTCCGCTTTGCGTCGGCCTCGGCGCGGCCTGCGCGATATGCGAGACGGACATGGGGGCTGACAACGAGCGCATCCGGGCGCTTTCGCAACGCCTTTACAAGGGTATTACGGAGGCGATTCCGGAGGTCTTTCTCAATGGTGATCCGGAACAGCGGTATCCCGGCAATGTCAATTTGAGCTTCGCCTATGTCGAGGGCGAGAGCTTGCTGATGGGGATTAAGGATCTCGCGGTTTCTTCGGGCTCCGCCTGTACCTCGGCGTCGCTTGAGCCGTCCTATGTGCTGCGTGCCTTGGGCGTCGAGGAAGAGCTTGCCCATACCTCGATCCGTTTTGGCATCGGGCGGTTCACGACCGAGGCGGAGATCGACTACGCAGTCGGGGTGCTCAAAGAGCGGGTCGGCAAATTGCGCGCGCTAAGCCCGCTGTGGGAAATGGCGCAGGAAGGCATCGATATCAAATCGATTGAATGGGCGGCGCATTGACGATGTCAGCCGCAATACATACCTGAAGGGTTGGAGGATGAGATATGGCCTATAGCGAGAAGGTGGTCGACCATTACGAAAATCCTCGTAATGTCGGCTCGCTCGACAAGAATGACGCCGCGGTCGGCACCGGGCTTGTCGGCGCACCGGCCTGTGGCGACGTCATGAAGTTGCAGATAAAGGTTAACGCGGACGGCGTCATCGAGGATGCCAAATTCAAAACCTTCGGTTGCGGTTCGGCGATCGCTTCATCGAGTCTGGTGACGGAATGGGTCAAGGGCAAGACGCTGGACGAGGCGGGTACCATCCGCAATACCGAGATCGCCCAGCATCTCGCGCTGCCGCCGGTGAAGATTCATTGCTCGGTTCTGGCGGAGGATGCGATCAAGGCTGCGATCGCCGATTACCGGGCGAAACACACAAAAGCGGATGGAGCCACGCCAACGGGCGAGGGCGCGAGCGCGAAGGAAGGGGGAGAGCCAAGGATCGCCCAGGGCATCTAGGCGGAATGTGAGGTTGAGGAGCGAGAAGACAATGCCCGGACAAGCGATGACCCTGACTGACGCGGCGGCGGAGCGCGTGAAGGCGCTCTTGGCCAAGCGCGAGAAACCGTCCTATGGCATACGCATCGGCGTGCGCACGGCAGGATGTTCCGGCCTGTCCTATACCCTCGAATACGCCGACGAGAAAGGCCAGTATGACGAGGTGGTGGAGGACAAGGGTGTCGTCATTTTGATTGACCCGAAGGCCGTGATGTTCGTGATCGGCACCACGATGGATTGGCAGGAAGATAGGTTAAAGCAGGGCTTTGTGTTCAATAACCCGAATGAAAAAGGCCGTTGCGGCTGTGGGGAATCGTTCCATGTGTAAAGTGCAGCGGGCCGCGTTAGCGTAGCGAAGTTTTGGCGTCAAACCTCGGGCTTGAGTTATGGGGGCCGGTGATCTGGCCCCTTGGTTTTTAGGTCGAGATCAAAGGTCGCTGCAAACGACGGCTCGCAGGTCTTGTCCAAAGCCGGGTCCTGCTTCAGCGGGAACCGAGACGAAATGAGTGAGATGAGGCAATGAGAGAAGGCAGCGCGAGTCTCGAAGAAAAGGAGGAAGCGCGATCGGCGATGTCCGCATGTTGGTCGTGTCGTGGACCAGTTCAGGCGGGCGCGCTGTTCTGTTCGACCTGCCATGCCCTTCAGCCGCCGGTAGAAATCGATCATTTTCGGCGGCTCGATCTGCCGGCCACCTTTGATCTCAGGCGTGAGGATGTGGAACGTCGGTATTTCACGTTGCAGCGCCAAATCCATCCTGATCGCTTCGCGGCCAAGTCAGCGAAGGAGCGACTTTACTCGGTTCAGCACACGGCAGCTCTGAACCAGTCCTTTGCCGACCTCATGGATCCGCTTTTGAGGGCCGAATATCTTTTGCGCTTCAAAGGCCGGCGGGTTGCCGTCGGCGAAGCGGAAACCGTCGCCGATTCCGAGCTCTTGCTTGAGGCGATGGCGCTTCGCGAGGAACTTGCCGAAGCGGAAAGCGCTGCCTCCGTTGAGGCACTCGCCGCCAAGGCGGAGGAGATGATTGGCAGGATTTTGAGCACGCTTTCCGGCGCCTTTACCCGCGACAATCTCGACACCGCCGCCGAACTCGTTTTGCGGCTTCGCTATATGCGGAAATTCGCCGACGAGGCAAAGCGCCACTTGAGCCGGCTTGGAGGTTAATGGCGTGCAGTTGCTGGAGATCAGGGAGCCCGGCCAGACACCGCTTCCGCACGCCGATGAAAGCCGTGAAATCGCGGTGGGGATCGACCTTGGCACCACCAATTCGCTGGTTGCGATTTCTATGGGTGGCAAGCCTGAAGCACTGCGCGACCGGGAAGGGCGGGTGCTGCTACCTTCGGTCGTCGATTATGGACCGGGGAATCCCGTCGTCGGCCAGGCGGCGCGGGACATGCTTTTGGCTGCACCGGAACGCGTCGCGGTATCGATTAAGCGCCTCATGGGGCGTGGCATCGGCGATTTTAAAGCGGTCGATGGGACGTTGCCGTTCCAGGTCGAAAGCGCCGCCGATGAGCGCATGGTGCGCCTCGTCCTCGGCGAGCGACGACTGACGCCGGTCGAGATTTCCGCCGATATCCTGCGGGCCTTGAAGTTGCGGGCAGAGACGGCGCTTGGCCGTCCGGTTACGCAGGCGGTGGTGACGGTGCCTGCCTATTTTGATGATGCCGCGCGCACAGCGACGCGCGATGCGGCGAGACTCGCCGGTCTTCAAGTGCTTCGCCTCGTCAATGAGCCAACCGCGGCGGCGCTCGCCTATGGCCTCGACCGCGGCGCCGAAGGCCTCTATGCCGTCTACGATTTGGGTGGCGGCACCTTTGACGTCTCGGTGCTGCGACTTGAAAAAGGCGTTTTTCAGGTCCTTGCAACTGGCGGCGATGCCGCCCTTGGAGGCGACGATTTTGATCATCTTTTGGCCGAACATTTTTTAGACGAGCGCGGCAGTGATCGGCCCACGCTTTCGGTGGCGGAAACGAAGCGACTTCTGGCGCTTGCGCGCGAAGCGAAGGAAACGCTGACGGCAGAGAGCGAAGGGGAATGGCGGATCGAGGCGGGGGGTGTGACGAGCCGACATCGCGTCGACCGCGTAAAATTCGAAGCGCTGATCAGGCCCTTGGTTGACCGCACAATCAAGACCGCGACGGCAGTGCTCGCCGACGCAGGATTGAGCATCGAGGAGGTCAAGGGAGTCGTTCTGGTCGGAGGTGCGACGAGAGTTCCCCTGGTAAGGCAGCGCGTCGCAGAACTGTTCGGTGGTCCGCCCCTCGGCGATATCGATCCCGATCAGGTGGTTGCCCTCGGCGCTGCTCTTCAGGCCGAAGCCTTGACCCGGGGCGGTGATACGCTGCTTCTTGACGTGGTGCCGCTCTCGCTTGGCATTGAGACGATGGGGGGGTTGGTCGAAAAGGTGATCCCACGCAACACGCCAATCCCGGCTGCCCGCGCTCAGGAGTTCACGACGTATCAAGATGGACAGAGTGCCATGGCGATCCATGTCGTACAGGGCGAGCGCGAGCTTGCACCACAGAACCGCAGTCTCGCCCGCTTCGAATTGCAGGGCATCCCTGCAATGACTGCGGGCGCCGCCCGCATTCGCGTAACCTTTGCCGTCGACGCCGACGGGCTCCTTAGTGTCACCGCCGAGGAAACCATGACCGGCGTGCACCAGACGGTCGAGGTCAAGCCGTCCTATGGCTTGAGCGAAGACGAGATGGCGGAGATGCTGCGCCAGAGCATGGAGAATGCGGCCGACGACATGACCGTACGCCTTCTTACCGAGGCGAAGGTCGAAGCAGAACGCGTTCTGCTTGCGCTTGACGCGGCGCTGAAAGCAGATGGTGGCCTGTTGAATTCTGTCGAACGGCGCGAAATCGACGTAGTCGCCGCCACGCTTCGTGATGCGCTGACCGGTCCGGATCGGGATGCCATCAGCGCCGGTGTGAAGGCGCTCGACGCGGCGACTGTGGAATTCGCTAGCCGGCGGATGGACCAGGGGATGCGCAACGCCTTGCGCGGCATCAATATCGACCACCTGTCCGATCTCATCAGTCGATAGCTTTTCAGATCATAGGGATGAGTTGGTTTTGAGGAAGTCTATATGCCGAAAATGACGTTTGTTTCTACTGACGGCCATCGTACCGAAGTCGACGCGCCGGTCGGGCTTTCCGTGTTGGAAATTGCGCATCGTAACAACATCGACCTCGAGGGTGCATGCGAAGGATCGCTTGCCTGCTCCACCTGTCACATCATCGTCGACGAAGATGACTTTGACCGCCTCAGCGAGCCGACCGAGGAGGAGGAAGATATGCTCGACCTCGCCTTCGGCCTTACCCACACTTCGCGTCTCGGCTGCCAGATCATCATGAGCGAGGAACTGGACGGCCTAACCGTAACGTTGCCGGCGGCAACGCGTAATATGATGCCGCAGAAATAGAACTGCAGTCGGATCGCGGATGGGAGGAGGTATGAGCTTGTGTTGGACCGACGTGCGCGAGATCGCGATCGCACTGGACGAGGCGCATCCGGACGCCGATGTCGTCAACCTGCGTTTCACCGATCTGCATAAGTGGATCCTGAATTTGGAGGGCTTCGCGGACGATCCTCGGCGATCGAACGAAAAGGTCCTTGAGGCGATTCAAATGGCTTGGCTTGAAGAGCGTGAATAGCGTCAGATTGACGCAGGCCACGGGCGGAGATTGCGCCGGTGTCGACCGAAAGCGAATTTCAGAATTACCTCGCCGAGCTCTTGGCACCGCTTGGGGCGATCCGCTTTCGCCGCATGTTCGGCGCCGTCGGCATATTTAATACGCGTGGTATGTTTGGCCTGATCATTGACGAGACGCTCTATTTCAAGGTCACCGCTGAGAGCCGAGCAGCCTACGAAGCAGCCGGCATGAGTCAAATCACCTACGAGCGGACCGGCGGACAGGAAATCGGTCTGCCTTATTTCGAGGTTCCGGACAGACTCTTGGATGAGCCTGACGCTTTCCTTGAATGGGCCAGGACGGCCTTCGCGGCAGCGGTTCCGACCCGACGACGGCGGGGTGTTCCGGACGGCGGCGGCAACCCCATCAGCGTACCGGGACGAAAGCCTGAGCGATGACGCGCCTCCATCGCGTACGCGATTGGACGGTGGAAGACATTCCTGGCATCGCCAAGGTGGAGATCGCGAGTTGGCGCGCGGCCTATGGCGAGATCATCGAATCGGCGGTCCTTGATCGGCGGGATTTCGCCCGGATCGCGATCCGCTGGCAGCGAGCCTTCGACCACAGGCTGTTGACCAAGGTCGCCGAGGTCGAGGGCGAAGTAGCGGGTTTTGCGAGCCGCGACGAGGCTGAAATCACCATGCTCTATGTGGATCCACGGCGCTGGCGCCAGGGAATCGGCCGCGCCCTTCTGAGCCGGACGCTGGTTGAGATCGCGGCTTCTCGGGCGGTCGCGGCCTGGCTGTGGGTGTTGGCGAAAAACGAGACGGCGCGCCAATTTTATGTGGCCCAGGGTGGGGTGGCTGTCGAACCAGGAAGAATCCGGGTCGGCACCCAAGTTCTCGATCAGATACGTTATTGTTGGGATTTCTCCCAAGATTCCGCCAACCTTGCCACTGAGATCATCGGCCGGTGAATTGTGCCGGTCGCTTTTCCATAAAAGCGACTACGCCCTCGCGAAAGTCGTCGCTCATGCCGGCCTCGCGCTGGGCGTCGCGTTCGGCATCGAGCTGACGGTCGAGATCGTTGGCAAGCGAGTGGTTGAGCGTCGCCTTGATCAGGCCGAGCCCCTTGGTTGGGCCTTGGGCAAGCTTTTTCGCCAGCGCCTCGGCCTCGGTCATGAGTGCGCCGTCGTCAACGCATTTCCAGATGAGGCCCCATTCCGCTGCCGTCGCGGCCGGCAGTCTTTCTCCCAGCATTGCCAGGCCGGCGGCGCGTGCCGGCCCGATCAGACGCGGCAGGAAATAAGTCGATCCTGCATCTGGTATAAGGCCGATATTGCAGAAGGCCTGCAGGAAATAGGCGGAGCGGGCGGCGATGACAATGTCGCAAGCAAGCGCCAGTGACATGCCGGCGCCAGCGGCAGGGCCGTTGACCGCGGCGACGGTCGGGATTTCGAGGCCCCGCAGACTGCGGATCAGAGGATTATAATTTTCCTCCAGCGACCGGCCAAGATCAGGACGCGAATCGGTGCCGGTCGGCTGGCGCTGGCCGAGGTCGGCGCCAGCGCAGAAGGCACGTCCCGCACCAGTAATCAAGAGGGCGCGGAGGGCAGGTTCTGCCTCAAGCTCCGCCATCACCTGGCGTAACTCGGCGTGCATCGCGTCAGTGAAGCTGTTCAGCCGGTCGGGGCGATTGAGCGTCAGCCGGGCGAGGCTGGCTTCAATGGTGAAGATGATGGTTTGATAGGCCATGGCCCTCCCCCAGCCTGACGGGTCAATCAAAACAATCGGCGGCGAGTCTGCCTCTCCGTCGATAGAGCCGTCAACCGGGTGCGGCGTCGCGAACGGCGATTGGCGGGTGCCGGCCGCTACGGAGGGGTTACGAGCGATTTGGGAACAGAGGGCCGTGCATCAGGAAGGCAGGCACATGGTCGCCGAAGCCGACAACCGGCTGGCCATGATCCCGATCCACCTCGGAACGCTTGCCGCCTTTGGGGGCGCGCTTGCCGTGGGCCTCATCTGCTTTTCGCGGCTTCGGAGCCGGCAGTCGGGAGTCGTTCGGTCCGGCCTCATTTCGGCGCGTATCCGCCGTCTTGGGATCGGAGGGCCCATCAAATACGACCGCCCGGTCGGCTTTGGCCTGACCCTGCCGCGGCCTTTTGCTGCCGCTCTTACTCCTACGCCGCTCCCCTCGGCTGATCGCGTCCTGTCCGCTGGCGGCAACGGGCTCCGGCTCCTCGATGCCGTCGCGCCGGATAGCGGGAATGTCTTTGCCTGTCAGCGCATGGATCGCGGCCACGTTCGGCTCATCTTCAGGCGATACCAGGGTTAGCGCCTGACCACTCAAGCCGGCGCGACCGGTGCGGCCGATGCGGTGGATATAGTCTTCCGGATTGCGTGGGACATCGAAGTTGAAAACATGACTCAAACCGCGGACGTCGAGGCCGCGCGCGGCCACATCGGAAGCGACGAGAAGCAGGATTTCCCCGGTCTTGAAGCGCTCTAGGACTTCGGTGCGCGCGGATTGCGCCATATCGCCGTGCAAGGCGGCGGCACTAAAGCCAAGTTTGACCAGCCATTTAGCGAGGCCGTCGACGTCGCGTTTGCGATTACAGAAGATCAGCGCGTTCTTGACCAATTCGGTTTCCAGGAGGTGACGAAGGGCTTGTCGCTTGTCACGGGCAGAAACCCGGATCAGGTTCTGTTGCACATTCGCCGCCGGCGCGCTCGGCGCCGACACCGAGACCTCCTTTGGGTTGGCCAGGAATATGTCGGCGAGCTTGCGCATCTCAGGCGACATGGTGGCGGAGAAGAACAACGTCTGGCGGTTGCGTGGCAGTTGCGCGACGATGCGCTGCACGTCTGGCATGAAGCCCATATCCATCATGCGGTCGGCTTCGTCGATGACCAGAATTCGTACCCCGGTGAGCAGGATCTTGCCGCGGCCGACAAGGTCGAGGAGCCGGCCCGGCGTCGCGATCAGCACGTCGACGCCGCGGTCGAGTTTACGCTCCTGTTCAGTGAAGGCAACGCCGCCGATAAGCAGTGCGGTCGAAAGCTTATGGTAGGCGCCATAGAGTTCGAGGCTCTTATCGACCTGATCGGCGAGTTCGCGCGTCGGTTCCAGAACCAGCGAACGCGGCATCCGGGCCTTGGAGCGGCCGGCCGCCAGAATGTCGATCATTGGCAGCGCAAACGAAGCCGTTTTGCCGGTCCCGGTCTGCGCCGTTCCAAGAACGTCGCGACCAGCCAGGATCTGGGGGATAGCTTCGATTTGAATGGGCGTCGGTGCCGTATAGCCTGCGTCCGCAACCGCCCTGAGAACCTCCGAGCTCAGCCCGAGGTTGGAAAAATTCATGTGCCTTTGCGTGATAGACGTGGCGCTCCTTCGCGCCAAAGATACCCAATTGCTACCCCGAAATGTAGTCGCAAAGTTTCATATGTCAATGGCTTACCGCAATAGCGAACGCGAGAAAATGATAAAAATTCCCTTGTATCGCTCACTTTCGCGGCCAAGCCCTAGGGATGTCAGCTGCCGGTTCCCGTGCGGGGTAGTAACTACCGTGACAAGAAACCGCCTTGCGGATAGCTGGTGATGTCTTGGCTGCCGATCGGCGGCAGGAGGGAGGCGATCACTTGGTCCATCATGTCGCGGAAGGCTGGATCCTGCGGGCTCGACGCCGATGGTCCGATGACCGCAAGGTGAGAGACATAATGGTTACCGACGCAGAGGGCAGCCTGCAGTCGGATTGGCCCGCCGCCAGCGTATATTGGCTGCTGCTGTGGTGCCAGGCATGTGTCGTTGCCGCCGGACGAACGGTCCGCCGGATTGAAGATCAGCACGATCCGAATATCGGTCTGCTGTCCCGGCACGGGCCGGGTGCTGAAGTGGAATTGAGGATACCAGGCTGGCGACTGCAGGCTCGCGGCGATTACCTCCGGATCGGCAAGCGGGCCGGGGCCAAACGGGTTGCCGCGGATAACGGTATTGATGTTACCGGACTGCGTGACATAGGGCACAAAACCCGGCGAATACAACATCGTCTGGTCTTGTCCATAGATCGTGGTTACGCCATTAGCACAAGCGCCAACGATGAGGGCCGTAGCGAGCCCGATAAACGACAAGGAGTGACGCATGATCGTTTTCTCTGGCAAACGGATGCCTTGATATCGTGACATGTGAAAATACACGGACAGGATGGGTCTGTTCCAGCGCCGTCGATGCCGAAATCTAAGGAATATAGCGGGAATAGAGATTATTTCGGTCGATGCGACTTTGGCGGGAGGAATCCTGCCCTTAATCCTACACATTTCGCTAACATACCACTTCGGCGAGAGGCGTGGGCTCGTTAGAGCGGCGTGGAGACCCCTCCCCGGATGGGTAGCCGGAGATCGCGGTGCACCGAGACGCACAGCAACAGGCCGAAGGCGAACATCAGGGTCAGAAGCGCCGTGCCGCCGTAGGAGACCAGCGGTAAGGGCACGCCGACGACCGGCACCAAGCCGCTCACCATTGCGATGTTCACAAAGACATAAAGGAACACCATGGTGGCGATGCCGAGCGCCAGCAGTCGACCGAACTGGTTGCGGGAAGTCAACCCGATGGCGAAGCCGTAGGTGAAGATTAAAACGTAGAGGGCGAGCAGCGTGAGTGCCCCGACCATCCCGAATTCCTCGGCGAGGGTGGTAAAGATGAAGTCGGTTTGCTTTTCCGGCAGAAAGTCGAGCTGGCTTTGAGTTCCGCGCAGGAACCCCTTACCGAAAACGCCACCCGAGCCGAGAGCGATCTTCGACTGGATTATATGATATCCAGCGCCCAAGGGATCGCTTTCGGGGTGAAGAAAACCCAGCAGCCTTTCCTTTTGGTAGGCGTGCAGGAAATGCCAACCAACCGGGATCACCGCCGCAACGATGACGAGGGCGACAGCAAATTTCCACCACCGAACGCCGGCAAGAAAAAACATCGCGGCCCCGATCATGGACAGAAGAAAGGCGGTGCCAAGATCGGGTTGACGCAATACGAGCAGCGTCGGCGCGAAGACCAAGCCGATCGGCGCAAGAAGCCGCCGCATGCGCGTCACTTCCTCGATCGGCAGGCCGCTGAAGTAGCGGGCGAGTGCGAGCACAAGGGCGACTTTGGCTACCTCCGAGGGCTCGAGCTGGACAGGGCCGAGTTCGATCCAGCGCTTCGCACCAAGCCCGACTGTGCCCGACACGTCCCCCAATACCAGGAGCAGCAAGCTGCCGAGATAGATCAAATAGGCATATTTGAGCCAGAAGCGGAGATCAGTCAGGGCCACCGCAAACAAGATCACGAAGCCTTCGCCAAAGTGCAAAAGTTGACGTGACGCCCATGGCCGCATGTGTCCGTTGGCGGCTGAATAAAGCATGACGATGCTGATGGCGCCGATCAGGCAAAGGAGGAACACCAGCCCCCAGTTCACTGTGAGAAGCTTTCGACTGAGCGTCAGATTGGTGCCTTCGTGAGCGAAGCCGTCGTCCATCCTTCAGCTGGTCCGTTCTGTGGTGCCATAGAGGCCGGCAGCTGCCGGACGCGCCAACGGCGCGAGAATCTGGGTTTGAAGCATCACGTCGTGGGCGATCGCAGCGGCACGTGAGCTTTCGCCGCCATGTTCTATGACAAAGGCTGCGGCATAGCGCGGCGAATCTTCTGGCGCGAAGCAAATGAAGAGGCCGTGGTCGCGTTCGATCCAGGGAACCAGTTTATAGCGGTTAAGACCGATCGTCCGCACCTTGAGATGACGTGCCTGGGCAGTGCCAGTCTTTCCAGCCATGGCGAAGCCAGGCTCGGTGATGCGTTGGGCATAGGCGGTGCCGTAGGGGCTGCTGGTCACAAGCTTCATGGCCGAGAGAATGACTTCGACATTGGCGCGGTTCAGGCCAAGCGAGTTGTGGGTCGGGTTGGCCGCCGCCTGCGGCATGTCGTTTGCCGCCATGACCGCGGGATTGCGCACAAGTCGCGGCGTGACGCCAAAGCCACCGTTCGAGAGCCGCGCCGCCATGACCGCGAGTTGCAGCGGTGTCACCAGGACATAACCTTGTCCGATGCCGGTGATCAGCGTTTCGCCCGGCTCCCACGGCCGGCCGAGCGTGTTTTCCTTCCAGGCCGGGGTGGGGATAAGACCCGATGCTTCGCCGGGCAGGTCGATTCCAGTGGCGTGGCCGAAGCCGAAGCGATGCGCCATTTCCGCGATGTTGTTCACTCCCGTGCGGTGGGCGACATTGTAAAAATAGACATCGCAGGACTGCTCGATCGCGTGTTCGAGGTCGATCCACCCATGACCGCCGAGCTTCCAGCAATGGAAAACGGCATTACCAAGGCGGTAATAGCCGGGACAGAAGAACTCGGTACTCGGCTGGATGGCGCCGCATTCAAGCCCGGCCAGGGCGACGACCGGCTTGAACGTCGAACCGGGCGGAAATTGCCCGGTGACCGCGAGATCGTTGAGGGGGTGCCGGTGATCGCTGTTGAGCTGGTGCCATTCCGTGTTGGTGATGCCGAGGACGAAGTCGTTCGGATCATAGGACGGTGTCGAGGCCATGGCCAAGATGTCGCCGGTCGTGACGTCGAGAACGACGCCCGTCGCGATACGGTGAGCGGCCAAGCGCTGGCTTAAAAAGCTCTGCAGGCGCGCGTCGATGGTCAAGTTTATGTTGAGGCCTGGGGTGCCGTTATTTCGTTGCAGTTCGCGCACTTCGCGTCCCATGGCGTTGACCTCGACGCGGCGGTAGCCGGCCTTACCGCGAAGCGCGAGGTCATAGTGCTTTTCGATCCCATTCTTCCCGACCTGAAATCCCGGCAACTCCAAGAGGGGATCATTTCGGACATTCTTCTCAGTTGGGGCACCGACATAGCCGAGAATATGGGCGAGTTCATCGCCCATCGGATAGTGCCGCGTCAGGCCGACCCCGAGCTGTACGCCTGGCAGCGACGGGATAAGAACATTGACACGCGCGAATTGGTTCCAAGTCAGGTGGTTTGCCACCGTGACCGGAATGAAGGAATCCCGCTTTTCGATCTGCTGCTCGATGTCGCGTCGCTTCTCGGCATCGATCGGGATGATCTCGGCGAGCTTATCGAGCGTTGCGCCGACGTTATCCGCCTGTTCTGGTAGGAGCAGCACGCGGTAGTTGCGTTTGTTGGTAGCGACATCCGCGCCAAAGCGATCGAAGATGCGGCCGCGTACCGGCACGATGAAACGGACGCCGATGCTGTTGTCGCGGGCAAGCAGCTTGTATTTTGACGCCTCCACGACCTCAAGATAATAGAGTCGTCCGACCAGGGCGCCGATCAGCCCGATCTGCGCCCCGCTGACCAATATGGCTCGGCGCGTCAAAACCTTGTAGCGATCAGAGTCCCGGCGATCCATGGCCTAGCGATACTTGATGACCCGCTGCTCGACATGGCTGAAGGCCCAGGCGAACGGCGGATAGAGCGCAATCGTCAGCGCTGCGCTGGCTGCAACCGGTCCAAGGTCAAGCATTCTCTCAAAGAAGATACTGCCGATAGCCCAGCGGAACAATTCAGCGCCGATCGTGATCAGGCCGAATCCAGACCAGCTAATAAAGAAGGGATTGCCGGCGAGGATACGGCGTTGTGAAACCGACAGTTCTCGGACCACCACAAATACCAGGGCAGTCAAGCCGATAACGCCGCCGCTCAGGAGATCTTGTAGCAACCCGAGAATAAATACCACCACGACCGGCATCAGCGTGGGGCGATAAACACTCCAGTAATAGATTGCCGTCAAGGCGAGAAGCGGCGTGATTCGCGCGAGATCAGGAATCTCAAACGGAACAACGCTCAATAGGATAAGAACGAGCACGACCACTACCGGCGTGATGCCTTGAACACCGCGCCGCACTTGCTCGCCCAGGGGCAGGATCATTGCTTTGATAATGCGCGACGTTGTCTCGAGGCTACGCTCGCGCTTTCCGATGTGGCGTCCTTCGGGGCTGTCAGGCGATAACGGACGACACTGACGAACTCGACCTTATCGTCGTCGACATAGGGTCGAACCTGGACGGCTGTGCCCATGACTCGGGTTACGACGCCCACGGGCAAGCCCGGCGGAAACAAGCCGCCATCGCCTGATGTCACAACTTCGTCGCCAGGATGCGCCTTGGCGCGGGCCGGAAGATAGGTGAGATCGGGCTGCGGTGAATTGTTGCCGATCAGGATGCCGCGGTAGCCCGAACCGGCGAGGCGCACCGGCACCCGCGAGTTGAGGTCGGTGAGGAGCAGGATACGGGCAGAGCGATTGCCGACCTCGACGATGCGACCGACCAAGCCGCCCGCCGCGATCACCGCCTGATTAGGCACGATTCCGTTTTCAGAGCCAGCAGCGAGCAGCAGCGTCCGCACAAAAGGGCTTCCCGAATCGCCAACGACGCGAGCGGATATGAAGGTCGGCGCTGGGCTTCGAGTCATCCTAAGAAGGTGACGGAGGTGGCGATTCTCATACCGATAGCGCACGGCAAGTTGCCGCCACGTCTGGAGCCGCGCATTTTCTTCCCGAAGCTGAACATTTTCTGCACGCAGGCTGGTCCAGGCCCGTGCTTCCGCGATGACGTTTCTTGCCGCTTGCACGGGTTGCTGGATGACGGCGAGGATCGGTGTTACGGCGTCAGTCAGGAAAATTCGCCAGTTCGTGATCAGCGGCGCGTCCGCCTTTCCAAGAATCACGAGGCCAAGGGCCGTCATGACAAGCAGCGCTGCGGCGAATCGCTGAACCGTCGCTTTGAGCGAGAGACCCAGGGTGGAAATGCCGTTACCCCTTAGACGCACGTGTCGCCCTTCATCCCCTTAGTGCGGCCCTCTCGGGTGTTGTCAGCTCTTGTTCTTCTTCCTGCGCGCCCTGAGCTGTTGCCATGCACGGTTATATCTGCAACCGCGCCCCCAACGATTTAGCAATAATCCGTTAACCGAACAATAACAGATCAATAAGGCGTATAGAGCACATGACGCAAGCTTCGCATGTCTTCGATAGCTCGGCCGGTACCGAGCGCGACACATGAGAGCGGCTCGTCCGCAATGGTTACGGGCAAGCCGGTCGCGTGCCGCAGCACGTAATCCAGGTTGCCAAGCAGCGCGCCGCCACCGGTGAGCACTATGCCCTTGTCGACGATATCGGCCGCGAGTTCTGGTGCAGTATGTTCAAGCGCAACTTTTACCGCCTCGACGATGGCTCCGACCGGCTCGGCCAAGCTCTCGGCTATCTGGCGTTGGCTCACCACCAGTTCCTTCGGAACGCCGTTCATCAGATCGCGGCCCTTGATCTCCATGACCAAACCATTGCCGTCTTCGGGTGGGCACGCAGAGCCGATCTGTTTCTTGATCCGTTCCGCACTGGCTTCGCCAATCAGGAGATTATGGTTGCGCCGGATATAGGCAATGATCGCTTCGTCCATCTTGTCGCCGCCCACGCGGACCGAGCGAGAATAGACGATGCCGCCGAGCGATAGTACCGCGACTTCGGTGGTGCCGCCGCCGACGTCGACGACCATGGAGCCGGTCGGTTCGGTCACCGGCAGTCCGGCGCCAATTGCCGCCGCCATCGGCTCTTCGATAAGATAGACGCGGCGGGCGCCGGCACTTTCCGCTGATTCTTGAATGGCCCGACGCTCGACCGCGGTCGAACCCGACGGCACGCAGATGATCACCTGCGGCGAAGCAAAGGACCGCCGGTTGTGCACCTTGCGGATGAAATGCTTGATCATCTCCTCGGCGATTTCGAAGTCGGCGATCACCCCGTCGCGCAAGGGGCGAATGGCCTCGATATTGCCGGGCGTACGGCCCAGCATCAGTTTGGCTTCATCGCCAACGGCAAGCACCTGCTTCTTGCCTCGCAGGTTGACGATCGCGACCACCGAAGGTTCGTTGAGGACAATGCCACGACCCTTCACATAGACTAGCGTATTCGCTGTTCCCAGGTCGATCGCCATATCGGCCGACATCATGCCGAGCAGTTTGGAAAGCATACGGTCTCCGTTCAACGCCTAACCATAAGGCAGCCGGCTCAACGGTCGATTTGGCCGCTGGGCCGGCTGCTGAAAATCATCCCCCCGGTGCGCTGCGCGGATCCGGGTTACGCCAACAGGGCGGTCGGGGCGCTTTTCGTGCGCTTGACCAGAATCTTGTTCAACGCGTTTACATAGGCCCGCCCGGCGGAGACCAGGGTATCTGGGTCCGCTGCTTGGCCGTTCGCCGTGCGACCCTGCTCCTCGAGTCGCACCGTCACTTCGGCCTGCGCATCTGTACCTTCGGTCACGGCATGGACCTGGAACAGCCTCAGGTTGGCGGTATGCGGGAACAAGGCCTTGATGGCGTTGAAAGTGGCATCGACCGGGCCGTTGCCGGTCGCCGTCGTGTCTTTCTGCTCGCCGTCGATCTCTAGCGTAAGTGTTGCCGTTTGGGGGCCCTCCGACCCGCAGACCACCTTCAGGCTCACGAACCGAATGCGGTCCTGGCCGCGGAAAACCGTGTCATCAACGAGAGCGATGAGGTCCTCGTCGAAAACTTCCCGTTTTCGATCCGCAAGATCCTTGAACCGGCGAAAGGCGTCGGCGAGCGCGTTCTCGCCCAAGCTGTCGTAGCCAAGTTCGCGCAGTTTCTCGCGGAACGCATGGCGCCCAGACAGTTTGCCCAGCACCAGCTTCGATTGGTTGAGGCCAACCGATTCCGGCGTCATGATCTCATAGGTGCCGGCGTTCTTCAGCATACCATCCTGGTGGATGCCTGACTCATGGGCGAAGGCATTTGCGCCGACAATCGCCTTGTTGTTCTGCACCAGGAAACCGGTGACCGATGAGACGAGACGCGAGGTGCGGGTGATTTCCTCGGTCCGGATGCCAGTCCTGAACGGCAGTAGATCGTTCCGCGTCCGAATCGCCATGACGATTTCTTCGAGCGCCGCGTTGCCGGCACGTTCGCCGAGGCCGTTGATGGTGCATTCCACCTGCCGCGCGCCGGCTTGGACGGCGGCCAGCGAATTCGCGACGGCGAGGCCGAGATCGTTGTGGCAATGGGTGGAAAGCCGTGCCTTGTCGATGTTTGGCACGCGCGTGATGAGCGCCTGGAAGAGCCGGGAATATTCATCCGGCAGGGTATAGCCGACGGTGTCGGGAACGTTGATCGTGGTGGCCCCGGCCTTGATCGCGCTCTCGACCAGACGGCAAAGGAAATCTATGTCGGAACGGGTGCCGTCCTCACAGCTCCACTCGATGTCGTCGCAGAGGTTGCGGGCATGGGTGACGCTTGCGATCACGGCCTCATGTACCTGCTGTGGCTGCATCTGAAGCTTGAATTTCATGTGCAACGGCGACGTGGAGATGAAGGTGTGGATGCGTGGCCGCACGGCGGGCTTCAATGCTTCGGCGGCGCGGTCTATGTCCTTGCGACCCGCACGGGCGAGACCGCAAACGACCGTCTTCTTCAATAACTTGGCGATATTTTGAACGGCTTCGAAATCGCCGTTCGAGGAAATCGGAAAGCCCGCTTCAATCACGTCAACACCCAAGCTTTCGAGCGCTTCCGCGATCCTCAGCTTTTCCTCAAGATTCATGCTCGCGCCGGGCGACTGCTCACCGTCGCGCAAGGTCGTATCGAAAATCACAACTCGGTTTTTGTCATCAACGCTGTTATTCGCGCGATTATTGTTATCTTTGCCGCTTTTCGCGGGCACCACAGGCGTGTTCATTGTTCCTATCCTTCAGAGATCGAGCCCCATTCATGCTTAGTTCTTATGCCCCTGCTCGGTTATCGGCTGCCAGCCGACGACCCGATCAGGGGCGACTAAGCGAGAGTCGAAGGGACTCGCGGCCTGTGGCGGCAACGACGCGGGTCCGCAGCGCAAAGCCAAAAAGCCGGCGAGCCTGGGGCTCTCCGCTCACATCTTTGGCGCTGACGAGTTGGCCTCTCACGTCCAGTTCCATCCTACCGCACACAAACGCTGTCTCAGAACACTGCCTCGACAGTTTCCCTATATGCGGTTAACGCGAAGTTAAAACTGTCGACAAGAACAGAACCCTTGTACGCCGAATTTACGGCGTGTCGCAATACCTTTATATACTTAATAACAAAAATCGGCACTTAGGCACCGATTGCTGTGCCCGCGAGATCGCTGGCGCCGGTGTCTATTTGCGGCGGCTAACGCTCAAATCCACGGCACGGCCATGTGATCGGGATCAAGGCTTTGGTTTTGGCCGCTAGGGCAGCTTCGCTTGATCCCCCGTATTGTCTCGGCGTTGGGAGACCAAGCGCTAGCCCATTGAATTGGCATGCTAAACGGAGGCGGCGCTGATGCTCAGACTGAGCGCGTCGGCTGTCGTCCAAGCTAGTTTCGGGCCTTATCCACCAGCCGATTCTGGCCAATCCAAGGCATCATCGCCCGGAGTTTCTCGCCCACCTGTTCGATCGGATGACTGGCAGAACGGTGACGCATGGCCTTGAACGAGGTCTGGTTGACGCGATTTTCCAGCATCCATTCCCGGGTAAAGTGGCCGGATTGAATTTCACTTAGAACACGGCGCATTTCCTCGCGCACGGCGGCGTTGATAATGCGCGGACCGCGGGTGTACTCGCCGTATTCGGCGGTGTTGGAGACCGAATAGTTCATGTTGGCGATCCCGCCCTCATAGATCAGGTCGACGATTAGCTTGACCTCGTGCACGCATTCGAAATAGGCCATCTCCGGGGCATACCCGGCTGCGACCAAGGTTTCGTAGCCGGCGGTAATCAATTCGACCAACCCGCCGCATAGCACGCTTTGCTCGCCGAAAAGATCAGTCTCGCATTCCTCACGAAAGGTGGTCTCGATGACGCCAGCGCGGCCGCCGCCAATGGCTGCGCCGTACGAAAGACCGATCTCCTGCGCGTTACCGGTTGCATTCTGCGCCACCGCAAGAAGACAAGGCACGCCGGCGCCGCGGAGATATTCGGAGCGAACCGTATGGCCCGGCCCTTTCGGCGCGATCATGAAGACATCGAGATCGGCGCGCGGCTCGATAAGATTGAAATGAATGTTGAGGCCGTGCGCGAATGCGAGCGCGGCACCTTGTTTGAGATTGGGATGGAGCTCGGCGGTGTAGAGTTCGCCCTGAGTCTCGTCCGGGGTCAGCACCATGACGACGTCGGCCCAGCGCGCAGCCTCGGCCGGGCTCTTGACCTCGAAGCCTGCGGCTTCGGCCTTCTTGACGCCGGCAGAGCCGGATCGTAGGGCGACGATGACGTTTTTGGTGCCGGAATCCTTCAGGTTCAGGGCATGGGCATGGCCTTGGCTGCCGAACCCGACAATCGCCACCTTCTTTCCCTTGATCAAGTTCACGTCGGCGTCGCGGTCGTAATAGACACGCATGGCTCCCTCCTTCTGCAATAGAATATCCGGGATTAGCCCGGAGTTTGTCTGGTTCGTCTTTTCCGTCCCGCATCCTGGAACGAAGCGTTACATGCTGCCGGCTCCGCGTTGGATCGCAACCGAGCCGGTGCGCGATAGGTCGACCATGCCAAGGTCGCGCATCAGGCCAATAAAGGCGTCGAGCTTCTCGGTCGAGCCGGAAATCTCGAAGACGAAGGAATCACGAGTGGAATCAAGCGCCCGGGCGCGGAAGATGTCAGCGATGCGGAGCGCCTCGACTCGCTTTTCGCCGGCACCGACGACCTTGACCAAGGCGAGTTCGCGGCTGATAAATGGCCCCTCGGTGGTGAGATCCGAAACCTTGTGGACCGGCACTAGGCGGAAGAGCTGCGCCTTGATCTGCTCGATCACCATCGGCGTGCCCGAAGTCACCACGGTGATGCGGGAAAGATTGTTTGCCGGATCCACTGAGGCCACGGTCAAGCTCTCAATATTGTAGCCGCGACTCGAAAACAAGCCGATAACTCGGGCCAGTACGCCCGCTTCGTTGTCCACAAGCACGGCAATCGTATGTTGCTCGACCGCTTCGTTTCGCACGTTGCTCACGGCAATCCCTCTTGCCAAGCGGGCGTCCCCATTCTTCCTGCGCATGCCGGGAACGGGTGACCCGGACTGGACTATACCAAGGTCAGGCCTTCGTCGCTCACTTCGGGCAGAGGTGTTGTTTCGCCATCGGCGCCAAGGATCATCTCGTTATGCGCCGCCCCCGACGGCACCATGGGGAAGCAATTTTCGGCCGGATCCACGGCGATATCGCAGACCACGGCGCCGGGATGGTTCAGCATCGTCTCGATCACGCTGTCGAGTTCCGCTGGCTTGTCTGCGCGCAGGCCCATTGCGCCGAACGCCTCTGCGAGCTTCACGAAATCTGGCAGAGACTCCATGTAGCTCTCCGCATAGCGACCGCCGTGGAGCATCTCTTG
This sequence comes from Ferrovibrionaceae bacterium, assembly GCA_046705265.1. Classification (GTDB taxonomy): domain Bacteria; phylum Pseudomonadota; class Alphaproteobacteria; order Ferrovibrionales; family Ferrovibrionaceae; genus JAJYTL01. The sequence goes on from JBJKQL010000036.1 coordinate 55,641, forward strand.
CCATTGGCGCACCATCCCCATGTAGCGATTGTTCAAGATGAAGGCCTTTACCGGAAGCCGGTACTGGGCAATGGTGGAAAGCTCCTGAATATTCATCAGAATCGAAGCTTCGCCCGCGATATCGATGACGAGCGCCTCCGGATGCGCAACCTGAACGCCGAGTGCCGCTGGCAGACCATATCCCATGGTGCCGAGTCCTCCTGACGTCATCCAATGGTTCGGCTTATCGAACTTGAAGAACTGGGCGGCCCACATCTGGTGCTGTCCAACTTCGGTAGTGATGTAGACGTCATCACGGCTGCGGGTTGCGGCATAGAGCCGTTCGAGGGCGTACTGCGGTTTGATGATCTTGTCGTCCTTGCGATATTTCAGGCAATCGCGGCTTCGCCAGCGATCGATCTGCGCCCACCAGTGGTCGAGGGCGTCGCGGTTGCTCCCGGTCTTCCCCTTTTGCCACTGGGCAAGCATTTCTTCGAGCACATGGCCGGCGTCGCCAACGATGGGAATATCGACCGCTACGCTCTTATTGATCGAGGAAGGGTCGATATCGACATGGATCTTCTTCGACCCCGGAGAGAATGCATTGAGGCGGCCGGTGATGCGGTCATCAAAACGGGCGCCGATCGCGATCATCACGTCACAGTCGTGCATCGCCATATTGGCCTCGTAGGTGCCGTGCATGCCAAGCATGCCGAGCGCGTGCCGGTCGGTGCCGGGAAAGCCCCCGAGGCCAAGGAGGGTAGTGGTGATCGGAAAACCGGTTGCATGCACGAGCCGGAGTAGCAGTTTTGCGGCGTTGGACCCGGAATTGATAATACCGCCGCCCGTATAGAAGACCGGCCGCTTCGCCGTGCGCATCAATTCGACGGCGGCACGGATGCGTTCCTTGTCGCCTGCGACCTGAGGTCGGTAACTGCGTCGTTGCACCGCGCTGGGTGGCACGTAGGGGCCGGGCGCTAGGGTAATGTCCTTCGGCAGGTCAACCAGCACGGGACCGGGGCGTCCGGTCGTCGCAACATGGAACGCCTCATGCATCACCCGCGCCAAGTCGTTCACGTCTTTGACCAGGTAGTTGTGTTTGGTGCAAGGACGTGTGATGCCGACGGTATCGGCCTCCTGAAACGCGTCGTTGCCGATCATATGGGTCGCTACCTGACCGGTTAGGCAGACCAGGGGGATCGAATCCATCAAGGCGTCGGTCAGGCCGGTTACCGCGTTGGTCGCGCCCGGGCCGGAGGTGACAAGGACGACCCCTGGCTTGCCGGTGGACCGGGCATAGCCTTCGGCCGCATGAACCGCCCCTTGCTCATGACGAACCAAAATATGGCGCAATCGGTTCTGCTTGAAGATGGCGTCGTAGATTGGCAATACGGCGCCGCCCGGATAACCGAAAACCACCTCTACGCCTTGATCGACCAGGGCCTGCAGGATGATTTCCGCACCGGTCATAGTCTCGCGCTGCACCATAATCTTGCGTCCTTCCGAAAAACCGTACGCTCGGACTCTCGGGATACCGGGGCCTGTTTTCTCGACCAAGAGCCGCTGGATTTCCGCCAAAAAAGCCGGAAGACGGGAACCTAGACGCTCATAAACGGGCGGTCAACAAAAACTGGCGAATAAACGAAAAGATTTCGGGATCGAAACTTTCCGAAAATTGCGCGCTCTTGGAGGTGCTCAAGTTCAGCCGATGACGAAACCAAGTCATTTGCCGCTTGGCGTAACGCCGCGTCGCCTGCTGACCGTCGGCGATCGCCTCGGCGAGCGTTATCTCACGGCGGAGATGGCGATTGAGCGGCGCCACGCCAAGCGCCTTCATAGCAGGAAGACCCGGGTCGAGGCCGAGGGTAACGAGCGCCGCCACCTCGTCTAGCGCGCCGTCCTGCACCATGGCGTTGAAACGGGCATTGCAGCGGGCATAGATCTCGCTCCGTGGCGGGTTGAGGTGGATGGTCGCGAGCGGCGCCTCAAAGGTCCCGGACGGCGACATGGCCTGCCAAGCGGCGAGCGAACGGCCGGTTGCCGCCATCACGCTGAAGGCGCGGACGAGGCGTTGACGATCGGACGGGAGAAGCTTAGCTGCCATCTCGGGATCGCGGTCGGCAAGCGCGCGATGGAAGGCTTTGGGGCCGAGTTCGGCGTGGAGCGCTGTCGCCTCAGACACAACTGACGGCGGGACCACAGGCACCGGCGCAAGGCCGCGATAGAGCGCGTGCAGATAAAGTCCGGTGCCGCCGACCAGGATCGGCAGGTGGCCGCCTGCCCAGGCGGCTTCGACTTCGGCGAGCGCAAGCCGACGCCAAGTGGCGACGGAGCCAGCTTCGGCTGCTGGCAGAATGCCATAGAGACGATGCGGGGAGCGGGCCTCTGCCGCGGCGCCGGGACGCGCGGTGAGAATCCTAAGCTCGCGGTAAAGTTGCATGCTGTCGGCGTTGATGATGATACCGTCGAAGCGCTCGGCAAGACGGAGCGCAAGCTCTGATTTGCCGCTTGCCGTCGGACCCGCGACGACGACCGCGGCCTGCCCTTTACGCTTGCTCGGGTTGTCCACGCTCCGGCCTCGGATTAGAAAGGGGTGCCTGTCCGTGATCAACAATTTCGGATCCCATGGAATATGTCTTAAGTCTAATTGGCAATCCCGCCGAATTGCCGGTGGGAGATCACGACATGCAAGCGGCCATTGCGCTGCTTCGCAGACTTGGTGCCGCAAGCGCGCCATTGCGCTGGCTCGCCTCCGGCATTGCCGGCGAGGTCGAATTTGACGGCATCGCGCCGCAGGCGGCGGCGGAAGCGCTTCACCGCCTTTTCGCCGAACGCCCAATCGACATCGCCGTGCAGGCCGCAATCGGCCGTCGCAAGCGGCTTCTTCTTGCCGACATGGATTCCACGATCGTCAATGTCGAATGCATCGACGAACTCGCCGATATCGCCGGCTTCAAGGCGGAGGTCGCTGCGCTTACCGAGCGGGCAATGCGGGGTGAAATCGATTTTGCGAACGCGCTCCGCCGTCGTGCGTCTCTGCTCAGGGGGTTGCCTGAGAGCGTTTTCGAAAGGGTGTTTCGCGAGCGGGTGCGGCTCAATCCTGGTGCCCGGGCGCTAGTTCATACAATGCGCCGAAACGGTGCTACGACCGTGCTGGTCTCCGGTGGCTTCAATTATTTCACCAACCGGGTGCGGCAGGCCGCCGGCTTCGACTTTGACCACGCGAACCGTCTCGAAGTCGTCGATGGCATTTTAACGGGCCAAGTGCTTGAACCGATTCGTGGGGCGGAAGCCAAGCTCGCAACGTTGCGCAAGCTCACGCACGCGCATGGACTAAATCTCGAGGAAAGTCTCGCCGTCGGCGATGGCGCCAACGATCTGCCGATGCTGCAGGCCGCTGGGCTTGGCGTTGCCTATCATGCGAAGCCGCTCGTTGCCGCAAACGCGCAGGTGTGCATCAATCATGGCGATCTCACCGCTGTGCTCTACCTGCAGGGTTATCGCCAAAGCGAGTTTGCAAACTGAGCGCCGCGCCCGGCAGGCGTGCAACCCGCCGAACCGAGGCCGGCGCGACCGTTTCAGCAGGGCTCTGGCGCTCGATGATCGACGATCAACCTCCGGCCTTGAGCGGCAGGGCAACAAAAATACGGTCGGTCCCTCGTTCGACCATGAAGAGCACTGCGCCGCGTTTTGCCTTCCGCGCTACCGAGATTTCAGCCACCACCTCGGCCGGAGTGGTGACGCGGCTCTGCCCGGTCTGAAGGATGACATCGCCTGGCTGGATGTTCTGCGAAGCGGCGATGCCATTCGGCTTGACCGCCGTGATCACAACGCCTGAGACCTTTTCGCCGAGCTTATATTTCTCACGCAAGGCGGGGGTTATCGTGTTCAAGGTCATGCCGAGCGTTTGCACCCCGGGTGGCTGAAGGGGTTTGTGTTCGGGCTGTTTTTTCGCCTTCTCGCTCATCGCGTGCTGGGCTGGCTCCTTCAATTCGGCGATGGTTACCATGAGCGTCTTGTGCTTGCCTGCGCGCCAAACATCTACGGCCACCCTCTTGCCGACCGGCGTTCCGGCGACAAAGCGCGGCAGTTCATCCATTTCGCTCACTGGTTTGCCGTTGAAGCGAAGAATCACGTCACCGGGCTTGAAATCGGCATGCGACGCGGGACTGTTCGGAATAACGGCGGCGACGAGAGCGCCCTCTGGCCGGCTCAGGCCGAGGCTCTCCGCGATATCCTCGGTGACCGTCTGAATGCGGACGCCAAGCCAGCCACGCTCGACGTGACCATGGGCGAGAAGCTGCGCGACCACGGGTTCAGCCAAGCTCGAGGGAATCGCGAAGCCGATGCCTAGCGAGCCGCCACCTTCGGAGAAGATTGCCGTATTGATGCCGATCACCTGCCCCGCCATATTGAGCAGCGGCCCACCCGAATTGCCGCGGTTGATCGGCGCGTCGGTTTGAATGAAGTCGTCGTAGGGCCCAGAGTGCAGATCGCGCCCCCTGGCCGAAATTATCCCTGCCGTGACCGTGCCGCCGAGGCCGAAGGGATTGCCGATGGCGAGCACCCAGTCACCGACGCGCGAGGTATCCGAATTACCCCATTGAAGCGCCGGCAGCGGATGCGGGGGTTTGACCCGCAAGACCGCGATATCGGTCTTGGTATCGACGGCAATGATTTTGGCCGGCAAGACCGTGTGATCGTGCAAAATGACGCGAATCCGATCCGCGTCCTTCACCACGTGGTCGTTAGTCACGATGATGCCCGAGGCGCTGATGATGAAGCCCGAGCCAAGCGAAATCACGGGCGGCGTCGGCTGGCTCTGCTGGCGCTTGAGAAAATCCTTGAAGAATTGGCGGAACGGCGAATCCGGAGGCAGCTCCGGCAATTGCTGTTGAAGCTGTGAGAGTTCGCCGTGCTTTTCGACGGCAGAGACATTCACCACGGCGGGCGAAACCTTTTGTACAAGGTCGGCAAAGCTCGCCGGAATATCCTTGGCCTGACTTGTGCCTGGCACGCAGACTGCCGCGACCAAGGCGAAAAGGGCCAGGAGGCCGGACCGACGGCAGCCGGCAAAGCGCCGAAATGGTTGGAACGCCACGAGGCGAAGGTTAGTCATTTTAGTTCTCCAAACCGATCTGATCTCGCAGGGCTGCCGTCGAATGCCGCCCGCCCTGAGCTTGCCGCGACGGGTGGTTCACCTTTTACTCAGTTCTCATTGTACCTTGTCGGGCCGGCTTCGGCGCGCTCGACCTGATCTCACGCAGCAGGGGGCGCCGGCCACGCGGCCCCGGCTTTGCGAGCGCTGTCCCTACCGTGTTTTTTGGCTTTTCCCCGTCGTAGTGTCCGGGCTGCTCTGTGGTACGCCGTTCAAATAGCGGAAAAATTCGGAATTCGGTGAAAGGACCAATGTCGTATGGTCACCCGTTAGCGCGTGCCGATACGCCTGCAAGGAACGATAGAAGATATAAAACGACGGGTCCTGATCGGCTGCCGCCGCGAGTATCTTCGCCCGGTCCGCATCGCCCTCGCCGCGCAGAATCTGCGCCGTCTTTTGCGCCTCGGCGAGGATCACCGTGCGCTGGCGGTCGGCATCGGCCCGGATTTGGGTCGCGATCGCCGCGCCTTGGGCGCGGTACAGTTTTGCCTGGCGTTCACGCGCCGTCTGCATGCGGCGATAAATAGCCTCGCTGTTGGCTTCGGGCAGGTCCGTGCGCTTGATGCGCACGTCGATGATCTTAATTCCGAAGCTGCTTGCATCCTTGCCAAGGATATTCTGAATGCGCGTCATCAGTTGTTCGCGCTCAGGGATAAGCAACGCCTGTAACGGGACCTGGCCGATGACTTGACGGAGGCTGGCGTTAAGCGAGTTAGCAAGCCGCTCCTGCGCCACTTCATCGGAGCCGACACTTTGATAGAACTTGAGCGGGTTGACGATACGGTAGCGGGCAAAGGCATCGACGAGGAGCCGCTTCTGGTCCGACGTGATGACCTCTTCCGTGGTGCCTTCGAGGCCGAGAACACGCTTATCGATGTAAGTAACGTCCTGGACGAAAGGCAGCTTGAACTTCAGGCCTGGTTTTTCCAGAACCTTGATCGGCGCCCCGAACTGTAGAACCAGCGCTTGTTCGGTCTGTGGCACGGTGTAGACGGAGTTGAAGGCGACGATCAGGAGGATGACCACCGCCACGGCGATGTAAAGCGGGAGCGGAGAGCGTCTCATCGGGGGCCCTTTCCGGCTGCAGACGCCGATGGCTTCCCACCTGAGGGATTGATCTGCGGCAGTGGTAAGTAGGGCACGACCCCGGGGCCGGCCTTTTGATCGAGGATTACCTTATTGGCGCCACCGAGAACCTGTTCCATGGTTTCTATATAGAGCCGCTTCTCTGTGATGCTCTTCGCTGCACGATACTGAGCGTCGAGCGCTAGGAAGCGTGCGGCCTCGCCCTGCGCCTCGGCGACAGCCTTTTGCTTATAGGCTTCCGCCTGCTGTATGACGCGATTGGCCTCGCCATGGGCACGCGGCACGACGTCGTTGCTGTAGGCTTCCGCCTCGTTACGCTCGCGGTCACGGTCGGTCTTTGCGGCCTGCACGTCGCGGAAGGCCGCGATAACCTGAGACGGCGGATCGGCCTTGAGCAGGTTCACTTGCGTCACTTCGATGCCGGCGTGATAGCTGTCCAATATCTGCTGCATCGCTTGCTGCGTTCGCTGCTCAATGACGGAGCGTCCCTGGGTAAGGATCCATTGCAGCGGATTCTCGCCAATCACCTCGCGCATGACGCTCTCGGCGACCGCCTTCACGGTCGCCTTCGGGTCCTGGACGTTGAACAGGTAATTGCCAGCATCCTTTATGACCCAAAAGACTGTGAAGTTGATGTCCACGATATCCTGATTGCCGGTAAGCATAAGACTCTCGCGCGGTAGATCACGTGCCGAGCCATCCGCCGCGTAGCGAAAGCCGACGGAGGTTCGGTTGACGCGCGTGACCGCAGGCGTCAACACCGTCTCGATGGGATAGGGGAGATGGTAGTTGAGGCCGGGTCGGGTCGTGCTGACCCAGGCACCGAAACGCAGCACCACTCCCTGTTCATCGGGTTGAACGCGATAAAAGCCGGAGGCGAGCCAGATCAGGACGAGAGCGATTACGCCCAGTATATAGGCGCGCCGGTTGTTCCACCCCGGCGGAAGCATGCGGCGCAGCCGATCCTGCCCGCGCTGGACCAGGTCTTGGAGGTCCGGAGGCTGGCCACCGCCGCGCGGTCCCTGGCTCCAAGGGCCGCGACCGCCGCCTTGCCAGCCGCTGTTGTTTGACCACGGCATGCTTGAAGGTACCTCGGATTCTCTTGCTGTTCAGTAATTTGCTTGGCGTCGCCCCGCGCGTTATATCTCATTCGGCAGCGGCATACAAATCCACACGCCGGGCGAAGAATTGGCGCTTTTCACAGGGTACGAAATATGTCGGGGATAAACGAGGCCGAAGTATGGCAAGCCTTGCGCGCAGTGGTTGATCCTGATCGCGGTGGCAATGTCGTCGATCTTGGCATGGTTTCGAGCCTCGCCGTGCGCGATGGCCGGGTCTCGTTCGCGATCGAGGTGGCGCCGGGTGAGGGCGACCGCAAGGAGGCACTGCGCCAAGCTTGCGAGGCCGCGGTCCGGGCCGTGCCCGAGGTCGGCGCCGTCAATGCGGTGCTAACCGCGGAGCGAAGCGCTGCCGCAGCGAGGCCCCCTGCGCGGCGGCCGAACCAAGGCTCTCGGGCGCATGGACCGCAGGGTTCGGGATCGCAAGCCACAGGCGTTCAACTTGGCCAGAAGCCGGAAATCCCAGGCGTTCGTGCAATCATCGCCGTTGCCTCAGGGAAGGGAGGGGTCGGTAAGTCCACGACGGCGGTCAATCTCGCGCTGGGCCTCGCGGCCCTCGGCCATAAGGTGGGACTGTTGGACGCGGATATCTACGGACCCTCGGTACCGCGGCTTCTTGGCCTCGCCGGGCAGAAACCCCAAATCGTCGATGGCAAGCGCATCGCGCCGCTTGGGAAATGGGGCATCGTCGCCATGTCGATTGGCTTCATGGTCGCCGAGGACACGCCGACCATCTGGCGCGGGCCGATGGTGATGGGGGCGCTGGAGCAGTTATTACGCGAGGTGGCTTGGGGAGAGCTGGACTTTCTCATTGTCGATATGCCGCCCGGCACCGGTGATGCCCAACTCACCATGGCGCAGCGCGTGCCGCTGGCCGGAGCAATTATCGTATCGACGCCTCAGGATATTGCGCTCATCGACGCTCGTAAGGGGCTTCATATGTTTCGTCGCGTCGGTGTTCCGGTGTTCGGTATCGTTGAGAACATGAGCTATTTCATTTGTCCCCATTGCGGCGAACGGTCGGACATTTTCAGCCACGGCGGTGCGCGGTCAACGGCGGCGGAACTCGGCTGTGATTTCCTTGGTGAAATCCCGCTGCACATCGATATCCGCGAGAGTTCCGACGGCGGCGCACCGATTGTTGCGAGTAAGCCGGATAGTGTTGAGGCGGGCATCTATCGGGAACTGGCTAGCCGGGTGGCGGCGAAAGCGGCAGCGGCTGTTAACCAAGCAGCCCAGCGCACACCACGGATCGTTGTACAGTAGTCGTTGAATTACAAGAAGATGTCGTTGGATTACAAGAAGATATTTAGCGACGGTTGCGATTCGGTCTGCTATTCTTAACCATGTTTGCGGATGGTGGGGTGCGTTAGGGGGATTGTTATGGTGGCGATTCAGTCGAGCCGGCCGCCGAGGGCCGAGCTCCTTTTCAATCCAATGTCGCCGAGTTTTATCCGCAATCCCTATCCCGCTTATCACCGTTTGCGGAACGAAGATCCGATCCATCGTTCGCCGCTCGACTGTTGGGTAATGACCCGGTATCGGGATGTCGAATTGGTTCTCCGCGACAGGCGCTTTGGCAAGAACTTCATCGGCCGGGTCGCCCGGCGGCTCGGCGAAAAGGCGCTCGGCGAGCCGGTCTATCAGATGATGAGCCGGCAGATGCTGGTGCTCGATCCGCCCGACCACACCCGGCTGCGCGGTCTCGTGGTTAAAGCCTTCACGGCCCGCCGCATCGAGGCGATGCGTTTTCGAATTCAGGAAATCGTCGACCAGCTGATCGATGCGGTCCTGGCGGGGGGGTGCATGGACGTCATTCGCGACTTCGCCTTTCCGCTTCCCGTCACGGTGATTTGCGACATGCTTGGAATTCCGCCGGACGAACGTGAGCAGTTCATTAACCAATCCCATATTTCAGGCCGACTTCTCGATCCCATTCCGCTGACTCGCCAGGAACTCGACTTCTGCAACAACCAGACCCTTTTTCTCAGCGATTACTTTCATCGCCTGTTCGATCTGCGCCGGCGGCAGCCGGGAGACGACCTGACCACGATGTTGGTGCAGGCCGAAGAGGCGGGACAGACGCTGAGTGAAGAGGAGCTGATCTCCAATATCATCCTGCTGTTCGGTGCCGGTCATGAGACGACGGTCAATCTCATTGGCAACGGCTTGCTGGCATTGCATCGCAACCGCACCGAACTTGAGCGGTTGAAGCGTCATCCGGAGATGATGCCGGACGCGATCGAGGAACTCCTGCGTTACGATTCCTCGGTGCAGATGACTGGCCGCATGGTGCAGGTCGATACCGAATTCGACGGCGCACAATTGCGCGCTGGCGATTCAGTGATCGTCCTGATTGGTGCTGCCAACCGTGACCCTGCCGTCTATCTCGATCCTGATCGCCTCGACCTCAGCCGTAGCGGCGAACGCGCGATTTCTTTTGGCGGCGGCATTCATCACTGCCTTGGGGCGCAGCTCGCGCGCATTGAAGGCGAGATTGCGCTCGAGACGCTTCTCCGCCGGCTACCAGCGCTTCAGCTCGATGATGTCGAGCGGCCCGAATGGCGGCCGACCTTCGCGCTCCGCGGCTTGAAGACGCTGCCAGCTCACTGGTAGCGGCGCCAGTTAAGCGTAGCGCCGGCGAAGTCGACAGGTGTCAGGGTCTACCTGTGCCGTCGAGCCGGCGTTTTTTCTTGAGAGCGGATTTTGTCTTTGCGGCTCTTGCCATCCTCACCGGCTTTTTCACCGCCGTTCTTGCCGTTCTTTTCGCAGCGGATCTGCTTCTCGCCATCTTCCGGACGGGCTTTGCCTTCAGTCGTCCGGCCTTTCGGGATGCTGCCTTCCGTGTCGCGGTCCCTGCCTCGCCGACAGCGGCCTGAGCCGCGGCAAGGCGGGCAATCGGCACCCGGTAGGGAGAGCAGGAAACGTAATTTAAGCCGACCTCGTGGCAAAACACGATCGAAGCCGGATCACCGCCATGCTCGCCACAGATGCCGAGTTTGATGTCGGGACGCGTTGCCCGGCCGCGGGCGGTCGCGATGCGAACGAGCTCGCCGACCCCGCTCCGGTCGAGAGTTATGAACGGGTCCTGTTGCAATAGGCCCTGGCGCATATACGTTTCGAGGAAGCTCGCCGAATCATCGCGACTCAGGCCAAAGGCAGTCTGCGTCAGGTCGTTGGTTCCAAAACTAAAGAATTCGGCACCTTCGGCGATCTCCCCCGCCATCAGCGCGGCCCGTGGCAACTCGATCATCGTTCCAAGCCGATAACGCACCGGCGCCTTTACCTCTGCCTTGACCTCGGCGGCGACCGTGTGGATGCGCTCGGCAAGAATATCGAATTCCGCCTTGGTTGCGATCAGGGGCAACATGATCTCCGGCACGACAGTTCGCTTGATCTCGCGACCGACCGCGACGGCCGCTTCGAAGATTGCCCGAGCTTGCATCATGTAGATCTCGGGGAAGCTGATGCCAAGGCGACAACCGCGGTGTCCAAGCATGGGATTGACCTCTTCAAGCTCCGCGGCTCGCGCGCGCAGTGCATCGGTCGATACGCCGGTCACGCGCGCTACGGCAAGGAGATCCTCCTCGGTCTTCGGCAAAAACTCGTGCAGCGGCGGGTCGAGCAGGCGGATCGTCACCGGCCGGCTTTCCATGATCCGGAAAAGTGCGACAAAATCCTGCCGCTGCATGGGCAAAAGTTTGGCGAGCGCCACCTCGCGGGTGTTGCGATCGGTAGCAAGGATCATCTCGCGCACGGCATCGATACGATCGGCCTCGAAGAACATATGTTCGGTGCGGCTCAAGCCGATGCCCTCAGCGCCGAAATCACGTGCCGTCTCGGCATCGCGCGGCGTCTCCGCATTGGCCCAGACCTGAAGTTTCCGTGCCTGATCCGCCCAGCGCATCAGCCTGGCGAAATCGCCGGAAAGTTCGGGCTCGACAGTCGGAACCGTGCCAAGGATCACTTCTCCGGTCGAGCCGTCGATGGTGATGATGTCGCCGGCTTGAACGGTGTGATGGCCTGCAGTCATGCGGTCGCCGGCATAGTCGATGCGAAGTTGGCTCGCGCCCGAGACGCAGGGTCGGCCCATGCCGCGTGCCACTACCGCGGCATGGCTCGTCGTGCCGCCGCGGGCGGTGAGGATGCCCCTGGCCGCGTGCATGCCGCGGATATCCTCGGGCGAGGTTTCGACGCGGACCAGAATCGCCGCCTCACCATGTTGCGCCAGCGCCACCGCCTGGTCGGGGTGGAACACCACCTTGCCGCTGACCGCGCCGGGCGAAGCGGCGAGCCCACGCGCGATGATCTCGCGCGGCGCCTTGGGATCGGGAGTTGGATGCAAGAGCTGATCAAGCGATGCGGGGTCGATACGCATGATCGCCTCGCGCGGATCGATCATGCGTTCCGCAACCATATCGACGGCAATGCGGATAGCGGCGCGAGCGGTCCGCTTGGCAGTGCGTGTCTGGAGCATCCAGAGTTTGCCCTTCTGGATGGTGAACTCGATGTCCTGCATGTCGCGGTAGTGATGCTCAAGCCGCTTCTGGATGCGCGTGAGTTCGGCGAAGGCCCCGGGCATCAATTCCTCCATCGCCGGCTGCGGATCGCCCGAAGCCTCCTTGCCGGCCCGCGTCAGATGCTGCGGCGTGCGAATGCCGGCAACCACGTCTTCGCCTTGCGCATTGACCAGATACTCGCCGAACAGGCGCCGCTCACCGGTTGCCGGATTGCGGGTGAAGGCGACGCCCGTAGCCGAAGTCTCGCCCATGTTGCCGAAAACCATGGCCTGTACGGTGACCGCCGTGCCCCAATGCTCAGGAATGCGATTGAGCATCCGGTAGCTCACGGCCCGGTCGTTCATCCACGACCCGAAGACGGCGCCGATCGCGCCCCAGAGCTGCGCCAGGACATCCTGCGGGAAGGGGTGATGCGTCTCAGCCTTAACCATGTCCTGGTACCGTTTGATCACCTCGCGCCAGTCTGCCGCAGAGAGTTCGGTGTCAAGCGTGAAGCCGCGTTCGTCCTTTGCGGTCTCGATGATCTCTTCGAAGTTCTCGTGCGGCACGCCGAGCACCACGTCGGAATACATCTGTATGAAGCGCCGATAGCTGTCATAGGCGAAGCGTTCGTCGTCAGCGAGATCGGCCAACCCCCGCACGGTCTCGTCATTGAGGCCAAGATTGAGGACAGTGTCCATCATGCCGGGCATCGAGGCCGGCGCACCGGAACGCACAGAGACGAGCAAGGGATTCTTGGCGTCGCCGAACTTGGCGCCGACGATGCGCTGAACGCGGGCGAGCGCCGCCACGACCCCGGCGGCGAGGCCCGGCGGATAACTCCGGCCTTTGTCGTAGAACCAGGTGCAGACCTCGGTGGTAATCGTGAAACCGGGCGGCACGGGAAGGCCGAGACGCGACATCTCGGCGAGGTTCGCGCCCTTGCCGCCAAGAAGCTCGCGCATCGCGGCACTGCCATCGGCGGCGCCGTCGCCAAAGCTGTAGACCCATTTGCGCCGGCTTGCGGCCTTGCTCGACCGTGTCGATTTGGCAATCGCGGTCGGGCCTTTCGATTTTGCTGGATTGCGGTTATTCGCCGCTGCCTTGGCCCCGCCGTTTTTCGCCGTTTTCCGCGTCGCTTTCACTGTCGCCATCGTTTGCGTTACCCCTCGATCCTAGAAAAGTCTGCCAGGATATCCAGCTCACCGCGAATTCCGGCGAGAAGTCGGAGCCGATTCGCGCGGAGATCGTCGGCTTCGGCGTTGACCGTCACGCCGTCGAAAAACGCATCGACCGGCTGCCGCAGGGCGGCCAGGACGCGGCCCGCGGCCGTGAACTCCTCGGCTTTGAGCGCCGCATTCGCCGGCGCCGCGACCTCGCTCAAACGCGCAAAGAGCGTCTGCTCTTCCGCCTGGGTCAGAAGCTTAATGTCCGGCGCGCCGTCGTAACTCTTACCATCCTTCTTTTCTTCGATGCGGAGGATATTGGCAGCGCGCCGATAGGCGATTAGAAGATTGGCGCCGTCCTCGGTGGCGAGAAACTCTTGCAGGGCAGCGACACGAGCATGCAGCCGAACCAAATCGTCCTCGGCTTTCCCTCCTTTGCCCTGTGCGAAAACCGCGGCGACGAGATCGTGACGCACACCTTGTTCGCGGAGGTGGACCTTGAGCCGATCGGCAAAGAAGTCGAGGAGCGCCATGCTCGGATCATCGCCAATCACCATGTCGTAGCGCCGATAAGCGCTCTCGAAAAGCCGAAGGAGTGGCAGCCGGAGTGCATTTTCCAGAATGAGGCGGATCACGCCTTGTGCCGCGCGGCGAAGCGCAAAGGGATCCTTGGAGCCCGTCGGCCGCTCGTCGATGGCGAAGAAGCCGACCAGGGTATCGATCTTGTCAGCAAGCGAGAGCGCGATGCTGACCGGTGCCGTGGGGCAGTGGTCGCGTGGCCCGAGCGGCGCGTAATGCTCGGCGATAGCCTGGGCGACGGCCTCGGATTCGCGGTCGTTGCGCGCGTAATAGCCGCCGATCACGCCCTGAAGCTCGGGAAATTCTCCGACCATGCCGGTCGAGAGATCGGCCTTGGCAAGCTCTCCGGCGCGTTGGCAAAGCTTCGAGTCAGTGCCGATAAGCCGACCGATCTCGGCAGCGAGGCCACTGACGCGCCGCGTCTTTTCGGCGAGGGTGCCGAGCCTCGCATGGAACACGACATTCTGAAGCGTGGGCAGGCGCGAGGCCAGCGTCATCTTGCGGTCCTGATCCCAGAAAAAGCGGGCATCGCTGAGCCGGGCGCGCAGCACGCGCTCGTTGCCGGCGATGATCTCGCGCCCGCCGTCCGGCGCCACTTGATTGGCGATCAGCAAAAAGCGCGGCGCAAAGGGCCCGCTTCGCTCCCGTAACGGGAAATACTTCTGATGCACCCGCATGGTGGTTGCCAGCACTTCTTCCGGCAAATCGAGAAACGACTTGTCGAAGCTGCCCATCAAGACCACTGGCCACTCGACGAGCCCGGTCACCTCCTCAAGGAGCGTCGGATCCTCGACCCAGCGGAGGCCTTCCCCTTCAGCGGCGGTGTGCGCCTTGGCTTCAATCGCGGCACGGCGGTCGCGCGCATCTAGCATGACGCAGGCTTGTTTGAGTTTCTTGCTGTAATCTGCAAAGCCGGTGACGGTAAAGGGTTCGGGCGCAAGGAAACGATGACCTTGTGTTTCGGCGCCGGCGGTAACCGGGCCGAGACGAAAGGGCACGGCCTTGCTGTCGAAGAGGCAGACAACGCGCCGGAGCGGCCGTACCCAACGAAATTCATGTGAGCCCCATCGCATCGATTTCGGCCACGATAAACCGGCTAGGGCGCCGGGCAGAATCTCAGCCAACACCGCCGCGGTCGGCTGGCCCGGCTTACGGATGGCGGCGAAATAGAAGCGGCCCTTCCCGCTCTCGCGCTCTTCGGCCTGGTCGAGCGCATCAAGGCCTGCGGCTTTGAGAAAACCTTGCACGGCAGCTTCGGAAGCCCCTACGCGGGGGCCTTTGCGCTCTTCCACCGTCTCTGGCTGGGCGTACGGCAAGCCCTGGGCGACCAGCGCGAGCCGCCGCGGCGTGGCGAAGGTCTCGACCCGCTCGAACGCAAGGTTGGCCGCTTTCAAGGCGTCTTCCACCCGCCGCGCCAGTGCCCTTGCCGCGCCCGTTTGCATCCGCGCCGGGATTTCTTCCGAGAAAAGCTCGATCAAAAGCTCGGCCACCACGTTACGCCTTTTATCCCTCGATATAGCCGCGGACCCCGAGCCAGGTTTCGCAGCATGCCTTCGCGAGTGTCCGCACGCGGCCGATATAGGCCGCGCGCTCGGTGACGCTGATAACGCCACGCGCATCAAGCAGATTGAAAATGTGGCTTGCCTTCATGCACTGGTCATAGGCTGGAAGGGCGAGCCTCGCCGCGATGAGGGCAGCGCACTCCGCTTCGGCATCGGCGAAATGACGGAACAGGCGGTCGGTATCGGCGCGTTCGAAGTTGAACGCGGAAAACTCCCTTTCCGATTGCAGGTAGACATCGCCATAGCTGATGCCGCGACCGTTCCAATCCAGGCAATAGACATTGTCGACCCGCTGCACGTACATGGCGAGCCGTTCGAGGCCATAGGTGATCTCGCCCGAAACCGGAGTGCAATCGAATCCGCCGACCTGCTGGAAATAGGTGAACTGGGTTACTTCCATGCCGTCGCACCAGACCTCCCAGCCGAGGCCCCAGGCGCCCAGGGTCGGGCTTTCCCAGTCATCCTCGACGAAGCGGATGTCATGGATGCTGCTGTCAATGCCAAGCGCCGCGAGGCTGCCGAGATAGAGCGCCTGAATGTCGTCCGGGGCAGGCTTTAGGATGACCTGAAATTGGTAATAGTGCTGGAGGCGATTCGGATTTTCGCCATAGCGGCCGTCCTTTGGCCGGCGTGAAGGCTGCACATAGGCCGCGTTCCAAGGTTCCGGCCCGAGCGCCCGTAGGAGGGTCGCCGGATGAAAGGTGCCAGCACCCATTTCCATATCGTATGGCTGCAAAAGAACGCAACCCTGTTCCGCCCAATATTGCTGCAGCCGCAGAATAAGGTCCTGGAACGAAGACGGCGCAGCCGAAGCTATGGCCGACATGAGAAGAGCATTTCTGAGCGATTGTGCACGCTGCGCGGCAACTTAATCGGCACCCCGCGCGGGGTCAACCGGCTGTTGGCCTGCGATAGCGAAAATCGCCGTTTTTCAGTCAGCGATAAGGGCAATCCGGCCGCTCGCAGGCCGCCGGGCGGTTCGCGGTGACGTAGGTTCCGCAAACCGTGCAAGGGGTCATATCCTCGGCGTCGATACGGCGGGCCTTACCTTGGTTTGGCGGTGGCGCTTCGGATTGGCGTTGCGCGGGCCGCGAGCCGCGACGGGCGCCAAGCCAGACAAAAGCGATGACCGCGACAAGAATAAGAAGCTTGCCGAAGCTGAGTTCGAACATTTCCCGCTTGTAGGGGCATGAGGAGTAGCGGTCAAGCCGATCTTCGCGGTCTTTCCGTCAGGCTCTGCTTCCGTCGAATACCCGCGAGCACCGTAAAAGGCCGTTTCCGGTCGCATGGCTCACAGCCCGTAGTGTGACCAGAGCGCTCGCTTTTCGGCCGCAGAAAGCAATCCTTCGGCCCAATCGCCGCCCGTCGGTTCCGTGAGGCCAAGGCGACGGCGGAGCCACGAGCGAGGCGCACCGATCGGGTGCAGCCGAACCTTATCGCCGAAGCGGCCGCGTATCACCGTGCGAAGGTGACCAATGCCGTCGATCAGACCAAGCTCGAGGGCCCGCAGGCCGGTAAAAATATCGCCCTCGAAAACTCCGTTCGTTTCAGGTTCCTTGAGTTTGCCGTCCCGGCGCTCGCGCACCAGTTCGACGAAGCGGCGGTGCATGTCCTGCTGCAGACGGCGAAGCCGCTCAATGTCTTCGGGCTTTTCCGGCCGGAACGGGTCAAGTAGCGATTTTCGCGTGCCCTCGGTATGCAAGCGCCGTTCGATACCGATGCGGGAGATCAGGTCGCTGAAGCCGAAGCCTGCTGAAATTACGCCAATGGAACCAACGATCGAGGTTTGATCGGCAAAGATCTCATCGCCCGCGAGCGCCAGCCAGTAGCCACCCGATGCGGCCACGTCTTCGGCGAAAGCGATGACGGGCAGCTTCTTTTCCGTGGCGAGTTCGCGGATGCGCGTATGGAGGAGGGCAGACTGCACCGGTGAACCGCCAGGCGAATTGATGGCGAGCGCGACCGCCGCCGCGCCGGCCGCGTTGAACGCTTGATCGAGCTGCGGCGCCAAGCCTGCGAGGTTGAGGACCGTGTTGCCGAGCGGGCTGCCGAAACCAGCGATTACCCCTGCGAGCCGTACCACCGGTACGACCGGCGGCAGGTTGCGGAAGGGTTTGAAGGGCAGCTTGGCGGCAAGCCGTCGAAAGGCGGAGGAGGTTATAAGGGGCATGGGCGACCGGGTTGGATCATGAGGAACGGGCGAGGCGGCATCTTGCCGATATCGGGCAAGCCGGCCGGGAGCTGCGTTGGTCTTTGCTTTGGGCCCGCCCTTTGACATTGGCTTCGGCCCGCCGTTTGACCGCGGTAGCGGTTTTGCCATCGGCTTGGAGACCAAGCGCCGCGCCATGGCGGAGGATTGCTTCCGCCGCTGCCGTATAGGCTGTGCCCGCGCCGTGAAGCATCAGGCCAGGACAGAGGCGGAAGGGCGCGCCGGATCCTTTAAACCCTTGAATAATCAATAACTTGGCGGCGCGTCCTGGGCGCGGCCACAGGGGAAAGACGGAAATGCCGCCGAAACGCCCGGCTAGGCCGGCGAGCAGGGCCGGCAGCCGGTCGGTCCGCCAGATCAGCGTCAGGCTGCCGCGCGGCATGAGCACGTGGGCCGCGAAGCGAAGCCAAAGATCGAGTTCCCCCTCGGTCGCCACACGGGCACGCCGGCGCTTTGCGTCCGCCGGCGGCGCCACCCGGCCGGCCTCGAAGAACGGTGGATTGGCCATGACATGGTTGACGGTTCCTGGCGCAAAAGCCGCGAAAAGTTCCGCCACATCGGCGGTCCGAACCGTGACGTGTCCGGAAAACCCGTTTTTATCTGCGTTAAGGCGGGCAAGCGCCGCGAGTTCAGGCTCGACCTCAATGCCAACCACCTCGACGCCGGTGATCCGCGCAGCGAGGCAGAGCATCGCAGCCCCTGCGCCCGAGCCAATTTCGATCACCTGCTCGCACGCTTTCGCTGGAATCGCGGCGGCAAGAAATACCGCGTCGGCACCCGCCCGAGCACTTGTGCGCGGCTGAAACAAGCGAAGACGTCCACCGAGAAACATATCTTCGGTTACAGGCAATGGAACGGATCCGGCATCTAGTTTCCGCACGGGATCCCCGCCTCGGCGAGAAGCTTTCGGGCGATCTCGATATCGCCGTCCGCCACCATGACGCGGCTTCGCAGCACGCCGCCAAAAGCGGCGCCCATGTGACGATCCCAGACGGCGCTCGTTATGCCGGCATCGGAGAGAAGCGCCGATACATAGGACAAGAGCACCGGATCGCCGGTGCGGAGGAGCTCGACCATGCGAGCGGCACCCTTGACCGTTTCCGCCATCACTCTATGCTGGCGAAAAATTGCGACCCGCGCAAGCAGAGGGGAATCTGAGCGTGGCGGTTACCGTGTTGCCTAAGAACAACCGCGAGTCTGCGCGAGCGCCTTCGCTCGATCTCCTGCAGAGCTTGATCGGCGATGACCTCAAGCGGGTCAACCACGTAATTCTCGACCATATGAGCAGCCGGGTCGCGCTGATCCCGGAACTCGCGAGCCACATCATTGCGGCAGGTGGTAAACGGCTGCGGCCGATGTTGACGCTCGCGTCGGCCAAGCTCTGCGGCTATGCCGGTATTAGGCATATTCCGCTTGCGGCGAGCGTGGAATTTATCCACACGGCGACCCTTCTACATGATGACGTGGTAGACGGCAGCGACCTGCGCCGGGGCAATTCCACCGCCAATGTGGTATGGGGCAATCCGGCCTCAGTCCTGGTCGGAGATTTCCTTTTCAGCCGCGCCTTCCAGTTGATGGTCGAAGACGGTTCGATCGAGGTGTTGCGGATTCTCGCAAATGCTTCCGCGGTTATCGCCGAAGGCGAAGTGCATCAGCTGATCACCGTGAGCGATATGGCGACCACGGAAGAGACGTATCTCGAAGTTATTGCGGCGAAAACCGGGGCGCTTTTTGCCGCCGCCTGCCGTATCGGCGCGGTCGTCGCCGAGCGGCCGGTGGTGGAGGCCGAAGCCCTGGAACGCTTCGGCGCCAACCTCGGCATGGCCTTCCAACTCACCGACGACGCCTTGGATTATACGGCCCCGGGCAGCCATCGCGGCAAGAATGTCGGCGACGATTTCCGCGACGGTAAAATTACCTTGCCGGTGGTTCTTGCCTATCAACGGGGCAGCGAGACCGAGCGCCGCTTCTGGCAACGGACGCTGGAGCGGATGGAGCAGGCGCCTGGCGACCTGGAGGAAGCGAGATCCCTGCTCGATCGCCATGGGACGATCCGGGCGACGGTTGAGCGCGCTCGGGACTACGGCGCGATCGCTCACGAGGCGCTCCGGCGCTTTCCCGAGGGGCCGGTGCAGGAGGCCCTGTCCGAAGCCGTGGAATACGCGATCGAGCGCACGCTCTAGCCTTAGGGCTTTTTTGCCCCTTGCAGGTTCCGTCAGGTCCGCCTTGCGGCTGAACCGGAAGCCGGTATATAACGCGCGCGGTCGGAGGCGGAGTGTAGCTCAGCCTGGTAGAGCACTAGCTTCGGGAGCTAGGGGCCGGTGGTTCGAATCCACTCACTCCGACCAATGATTCAATGGGCCTTCACGGTCTGCCCCGAAACGTGGTGCGACGCCAAAAGGCGCGAGGGACGCGCGCCGGGTTAAAGCGGCGCCGTGCCCGGCACGCGGTTCCAATAGGCGAGGGTGAATGCGTCCTCGGCCACGATCAGTTTGCCGAGATGACCGGTCTTCATCTTGGCGGCTTCGGCTGGGAGGCCGCCCGCTTTGGCGAAGAACCGCAGGATTCCGTTGCTAGTGACCAGAAGCAGCCGCGCCTCGGTCGAATAGCGGGTGATGAGGCCGGTGAGAAGGCTCTCGATGCGGCCGGCGACCTCGGCCTCGCTGTCGTGCCAATTCGCCGATGCCGGCCAGACTCCATGCTCGTTCCAGGCCTTAAGTTCGTTCCGCCAGATCGAGCGTGCCTCGATCTCGGCGTTCGAGCGACCAGCCCAATCGCCGTAGTCGATTTCGTCAAGGCGCGAGTCGATGCGGGCCGTATCGTCGGCGGCAATCTCGTCGACTACAATTTGGGCAAAGCGGCGGGTGCGTTGCAGCGTGCCGCAGAAGATGGCGTCGGGAAAGAGTTGCTGGCGGCGCATGGCTGCGCCGAGGCGATGCGCCTGCGCCTCGCCTTCGGCGGTCAGCGGCAGGTCGTTGGTTTTGCCTATCCAAACCGGCGTTTTGCCCTCTTCGAAGGTGTTGCCGTGGCGGGCGAGGAGGATTTCCATGGCCAGGGTTCCAGTTGGCTCTGAGGCGATCACGCTTCGAAGGTGACGAGTTCGCCTTCGCGAGCGATGATCTTCTCAACCTTGCGGATATCGTCCGGCACGTCCACCGACCAATGGGTACGGCCTCGGTAAGTCACCACGACGACCCGAATCGGGATGCGATTTTCCAGTGCCCTCAGCTGCTCCAGTTGTTCCGCCTTCTCGAGCGGCGTCTGGTCGAGGCTTGACAGCCTGCTCAGAGTGTCGAACGCATAGCCGTAGATGCCGATGTGCCGATAAAGGGGCGGCGGGTCCTGGCCGGAATCACGCAGGAAGGGGATGATGGCCTTGGAGAAATAGAGTGCGTCTCCATGGCGGTCGAAAGTGACGAGTGTGCCGCTCGATGGCGCTCGTGCCTTCATGTCGTTCAATTCCGCGCATTGCGCAAGCGACAGCCGCACGGCTGGCGTGACCAGCGGAAGCGCCGGCTCGGCGTGAAAGGCGTCGGCGATTGCCTGCACCACCCAAGGCGGAGTCAAAACCGCGTCGCCTTGGAGGTTGATCACGGCATCGGGGCGGAGATCCAACATCTTTGCCGCCGCGAACACCCGCTCGGTGCCGGTGCGGCAAGGCTCCGGGGTGATAAGCACCTCGGCACCGAAGCCGCGCGCGTGTTCCGCAATGCGCTCGTCGTCAGTCGCGATATAGACGCCGGCCACTTTTTCCACCGCCTTGGCAATCGCAAAGACGCGATGGAGCAAGCTTCGGCCCGCGATCAAGGCCAAGGGTTTGCCTGGAAACCGCGTCGATCCGTACCGGGCGGGGATGACGATGACGATGTTCATGACCTCGGTGTGCCTTGCTGCGGCCCTAGCTTATTCCAGCTTCCGGCGTGCAGGCCAAGCGCGAAAAATCGATACCGTTTCAGCTCGACGTTCGGCTTCTGACCGGCGCGATCTTCCGCAACCGTGCCCCGCCGCCAACGCCGCCGCTCTCGGGCCCGCGCGATCAAGGTCCGCAATGGGGCCGCTGCCACCGGGGCCGTTCGGCCGCGGCTTTGGCGGAAGCGCGCCGGAACGAACATTTCCGGGCATTTCAACCCGATGCACCACCGAAAGCATCAGGTCCTGGTCATATATCCGCAGGCTGTGACAAGGTAGAATGGCAATTGACGAGCGTCCGTGCCGGTGGCCACGCCTAAGCCAGGGTACAAAAAGTCATAGCCATCGAGGGAATCATGTCGTCCAGTTCTGAACAGATGCTGTTAGGCGATATTGGCGGAACCAATGCGAGGCTAGCGCTTTTCGGCGCGGGCCGCGTGGGGCCGATCGATACTATGTCGGTCGCGGATTATCCCCGGATCAGCGACGCGATCCAAGCCTTTCTCAGCCGATGCGCGAATCACGATGGCGTTTGCGGCGCCATCCTTGCCATTGCCGGGCCGATCCATGACGGCCGCGCTGCGTTGACCAACAGCCCGTGGGTTGTCGACGCGGCCGAACTCCGCGGCATCTTCGGCTGGCCGCAGGTCCGCTTGATTAATGATTTCGAGGCGTTGGCTTGGTCGCTGCCAGGTCTCGGCACGGCGGACGTTTTTGCAATCGGCGGCGGCAAGGCGGTGGTAACGGCCCCGGCGGTGGTTTTGGGTCCAGGAACGGGACTGGGCCTCGCCTGCTTCGTGCCTCATGCCCAAGGGGCGAGCATCATTGCATCGGAAGGCGGCCATGCGACCTTGGCCGGAACCTGCCGGCGCGAGGACAAGATCATCGAGCACCTGCGCGAGCGCCTTGGCCATGTGTCGGCGGAGCGGGCGCTGTCCGGCGAAGGCCTGGTCAACCTCTACCAAGCAATCGGCGTGATCGACGGGGTATCCGCTGCCCCTCGAAATCCTGCTGAAATCACCGCGGCGGCACTCGATGGCAGTTGCCGCCTCTGCCGCGAGACCCTCGACCTGTTTTGTGCCATGCTGGGGGCCTTCGCCGGTAACGCCGCACTTAGCTTTGGATCGCGGGGCGGCGTCTATATAGGCGGTGGGATCGTACCTCGAATTGTGGATTATCTGGCGAAGTCGGAGTTTCGGACCCGGTACGAGGCCAAAGGGCGCTTCAAATCGTATCTCGCGTCCATCCCGACCGCGGTTATCACCCATCCGGACCCGGCCTTTCTTGGTCTCGAAGGGCTGGCGCGGCAGGCACAGAATGGCCGAAATGTCGCCTGAACGGGTCCCGACAGTGCAACCGAGGCCGATATCGCGGCCAGCAACGACAACGCGCGAGGCGACATGAAACGAGTCCCTCTTCCCTATGCCGTGCCGGATGACCTCAAACCGCTTCTGCGGCAGGTATTCGCCTACTGGGAGGGCTTGCGGCGGCACGAGAACAACATTCCATTTTGGGACGATGTGAAAATATCGTCGCTGCCGGATCTCGCCGACAACCTGTTATTGATCGATGTGTTCGTAAGGCCGGCGCGTTTCCGGTTCGATACCGTCGGACGAGAGGCGACGGCGCGATACGGCAAGACCGTCGCCGGAAGATTCCTCGATGAGATCGAGGTCAAACATCCGTTTGCCTACTTGCTCTCGCAGTGCAGCGCGACAACCGAGGGCGGCGTGCCGACATTCTTCCGGCACGAGCAAGGAAAATCGGAGACGGCGGGAAGCACGGCGCCTTATTCCCGCTTGCTCTTGCCGTTATGGGGCGACGGCCATATCGGCATGCTGCTCGGGGCCTTGCTTTTTGGTTGATGCCGCGGAAGCACGATCGTTCGCGATCGAATCGATCGGCAAGGAGCTGATTGGCCTGCGCCACCGACCGCGAAATTCCCTGATCTCGATATCGGCTTACGGCAAATTTCGCAATCGAGGCCCTAGCTGATGATCCACTTGCGGGCGTCCCCGGCCTCGGTCGCCGTGAACATGCGGATTCGTGCCGGCAGCAAAAACCGGAAGGCATCGATCGCATAGCGGATCCACGCGACGTCAGTGACGACGGCGATCCGCTCCCAGCGTGGCCAATGGCTTATGCCAACCATAAAATCTTCCCACATGGCACCGGCCTCAATTCCCTGAAAGTCGGGACCGAGTTCGTAATAGACCCGTACCTTGTCGTGCTGCTTCAGCGCCTTCTCGACGGCGGGAACAAGGACAGTCTGGTAATCCGCGCGCGTCACGTGCTCCCTGGCGACAAGAGCGACGACATGTTCGGGAAAGCCCTGCAAGAGCTCGATCATGGTCTCCTCCGCATGGTGGCAAAACCATCCTTGCCGGGCCGGACCGCTCGACATTGACGCAAATCAACTTCGGGGTGCCGTCGTTTCCGCATATGGGCCTTGGCTTGCGGGTCCTCGAGGCTTCGCCTAACGTACCCGCGCTCCGCAATTCATGGCATCGAGGGGCGAATGGACCTTGGGCTGGATGGAAAGACGGCGTTGGTAACCGGCGCCTCGGCAGGCATCGGCCGGGCGATCGCGAAAGCCCTCGCCGAGGAGGGTGTTCGCGTCGCGGTGGTCGCCCGCCGCCGCCAGCGTCTCGAAGCCCTCGCGGTTGAGATCGCGACGGCGGGCTGGCCCCCGCCTGTCGTGATCGGGCAGGACATCCTGGCGGAAAACGCCGCCGAGCAAATAAGGGATCGCGCGCTTGCCGGCCTGGGCAAGGTCGATATCCTGGTGAATAACGCGGGCGGTAGCCGGCCGCTCGCGGTCGACGCGGGCGAGGACCGCTGGCATGAGGCGCTGACCTTGAACTTTACCCGCCAACGGCAGATCACGCATGCGGTGCTGCCGCAAATGATTGCGCGCCGATGGGGCCGCATCATCAATATCACCGGCAAGTCGGAACCCGAAGGCTTGAATGGCGCTTTCGCGGCCAAGGCGGCGATGCATGCTTGGGCCAAGGGGCTCTCGCGGGAAGTTGGACAGCATGGCGTCACCGTCAATTCGATTCCGCCTGGGCGTATCATGAGCGAGCAGATTCGACGCAATTATCCGGAGGAATACCGCCGTCAATTTGCCGAAACCGAGATTCCGGTGCGCTATTGGGGCGAGCCCGAGGATCTTGCCGTTATGGCCGTGTTCCTTGCTTCGCCGCGGGCCCGCTATATCACCGGCGCGGTCATTCCGGTGGATGGCGGCCTTCGACGCTACCAGTTCTAGCTGAGGCTCGGAAGGCTAGGGAGAATGCGGTGAAACAACTCCGCGTCAACGGCTACAACATGGCTTATATCGAGGCCGGCGAGGGTTCGCCGCTTGTCTGCGTGCACGGTTCGCTCTGTGACTACCGCATCTGGGCGCCGGTGATCGAGCCGCTTTCGGCCCGGCATCGTGTCGTTGCCCTCAGCCTCCGCCACTACTACCCGGAAGCCTGGGACGGCAGCGGGCCGGGCTTTACGATCGCGCAGCATGTCGCGGATGTGATTGGCTTCATCGAGGGGCTCGATCTTGGTCCGGTCCATCTGATGGGGCATTCGCGCGGCGGACATGTCTCCTTCCGTGTCGCCGGCGCGCGGCCTGATCTTTTGCGCAAGCTCGTGCTGGCCGAACCGGGCGGGACGCTCGATCCGTCACTGGCGCCGGGTCCCGACAGCGCCGCGCCGCCGCGTGCGGCGCCAAACTATACGGCAGCGGCGGCGGCACAGATCGCCGCCGGCGATATCGACGGCGGCTTGATCACCTTTCTCGATGCGATCGAGGGACCGGGCGCGTGGCAGCGGCTTGCGCGTGTGGCGAAGGACATGCTGCGCGACAATGCGCGAACCTTGCTTGGTCAGATCAACGAGCAACGCCAGCCCTATGCCCGGGCCGAGGCGGAAGCGATTTCGGTGCCGACGTTATTTATCGGAGGCGCGGATACGACGGGTTGGCTGCCCGTGGTGCTGCAGGCGCTGGCCGCGCACGTCCCGGGTGCTCGAACGGTGATGCTGCCGAATGCGACGCACCTGATGATGTTCGAGGCGCGGGAACGGTTCAGCACCGCGGTGCTCGATTTTCTGGCCGATCATTAAAACGAGAGATTGCATTTCTGATCGATATCGTTGCCATAAGTGGATCGTTAACCCAAATGTGTCACAGAATTTGAATGAGAGTTGAATAAGAGTAGATTCAAGATACACGGGGCTCGAAACGAGAGTTCAGAGCGTCTGGAGGAATTCGTGTCGGATGTACCAATAACCATTCTTCATCCGCGCCTTCGCCGCTTGTTCGAATATTGGGATGAATGCCGCGGTGTGCGACCGTTTCCTTCCCGAGCGGACCTCGATCCCTTGGACATGACCTATATGATGGGCGATATGATGCTGGTCGAGATCAGCGGTGATCCTGTGCGTTTTCGTGTGCGGGTCCACGGCACCAATCTGGTGACCCGTGCCGGCTATGACCTGACAGGAAAGTATCTCGATGATATTCCTTATCCGACCTATCGGGAGTATGTGCTTGAACGTTGCCGCAATTTGATCACCGATCCACGGCCGCTCGCGGTTGTTCATGATCGTGAGGTGGACGAGCGCATCTGGCACTATGAGGCGCTTTGGCTTCCGCTTGGGCAGGACGCGATGGCGCCCAACATGCTGCTGTGTGCGCTTGTTTATCTCGACGAGGCGGCGGTTCGCCGCGAAATCGACAACTGATCCGCTCAACCGTTTCGGCGGCCTCATCGGCATGATCCACCTCGGTCGTGCCGATCAGGCGGAAATCGTTTTCATGCAAAATGACGAAGCCGACGCGCCCGTCCTCTTGCTGCAGCCTATAGGCATGGTCCTGATCGGCGAGGCGAGGCACGATGCAGCTGTCACGTCCCTTGCGGCCTGGTCTCAGTCTCCCGCCGGGCACCGGTTCCGAGCCGTCAGTCGGCCGGTGCCGCCACGCGACCGTCGTGCGGATACGCCGGACGTGATGGCATGAAGCCGCGATTTCACCACATCCAGCGACAATCCGGGCGGCCCTATTCGCAGATCCCCCTTGCCACATCCACCGCCCGCACGATGTGATGTTCGATTTCCAAGGTCACAAGGCAGCCGGTCCTGTAGGCATAGGCCGACGGGCCCCAGCCGTAGGGGTAATAAAAGGGATAACCCCAAGGCGGGCCCCATGGCGCCCCCGGCATTATGACAAGATGCCGCTGGTCATAGGTGAAAAAGGTCTTGGCGCCGATCTTGTAAGTACGCGTCGGAACGCCGAAACGCTTGATCAATGCCTGGTCGGAGAGCCCGACAGAGGCGGCGAAAGGACCAGCCGGATTGGGCGGCGGCCCGGCCGCACAAGCCATCAGAAGCAGCAAGAGAACAAGGCTTAACCACCGCATCGGACCGTGCTCTCTCCCGGACTGCGCCTCACACGCCAATCCTTATCACTCGCAGGGCCTGCTGCAAAACTCTACACCATTCAGATGCATACCTCGCCAGCCCATCAACGCATGTCATTCTCATGCCCTTTAGGTCGGAACAACTGCTTTCTCTTGCCCGCTGTCCGCTGGATGCTTGACGCCGGTTTTGCAACAGAGTTACCACCCAAGTCTGCGCCTTGCAGAGCGCAAAACGGCATGGGATGCTTGTTGCGCATCCCTAACCCCTCCACCAGAGAGGGGGCCTGTGGCAAGACGTATGGGAGGAACTGATGGCGGAGATAGCGGTCGGCCGCGTGATCAGCGGCCAGCGGGAACTCTCGAGTGACGCTCTCATGAAGCGAGCCGCGCGGGCCGCGAGCGGCTTTGCCGGGCTTGGCGTCGGCGCTGGCGATTCCATCGCCGTCGTGCTGCGGAACGACTTTCCGTTTTTCGAGGCGAGCTTTGCGGCCCAGCGCCTCGGCGCCTATAGCGTGCCGGTCAACTGGCACGGCAAGACGCCGGAAATTGCCTATGTGTTAAAAGATTGCGGCGCCAAGGCGGTGGTGGTGCATGCTGATCTTTTGCCGCAGGTGGCGCCGGCGGTGCCGCCGGGCGTGCCGCTTTTCGTTGTCCCAACCCCACCCGAAATCATGGCTGCCTACGCGCTGCCCGAGACGCTTGCCGCGCCGCCGGCCGGTTCATTGCTTTGGAGCGAGTGGTTGGCGGAATTCCCACCGATGCCGGAAGGCGCGCCGGGGGCGATTTCCAGCATGATCTATACTTCGGGCACTACCGGTAACCCGAAGGGCGTGCGGCGCGACATGGGGCCTGGCGCGGCGCCGGCCATGGCCCGGCTCGCCGCCGAAGTGATGGGCATCCGTCCGGACCGCGTCACCCGCACCGTTATCACCGGCCCGCTCTATCACTCGGCACCAAACTTCTTTGGCCTTTACGCAGCCCGCTCGGGTGGGCTCGCCGTCTTGCAGCCCCGCTTCGAACCGGAAGAACTGCTGCAGATGATCGAACGTTATCGCATCACGCATCTGCATATGGTGCCGACGATGTTCGTGCGCCTCTTGCGATTGCCCGATGATGTGAAACGGCGATATGAACTTTCCTCGCTGAAATGGGTCGTTCATGCGGCGGCGCCATGCCCAGCAGACGTGAAACGCCAGATGATCGAATGGTGGGGTCCGGTGATTGTCGAATATTACGGCGCCACTGAAACCGGCGCCGTAACCTTTCATACCTCGGAAGAGGCGCTGGCGAAGCCCGGCACGGTGGGCCGGCCTTTGCCGGGCGGCGAAGTCCGGATCTATGACGCGACGGGTCGTCCGCTGCCGCCCGGCGAGGTGGGCGAAGTCTATCTCTGGCTCGGCGGCTGGCCGGACTTCACCTATCATGGCCTCGCCGATAAGCGAGCCGAGATTGGCCGTAACGGCCTGGTGACGGTCGGCGATGTCGGCTACCTCGATGCGGACGGCTATCTCTTTTTATGCGACCGCGCCCGCGACATGGTGATCTCGGGCGGGGTGAACATTTACCCCGCCGAGATCGAGGCAGTGTTGATCGCCATGCCGGGGGTTCACGAATGCGCCGTCTTCGGCATTCCCGACAGTGAATTCGGCGAGGCGCTTTGCGCTTATATCGAACCCGTGGATGGCGCAAGTCTTAGCGAGGAGGCGGTAAGGACGTTTCTGCGCGAGCGTCTTGCCGATTTCAAGGTGCCACGGGTGATGAATTTCGTCACCGGCCTGCCACGAGAGGATTCGGGCAAGATCATGAAGCGGAAACTGCGAGAGCCCTATTGGGCCGAGGCCGGCCGACGCATCTGATCCGGTATCGTATGGCCGTCGCTTCACATGGATCATGATAACGCGATGACAGATGTCCGTCTCTACTCCGCGCCGGCCGAACGTAATCGAGAGCCGATCCTGAACATCCTGCGGCGTCATCTCAGGAGCGAAGGTCTGGTGCTCGAAATCGCGAGTGGTTCGGGCCAGCATGTGGTTCACTTCGCGCGAGCGTTGCCGGCGCTTCGATTCCAGCCGAGCGACTGCGATCCAGCGGCGCTTGAGAGCATTGACGTTCATGCTGCTGATGCCGGCCTCGGCAATGTTCGGCCGGCGCTTCGCCTCGACGTCACCGCCGATCCCTGGCCGATCGTGGCTGCAGACGCCGTGGTCTGCATCAACATGATCCATATATCGCCGTGGGCCGCGACCGAGGGACTGATGAAAGGCGCGGCACGCACGCTAGCGCAGGGTGGCGTGCTGTTTCTCTATGGACCCTATCGCCGGGAAGGCCGTCATACGGCGCCAAGCAACGAGACATTCGACCAAAGCCTTAGGGCGCGCAATCCGGAATGGGGCGTTCGTGACCTCGAAACCGTGGTGGCAGAGGCGGCGAAGAGCGGCCTGACGCTGGCCGCCGTCGAGCCGATGCCGGCGAACAATTTTTCGGTGATATTGCGGAAGTGAGAGCAGGTCGAGGCGCGAATTACAAGCCGGCTTCGTACCAGTGGCGTGAAAGCCGCACAATGCGGACCACGGAAAGCATCACCGGAACTTCGACCAGGACGCCGACAACTGTCGCGAGCGCTGCACCTGATTGGAAGCCGAAAAGGGCGATCGCGGTAGCGACGGCAAGCTCGAAGAAGTTCGAGGCGCCGATCAGCGCCGAGGGCCCGGCAATGCACCAGGCAACGCCCATCCGCCGGTTCATCCAATAGGCGATTCCAGCGTTAAGATAGACCTGCACGAGGATCGGAATGGCGAGAAGGATGATGACGAGCGGTTGCGTTGCAATCTCTTGCCCCTGCAGGCCGAACAGGATAACGAGCGTCAGCAGAAGCGCCGCAAGCGACAAGGGGCCGAGCATGCCTAGCGTACGTTCAAGCGCCGGCATGCCGCCGCCGTGCAGAAGAACCATGCGCCAAGTTTGCGCCACCGTCACCGGCACGACGATATAGAGGACAACCGAAAGCAGCAGTGTGTCCCACGGCACCGTGATTGCCGAGATGCCAAGGAGGAGGCCGACGATCGGCGCGAAGGCGAAGACCATGATGCTGTCGTTCAGAGCGACCTGGCTGAGCGTGAAATGCGGTTCGCCATCGACGAGACGTGACCAGACGAAGACCATGGCCGTGCAGGGCGCCGCCGCGAGCAGAATCAGACCGGCGATATAGCTCTCGATCTGAGAGGCGGGCAGGAGGGGCCGGAACAGATGGCCGATAAAGAGCCAACCGAGCAAGGCCATGGAAAACGGCTTGATCAGCCAATTGACACCGACCGTGGTGACGATGCCACGCCAATGGCCGCCCACCTCGCGTAGCGCGGCAGGATCGATTTTCAACAACATTGGCACGATCATCAGCCAGACCAGAACCGCAACCGGCAGATTGACTTCTGCGGCCGTCGCATTGCCGATGTGCTTAAAAAGGCCAGGCATCATTTGGCCGAAAACGATGCCGGCGATGATGCAAAGCGCGACCCAGAGCGTCAGCCAGCGTTCGAACAGACCAAGCGGCTTCGTTTCCGCGATGACATTTTCGCCAGTCTTCGCCGCCGCGTTATCCGTCACGAGCGCTCGCTTCCTTCCGCATCATTGCCGATCCGGCCGATGCGAGCGACGTTCGCTTCCGTTTCGGCACGTGTCATCTCGCGATGATGCAGGGCGACGAACAGCTGGATGCGCTTTTCCAGCATGCGAAAGGCGTCGCGAAAGGCCTGGATCCGTTTGGCCTCGCTGCCCTCGACTGCGACGGGGTCCGGAATGCCCCAATGGGCGGTGATGGGATGGCCGGGCCAGATCGGGCAAGTCTCACCCGCCGCCTGATCACAGACCGTGAAGACATAGTCCATGACTGGCGCCTCAGGTCGGGTGAATTCCGCCCAGCTCTTCGAGCGCAGCCCTTCGGTCGGCAGACCGACCTGCTGCAGGAGTCGGACGGCAAAAGGATGCACAGCCCCTTTCGGATGCGAACCGGCGCTATAGCCCTTGAAGTGGGCCTGGCCCCAGTGATCGAGTAGACGTTCGGCGAGGATGCTGCGCGCCGAATTCCCGGTGCAGAGAAACAGCACGTTGCTGACGGGCTTCGGCATGACGGGCCTCAACTCCTCCCGGCGGGCGCGCAGCAGAGCACCTTGGGCTTGGTTTCTGGCGCCGCTAATTCCGTCTTCGACGGTCCGCAGCACTTGGCGGTCGTAGCATTGGAGCCGAGATCGTCGATCATGGCGCTCCGGCCATAGACCGTACTCTCGCCATGAGTAAGAAACGTCTCCCAGGCAATGCCTTCCGGATCGGCAATCCATTGCTTGTCGGAATTCGCATAGCAGCAGGTCGTCGCGCGCTCCTCGATGACCGGCCGCTCGGCTTGAGCGAGGCGGTCGAACACCTCGTCGAGCTCGACCGTGTTCTCGACCTGGATGCCAAGATGTGCGATGCCCGGCTCGGTGCCGCGTTTCGAGATGGCGAAATTGACGCGCGGGTCATCCAGCATCCATTTCGCGTAATCGTCCTTCAGCACCGTTGGCTCCGTGGCGAAGAGGGTGGAGTAAAATCGTACTGACCGACCGATGTCTGCGACCGAGACATGTACGTGTAGGCGCTTCATGCCGACCTCCGTTTGTTAAGGCCACTTGCGGCCGCCTTGGGAAGAGCAGGGTTGCAGGTCCGCGCGCATGATTCCTTACCCAGGCCGCAGCAGTTTTCCGTGAGGTAGCCGACAAGGCCGTTCATCACGGAGAAATCGGTGGCATAAATGAGTTGACGGCCGGTGCGGCGCTGGGAAACCAATCCGGCGCGGACCAGCGCCTGAGTATGAAATGTGAGCGAAGAGGGCGGTATCCGAAGCCGGTCGGCGATAAGGCCAGCAGAAAGCCCCGCGGGTCCGGCTTCCACCAGCAGCCGATAAACAGCCAGCCGATGTTCGTGCGCGAGCGCGCCCAACGCCTTGATGACTTGTCGCGTTCTCATATTAACGATCCCATTATTCGACGATAGTCGTATAAATCTGTGAAAGCCGATCTGTCAACAAAAATTCGATAATTATCGAAATAAATGTGGAACTTCTTCCAGCATCCCTCCTCTGCCGCTTGCTCTTGAGCTGAGGGGTTTCGTGACGCGCGTGGTGCGAGCCTAAGCCTGCATGGTTGGTTTCGTGTTGGCCCTATCGTCGGAAGCCGGGAGAGGCGATGGTGAAGGTGAGAATGCATCCCTTAAGGCCTTCCTGGGCAGAACGCTTGTTTCATCAAATTGGACAGCCCGATCGAGCGGACATCATTTGACTGGCGGCCTATAACAGCTTCTTCTCATTGAAGAGGCATATTGTTTATTAGCCATGGCTGACGCTACCGGGGGAGAGCCGGGAGTTTCAGAGAAGGGGAATTAATTGACCCTTAGTTATCTGTTCAAATTGCGGTTAAGCATGGCGGGCGGGAGCGCGGCATTCATTCGGAGGAGCCTTCAGCGCCGGCAGCAGATGGGTGCAGTATAGTCCGCAACCGACACAGCCTCGTTGGCTGGCCGTTGGTTGGCTGGAGTTGATGTCGCGATTGCCGGCCGCGCCCGAGCCAAGAGCCACGGCCGGAATGTCGAAGAAGTCCGCCAGGATGCCCTTAGGGGAATCTAATGGATGAGGCTCCTTGAGGCGCTGAAAATGCCAGGACTAACGCTGTTTGACGGAAAGTCTCGTTTGCGATCTTTACAGTTAGAGCAGGTCTTGAACGGCGCGGGAATAGAGCTCTTTAATTTTCTCAGCCAATGGGCGGCGTTTCCATTTTTTCAGCCTGATTTCCCGGGCATCCGACTCTTCGTTCTCAAACTGCACTTCCAATTTTCGTGCCGTATTGCGTCCGAGTATCACGGCATCGACTTCGTCATTAAAGAGGATACTCCGATAATCAAAATTCGATGAGCCGATCGTTGACCAGACCCCATCGATAACCGCGCACTTCGAATGCAGGTAACCGTCTTGAAATTCGAATATCTTGACTCCGGCGCGGAGGAGAGGCTGATAGCGAGAACGACCGGCTGCCAACGCGAGCGCCGAGTCGCTCTTTCCCGGCAGCATCAGGCGGACATCGACGCCACGGCGTGCTGCCGCTTCCAGGTCACGCATCTCGTCAGACGAGGGCACGAAATATGCCGCAGTGAGCCATATTGTCTTCTTTGCGCTGTTGATCGCGGAGAGAAGAGTTGCATCGTATGGAGGGATGGCGTGACGGTGGTCGCTGGCGATAATGCGTACGAGTTGGTGGCCGGTGGCGCGTGGTGGCGGGGCGTCCGCTACGGCGGGGAGTGGCCGGCCGCCCTCCACCTTCCATTGTTTGAGGAAAATCTCGGTTAATCGCTTGGCCGCTGGGCCGGTGATCTCAATATCGGTGTCATGCCAAGTATTGGAGTTATTTCCTTGCGAGCCGACCAGCTTCGCATGGGGATGGCGCTGGTAACCGGTGTAAAGATTCACCCCCCCGACGATCGCCGTGGAGCCGTCGACAACAAGGATCTTACGGTGATCGCGATCGTTGAGCGAATAGCCCTTTTGGGTTTTGAATGGATTCAGCGGATGAAATTCAATGATTGCGATACCAGCCTTCTTGAGTCGAGCGATGAAGGTGCTCGGGGTGTCCATAGAACCATAACCGTCATAGATGATTGCGATTTCAACGCCTTTCCGGCGTTTGGCTATCAAGAGATTCGATAACCGCTCACGTCCACTCCTGACGTTCTCGAAGATGTAATATTCCAAGAGTACGTAATGCTTGGCTGCGGCAATCGCACGGAATATGGCCCGAAAGGTCTCAGGCCCATTATGAAGAAGCTTCGTGCGATTGCCTGCGATCAAGTGCGCACCGGAAAGCGCTTCCTCGATCGCGAGGTGTCTCTGGAGCAGGTCGGTTCCCTTCTCTTGCTGTTCGAGGCGACGGATAATTGCGTGGCTTTGAGATGCCGGCAGTAGGCCGTGTGCGCCGACGACGGTTGGCGGATCGGCTGGGGCGTGGTCGATCTCCTTGTTCACCGGCGGCATGACCACACAACCACCGAGCGCCGCGCAAAGCATGCTCGAGGCGAGAAGTGTAGCGGAATACCATGATGAAATTTTCATTTGGTGCGCCTCAATCCGGTGGCTAGCGAGCGCGGAGTGATGCCGTTGGTGGGGCACAGTGGCACTGTGAAGTGTTATGAGCTCAGCACCTGTTGGCTGGGCGCATAGCATCTCCAAGGCGCCGCACGACGAGAGAACTGACGATCTACGGTACCTGAATTTAGCCGCCGCAGGCGCAGATGGGCTTTATCGTCACTACGCGCTGGAAGTTCCCGGTTCCGTGACACGAACACAAGAACGACAACATAGTTCTATCGGCTGTCCCTCTGACCTGCGTTTGGCCAGACCTCGATCAACCTGAATTGACTCGCCGATGAACGATAATGTTGTTCTTTACGGATTTTACGCCGGGAACAGCTTCGGCGATAATGGCAGCCTGCTGTTTCTGCCGAGGGGTATCGACGAATCCGCTGAGCTCTACGGTGCGATGAAGCGTCTCGACGCCGATTTCGAATCCCTTGAGCGATTGGTCCTTGATAATGTTCGCCCTTACTTTGGTGGTGAGTGAAGCGTCGGTGACATATTGTGAGGCGCTTTCCTGTCCGTTGATGGTGGCGCAGGCGGCCAAAGGTATCGACAAACTCGTAAGCATTAGTGCCGCGATGATCGGTGCCATCTTTCTGTTCGATAAGTCTTTCATGCTATCTCCATGGATCGGGCAATAACGACAAGCAACAGCCATCGAACTGGCATAAATCCGATTGCGGGGCGTTGAGCCCGGCGCGAGCCATTGGCTGCATCCTGCTCAGGGCATCGCTCGCGAAGATGTTCGTGCCCACGCGAGTGCGGGGAATAGGATCGCTTTGAGAACACCCTCGCGTGAATCTCTTCGCTCGAGCCGTACCGGGTTCTAACGACATGCCCTCTTGGCGTCCCGGTCGGAAGAGCGTGCAAACACGAAGATAAAGCGACTCTCACCGCAGCTAACGCCGCAGTCACCACGCTCGCTCCCGAATACATAGGGTGGTTGGCTGTGTTATTCGACCCGCATGATATGACAATTCTGAGATATCAATGGCTCTAGAGATGCGGCTCATCCGGAAGGGGGAAACGGAAGCGGGCGTCTTCGCGACAGGTGCGAAACTCTCTCCGGCTTATGGAAAACTCCCGCCAAACTGGCCTATCACCAGCGAAGCGCGGCTTTTGCGGTAGCGGCTGACGGAGGCTGACACGCGGGACCGATAGCGAGCTGCGGAGCGGGAGGCGAGTCGGGACCATATGGTGGCCTGAGTCGCCAGGGGGAGAATTCGTTATCGCCGTAACCGAACGCTTCTCTCTTGGTGCGCCTGCCCGAAGCGGGGCGGAAAAGATAATTCCGAATATTCGCCAGCCGCTTTGTTCGGGCGTCTCTCAGTCGCGGCGACAGCTTGTTCCTCCGACCAGCGAATGCCGTTGGCCAGTTTCTCGCCGAATTCCAGGCTTGCAGGGCGGCGCGTCAAAAGATGTTCAGCACCATAAATTTTTGGAGTTTCCGAAAGCACGGCGGCCCATTGGTCGCATAGCCGGTCTCGTTTTGATGCTGGCTTGCAAAGTCACTCCGGAGTGCGCGGCAGGTCTCTCTAACAGGACCAGAGGATTTCTGTTTCGTATGTAATGCGTGATGCGCTCAATCGCGTGCGCGAGAATCTGGCCTCGGCGTCGTTTCGGCATTGGCGCCTATCCGCTGGTCGGTCCAACGGGCAACAGGACGGGTGGTGATGCCGGCCTTTAGCCGAACGCGCGTGAGCAAGACAAGGTCATAACCAGATGTCACTTCTTCGGCAATTTTCCTGACACGATTCGGCATTGCTTGAATCTCGCGTCCCTTAGGGCGGTGCGTTCGCCTGAATGAGACGGGTAAGCCTTGTCGTCTGCCTGCACCATGCTGTGATCGGCTGAGAGATCGTCGCTGCGGTGGTGAGAAAGACCATATACCTGATACGCGCCAAACGAGCCGACAAAACACCCACGCTGGCGCGCACCAAGCCTATCGCTGCGGCTTAGGTGCTAAGGCCGAACCTTGCCGAGTTGTCGGCCCGCGTGAGCAAGGGGTTAACCGGCCTCGATGCGGGACGACAGTGTTAGGGGGAGATGCCCTTTTCCCACAACCGCGAGCGGTGCCAATGGTCACGCGCTGTGACTTGGGACTCGCGCTTTACCTGCGACGACCCTTCGGCATGAACGACCATGCCGGCGGCGATCGAGATGGCCTCGGCAGACGGTGAGAAGGGCAGCGGCGAGGATCGTCCGGCGCAATCATGATTTACGGCGCGGGCGGCGCTTCCCACCACTGATGGTGGTCGAGCGCGCATACAACGAGAACGTCTCCCAGGACACCGAGGGTTGGATCGTCACGGTTCGCGCCCTTCGATCTTCTCTGATCACAACGGATTAAGCAGGTGCCCTGGTAGAACCGGTATTGCTGGTCGGGGCGGCACGGCGGCCGTCGTGGTTTGCGGTCCCTCCTCCCCAATACTTGGGATCGGATGCTGACGAAGGAGCGTGATGGTGACGCGTCGGTTGCGCGCGTTCGTCGGATCTTTCGGTAGGAGAGGATCGCGGTCAGCGCGGCCAACCACTTCGTCGACACGAGCTTTTGGGACGCCGTCCGCGACCAGAACCTGTCTCGTTGCGTTGGCGCGGGCGCTTGAGAGATTCCAATTGTTGTAGGTGGCACCCGGCGGATAGGGGGTCGAATCGGTGTGGCCTGAAATCATCAGCTTGTTCGGAAGCTTTGCGATTACCGGCGCGATCATCTTCAGAAGCTCGCGCGTGCGCGAGTACATCTTGGCGCTCCCGTTCGGGAACATCGATTGATTCTTACTATCGATGATCTCGATACGGAGCCCGAGTGGCGTCATGTCGACAAGAAGATGTTTCTTGAGCGCGGCGAGGCCGGGATGAGCGGCGAGAGAGGCGTAGAGTGCTTGCGCGACCTTCTTGAACGCCGCTTGTTCCTGGTCTGCGAGTTTGCGGGCGATCGCCTTGGCGTCAATCTTGGTCTGCCCGCCGGTCCGTGTCTTGTCCCCTTTGTCGTGCGCGGCTGCCCGTGCATCGCTCGCACGGGTTTCGGACACCGTACCTCCGGTCGCGATTCGGCTGCCATTCTCGATCAGGGTTTTGCCACCGAACACCCCGCCCGAACCACTTGACGATTTGCTGAGGCTCGCGGGCGCAAAATAATCCGCGATCCCATTCTTTTGCAAATTCGTCGTCACATTGAGAAGCCACAGCAGGAGAAAGAACGCCATCATCGAGGTCACGAAGTCTGCGTAAGCGACCTTCCAGGCCGCGCCGTGCGGCAGGTCGTGACCGCCCTTCTTCGGACGTTTGATGATAATGACGGCGTTCTGGTTATCTTTGTTGGCCATGATGATCACACGGCCTGGACGCTGTTGGTGGCCTCTTCGACCTCATAGAATGTCGGACGCACCTCGGACATCAGGGCCTTGCGGGCGAATTCGACGGCAACCGCCGGCGGGTAACCTTGCATATGGGCAAGCAGCCCGGCCTTGATG
Source organism: Ferrovibrionaceae bacterium (assembly GCA_046705265.1). GTDB lineage: Bacteria > Pseudomonadota > Alphaproteobacteria > Ferrovibrionales > Ferrovibrionaceae > JAJYTL01. The sequence continues at coordinate 92,946 of JBJKQL010000036.1, forward strand.
CATTGGAAATACTTGTGTTCCGATTCGAAGGTTTGGCGCAGCGACGCGGCGATTGGGCTGATGAATCCGTAAGCCAGAAAGACGCCGAGAAAGGTGCCGACCAGCGCGCCGCCGATGAGATGGCCAAGGACCACTGGCGGCTGGTTGATCGAGCCCATCGTCTTGATCACGCCGAGCACGGCGACCACGATACCGAGAGCGGGCAGACCGTCGGCGGCGGTCTGAAGAGCGTTGGCTAGGCGTTGCTGCTCGATATGATGCGTGTCGATGTCCTCGTCGATCAACGGCTCGATCTCGTGCGGATTCTCGGTGCCGAGGGTCAAAAGCCGCAGATAGTCACACAGGAACACCATGACGTGCTCGTCCTTCTGGATATCCGGAAATTGACCGAATAGCGTGCTTTCACCCGGATTCTCCACGTGCTGTTCGAGCACCACCATCCCCTTCGTGCGGGCAAGCCGGAAGATCGTGTAGAGAAGGCTCAGAAGCTGCAGATAACTGCTCTTCGTGTAGCGCGAACCGCGTAACGCTATGCCCAGGGACTTGGTCGTACCTTTCAGTACCGCCTTCGGATTGGCGATAATAAACGAGCCGACGGCAGAACCGACAATCATCAGCACTTCAAACGGCTGCCACAGCACGGCGAGACGACCGTCGTCGAGCGTGAATCCGCCAAAGACGCAAACCAAAACGATGACGACACCGACAATGAGCAGCATGCGCGGCCTATCAGGGGAGGGGGATCAACGCACGGGCCATGCTCTGCCGGTTTCCTTAAGATTGGGTTTAGGAGTTCTGATTCGGCCAAACGCAGAGTCGCCGCCGTCGCCAAAGGGGGATTGCTGAGGCGGATGGTCAGCGCTCTCGGGAGGGAGTAAAATTAGGGCGGAAAAACAAGGCCTTTCCTCGTGCTCCTGAAGCCGGATGGGCGCTGAAAGGCGGCATATAAAATGACCAACCTAAGCGATAGGTGACGTTTTGTACCGGAGACATGGGTAGCGCTTCCCCTTTGGGGGAGGTGTTGATGGCGTGGGGAGAGACTTCGGTAATCGCGGAACGACTTCGTTTCGTCGCCTGGCTTTCCGATGGCGA
>JBJKQL010000037.1:0-3863 GCA_046705265.1 Ferrovibrionaceae bacterium
ACGATAAGATGATCGAAGCATTCGGCGGCATCGGTTATCATGTGACCGACACACCGAGCCTTACGAAGGCTGTGACGGATGCGCTCGCGGCGGGAAAGCCGGCGCTCATCAACGCTGTCATCGACCCTACAGCTGGTACCGAGCGCGGTCATATCCAGAGCTTGAATCCGAAAAGCGCTCTCGCCGACATAAAACGAGAGTGGCCATTTGAGAAATTCTCCAGCAATTATTCAACGCAACCTTCGGATTCTCCGCCTCACGATTCTAGTTATCAATGCCCGATCTCTCCATGGAAGAGGGGTACACGTGGAGAATGTCGACGAAGGAATTCGCCCGTCGGAACGCTTAAACGAAGATCCGAAATACTCAGGCGGTATAACGACGTTTTTTCAAGACCTTGGAGATGTTGCATCGGTCGTCAAATTGAGTGATTGTACCAATCGGTACAATCATTGTCTCATCAAATGGACTCTAGGAGCACGATGATGTCAGACAGCCGACCACCATTCCCACCGTTCACTGCGGAGACAGCCGTGCAAAAAGTGCGCGCGGCTGAAGACGCCTGGAACAGCCGTGACCCCGAGCGCGTGTCGCTCGCCTATACCAAAGACAGCCAGTGGCGAAACCGCACTGAGTTCTTTGCCGGCCGCACTGAGATCGTCGCCTTTCTCAAGCGCAAATGGGCGCGTGAGCTTGATTACAGACTGATCAAGGAAGTCTGGGCTTTCAATGAAAATCGGATCGCAGTGCGTTTTGCCTATGAATGGCATGATGACAGCGGGAATTGGTTCCGGGCCTACGGCAATGAGAACTGGGAATTCGACAAGTACGGCCTGATGCGCCGACGCTTCGCCTCTATCAATGACTTTCCGATTGCCGAGGCGGATCGCAAGTTTCATTGGCCGCCTGGGCGCCGACCTGACGATCATGCGGGACTGAGCGCGCTCGGGCTTTAGGTTGGTCATGCCGCGTGTCGCGCTCGAACGGCCTGAGATGCTTGCCCAACTTGCCGAGGTTTTCCGTGAATACGGATATGAGGGTGCAAGCCTCTCTCGTATCACCAAGGCCACTGGCCTAGGTAAGGGCAGCCTTTACCACAGTTTTCCGGGCGGCAAGGCGGAGATGGCGGCGGCCGTGTTGGACGAAATCGATAGCTGGTTTGAGAGTCATGTGTTCGCTGCACTCCGCTGTGCGGCGCAGGCGGAGGACGGTATTGCAGCCATGTTTAACGCCGTCACTGCCTACTTCCGATCGGGCCGGCGGGTCTGCCTTGTCGGCGCTCTCGCTTTAGGCGATACCCGCGATCTTTTTGCCATGGCGGTACGGAGCTACTTCACGCGCTGGGTCACGGCCCTGACCGATGCGCTGGCGCGACGCGGTTGGGAGAGGACAGAAGCTTCCTCGCTCGCTGAAGAAGCCATTGGCGGCATCCAAGGCGCAATCGTGATGACGCGTGCGCTGGATAATCCCGCAATCTTTACACGGGCCATCGCGCGCCTTACAGCCCGACTGGCAAGGCCGGTTCAGCGCCGCGGCCGCCCAGGGCGGCGTTTAGCGCCAAGAATCGGTGCCGGTCGATCTGATCGTCGCTTGTGAATGTGCGGACCGGCGCCCAAAGTCGACCCTCGGATCACACACCTCAATCCACTAAAATTCGTCTGGAATTCGGGATTCTGGGGCAACACTGGATGCCGGTGTAGGCCTCAGCCAAGGCTCAAAGTGCTCGTGATTTCAGCGGGTAGCATGGCTCCACGGCGAAGGCCAGTTTTGGGCGCCGATCCCTAACCAAGCTCCCGGCAATGCATGCCGCGACCACGGCCAGACCATTTCCAGAATCAGCCGAAAATCAAATTCCCCATAGACCACTGCCTATTGATCGCGGGTTCGTTCATCCCCCAGTTTCGTAAGCCTGATGACCCCGAAGCCCCTCAAAAGACCGGTCGGTCGGCCCTTGGGACCGGACACTGAATACCAGACATTCGGTTTAAGGCGAGATCTGGCCGGGTCCGGATGTTCAACCTGGAAGCACTCATGGTTGGTTCATGCCATTAGCAGGCTGAGTTGGCCATTCTGCGCAGAATTGAATAGGCTGGGGGGGTCACGATCAGAACCAGGGGCTTTGGCCTCAATTTGGGGAGAAACATGCCAATTTCCAGCAAACATCCAGAAACGATTGCCTTGCACGGCGGCAGCTATCGCGCCGATCCCGCGACGACCGCGGTGGCGGTGCCGATTTATCAAACCACATCCTATCAATTCAATTCCACCGAACACGCGGCAAACCTGTTCGCACTCAAAGAATTGGGCAATATCTACACCCGCATCATGAATCCAACGGAGGCCGTGCTGGAAGAGCGCATGGCGGCATTCGAAGGTGGCGTGGCTGCGCTCGCGCTGTCGTCGGGTCAGGCGGCGTCGATGTTTGCTGTGCAGAACATTTGCCACTCCGGCGACAATTTCATCTGCTCCACCGATATCTATGGGGGCACCTGGAACCTCTTCCAGAACACTATCAGCACCATGGGCATCGAGTGTCGCTTCGTTGACCCGGCCGACCCGGAGAACTTCCGCCGGGCGAGCGACGCGAAAACGCGCTGCTGGTACGGTGAGACGCTGCCGAACCCGAAGCTCGCGGTATTCCCGATTGCCGAAGTCGCCAAGATCGGGCGCGAGATGGGCATCCCGCTCATCATGGACAACACCGCATCTCCAGTACTGTGTCGGCCGATTGAGCATGGCGCCGCCATCACCATGCACTCCACCACCAAATATATCGGCGGTCACGGCACCTCAATCGGCGGTATTATCGTCGACGGTGGTAATTTCGACTGGGAGAAGCACGCCGACCGATTCCCAATGCTTAACACGCCAGACCCGAGCTATCACGGCGCGGTGTGGACGCAAGCGGTCAAGCCGCTCGGTCCCATCGCCTATATCATAAAGGCGCGCGTCACGCTGCTGCGCGACATCGGCGCCGCCGCCTCGCCATTCAATTGCTTCATGCACATCCAGGGACTGGAATCGGTGGTGGTTCGCATGCGTCAGCATTGCGCCAACGCGACGGCCGTTGCCGACTGGCTCAGGAAGCAGCCCAAGGTTACCAAGGTGATCTTCCCCGGCCATATGACCGGTGAGTTGAAGCGCCGCGCCGACGCTTATTTGAAGGGCGGCTATGGTGGTCTGGTTGGCTTTGAATTGAAGGGCGGCCACGACGCCGGCCGCAGGTTCATCGATGCACTCAAGATGTTCTACCACGTGGCCAATATTGGTGACGCCCGCTCGCTCGCCATTCATCCGGCCAGCACCACCCATTCGCAGCTTTCACCGGAGGAGCAGGAGAAGACAGGCGTCAGGCCGGGCTATGTCCGGTTGTCTGTCGGCCTTGAGCATATCGACGATATAATTGCCGATCTCGATCAGGCACTTGCGGTCGCATAACGGAGCCATCAATCGCCGCAACGGCCGCGAACGATACCGAATCATGACCCCCGATCGCCATCCCAACTCCCTGCAGGCCCACCGAAAAACCCCAGAGCCAGCGGCAGGCTGGCGATGCCCTCTCGCCACTAAGTGCCGGCTCACAAGCGCCGATCCCGCAAAAACGCTAGGATTCGGATAGGCCATGACCTAACCCATATCATCGGCACTTTCCTACAAATATCAGCGCTTAGCGCAGCCACGAGAGAGGGTCAAGATCTCTCCCGAATTTCCTCCGGTCCCTTGATCCCAACACGTTCTAATGTTCTGTAACTAACATTTGCATCCTAGGGTGAGGTCTGATTCACTGCCGGGATGATGACACGCAAACAAACTCGCATTGTCCTTGATCGAAAAGATCGCAGCGAAGTGAACCGGCTGCTTGC
>JBJKQL010000038.1:0-5062 GCA_046705265.1 Ferrovibrionaceae bacterium
ACATCCCGCAGCGATTTCGCCCATAATTCCAGCGTCGTCTCGATCGATGCCCCTGCCATCCATGATCCTCCCAATCATGGTGACCCATCGAGTCAGAACTTACATAAAAAGGCAACTGTAATGTTAGAGCGGTAGGCTGAAGATAGTCAGTTCGAGATATCCTCGATGATCTCAGCGCCGAATTCGCGGGCCAGACGAATATAATCCTCTGCCGCCGCACCGAGCCGGGCGACATCTGGACCGCGAAAGACGATCGATGTGCCGTAGCGGCCGTCTCGTTGAAATGGATAGGAGCCGATCGTGACGTCCGGATAGGTTTCCTGCAGTTGGCCAAGCGGTGTCGCGATCAGGCCTTCGGTGATAAAGGCACCGATGGTGCGGGAACGGAGCGGACGGCCCCCCACCAACTGATCACGGAAGCCGCTGAACATTGCCTGCATAATCACCGGAATGCCGGCCATGACAAAGACATTGCCAATGCGAAAACCGGGGGCTTGCGAGATCGGATTGTCGATCAGCGTTGCACCTTCCGGGACGCGTGCCATGCGAAGCCGGGCTGTGGTCATCTCACCCAAGCCATAACGCGCCTTTATGCGAGCAACCGCTTCCGGCTGAACGTTGAGCGGCACGCCAAAGGCCTTGGCGATCGCATCAGCCGTGATGTCATCATGGGTCGGGCCGATGCCACCCGAGGTGAATATGTAATCGAAGCCACCGCGCACCTCGTTGACTGTCCGGATGATGGCCTCCTCGACATCCGGTATGACTCGTGCCTCGCGCAGCCGGACGCCGATTTCATTCAGCTGCACTGCGATCCAGGCGAGATTAGCGTCGCGGGTGCGGCCCGAGAGAATCTCCTCGCCGATTACGACCATGCAGGCGGTATAAATCTTCTCCTCTTGCGCCATCTGTTCTCCCGTCCCCCGGCATCCTCGCCGCCGAAAGCCCCGATATCCGGGCCAAAGACCTTCGCCAAGGACCATGCTACAACATTCCCGGGCCGCCCTTCGCATGGCCGTGCCCTTATAGCCTGGACGGCCGGTCGCCGGAAGACTTGCCGCCTGCGGTTCGTCTGGCTAGGTTGCGCCGATGCGTTTTCCGGAACCGCTGATCGAAGCCCGGCTGAAACGGCGCTACAAGCGCTTCCTCGCCGATGTCGAGCTTTCGGGCGGCGAGGTCGTCACCGTGCATTGCGCCAACCCGGGCGCCATGCTCGGACTCGCCGAGCCCGGCTCCGAGATTTGGCTTTCACCGCAAAATAGCCCAGGCCGAAAGCTCTCTTATGCCTGGGAATTCACCCGCGTCGGAGGGCATCTCGTCGGCATCAATACGGCCCGTCCGAACGCTCTGGTCGCGGAAGCCATCGCTGCCAACGGCATCGCCGAGCTTGTCGGCTATCCCGAGCTGCGCCGAGAGGTCCGATACGGCGAAAACTCGCGGATTGACATCCTGCTTTCGGGCACCGGCAGGCCGGATTGTTATGTCGAGGTCAAGAATGTCCACTTGATGCGTGAGTCCGGACTCGCCGAATTTCCGGACTCAGTAACCGCGAGGGGGACCAAACACCTCGTCGAGCTCAGCCGCGTGGCGGAGCAAGGCCGGCGCGCGGTCATGCTTTACCTCGTGCAGCGGACGGATTGCCGGGACTTTGCGCTGGCCGAGGACATCGATCCAGTCTATGCCGCAGCCTTTAGCAAGGCATTGGCAAGTGGCGTCGAGGCCCTATGTTATAGTTGCTCCTTAAGCCTCGACCGCATTGTGGTGAACCGGGCCCTGCCGATACGGCGCCGGGTAGCCGGAAGGCGATCCCCTCAACGACCAGACAAGGTAAGAACTCGATGAGTGGCGTTAGCTACATACCCGCCGATCAGGTGACCAGCCGCCGCACTGGCATCATCAAGATCCATAATGACGAAGCCTTCGCGGGAATGCGGGCCGCAGGCCGGCTCGCGGCTGAGACGCTTGACTACATCGTTCCATTCGTGGTCTCGGGCATAAGCACCGGAAAACTCGACCAGCTCTGCCACCAGTTTATTCTTGACCACGAAGCGGTGCCCGCGCCGCTCGGCTATCGCGGTTTCCCAAAGTCGATCTGCACATCGGTCAACCATGTCGTCTGTCATGGCATCCCGGACGAGCGCAAGATCTTGCGCGATGGCGACATCGTGAACATCGATATCACGGTGATCCTCGCGGGCTGGCACGGTGACACCAGCCGAATGTTTTTCGTCGGCAATGTTGGGGTTAAAGGGCGGCGGCTTTCGGACGTCACCTATGAAGCGATGATGCGCGGTATCGCCGAGGTGAAACCGGGAAATACCACAGGCGACATCGGCCATGCGATCCAGCGTTATGTCGAAGGTCAGCGCTGCTCGGTGGTGCGCGACTTCTGCGGTCACGGACTTGGCAAAGTATTCCACGACGCCCCCAACATTCTGCATTATGGCGAGCGCGGCAGCGGCATCGAGTTGAAGCCCGGCATGTTCTTCACCATCGAACCGATGGTCAATCTTGGCACGTGGGAAGTGAAGGTGTTGAGCGACGGCTGGACCGCGGTGACCAAGGATCGCGCCCTTTCCGCCCAGTTCGAGCACTCGGTCGGCGTCACGCCCGAGGGAGTCGAGATCTTCACGCTGTCGCCAAAGGGCTGGCACAAGCCGCCTTACGGTTAAGCGGCGATCGTGGCGGCCGCGACAACAAGATAAAAAGGACGGCTGCGGGGGGCGAGGTTCGGTAGAGGCAGGCAAAACAAGAAAAAACAGACGATCGAACGGCGCCCCCTGATACCAGCGGCATCCACGAGGATGCCCAGCGCGGCGCGGATTATCGTGGCCATCGTGAGCGCCTGCGCCAACATTTCCTCAAGAGTCCGGCCGCGATCGCCGATTACGAACTGCTCGAAATGATTCTCTTTGGCGGCCCGCACGCGGGGTGACACCAAGCCCCTCGCGAAGGCGCCCTTGCGTCATTTCGGCACCCTCGCAGCGGTGCTTGCGGCGCCGCCGGAACGCCTCGCCGAGATGCAGGGAGCGGGTTCGCCCGCGCGATCTCGGCGACACTCGCCCTGTGCCGCGAGGCGGCTGCCCGGCTTACCCGCGCGGAGGCTGTGCGGCGGCCTGTTATCGCTTCACGGCAGGCGCTTCTCGACTATTGCCAGATCACCATGAGCGAGACGCCAGTCGAACAGCTCCGTATCGTATTTCTCGACCGCAAGAACGCCATTATCGCCGACGAAGTGCAACAGCAGGGAACGGTGGACCATACCCGTTCTATCCGCGTGAGGTGTTGAAACGAGCGCTTGTGCTTAGCGCCAGCGCGCGCATTGTGATTCATAATCACCCGTACGGCGACCCGACGCCCTCCCGCGCCGATATTGAGATGACAGAGGAAATCCGAGACGCCGCCAAGGCGATTGGCATCCGGCCGCATGATCATCTCGTCATCGGCCGCGGCCGCCACGCAAGCTTCAAGAGTCTTGGTCTGCTCTAAGCGTTGCACGCGGGTCCGGCCTCGCAAGGCCGCACCGAAACATCCCGGATTCCTTGCGAGTTGCCGAGCTTCCGAGCTATCTTTGCTTTTTACGCTCCCGTGGTCCGATATCCCGATGATTCCGCGCTATACTCGCCCCGAAATGGCGGCCATCTGGTCGCTCGACAACCGCTATCAGATCTGGCTCGACATAGAGATCCATGCCTGCGACGCCATGGCGGTGCTTGGCCTGATCCCGAAAAGTGCAGCAGAAACGATCCGCAAGAAAGGTACCTTTGACGTTCAGCGGATCGAAGAAATCGAGCGCGAGACGCGCCACGACGTCATTGCCTTCCTCACCAATGTTGCCGAGCATGTCGGCGCGGACGCCCGTTTCCTGCATCAGGGCATGACGTCGTCCGATGTGCTCGATACCTGTCTCGCTGTCCAGCTCAAACAGGCAAGCGCTATTTTGCTTGCGGACATCGACCTGCTACTCGCCGCGCTGAAGCGCCGCGCCTTCGAGTTCAAGCTCACCCCTTGCGTCGGGCGCAGCCACGGCATCCATGCCGAGCCCACGACTTTCGGCCTTAAACTTGCCCAGGCCTACGCCGAGTTCACCCGTCAGCGCGCCCGGCTGGTCAGCGCCCGGGACGAAATCGCGACCTGCGCGATTTCGGGCGCGGTCGGCACCTTCGCCCATCTCGACCCCCGCATCGAGGCGCACGTGGCGGAAAAACTCGACCTCAAAGTCGAGCCGATCTCAAGCCAGATCGTCCCGCGCGACCGCCATGCCCAGTTCTTCGCGACGCTCGGCGTGATCGCTTCCTCGATCGAGCGGCTCGCGACCGAAATCCGCCATTTGCAGCGGACCGAGGTCGGCGAGGCGGAGGAACGCTTTGCGACCGGCCAGAAAGGCTCGTCGGCGATGCCGCACAAACGCAACCCGGTGCTCAGCGAGAACCTAACCGGCCTCGCCCGCCTTGTTCGCTCGGCGGCGCTGCCGGCCATGGAAGACGTCGCGCTCTGGCACGAACGCGACATTTCGCATTCGTCGGTTGAACGGGGGATCGGCCCCGATGCCACCACACATTTGGATTTCGCCTTGGCACGCCTCGCCCAAGTCATCGAGGAACTGGTGGTCTATCCGGAAGCAATGCGCCGTAACCTGGATCGCCTGGGCGGCTTGGTCAATTCGCAGCGCGTGCTCCTCGCCCTTACGGAAAAGGGCATGAGCCGCGAGGAAGCCTATCGTCTGGTCCAGCGCGCGGCGATGCAAATTTGGCAAAAAGGCGGCGATTTCGGAGCCCTGCTCGCCGCCGAGCCCGAGGTATCGGCACGGCTCCGCGCCACTGACCTTGCCGAGCTACTGGCTCTCGAGCCACACCTGAAAAACGTCGATTTCATCTTCGCGCGGGTGTTCGGCGAGACCTGACATCAGGGACGGCCCGTTAACGTAAATCGTGCCCTAGCAGCCTGTCGGACTGGATCTTTACAGCCGAATACCGAGGATGATTTTGCCGCTGCCGGCTTTTGGCGGCGCGTGTCGCTCGTCGACCGCGTCGTGATCGCCCGTATTGACCGGCCAGCGTCT
>JBJKQL010000039.1:0-47335 GCA_046705265.1 Ferrovibrionaceae bacterium
GGCGGCCGCTACTATCATTGAGGAAACCCCCATGCTTACTCATCCCACCCTGGAAACTCTTCACCAGCTCGGCCTTCATGGCTGCGCCAAAGGCTTCAAGGAACTCGAGGCCAATCCCACCGCCGCCAGTCTCAGCCACGCCGAGTGGCTGGCCCTGATCCTCGAATACGAGATCACTTTGCGCCGTGAGAAGCGCTTCGAAGCCCGATCGCGCCGCGCCAAGCTGCGACACGCCGCCACCATCGAGGATGTCGATTACCGCACGCCCCGCGGTCTCGACCGAACCCTCTTTCTCAAACTCGCAGCCTGTCAATGGATCCGCGATCATCGTCATCTGATCCTTTGCGGGCCAACCGGCATCGGCAAAAGCTGGCTTTCTTGTGCTCTCGCATATCAAGCCTGTCGGGAAGATTTCTCTGTTCTCTATTACCGTGTCCCCAGGCTCCTCGCCGCGCTCGATCTCGCCCGCGGCGACGGCCGCTACGCCAAGCTCCTCGCCAGTCTGGCTCGGGTCAATCTGCTTCTGCTCGACGACTTCGGCCAGCCTTTGACCCCCGATCACCGGCGCGATCTGCTCGAAATCGTCGAGGATCGCCAGGGTCGTGGCTCCTTGCTCATCACAAGCCAAGTTCCTGTGGATCGCTGGCATGAGATTATCGGCGATCCCACTCTCGGCGATGCGATCCTCGATCGCATCGTTCATGCCGCCTATAAAATCGACCTCGCGGGCGAATCCATGCGCAAGCTGAAGGCCCGCAAAGACGAAAGCTGAGTGATCATGATTGCCAGCGGCCATCCCCGTTTACCACCGGCCCCAAAAAAGGCCGCCGCCGCGTTCGCCATCGAAAGGCGCGCCGCGGCGCCCTTGGGCCCGTGGAAAACGGGGATGGCCGCACTCGAACACATCACCACCTTGACGCGAGTACCATCACCATGCGATGACCACTTCAGACCCGCTGGGAGATCGTTGCCGACGTGGCCGCCTTCACATCGCAATGGTGGCCGGAATGAAATCGGAACGGTGGCCGGATCCAATTCGGATTACCTGGCCGGAACGATCGGAATCTGCAGTTCGAGCCGACACCGCATTAACCTGACAGTTGCCGGGGCTTCGCCATAGCAACGGGGGCGGCAATGCGAAAAGCTGCCATTGCCGTGATTTGGTCCGCAGTCGCCATACTAGGCGCTTGGCCCGCACTTGCGCAGGCCGTCCCGACTCACTTCGAGCTTGAGGTGGCGTACTGCCTTGGGGCGAATGCGGCGTTGGCGAAGTCAGTGGGGCGCCTGCATGCACAATGGTGCGCGGTCGGCACTCCCTCATGGCCACATAGAAATCAAGCATGCGCCGGCCTGGAGGCCGACTTGGCTACCGCACGAGACCGAGCAAAAAGGCTTGGTGCCTACCTTCTGGTGGCAACACCGGACCAAGGGCTGAGCATCCCAACCATGCTTGCTCTTACGGGGCCGGCCAGCGCGACGCGCAAGCCCTCAACCCGGCCCATCCCGACCCCGATACTGTCCGGCGCCTCCGGCATTGTCTTGCCGTTCTGGCGGATATTCCCTTTTAGCCAGCGACACCGATCCAAGCGCGACCTTGGCGCGCTTAGTGTCGGCCTAAGTGTACGCCGGGTTTCAGAACGTCCAAGTTTTCTCTTTTAAAACATCAGGTTATATAAAAGTAGTGGCGGATGGGGTGGGATTCGAACCCACGAAACCCTTGCGGGTTTGCCGGTTTTCAAGACCGGTGCCTTCAACCACTCGGCCACCCATCCGGGAAAAGATGCGCGATTTCTAATCGCTTCTCCGGGGCCGCGTCCAGACTTCTCTAAGGGCGCTGAAAGCCAAGCGGCCGAAGGCGCGACAGTTACGGCAAAGGCCCGAAAGAGGACTCGCCGCAGCACCTCTTGCCTCTGGCACGACAGACCTGTGCACGCGAACAAAGCCAAGCATCGCCCGTCAACCATCACGAAAGAGACGTGCGTTCAGCCACCAATCTGCGTCGAGCCCTGTTGCCTATGGCGGAGATAATGGCGATGGGCCTTGGCGCGATTGCCGCAGGCCGACATGGCGCACCAGCGCCGAGTGCCGCTCTTGCTGTCGTCGATGAAAAGCCAAAGACAGCGGTCGTTGGCACATTGGCGCACTTTCGCCCGCTTCGCACCGGTGAGCAGATCACCAGCGGACCACAACACGGGCACGAGCAACGCCGAAACACCCACGTCAATATCATCACCAATATCATCACTGGTCTTCATCCCTTCACGAGGGGCGACACGCCAGAGGAACCCATCGCCGCCCGGCGCGATGCCGTTTCGCACCGGCGCGAGCCCGAGTGCCCGATCGAGCCGCGCGAGATCCTGGTGGGACGGTTTCGCTCCCGCGGCGATGGCAGCGAAGACGGCAAAGATCGCCTCACGCAGGTCAACCGCTTTCCGAAACGCCACCCCGCCCCCGTCCGGCCCCGACGCCAGCTCCCTCTCAAAGGCGCGGGCACGCGTTGCCGCCACCAGGCCATCGGCCCGACACCAATCCATCAGCGCCGTGAAATCGGAAAGCGTCTCGGTCGGCTCGGCACGACCCCGCCAACAGCGCGTATTGGCAAAACCGAGACAAAGGCCGTCCTGCGGTGCCGGGACGGCATCGCCTGAATGGCAAGAAGCGGCAAGGCTCACCATGATGCAAACATACTAACCTTCTTCATGGTTGAGAAGGCCTCGAAATTCGGGAATCAGTGTAACCATATTGAAGGTCACATTTCTTCTTCGCCCTGAAACCGCAGGAGATCAAGTCATGGTCGACCATCTCTCGATCGGCGCGCGCAGCCTCAAGGCCGCGAAACGCTTCTACGATCACGCGTTGAAGCCGCTCGGCTATACCTGCCTGAGCAAGGACGCCGAATCCTTGGGCTATGGCAATACGCGGCCTCAATTCTGGATCAACCAGACCGATTGGCCGCTCACGGCCGATGAACGTTCCAGCGTTCATTTCTGCTTCGACGCGTCAAGCCGATCGGCTGTCGAGGCCTTCCACCGTGCCGCACTTGCCGCCGGTGGCCGCGACAACGGCAAGCCTGGGTTGCGTCCGGATTATGACAGTAATTATTTTATGCGGCCTTTGTCACCGATCCTGACGGTTATCGACTGGAGGCCGTGTCCTTCGCCAAATCGTGATCGTGGCCTTCGCGCGACGTAGCTTGCGGCACCACCGCGAGCATGGGGGATTCGCGCTCTCTCAATACCCCCTCGCACCGTGATCAAACTCTGGCGCCGGATCGCGGAAAAGCTATGCTAGGCGGCGCCGCAGTGGCACAATTGCGGAATCTGAACCCAGAAGCTGAAGCTCGTGCATTACCGCCATCCCGAGGATCACCAGTCGAGGATCGGTCTCATGAACGTCGCCACTCCACTGCTTGAAGCGGATCGGGAACATCTCATCCATCCCCTACACCATCCAAGCGACCTCCGGGAACCGATCCTTTTCGTCTCGGGTCAAGGCGCCATCCTGCGCGACGCATCCGGCAAGGAATATATCGACGGGCTTTCGAGCCTGTGGAACGTCAACGCCGGCCATAGCCGTAAGGAACTTGCCGAAGCCGCCGCGGAACAGATGAGCCGGCTCGCTTTCGCCTCCGCCTATGCCGGCACCAGCAACGAACCGGCGGTCCGGCTGGCCGAACGTGTGGTCAGCCACGCCTATGCCAATACCAGAGCCGTCTATTTCACCACCGCCGGCGCGGAATCCAATGAATCCGCCTTCAAGATCGCGCGTTTCTTCTGGAAGACCAGCGGCAAACCGAATAAGGTCAAGATCATCTCGCGTATTCATGCGTATCACGGCGTCACCCTGGCGGCGATGAGCGCGACCGGCATTGCCGCCTATCACCAAATGTTTGGGCCGCTGGTGCCCAATTTTCTCCAGGCGCCGGCACCCTATCCCTATCGTTGGCCGGGGAACGGAGACCCCGGAATTGAAGCGGCGGAAGCGGTCGAGAAGATGATCCTGGCAGAAGGTCCGGACACCGTCGCCGCCGTGATCGCCGAGCCGGTGATCGGCGCCGGCGGCGTGATCGTGCCGCCCGTTACCTATTTTCCCCGACTTCGCGAAATCTGCGACCAGCATGACGTGCTCTTGATCGCGGATGAGGTGATCACCGGTTTCGGCCGCACCGGCCGCTGGTTTGCCCTCGGTCACTGGAACGTAGCGCCCGATCTGGTTTCCTTCGCGAAGGGAGTAACGAGCGCCCATTTGCCGCTCGGCGGTGTTCTGGTTTCGGACCGGGTGCAAGCGGCAATCGAAGAGGCGCCAGCCGATCGCAAGTTCATGCATGCCGCGACCTATTCCGGCCATCCGGTGTGCTGCGCGGTCGGACTGAAGAATGTCGAGCTCATTGAGCACGAAGGTTTGGTCGAACGCGCCGCGGCGATGGGCAAGCGGCTCCTCGCCGGGCTCGAAACCTTGCGTGAATTCCCGAACGTCGGCGACGTCCGTGGTCTCGGCATGATGTGCGGCGTCGAACTGGTAAGCGACAAAGGCACCAAAGCCCCGGCGTTCGGCCTTGGGGCCAAGGTCGCGAAAGAGGCCATGACCCGCGGCGTTCTCATCCGCATCCGTGCCGGCTCGCCCGATCCCGCCATCGGCGACACGATCTGTATCGCGCCGCCCTTGATGACGCCGGAAGCGACGCTCGACCGGCTGGTCAACGTGATCGCCGAGGCGATCCGCGCCGCGTGCCAGTGATTGCCCGACCGAAACCGCAGCGAGACCTATTGCTCGTAGCCTGGCGGCGGCACGAAGGCGCGGTATTCGCGCTCCAATAGCTTCGCGAAAGCAAGGCAGGTGCGGTCACCGTATTGCGGCCCGATGATCTGCACGCCAACCGGCAACCCGGCGGGCGTAAGGCCGATCGGCGCCACCGTCGACGGCAGATAATAAGCGCCGGAATAGCCGGCCCAGAAAAGCTGATCGGTGCCGGGAACCCGCTTGCCATTGACCGTGATCATGCGCTCATAGCGCTCCCCCGCCTGATCGTGTGGGAACGCGGCGGAGGATGCGACCGGGCACAGCATCAGATCGTAAGTCTTGAAGAATTCCGCCCATTTGAGGCGAATCTTGTGGCGTGCCTCGTTAACCGCGAGCCAATTGCGATGGTACATGATGTTGGCGCGGCTGAAGGCTGCGAAATAGCTGTGATCATCAGGTTCCAGCGTGCGCGCGGTTGCGAGCGTGCGTTCGAATTCCTTCTCCGAAAGCCGGCCGGAAGTGGCTGAACGCAAGAGATCGATAAAGACCCGATGCGCGGCGGTGGTATCGAAATCGGGTCGCGCCGTATTGCTTACCTTGACCCGTTTCTTGGTGAGGAAGCGGGCGAGCTGCTGAATCTGGTCCTGCACTTCATGATCGACTTCGGCATTGGCATCGTTCAAGAGAACCGCGACCTTGAACTCGTGCCACTCGGTTTTTTTCGGTGCTACCAAGGCGAGGCGGTAACCATTGCTCTCGATCTCGTCCGGCCCGGCGATGATCGAGAGTGCGGTCGCGAGATCGTCGACGCTCCGGGCGAGCGGCCCGATTACCGAAATATCCGCGAAAGCCACCTTGCCCGGCAACGCGTGTCCGGCTGGCGGACAAAGGCCATAGGTCGGCTTGTGGCCGAAGACGCCGCAGTAATGCGCTGGATCGCGGATCGAGGAGCCGATATCGCTCCCGGACTCGAGACCGGTAAGGCCGGCGGCCAAGGCCGCAGCCGCGCCGCCCGACGAGCCACCCGGCGTCCGCCCCAGGTCCCAAGGATTGTTGGTCGTGCCATAGATCGGGTTGTAGCTCTGCCAGTCAGCAAGCATCACCGGCACGTTGCTCTTGCCGAAAAGCACCGCACCGGCGGCCAGATAGCGGTCGACGGCCAAGGCATTCTTTTCCGGGTAATTGTCCTTGTGCTCGATCACACCCCAGGTGGTTGGCATGCCGACGACGTTATAGGATTCCTTGATCGTCATCGGCACGCCATGAAGCAGCCCCCAGACCTCGCCCTTGGCAAGCGCCCGGTCGGCGGCGCGGGCACGTTTGCGCGCGGCCTCGACGTCGGTCACGATGATCGCGTTGATCAGAGGGTTATACCGCTCCATGCGGTCGAGATAATGCTCCAGCAGTTCGAGGCAGCCGATCTTGCGCTGGCGAATGCGGGTCGCAAGCTGCCTTGCCGATAAAAATCCGATATCCATCCCACCCCCCCGAAAGCCATTCCGCGCGGCAGATCGCTCGCGATTATGCCGATGCTACTTTCGATGTTAGCGAGCGGAGCGACGAGATACCAGAGCCAGGATCGGCAACGCCCTAAACGCTGGAATAGCGCGCTAGCGGCGGATCTCGCGGCGGTGGCAGATGGTCCCTGAGATCGGCGAGAAGATCCGATTTCAAACCGGCGTGGGCTGGATCAGACCACAGATTGCGCCATTGCAGGGGATCGTTCTTGAGATCGTAAAGCTCACCCTCGGCACCGTCATAGAGCGTGCTCTTCTCGTATAGCGTGATCTGATAGCCGTCGCGATAGAGGCTGCGAAGATGGATCGTAATCCCGTTGTGCTCGCTGTCCCATTCAGTAATCACACGCTCGCGCTTTTCTGCTTCCGCATCCCTGCCGCTCACCGGCAAGGGCCGGCCCTGCATCCATTCCGGCGCCGGCAACCCGGCAATAGTGCAGAAGGTCGGCGCCAGATCGATATGGCCGACAGGCTGCGGCACTATGGCAGGCGCGATCTTGATTGAAGGCGCCGGGCGCCAGATCAGCGGCACGTGGAGAAGCGCCTCTACGTGATGCGGACCTTTGAAAAGCAGACCGAAATCACCCTGCAATTCACCATGATCAGTGGAATAGAATACGTCAGTATCCGCTTCCCATCCCCTGGCCGCGATACACCGCAGGACGCGGCCACAGGCCTCGTCGATCAATTCGTTCTCGATATGCACCATAGCGGTGATCTCTCGGATTTGATCGGCAGTAAGGCTGGCCGGTACGAAATCGGGCGGCGCTTCAAAACAAGTCACCGCCTTGCCGCAGTACCAATCGAGCCAATGACGCGGCTTGTCAGCGAGAACAGCCTCTATCTTTTCGCGGCTTCCCGGATAGCCCGCCGGCAGATCGAGGTCGCGCCACTTGACGCGGCCAAGCTCCGACATCGGCGGGTCCCAGGGATGATGCGGATCGGGAAAACTCATCCAGACGAACCAGTCATCTTGCGGATCGAGGGTATCGAGATAGGCGACGGTACGATCCGCCACCCATTCGGTGTGGTAGTCAGCGCGCGAGATCGGATTGTGCTTCACCTGGATCGCGCCGGTATCGCCGCCGCCGTGGCTGTTCTGCTCGAAAGTCGCCGGATTGAGGATCGGATAATAGCCGTCGATCTCCTGCGGATGGTTCTCGCGCATCCAGGCGGAATAATGCCAGAAGCCGCGCGCCACGTGACCCGAAAGCTCCACATGTTCGAAGCCGCGGTGCGGGCCGAAGCTGTTAGCGCTGGCGAACCGGTTCTCGGCAAACCGGATCTTAAGGTCGAGCATCGGCTCGAAATGCGCCTTGCCGATCAACGCCGTGCGATAGCCACCCCGTTCATTCAAATACCGGGCGACGCTGGGCGCGTCTTCGGGCAAGGGCACGCCGTTCATCCAAACACCGTGGCTACGCATGTATTGGCCGGTGATCATGGTAGCGCGGGAGGGCATGCAGACGACGCTCTGGCAATGAGCACGGCCATATGAGATGCCGGCAGTCGCCAGACCATCGACCACCGGCGTGCGCGCGATCTTACCGCCGTTGCAACCGAGCGCATCAAAGCGCTGCTGGTCAGTCGTGATGAAAAGAATCTTCCGGCCCATGTTTCCTCCCTCGTGCGGCGGTCGTCCACTCTGCGGATATCAATAAACCGCGCGACCACCGGATATGTCGAAGGCGGCACCAGTCGAAAAGCAGCATTCGGTGGAAGCAAGCCAAGCCACCAGCGAGGCGACTTCCTCGACCTTGCCGAAGCGATTCAGCGGAATTTTCGAAAGCATGTAGTCTATGTGCTCCTGGCTCATCTGCGCGAAGATATCGGTTTCGATCGCAGCCGGCGTTACGCAGTTGCAGATCACGCCGGTGGCCGCGCATTCCTTGCCGATCGATTTGGTGAGGCCAATGACGCCGGCCTTGGCAGCGCTATAGGCGGAGGCATTGGGATTGCCCTCCTTCCCGGCGATCGAGGCGATATTGACGACGCGTCCGTAGCCTCGCTTCAGCATTTCCGGGATCACCGCGGCGCAGCAGAGATAGGTGCCAATCAGGTCGACCTCGATCACGCGCCGCCAATCCGCCGCGCCATAATCCCAGAGCTTACGGTTCGGGCCTGAAATCCCGGCATTGTTGACCAGAATATCGATTTGGCCGAACCGTTCGCGCGTCACCTCCGTCGCCGCCTTGACCGATGCCTCGTTGGTTACGTCGATCTTGACCGCCAGCGTTTCGCCATGACTGCGAAGCATGGCGGCTGCTTTTTTCGCCTCGGCTTCGTCCACGTCCCAAAGCGCAACAGCCGCGCCGCTCTGCAACAGCCGCTCGGTGATAGCGCGGCCGATGCCGCGCGCCGCGCCGGTAACGATGGCCTTGCGGTCCTTGAGATCGATCATGTTCATGACGGCATCCCTTCCCCAGCCCGTTCTCTCACCCGCCGCTGCGGCGAACGGGCCAATGGTGATGGTAACGCAAAACCACCCCCTCAGCATTGCGCGACGCGATACGGTAGCCGGCCGCAATTCCAATCTTGACGCAGAAGGTGGAGTGTAGTCAACTGACTACACTCCCTTTGTTTGGGTCGGTCGGCGCAAAGGAGGAATATCCCATGGTCGCAAACCCACTCGATGCCTTCGCGGCAATGCGCGGCAAGTCGCCGGACGAAGCCAAATTCTTTTGGTCCGGCGGACCAATCGAAGTGGCCGATCGAGCCTGGTTTCAATCCCTCTTTTCTGGCTGTACCGCTTTCGAAACCGACGCCGGAATCGTGCTTATCGATTCAGGATTGAAGCGGGTCGGCAAGCAACTCGCCGTCATGCTGCGGCAACGGACCAGTGCGCCGATCCATACGGCGATCTTCACCCAGGGCCATGTCGACCATGCTTATGGTCTTACCCATTTCCTACTCCCCGGCCAGGCGCCACCCCGGGTCGTTGCGCAGCGTGAGATGCCGGCGCGCTTCGCCCGCTATGCATTTACCAAACGGCACAATCAGGCGATCAATGCCCGTCAGTTCGGTGGCACCGCCGGCATAAGCGCCGAATCGAGCACCGACCTGGACAGTTTCGGCACCCCCGAGATCGCACCCGACGTTCTTTATGATCGGCGTATCGACCTCACCGTCGGCGGCCTCACCTTCGAGGTCCATCATTGCCGCGGCGAAACTGACGACCACAGCTGGATCTATTGCTCGGAACGCCGTGTGCTGTGCCCCGGCGATCTCTTCATCTATGCCGTCCCCAATGCCGGCAATCCGCAGAAGGTGCAGCGCTACCCTTGGGACTGGGCCAGAGGCTTACGCGAGATGGCGGCCTGCGAGGCAAAAAGCCTCTGTCCCGGTCACGGCGGACCGGTGGTGAACGATCCGGCCCTGATCCACCGCATGTTGACCGAGACTGCCGATTATCTTGATGCCATCGTCACCCAAACATTGGCCGCGCTCGAAGACGGTTCGCCACCGCATGTCGATATCGTTCATCGCGTCACCCCGCCAAAGAGCAATTCACCCTGGCTGCAACCGGTTTACGACGAGGCCGAGTTCATCGTACGCAACACTATCCGCTTTTATGGTGGCTGGTGGTCTGGCCGTCCGTCCGAGCTCAAGCCGGCGCGCCGCGATGCACTTGCCGGCGAAATCGCGGCGCTCGCCGGTGGCGCCAAAATGCTGACCGCGCGCGCGCGCGAACTCGCCAAGACCGGCAACCTCCGGCTGGCGTGTCATCTCGCCGATTATGCACTCGAGGCCGAACCACAGGACGCGGAGGTGCGGACATCGGTGGCGGAAATCTATGAGCAGCGAGCCGAACGAGAAACCAGCCTGATGGCACGGAACCTGTGCCGCTCCGCCGCAGCTTATGCGCGCGAAGGGCGGGCGTTCACATGACCCGGCACGCCCGCGAACGCCCCTACGGCGCCGAGGCCGTGCGCAAGGCAGTGATCACTGCGGCAATCGACCTCTTCGCACACCAAGGGCCGGCGGCGGTTTCAATCCGCCAGATCGCCGCTCACGCCGGCGTCAACCATGGTCTGGTGCATCGCCATTTTGGTTCAAAACAGGCATTGTTGACTTTGGTACTCGACGAACTTTCCAGCGAACTGGCGGCGAGCGACCTCGCCCTCGGTTCGGATCGTGACGGAGCGTGGTCGCGTGCTTTCCGTGCCACCCGAAACCAGAACGCCTATTGGCGCATCCTTGGTCATCTCATGCTTGAAGGGCAGCCGCTCTCCGAGCTGCAGCCAAATTTTCCATTGATCCGCCGCATGGTGGCGTCCACCGTCGCACGGCAAAGCGAGGGGCGGATCGACCCCAGTCTCGATCCACGTGCCGTAACCGCGATCGGCGCGGCGTTCAGCCTCGGCTGGCTGATGTTTGCGCCTTTCGCGCTGGTCGCGACCGGCCTCACAGACTTGCCGCAGGCACAACGCAACGGAAAACTCGCCAACGTATGGCGAAAAATGAGAGGCGGTCTCCGCCCGCCTCCGTAATAGGGAGGTCTACGATGGTCGGTGCTTCACAAGGAGAGGCGTCGTACCCAAGGCGGGGCTACGCTTGGTATGCCTGCTTCATCCTTCTTCTCGCCTATATTCTTTCGTTTGTCGATCGCACGATCGTGAGCCTTCTGGTGATTCCGATGGAGCATGATCTTCATGTCGGCGACACCGAGATCAGTTTGCTGCAGGGCTTTTCCTTTGCGCTCTTTTACGCCCTGCTCGGTCTTCCTATCGCGCGGCTCGTAGATGCGCGGAGCCGCCGTGGCGTCATCGCCGCCGGCATTCTAGTGTGGAGCGTGATGACCGCCGCCTGCGGCGTGGCGGGACGCTTCTTCGAGCTATTCCTCGCTCGCGTCGGGGTCGGAGCCGGTGAAGCCGCGCTCCTGCCTGGCGCGGTTTCCATTCTCGCCGACTACTTTCCGCCAAACCGGCGCGGTCTCGCGCTTGGCGTCTTCTCCACAGGTATCTTTCTCGGCTCTGGGCTCGCCCTGATTATCGGTGGAATTTTGATTCACGCCATTGGCAACCACGCCTATGTGGTGCCCGTCCTTGGCCCGCTGCATGCCTGGCGCGTGGTCTTTCTCGCGGTCGGGCTGCCCGGACTGATTGCGGTCGTGCTGATGATGACCGTGACCGAGCCGCCACGGCTGGGGCGCAAGAGCAAAGCCGACCACGGTCTCGATCTTGATGAGGTCGTCACTTATTTCCGCCGCAACGCCGACACGATCTTTTGCCACACCATGGGATTCACGCTCTTGGCCATGGTCGGCTTTGCAGCCGGCGCGTGGATTCCCGCCATGTTCATCCGGCGCTTCGGCTGGACGGCAGCGGAAATTGGCGTCCGGTTCGGGCTCGTTGCCCTTGTAGTCGGCCCTCTTGGTAGCGTCGTCGGCGGCTGGCTTTGCGACCGCATGGAACGCAAAGGATGCCGCAACGGTAAATTCCGCGTCGGTTTGATCGCGGCGCTCTGCGCCTTCCCGTTCGCTCTCGCCTTTCCGCTGATGCCTAAGGCCGGCCTTGCGCTCGTCTTGATCGCGCCGTTCTATTTCTTCGTCAGCTTCGTCTGGGGTCTCGCGCCGGCTGCACTGCAAGAGATCATGCCGAACCAGATGCGAGGACAGGCGACCGCCGTCTATACCGGCGTTCTCAACTTGGTCGGCCTCGGTCTCGGTCCGACCAGCGTCGCATTGATGACCGATTTCGTGTTTCGCAACCCGGACGCACTGAATTTTTCCATCGCAACTATCGCACCGGCAGCGGCCCTGCTCTCGGCGCTTCTCTTCCGCATCGGCTGTGTCCCCTATATCCGCACCCTCGATCGACTACCGCATTGGGCGCCGCTGGAACCGATGCCGGCCGCATTGCCGCAATCCGATTCGTGAGAGCCGCATCGTGCAATCCGTTTAAACGGGAAACGCATCACGAGATCAGGGGGAAAACATGCCATGGCCTCGATTTATGACTATATCATTATCGGCGCCGGCTCTGCCGGCTGCGTGCTCGCCAATCGGCTAAGCGCCGATCCGACGATCAAAGTCCTTCTTCTCGAAGCCGGCGGCAGGGACAAGTCATTCCTCATCCACATGCCAGCGGGGATCGGCCGGCTCGCCACACCGGATGTCAACTGGCTCTACGACACCGTTCCGCAGAAGGCCATGAAAGGCCGGCGCATGTTCTGCCCACGTGGCAAGACACTCGGCGGATCGAGTTCGATCAACGCTATGGTCTATATCAGGGGCCAGCGGGAAGATTATGACCATTGGCGTCAACTCGGCAATCCGGGATGGGCCTTTGACGATGTCCTGCCGTATTTCCTGAAAGCCGAGAACAACGAGGATCTGGCCGACGATCTGCATGGGCGTGGTGGACCGCTCAACGTTTGCGAGCGACGTTACACAAACCCCTTGAGCCGGGTTTTTGTCGAGGCGGCGGAACAGGCCGGTATCCCTTTCATCCCCGATTTTAATGGCCGCGACCAAGCGGGTGCCGGGTTTTACCAGGTAACTCAGAAGAATGGCCGGCGTTGTAGCGCCGCTGCCGGCTATCTCCGCCCCGCGCTCGGCCGGGCGAATCTAACCGTCGCAACTAACGCCTTGGTCCTGCGCATCGTGCTTCAGGGTTGGCGCGCGACCGGTGTCGTCTACGCGCAAGGCAACGAGGCTATTGAGGCCAAGGCAGCGCGCGAAGTGCTGCTCTCCGCCGGGGCCATCAACTCGCCGCAAATTCTGATGCTTTCCGGCATCGGCGAGGCGGACGAAATCCGCCCACTTGGCATTCCCGTTCGTCACCGCCTTCCCGGCGTCGGCAAGAACCTGCAGGACCATCTCGACATCAACGTCATTCATGCCTGCACCGCACCCATCACCTTGGACGGATTCGCGGTCGGTCTCGGCTCTCTCAAGACTGCGCTGGAGTTCGCCCTCTTCAAGCGCGGCCCAGGGGTCAGCAACATCGCCGAAGCCGGAGCTTTCCTGCGCTCGGGTCCAAATGCAAAAACGCCCGACGTGCAACTCCATTTCATTCCCGCTTATGTCCTCGATCACGGGCGGCAGAAAATTCAGGGTCACGGGATGACACTGCACGTTTGCTACCTCCGGCCGGAAAGTCGCGGCGAAATTCGCCTCGCCTCGTCCGACCCGAAAGCCGCGCCCTTGATCGATCCGCGTTATCTTTCCACGCCAGCAGACGTCCAGCCACTCATTGCCGGCATCCGCCGTGCCCGGGAGATTTATGCCGCCGAGCCCTTCATTCCCTATCTCGGGCATGAGCGCTATCCCGGTTCCGACCTTCAATCGGATGCCGACCTGGAAGACTTCATCCGCAACCACGCCGAGACCGAATATCATCCGGTCGGCACATGCAAAATGGGAACCGACGCGCAGGCGGTGGTGGATCACGAACTGAGGGTACACGGCGTCGACGGCCTCCGCGTGATCGACGCGTCAATTATGCCGACCCTGATCAGCGGCAATACCAACGCCCCGGCGATCATGATTGCGGAGAAAGCGGCCGCCATGATTCTTAATGGTTAACGGAGCGCCCGCGTGCGGATAACCCAATTCTCGCTCCGCGCCGCGTTCGACTCCCTCCGAGAGTTTTATTATCTTTGAGGTCGATAAAATAACGGGAGGGAACCATGTCGTCTGAGTCTTTCGTCAAGGCGCGCGACTTTCTTCTCCGCAACCGGAGCGACTACGCGCAAGCGTTCGCCGGATTCCACTGGCCAAGTCTCGACCGCTTCAACTGGGCGCTCGATTACTTCGATCCCATGGCAGCAGGCAACATCCGGCCAGCGCTCTGGATTGTCGGAGAGGACGGCCGCGAAGTGAAGCTGAGCTTCGCCGAGATGTCGGCACGCTCGAATCAAGTCGCCAACTTCCTCCGTCACCTTGGCGTGAAGCGCGGTGACCGCATCCTGCTCATGCTCGGCAACGTGGTACCGCTCTGGGAAACCATGTTGGCGGCAACGAAGCTTGGCGCCGTGATCATTCCGGCGACCACCCTTCTCGCCCGCGCCGATCTCGACGACCGCTTTGCCCGCGGCCGTATGCGCCATGTCATTGCTGGCCAAGGCAGCGTCGCGAACTTCGAGGGCTTGAGCGGCGACTTCACCCGTATTGCGGTCGGCGGCACCGTGCCGGGCTGGCAGCATTATGACGAGGCCTACAAAGCGCCAGCTATTTTCACACCGGAAGGCGAGACACGGGCCACCGATCCGCTTCTGCTCTATTTCACCTCCGGCACAACGGCGAAGCCGAAACTCGTCTTGCACAGCCATCAGAGCTACCCGGTGGGACACCTCTCCACCATGTACTGGCTTGGCCTTGAGCCCGGCGATATACACCTCAACATTTCCTCGCCGGGCTGGGCCAAGCACGCCTGGAGCTGTTTCTTCGCCCCGTGGAATGCCGAAGCCACGGTATTCATCTTCAACCAAGCGCGATTCAACGCCAAGGGATTGCTCGACACCATGGCGCGCTCTGGCATTACCACTTTCTGCGCACCGCCAACGGTCTGGCGCATGTTGATCCAGGAAGATCTCAAGACGTGGCCGGTGAAGCTAAAAGAGGTCATCAGCGCTGGCGAACCGCTCAACCCGGAAGTGATCGAACGGGTCAAGGCCGCCTGGGGCCTCACTATCCGTGATGGCTACGGTCAGACCGAAACCACGGCCCAGATCGGCAATTCTCCCGGTCAGCCGGTCAAGGCCGGCTCCATGGGGCGACCGCTGCCCGGCTATCGGGTCCGGTTGTTGGATGCTGACGGCAAGGAGGGCGAGGAGGGCGAAATCTGCCTCATGCCCGATCCGCATCCGCTGGGCCTTATGCATGGTTACCAAGGAGACGACGGCGCCATCCAGGCCCTTGCGGGCCAAGTCTATCGTACCGGTGATGTCGCGATGCGTGATGACCAAGGCTATCTCACCTATGTCGGCCGCGCCGATGACGTGTTCAAAGCCTCAGACTACCGGATCAGCCCGTTCGAACTTGAGAGCGTCCTGATCGAGCATCCCGCCGTGGCGGAAGCCGGTGTCGTGCCCTCGGCCGATGTAATCCGGCTCGCCGTACCTAAAGCCTTTATCGCTCTCGCCACAGGCTTTCCAGCGAACCGCGAAACGGCGCTTTCGATCTTCCAGCATCTGCAACGTCAACTGGCGCCTTTCAAGCGCATCCGCCGGCTTGAATTCGCCGAATTGCCGAAAACCATTTCCGGTAAGATCCGGCGTGTCGAGTTACGTCGACAAGAAGCGGCGACACGCGCGGCGAATCGTCGGAACGAATTGGAGTTCTGGGAAGAGGATTTTCCCGAACTGAAGTGACCGAATCGACACTGTGGAGACCAGCGCCCGACTTCAGACGCCGAGATAGACCCGCCGAATGTAATCGTCGTCAGCCATGGCCCGGGAGGATCCCTGGTGCACCATGCGGCCGTGCTCCATGACGTAAACGCGGTCAGCGACGGTTACCGCGGAGCGCGCGTCCTGTTCGACGAGGAGGATAGCCATTCCATCGCGGCGGATGTCACGGATGGCATCGAAGATCTGCATCTTGAGGCGATGCGCGATGCCAACCGAGGGCTCGTCAAGTAGAAGAAGCGTGGGGCCTCCCATCAATGCACGCCCGATTGCCACCATCTGCTGTTCGCCACCAGAAAGCGTGTTCGCTTGCTGCTGGCTGCGCTCGCGCAGAACCGGAAAGAGTGCGTAGACTCGATCAAGATCCGCCGCGATCGCTTTCTTGTCGCGCCTGAGATAGGCGCCAAGCACCAAATTCTTGAGCACTGAAAGCTCCGGAAAAAGCCGTCGCCCCTCCGGGCAATGGCAGATGCCTTCGGCGACGACGCGGTGTGCCGGCAGTGTTAGCAACGAGCGGCCTTTGAATTCGATTCGCCCCGTGCTTGTCACCGAGCGTGATATCGCCTTCAGAAGCGTACTCTTGCCGGCGCCGTTCGGCCCGAGAACAGCTACAAGCTCTCCTTCGCCGACGTTCAGCGACACGCCGTCAAGCGCCAGGGCCTTGCCGTAGTAGACGATGAGATCTGCGACTTCAAGCAATGCCAAGGTCGGCTCCAGTCTTGCCAATATAAGATTCAATCACGCGCGGATGACGGACGATTTCGGTCGGCGTACCGACGGCGACAATTTCGCCAAAATCCATCGCGATGACCCGCGACACGAGCTGCATGAATTCCCTGAGCCTGTGCTCGATGATCAGGATCGTGAGTCCCTGCGTGTCGTGCAGCTGGCGGATCAACTTTACAATCGGTCCGATCTCGCCACTACCGAGGCCTGCAAAAGGCTCGTCCAACAGCAGCAGTTTCGGCCTCGTGGCAATGGCACGGGCGATTTCGAGTCGGCGAAGATCGCCATAAGGCAGAATATCAACCGGCTGTGCCGCTTTGTCGGCAAGGCCAACCTCTTCGAGGATTTCCTTAGCGCGCTCACCCAAATTACCGCCCGTATGCACGCGCGGCGCAAGGCAACCCACTTCAACGTTCTCCTGCACGGTCATGCCGTGGAACGGCCGGCAAAGTTGGAACGTGCGAGCGAGGCCGCGGTTGACGATCACATAAGGCTTGAGCCGCAGGATGGGCTGGCCCTCGAAGCGTACCGTCCCCTGATCACTTGGGAGGAAGCCTGTCAGGAGATTAAAAAGCGTCGTCTTGCCGGCGCCGTTAGGGCCGAGGACACCGGTGATCTCGCCGACTTCAAGAGTGAAGGAGACGTCATTAACCGCGACCAGACCAGCGAAGCGCTTGGTCAGCCCTTCGACCTGCAAAAGCGTCGTCACGACGTGCTCCCCCGAAGGCGGCTCCAAAGCGGCGCCACGAAACCGCCCCGCATGAAGAACAGGATCAGCATCAGAATGACGTAATAGACCCAGAGCCGGAATTCTCCGAGGCTGCGCAGAAGTTCAAGCATGAGGTTGAGCAGAATGCCGCCGCAAGCGGCGCCCCAGATCGAGCCGATGCCGCCGACGTAGACCATGACAATGACGCTGATGGAAAGAAAGACGTCGAGATCGTCGGGTGTCACCGCCTGCTGATAATGGGCGAAAAGGACGCCACCGAGGCCGGCAAAGGCGGCGCTGATGGCGAGGCCAGCGATCTTATAGAAGGTGACGTTGATGCCGGCCGCCTCGCACGCGCCTTCGTCGCCCTTGATCGCGCGCATGATGGTTCCCCAGCGCGAATTCGCGATCAACTTCAGCACGACAACCGTCATCAGGAGTATGGCCAGCACGAAGTAGTAATAGCCGAGCGAAGAATCGATCAGGCGATCCATGCCGTAGATGCCTTCAGTGCCGCCGGTATATTGCCAGAAGATAACTGCGAAATGCTGCATGATGGTCGCGGCCGCCAGCATCGCCAGGGCAAAATAGGGCCCTTTAAGACGCAGCGTCGGAAAACCGATAATCAAGCTTAACGCGACCGCGACGACGATTCCGGTTGGGATACTCCACCACGGATTGAAGCCGAATGTCCCGTTCATGAAGGCGGCGGCATAGGCCCCCCCGCCGATGAAAAGAGCATGGCCGAAATTCTCGCGGCCGGTAAGGCCGGAGAAAAAGTCCCAACTGGCCGCCCAGATGCCGTCGATCGCGCCAATGATGAAGACGCCAACGAAATACTGGCTACCCAACAACGGCGGCAATGCGACGAGAAGAGCGATTAATACGATCGCTCCCAGCCGGTCTTTGCCCGACATATCCATCGCTCAGGACGTAATTGGCTTGCCCATGAGACCAGAGGGCTTGAGAACCAATGTAAGGAGTACCGCAAGCAAGGATATGGCACCGGTCCATTGCGGGTTGAAATAGAAGGCGACGATGGTCTCGCTATAGCCGATCAGACAGGCCGCGAGGATGCTCCCCGGGATCGAGCCCAAGCCGCCGACGATGACCACTGAAAAAGCGGTAATCATCGGGATCAAATCCATCGTCGGTCGCACGGTGAGAAAAGGCGAAGCGATGACGCCGGCCGCTCCGGCGATCGCGGCCGAGAGCCCCATCACGATCGAAAAGATACGGTTCGTTGGGATACCCATGTACTGCGCGGCTTCCGGATCCTGCGAAATAGCAAGGATAGCGCTGCCGAGACGAGTGCGCTGGATGAAGAGCCACAGGGCAGCGATCAGCGCGACCCCAACGCCGAGCGCGAGAAGGCGCTGCCCGTCGACCGAAACGCCGTAAATATATATGGGATGGTTGATGAAAGCTGGAACGTTCTTCGACTGCGAACCGAAAACCAGGAACATGACCTGCTCCATGGTCAGGGCAACAGCGAGCGTAATCATCAGAACCGCGAGGGCAGAGTGGCGAAGCGGGCGCACAAGCACCCGCTCCATCACCACCCCGAACGCTGCAACGAAGGCGACCGAAATGACCGCCGCCGGCAGGAGAGGCATCTTGTAGATGGCCGTCAAGGTAAAGGCGGCATAGGCGCCGATGGCATAGAACGTGCCGTGCGCCAAGTTCAGTATCCTCGCCACGCCGAAGATGAGGGTAAACCCCACCGCCAGCATGGCGAAGATTGCGCTGGTCACCGCGCCATAGATCAGAACCGTTAGCACGGAGACGCCTTAGTTATGGGCGAGCCACGGTGGCAGGACGATTTTCCCGGTCGCTAGCTGCTTTGGCCAGACGACGACCCGCTTACACCCCTTCTGCCACTGCACGAACAAAAGGTTCTGGTAACCTGGGCCGGCAAGATCGTCATGCACCTTGTCGAACTTGACCCTGCCTTGGACACCTAGATAATCGGCCTTTTCAAGCACCTTAATAACCGGGTCAGCCTTGGTCGTGCCCGCCTTCGTCACCGCCCATGCATAAAGATGGACGGCATTGTAGGCACCGGGTGCGGTATAGACCGGCGCGCGGCCATTATCCTTCACGAAGGCATCCCAGAAGGCAATCGTGGTCGGCGTAATCGGCGCACGCGTGATGAAGTTCACCGTTGTCTCGCCAACCGCATCGTCGTTGACGCGTGCACAGAAGTTGGGCGTCATGCTTTTTACGTCGATGCCGCCGTAGGGCATCGGCAAGCGGCTTTCGTAAAGCTGCTTGACGAAGACGTCGGAATTGGCGTGCGAGAGAATGGTGAGCAGAAACTGCGCGCCGCTCGATTTCACGCGAGCGAAAAGCGGCGTGAAGTCGTTCAATGTCTCGTCGAAGAGCTCTTGATAGACGACCTTCATGCCGTTCTTCTCGAGACCCTTGACGAGAACCGGCACCAAGCCGCGCACCCAGACGGCGCTTTCACCGAGAATCGCCACCTTGGTACGGCCAAGCTGCCCCTTGACCACATGGGTCGCGAAATCGACCATCTGCCTAGCTTGCCGGGCCGAGTTCAACGGATTGACACGAAAGATGTATTTGTACTTGCTGTAGTCGCGACCGACCAGCGCGGTGATGTTGGGCGAGGCCGAGCCGATGCCGAGCCAGATGGTCTTTGCTTCGGCGATATGGGGTTCCTCGGCCAGAGTGACGCCGCTGTCGTAGCCGCCTATCAGCACGTTGACATGATCTTCGGAAGTCAGCTTGTTGATGGCACTGACACCGAGTTGCGGATCCATCCCCTCGTCGGCCACGACATAGGCGAGCTTGCGGCCGAGAACACCACCTTTGGCGTTGATTTCGTCGACCGCCATCTTCACCGCGGCGACGGTGTCCTTGCCAACCTGAAGCTGGATGGGGGTATCGAGGCCGATTAAGATCGGCTTGCTGTCAGCAGCACGCGCCCGGGGGCTAAACGACAAAGCACCGACTAAGGCCACCGACGCCAAAAACAAAATCGCACGCCTCATGGTGTTCCCCTCCTAGATCTGTTTCCGTCTTTATATTTTTTATAAACACTCCACCGCGTTATTGATCGGACGAGAAGTTTCCAACAACCGTAAAACTTCTTGCCAATACTATGGAGATAAAAAATCGGCTAGGCAAGCGGTTAAGAACTCGCACCGCCGGCCGGATCGTGCCGGCGCCAGATTTGAAATATCCGCCTCGAAATCGATCGCCGATCTGTGATAAAGGGAAGCCGTTGACGTCACCGCGCCAGCCCGGTCGCAGCCACCCGGTAAAAAACAGGACTGTAAAATGCCGATTCTCGATCTTTACCTCGATGTCGCGGGGCCCGGCCGGCTGGCAATCATGCGGGCAGCCGACTACAGCGGTAAGCGCCTCTTTCCTAAAGAGAGGCGCTGATGTTCAACCTTATGTTTACCCGGCGCTATAGCATGGCGCATCGGCTTCTGGCCGGGACAGAGAGCAAGTGCGCCGTTCCCCACGGTCATAATGAGCGTGTTACTGCCCGGCTCGAAGCAACAAGACCACGGCGGCTCGATGGCATCCATAACATGGTTCAGTCTTTCGAGACGGCAAAAGCACGCTGGCATCGCTGGATCGATGACGCGGTCGACCACGCGTTACAGCTCTCGGAAACCGACCCCCTTCTCAATTTCTTTCGCAAACACGAATCAGATCGGCTGAAGCGCGTCCTCATCACTCCCGGTGATCCAACTACGGAGATGCTGGCGCTCCTCTTCATGACCAAGCTCAGTGCCTTTCTTGAGGCCGATGGCGGACGGCTGCGTTGCGCGGAAATCCGCATCGAAGAGACACCGACCAACACCGTCGTCTTCACAGGCGATCCGGCGGATTTTCTTCCCGAGCCCGCCGAAGCCTATAATCGGCCGCCCTGGTGGCGGCGGCCCGACATGACGATCAACGACTTGGACTTGGGGCCCCCGGTACCAGTGTCGTGAGCGAGATCCGCATCTCCGAGATCTTTGGGCCCACCATCCAAGGCGAAGGGGCGCTGATCGGCCGCCCGAGCGTCTTCGTCCGCACCGGCGGCTGTGACTTCCGCTGCGGCTGGTGCGATACCCTTTACGCGTCGCTGCCGGAATACCGCCATGAATGGATCGCGATGACGCCGGAAGAAATCCTCGTGCGCGTCAACGCGCTGGCCGGCGAACACCCAATCCTGGTTACTCTTTCCGGCGGCAACCCCGCCATTCAGCCGCTTGCTCCCTTAATTGCGGCTGGACATGCCATCGGCCATCGCTTCGCCATGGAAACGCAGGGCTCGCTTGCCCCGGCCTGGCTTGAAGAACTCGACTGGCTCGTGCTTTCGCCGAAACCGCCGTCATCAGGCATGGCTGCCGATTGGGCGGCCCTCGCAGCCTGCATTGACGCCGCCGGAAGCCGACCGAGAACAACGTTGAAAATCGTCGTCTTCGATGATTTGGATTATGCCTTTGCCCGCGAGGCGGCAGAGCGTCATCCGACTTTGCCGGTCTATCTGCAGGTCGGCAATCCCCAGGTGGCGGCACCAAATTCTGCCGGCGCCGCGGATCCTGAGGCCGACGCTCTCCATGCGCGCTTTCGCTGGCTGGCCGACAAGGTCACCCGGGATCACTGGTTCGAAGCGACGGTTTTGCCGCAGTTGCACGTACTGGCCTGGGGAAACCGGCGGGGCGTATGACCTCGCCCTCCCGTCCGATAGCCGAGGAACGGGCGTAGGGAGACACTCGATCCGAAATCGGAACTCGGTGAAGGTTGCGTTTCGCCACTCCCGATATGACCCAAGACGGCCTATAGTTGAAGCTACAAGGGTGCCATTCATGCCGGCGGAGCGGGAGGGAATGCAAGGCAAGGTTTCAGACAAGCCGGGAGATGCCGGGATTGGCGATGCCACCGCATCGGCCAAAGACTTCGAGACGCTGCACGAGATCGTCGCCAAGGCGCGGCAAAACCTCGATCAGAACATATGGGACTACATTGTCGGCGGCACAGAGACCGAGACCACTCTGAGGCGTAACCGCTTGAGCCTCGATGCCATCGCGTTTCGACCGCGCGTGTTGCGCGACGTCCGCCAGATTAGCGGCGACATGGACCTCTTTGGCCAGCGCTTGCGGTTGCCCGTCCTCTTGGCTCCGGTTGGCGCACTCGAAGTTATTGATGCGGCCGGCGGCGCAGCCGCAGCGCGCGCGGCTGCAAGCTTTGGCTGCGCCCATATGTTGAGCTCGGTTTGTGCGCCCGGCCTCGAAGCGGTCGCGCAGGCCGCTCCGGATGCGCTTCGCATTTTTCAACTCTATGTCCGGGGCGATGAGGGCTTCATTGATGACCAAGTGGGCCGTGCCATCGCCAATGGCTATGCCGCCTTCTGTCTTACCGTCGACACCGCCATCTATAGCCGCCGCGAACGCGACCTCGCAAAACGATACGTCACCAACGGTCGCCGCCGCGTTACCGGCCAAAACTTCCAGGCCGCGACCGACTGGCACACGGTGAAGCGGATCAAGGAGCGCTTCGATATTCCGCTGATCCTGAAGGGTATCGCAACGGCAGAAGATGCGGTCATCGCGCTCGATCACGGCGCCGACTGGATCTATGTCTCAAACCACGGCGGCCGGCAGCTCGACCACGGGCGCGGCGCCATGGAAGTGCTGCCGGAAGTCGTCGATCAGGTGGCGGGCCGGGCCAGAATCATGGTTGATGGCGGATTTTGCCGCGGCAGTGATATCGTGAAGGCAATCGCAATAGGAGCCAATATGATCGGCCTCGGCCGCATGCAATGTTACGGCTTAGCCGCGGCGGGTGTCGCCGGCGTCGTGCGCATGCTCGAACTCCTGGAAGACGAAGTGCACCGCTGTCTCGGCCTTCTCGGCCTCACCTCGTTTGCCGGCATCGACCGCTCATATGTTCATGCGGCTCTACCCACCAACGTACCTCACGTTCTAAGTGCGTTCCCTCTTCTCGATATTCCGCCCTATCGCCATGCCGGCTGAGTCCACAGCATGCGCGGGCGAACCCGGCCGTGACTGGACAGTAGCGCATATTGAAGAACGCCAATGTGGCAAACAGGCGTTGGAAACTGAACCACAAGGGGATCGAATATGAGCGTGGACGATCTCTCACAAAACATTCGTGCGCGGGTACCATATACGCCGATCCACCGGCGGCCGAAGCTGCGGCTGCCGGGCGATGCCAGGGTCGCGGTTTGGACTATCGTCAACGTGGAAAACTGGAGCCCGGCGGCGGCTATGCCGCGCACTGTTCTGCCGCCACCCATGGGCCAGCCCCTTCTTCCCGACGTGCCGAACTGGGCGTGGCACGAATACGGCATGCGGATCGGCTTCT
Source organism: Ferrovibrionaceae bacterium (assembly GCA_046705265.1). Classification (GTDB taxonomy): domain Bacteria; phylum Pseudomonadota; class Alphaproteobacteria; order Ferrovibrionales; family Ferrovibrionaceae; genus JAJYTL01. The sequence goes on from JBJKQL010000039.1 coordinate 23,395, forward strand.
GGCGTTTTCTGGAGGTACTGCAATCACGCGGTCTGAAGGCCACCTTCGCGCTGAACGGAACGGTTTGCCAAGTCTATGTGGAAGTCTGTGCCGCGGCACGGGACGCAGGCTGGGACTTCATGGGTCACGGCTTCGTTCAGAGGCCAATGCACAAGGTCGAGGACCAGCGCGCCGCGATTGCCGACACCATCGAGGCGATCCGCGCGTTCACCGGCCGGCCGCCGCGCGGCTGGGAAAGCCCGGGCCTCACCGAAACCGCGGAGACCGCGGATCTTCTCACCGAACTCGGCATCGAATATGTCGCTGACTGGGTGCTCGACGATCAGCCGGTGCCAATCAAGACTCGAAGCGGCCGGCTGATCTCTGTGCCTTATACGTTGGAGATAAACGACGTGGTCATCAGCGCCGTACAACGCCACCCCTCGGATGAGATCCTTCGCCGGGGACGCGATCAGTTCGACCGTCTCTACCAGGAAGGCGAGACGACGCCGCGGGTGATGGCGATTTCGATCCACCCCTATCTCACCGGCGTGCCGCACCGGATAAAGTACCTTGAGGCGCTTTACGATTATATCCTTGGCCACACCGGCGTAGTGATGTGGACGGGAGCCGAGATTCTCGACTGGTATCTCGCCCAAACGGCAGCCGGCTGACCGCCGTTCGTCACCCGCCCATTCACCGCGGCACCGAAAGGCCGTCAGAGCATCTTATGCATACGCCGCAATAGGCGGGTGACGATACCGGCCCGTTTCGCAGCGGTCAGGGTCACCACCGGCACTGTGGCGAAAGTCCGTCCACCGACGGAAACCGTAATCGTGCCGACCGTCGTTCCGGCGGCAATTCCTCGGTTGCCCGGCGGATCGAGCGTAAGGGCCGTTTTCGGGGCCGAGGGGGCCATAACCGGAATAGTGACGGTAACCGTCTTCGCCGCGCCCACCGGGATAGTCTCGGGATCGAGCATCGGATTGTGCAAGCTGCCGACTGACTTCTTCGCCGTCGTCACCACTTTGTTGGTATAGAAGCGATAGCCGTAATCGAGAAGCGCCTCGATCGCATTCGAACTTACCGTCCAGCTCGGGCCGCCCAGCACTACGGCTATTAACCGCCGCCCATTGCGCAATGCTGTCGCGTCGATGCTATGGCCGGCTTCGTCGGTGCGACCGGTCTTCAGGCCATCCACCGTCGGATCCTTGAACAATACCGGGTTCCAACTGCGCTGGCGAATGTTGTCGAAGGTATAATGTTTTTCAACGGAAATCTTCAGGAATTGCGGATAGCGGCTGATGATGGCCCGCGATAACGTCGCGACATCAATTGCCGTGGTCTGCAAATCCGGCGCGGGCAGGCCATCGGCGTTCACGTAATGGGTGCCCTTGAGGCCAAGCTTGCGCGCCTCCGCGTTCATCATTGTGACGAATGCAGCGCGATTGCCGGCCACCGTCTGCGCCAGCGCCACCGCCGCGTCGTTACCGGAATCGATGATCAGTCCGTGGAGCAATTGATCGACGGTAACACTCATCGCAGGGGATATGAACATGCGCGAACCGCCGGTATGCCACGCGGCATTGCTTATCGGCACGGTCTGGTCCATTTTCAAAGTACCGCGCGCGACCGCCTGGTAAGTCAGAAAGGCGGTCATCAGCTTGGCGAGACTGGCTGGCGGCCATTCCTTATCCGGCGCCTTGGCGGCAATGATGCTTCCCGTCTCGACGTCCATCAGCACGTAGCTCGCCATCTCAGGCAGAACAGGGGGGGCCGGAATCCCGGCGACGGCCAGCGGTGCCGTCGGCGGTGGTCCCGGCGGTACCGCCGCCTGATTGGGGGCTTGGCTTGGTGCCGGCCGGGGCCTCCGCGCGTTGGTCTGATGCGGTCCGGCATCGGCGCGTGGGACGAGCACCGTGACCGAGAGCAGGAAGGCGGCGGCAATTAGAGGCAAAAATGGCGGCAGGCGAAATGTGATCATTGGCGGTCGAGTCTCATATGTTGACGATGGAGTTTCGAAGGATGGCACATCGCGGCCTGGGCGTCTCACCAGCGCGGCGTGCTTTTCGCCTTTCGAGGTTGGCGAGAGGTATTGTACGAGAGGTATTGTAAAGGCAGATCGTGGCTGCTTTCCTCCCAACGGACGCCGAAGCCATAACGCCTTCCGTTTTCCCACCGCCGCGAGACGGCCGGATGCTCCGTTTAATGTGCAGAGAAGGCCCCCAGGTCGACGCCAATAATCTCCGCTTCACCAACCAGGGTCCGGATATATTGCCGTACTGCTTGCTCGTGGCGCTGACGCAAGAGTTTCTCGGCGATCTGATCCGCCACCTGCTCGAACGGCATGTTCTGGCCCCCTCTTCGACCGTCGACAGCAATGATGTGGAGACCGAACGTCGTCTGGACCAAATCGGGAAGAATCCCGATCGCCGACGCCTCAAAGATAGCGCGGTCAAACTCCGGCACCGTTTGGCCACGGCTAAGCTCGCCGAGCCGACCACCCTGCCGGCCCGAAGGACAGCTCGACAATTTCTGGGCCGCCGCTTCGAATCCAGCAGGATTTTCGAGCAGCTCGGCGAGCGTGGCTTCGGCTGTGGCACGCACGTCCGCAGCGACGGCAGAGGAAGGAATCTGGAATAGGATGTGCCGAGCCGAAACCCTGGCACCAGTCTGGAAGAGTTCCCGGTGGTCATCGTAGTAATGGCGGCAGTCGGTCTCCGTCGGCTCGGACGCGGCCACTTCTTGCGTGACCAAATCGCGGATTGCGGCGTTGACGATATCGGCTTCAGCGCCTTCGGCCACGAGGCCAAGCGCATGGGCATGCTGGCGCAGGACTTCGCGAACAGCCGCAAGTTGCGGCGTTTGCGCGCTGGCAGAATCGACAGGAATACCGTTGACGGAGATTTCCGACACATCATCCTCCTTGTCGAAGGCAACCAAACCGCCCGCTCCTGTCAAGCCGAAAACGAATCGGGCGCGCCCCGATAACAGATGGCTTTTACCATGTTCACCACCACAAGGACCAGAACGATGATCATTTCCTTGCTCGCGATATCAACATACGGGGCATTCGGGTATCCTTTTACCGCGACATTTGGTATGCGCCGCGGAGCTACAACACCGGGTGCCATTTTCTGCTGAATGCCCGCGCGACATGCTAACGGAGAAAGCGCTTGGCCGTTCTTGCCGCACCCTAAGCGCCAGACACAACGTTGATTTTCTAAGGCCCGATAGTTGCTGGCTTTTGCCCATAGAACGGACACAGGGAATTTTTCCACGAACTCTTGCAAAGAGCCGAGCACACGGTCATATTGAAGCGCGTCGCCTCGCTATGGGTTAGCCTTGACGCTTGTTCTCACAAGGAGAATCCAACCAAGTCTTATCCATTTCGAAGTCACGCCCGCCAGTCATATGACGCGGCGGTATCGCGCTGCTTACGTAAAGGGACACTATGCCGATCGGAACCGTGAAGTGGTTTAACGCCCAAAAGGGGTACGGATTCATCCAGCCTGAGGACGCCTCTAAGGATGTTTTCGTCCACATTTCGGAAGTCGAGCGCTCCGGCCTCGGCTCTCTGCATGAAGGCCAGAAGGTCAGCTTCGATATTGAACAAAATCGGGGCAAGCCGGCAGCCTGCCATTTGAAGGCGGTCTAGCCTAAAAGGCGGGGCGGCTTCGGCTGCCCCGCTCCCGCCTTCCGTGCAACGCGGAGCGGCTTTCAGGCGGCGTCCCACCGAGTAAAGGACTGCCGCCTGAGGATCTCGTTTGTTCCCTGAAGAGACACCTCTTTTTCTCAGATACAATCTCGTACTCGCTAAAACAGCCGTTCCATTAATATCGCCATCGCAGGTGGCCGAAACGCGACCAGGCCGCTTATCTCGTGGTCAACGGTTTTGCGTGTCCGCACCAGCGCTTGGAGCGGCGATGGTGGCATCGGTCGGCGGTCGCGCACGAATCTCCGAACCGAAGGCTCGACGGCCTCTGGCCGATTGGCCTCGGCAAAGGTAGACTATCGGTCAAGAGTGTTACGTTTGTTGAGACCAACCGAAGGTTACCGGACGGCCGGCGCGCAATCATGAACGAGGAAACCGAACTCAAACTCGCGCTCGCGCCGAAGGATGTTGGCCGTCTTAAGCGGCAGGCATTGCTTCACACGCTGAAAAGCCGGCCGGCCTTCACCCGCCGGCTCGTCAGTGTTTATTTCGACACCCCTGATTTTGCGCTTCGCGACAAGAAAGTAGTGCTCCGCATCCGTCATAGCGGCAACAAGCGGATCCAAACTTTGAAACAAGATGCGTTGCCCGGCCGCAGCTCGTTGACACGCGGGGAATGGGAAGCACCGGTTTCGGCCGACCGACCGGCGCTCGAACACATCGATAATGCCAAACTCCGCGCGCTGGTGGCCCCACAATTCGCCGGTGGCAAGATGCGCAAAGTTTTTGTTACCGACGTTCGGCGGACGGTATGGCCGCTCAAACTTGGCCGCAGCAAGATCGCCTGCATGTTGGATATCGGCGAGATCCGCGCCAATGGTCGGCGCGAACCGGTCTCCGAGCTCGAGCTTGAGCTGGAAGCGGGTCAACGCGCAGAACTCTTTCGCCTCGCTCGCCGGCTCAACCGGCTGCTGCCGCTTCGCGTCGCGCATGTGACGAAGGCGGAGCGGGGATATCGTCTCGCCGCCGGTCAAACCCCAAGCGGCGAAGCCAAGGCGAGCACCATCCGCTTGAGCGCCGACATAACTCCCGCCGTGGCTTTTATGATAATTGCTCGTGGAGCAACCGATCACATCCTGGCCAACGTAGATCGTGCCGGCGCCGGCGAGACACCAGAGGGTATTCACCAACTGCGCGTCGGCATCCGCAGGCTGCGGAACGCCTTTTCACTTTTCCATGAGGTCATTCCTGAACGCGGAGCTGCGTCGCTCGCGCGCGAGCTTCGCTGGCTGCAGCGGCAGTTCGGCCCACCGCGCGAGTGGGACACGCTGATCAATGAGACATTGGCGCCGGCCACGACCGATCTTGAGCCTGGCGTCGGGATCACGCTGTTACGAGAAGCGGCCGAACAGCGCCGACGTCTCGCCTACGAACGGAGCCGGGTCGTGCTGTGCGAACGACGATACACCGACCTCTTGCTTCGCCTCGAGGCCTGGTTCGACGCGGTCGCCGAACGGGTGACGACAAGCCCCCCACCCCTGGGAGACGGCAGCGCTCCATCGTTCATGGCTTTCGCGACGACGACGCTTGCTGACCGCGCCGCGCGTGTCAAGAAGCTCGGGCGCAAGATGCGAAAACTCGATGACGCGGAATTACACAAACTCCGTATCCGCATAAAGAAGCTTCGCTATGCGAGCGAGTTCTTCCAGGACCTGTGGCCAGGCAAGGCGACAAAACACTACATCGGGGCGCTGAAGTCGCTTCAGGACCACCTGGGCTTCGCTCATGACGCTCTAGTCGCAACCAGATTGATCGAAGCGTTGGCCGAGACGGCCGGACCTGACAGCAGATCGGCCGTCGCGCACCTTCTTGCCTGGAACGCCGTGCGGCTCACAAACGAACGGAAAAAGTCGATCCGCCTGTGGCATCGCTTCGCCGTAGGCGACCTTTTCTGGACCGGTGGCTGAGCACCGTTTCAGAGAACAACCTCGATCAGCCGTGGACCCTTTTCACGCAGCGTGCCGCCGAGCACCTTCACCAAGGCATCTGCCGTTTCGACTCGGCTCGCCGGCACACCCATGCCCTTGGCGAGTGACACCCAATCCAGGGTCGGCCGGTCAATATCCAACATGTCGAGCGCACGGCGGCCGGGGTTTCCGGCGCCGACGTTGGCAAGCTCTCCTTTGAGAATCTGATAGGACCGATTGGCGAAGATGAGGGTGGTGACATCAAGGTCCTCGCGCGCCTGGGTCCACAGCGCCTGCACCGTATACAGGGCACTGCCATCGCCGAGCATGCATATCACCTTGCGGTCCGGGCAGGCGATCGCGGCGCCAGTGCCGACTGGCGCACCATAGCCGATCGCGCCGCCCATGTTCTGCAGCCAATCATGCGGCGCCGCGGCCGAAGTCGCAGCAAAAAAGCCGCGCCCGGTGGTTATTGATTCATCAACCAGAATAGCACCCTCCGGCACGAGGGCCGCGATCGCGCGCGCGATCGATTCCCTGGTCAAGGCACCGTTTGGGAGTGCGACCTCGGCCAGCGGTTGGAATGTCGCGTCGGCAGGCCTGGCGCCAATTTCTTCCGCGAGCCGGGAAAGCGCGTCGAACGAATCCTCGCCCAAGGCACAAAGAGGATGCACCGCGCAGTCTTCTGGCTTTAGGAGGCTCGGCTTGTCGGGATAGGCAAAGAAGGCGACCGGCTCCTTGGTCTCGACCAAAACGATATGTTTAAGGCCCTTCAACATCGCGAGCGCCTGATCGACGACATAGGGAACACGTTCGACCGCGACGCGGCTGGCACCGCGTTCGATCCGGGCATTGGATCCTTGCGCAATGAGCTTGGCGCCGGTACGGCCGGCAATACGGCCAGCAATCTCGAGCGCCGGGGTCCGAAGCGCCATCCCGGTCATCAACAACGCTACGGGTTCACCCGAACGCAGAACGCGCGCCGCTTCGTGGATTGCTTCTGCCTTCGCCTTCGCTCGCTCAGGGACCGGCGGCACCGCGGCTACGCCGCTTGCCGCGTTCCACGCCGTATCGGCAGGCAAGATCAAGGTCGCGATCTGGCCTGGCGGCGTCCGCGCTGCGGCGATGGCTGCGGCGCCATCCGCCGCCGCGGCACCCGCGCTCGGCGTTGTCTTGACCCAGGCGGATACGGGCCGCGCGATGCCCTCAATATCAGATGTCAAGGGCGCGTCGTATCGGATGTGATAGGTGGCATGCTCGCCGACGATATTGACGATCGGCGAGGCAGCCTTGCGGGCATTGTGTAGATTGGCGAGACCGTTACCAAGACCGGGACCTAGGTGCAAAAGCGTCGCGGCCGGGCAACCCGCCATGCGGCCATAGCCGTCGGCCGCGCCGGTCACGACGCCCTCGAACAAGCCGAGCACGCAGCGCATGCCCGGCACGCGATCAAGCGCCGCGACAAAATGCATCTCCGACGTGCCCGGATTGGTGAAACAAACCTCGACCCCGCCAGCGATCAGGGTTCGCACCAGACTTTCCGCACCGTTCATGACGAGCGCTCTCCCGGAGCAAGATATTCGCGGTGCCGGGTGACCAAACCCGGACGCCTCCCAGCGGTCAGGCGGCAAGCCTCTCGATATGCCCGATCGCGATGCAGCCGCCAACCGCGTAGGCCGGGATCGGCAGATAGATAAGCTTTTCACTCTCACAGCCCTCGATCGCACCGGCAACCGCGATCCAGGTGCGGATTTCATGACCGCCGGGCCCGCCCGCTTCGCCGATCGCATGGTCGCGATAGGCAAAAAGCCTCTCGCGGTCGTTCTTCAGGAAAGCGTCGAGAAATTCCTCGTCCCAGGCGGCGTTGATTTTGCCGGAAGCCGGCACCGCTGGCCAATGCGATAACCCGCCGGTACCGAGCACCCCGATCCGCTCGGGCCGGTCCGCAATGGCCAGGCGCAGCACCCGGCCAAGCTCGTAACAACGCTGCACCGGCGCACGAGGTCCGGTCAGGCAATTGATGAAGAGCGGCACCACGGGCACGCTCATGTCGGGCGTCAGGAGGTGCAAGGGCACCATGACTCCGTGATCGAAAACCAGCTCCTCGGAATAGGATAGGTCGATCTGCTGCATCATTGCCGCCGCAATGATTCGGGCGAGGCCCTGGTTTCCCGGAATCTCGACCGGCTCGATCTTGAGCAGCGAGGTGCTTTCCACCGGCCCCTTGTAACGATCGGCGAGCCCGATGCAGAAGGCAGGCATGTTGTTCATGAAAAAATTGGTGAAATGCTCGGCCGCGATGACGACCAAGGTGTCAAGCCGCGCCGCTTCGAGCCGTCTTTTCAATTCGTAGTAAGCGGCGAAGAAGGGCTCGCGCTCCGCCTCGGGTGCACGGTAGCGCCTCCCGGTGATGCCGGGAGCATGATTGGCGGCGGCGGCAAATACGAGCGGCACTTCTCAAACCTTCCGACCGGCCGCCTCATCGGCGCACCGAAGGGTCGTGATATAGTCGGGCCAATGAATTTTGCTCTTCGCCGCAAGCGACAGCAGAAGATGCGGATGCACCCCCATTATATAAAGCGCCCCCATGTCTCGACGGGATAGCGCCGCTTTCTCCTCGGGCGTGAGATCGTAACCGGCGAGAAATCTCTCTGGGTCGCGATCAAAGAGGTCGCCGAGGCGACGATCGCGCGTCGCCTCGAAGATGAATTTTTGTACCTGATAGAGGCTCATTGGCCGTCTTCATCGTCCTTCCTGACGACACGCCCCGTCCCCGCACGGCAAGGAATAATTTCCCTCGCGGGGGTCGCGCGCCCAGTCCCCCCTTTGCTATGTTCTCGACAGTTCAGCGCTTCTGTCAACACGGGACAGGCAGATTACCGGTCGTGGCGCCACGGGAGAAGCGGCGAGCGGGATGGCAACGAGTGGAATCGGGAGGAAACCATGGAATATCGCAAGCTCGGGCGGAGCGGTCTCAAAGTCTCGAAAATCTGCCTTGGCGCCATGACCTTTGGCGGCACCACCGACGAGGCTAGCTCGCGCCGAATTCTCGCCAAGGCGCGCGATGCCGGGGTCAACTTCCTCGACACCGCCGATGTCTATAACCGGGGCCAGTCGGAAGAAGTGGTAGGGCGCGCGATCGCGGCCGAGCGCGATCGCTGGATCGTAGCGACCAAGGTCTGCAACCCCATGGGCGAGGGGCCAAACGAGCGTGGCCTGTCGAGGAGCTGGCTGATGCGCGCCGCCGAGGCCAGCCTGAGGCGGCTCGGCACCGACCATATCGACATCTATTATTTGCATAAGGAAGACCTTTCGACACCGCTCGACGAGACGGTCCGCGCGCTTGCCGATCTGCAACGTCAAGGCAAGATTCGTTATTTCGGCCTGTCCAATTTCCGCAGTTGGCGGGTTGCCGAAATCTGCAATCTCTGTGACCGGCTGGGCATCGACCGGCCGGTGGTAAGTCAACCCTATTACAACGCCATGAACCGCATGCCCGAGGTCGAGCAGCTTCCGGCCTGCCATTTCTACGGCCTCGGCATCGTGCCCTATAGCCCGCTCGCGCGTGGTATCCTTACCGCCAAGTACGCGCCCGACGCGTCGCCGCCACCCGACACCCGGGTTGGGCGCAAGGACACGCGCATGATGCAGACCGAATGGCGGCCGGAATCGCTGGTCCTTGCCCAGAAGATCAAGGTCTATGCAGAAGCTCGCAGAATCACCCCCGGCCAATTCGCGGTCAACTGGGTGCTGAACAACCGGCTGGTCACTGCGGTGATTGTGGGACCGCGCACCGAGGGCCATTGGGATGATTACATCGCCGCTCTTTCCTATCGCTTCACAGCCGAAGACGAAGCTCTAATCGACCGCTTGGTCGCACCGGGCCATCCGTCGACGCCGGGCTATAACGATCCCGCTTATCCCATCGAAGGCCGGCCGGTGGACGTCGCCGCGGCCACTGCTTGAGCAAGGAGGGAAAAAGATGCCGGCGATGAAAGCATCTTTCGACTTCACCGGCGCGCGCGTCGCGGTGGCGGGCGGCAGCCGCGGAATCGGACGAGCCATCGCGCTCGGCTTCGCAGAAGCCGGCGCCGATGTCTCGATCTGCGCCCGGGAACCGGAAGCCCTAGCGGCGGCGGCGGCCGAGATCGAACGCTTCGGCCACAAGGCCCATACCCAGTCTTGCGATCTCGGCAACGCGACGGCGGTAACCAGCTATGTCGAAGCAGCGGCCGAAGCCTTGGGCGGGCTCAGCATCCTGGTCAACAATGCATCCGGCTTCGGCAGTAGCGACGACGAAGCCGGCTGGGGGCGAAGCGTTGCCGTCGATCTCATGGCGACGGTGCGCGCGACCCAAGCGGCGCAACGCTTTCTCGAAACGGCGGGTGGCGGTTCGATCGTCAACATTTCATCGATCGCCGGGCTTAGGCCCGCCACGCGCCAACCCCCCTACGGCGCCATCAAAGCGGCTCTCGTGCACTATACGGCGACGGAAGCCGGCCTGCTGGCTCGCAAGAACATTCGCGTGAACTGCATCGCACCCGGTTCGATCGAATTCCCCGGCGGCGTGTGGGACCGGCGCAAGACCGAGAATCCGAAGCTCTATCACAGCACGCTCAACACTATTCCTTTCGGCCGCATGGGCCGACCCGAAGAGGTTGCAAATGTCGTGCTGTTCCTCGCCTCGCCACTCGCCGCGTGGATCACCGGCCAGACGATCGTAGTGGATGGTGGGCAGATGCTCGGCGCTTAAGCCTTGCCGCTCAAACCGCAGGAGGATCAAGCCAGCTTTGCAAGCCGATACCACCATCAACCACCACCGTCGTGCCGGTAACATAACTCCCGAAACGATCCGATAGCACCGCAATCGCCATAGCCGCGATATCGTCCGCCACCGCCATACGGCCAAGCGGAATGCGCGAAACCAATGCCGGATCGGGCACGAAGCCGCCGCCCGCGACCGCACCAGGCGCTAGTGCGTTAACCCGAATCCCCTTCGGCCCGAGCACCCGCGCCAGCTCCCTCATCACCATCGTGGTCCCAGCTTTCGCGGCGCTGTAGTGCGGCAAGTTGCGCGGTGTTTCCGCATGCAACGACGTTATGAAGAGGATTCGCCCCGCAATATCGCGCTCCATCATGTGCCGTCCGGCACGGCGGCCGAGACGAAAGGCGGCCTTGAGATTGACCGCAACCATTTCCTCCCAGATTTCGTCCGAGACGGCAAAATAGGTGTCCTGCTCGCGTCGTGGTGGGCTCGCGCTGTGGACCAGCATGGAAATCCGCCCAAGCTTTTCGAGCGCCGCGTCGAACAGCCGGTCCGGCCCTTCCTTTTCCGCTAGGTTGGCAGCGATGAAATGTGCCCTGCAACCGGCCTTGACCAGCTCGGCAACAACCGCCTCGCCCGTTGCGGCCTCAATATCGGCGAAGGCGACCACGACCCCCTCTTTGGCCAAACGAGTGCCAATCGCCCGCCCAATTCCTTTGGCCGCGCCAGTTACCAGAGCCGTATCATCATGAAAAAGCTCGAACGTCACCGTTCTTCTCCCCGAAAGCCCACATCGTGACGGCAATAGCCCGCTATTAGACCGCCCGTCCTATTCAGAGCAAGGCATGATGGGGTCCGCTGCCGAGAATCAGCCCCCGGAAAGAAAATGGGGCGGAGCCAACCACGCCCCTCCGCCCGCTTGTCTTTCCACTGCGCCACAGCAAGGCCACACCACATCTGCGCGGCCCGCAAGCGCTCCCTTCGAATGAGGGGAGTACGGTTCACATTTAGAGCCGGATCGACTTCATCCGGCCGAGTCCTAATCCGCGGCGACGCTTTCATCTTCCTCGTTGCTGCGGCCATTAGTGATCGCTGCCGCAACCAAGCCCGCGTTGCGGCGAATATCAGCCTCGATCGTCTGAGCGATTTCCGGATTGTCCTTGAGGAACTGTTTCGCCGCCTCGCGACCCTGACCAATGCGCTGGCTGTCATACGAGAACCAGGCGCCGGATTTCTCCACCACGCCCGCCTTGACGCCAAGATCGATCAGCTCCCCGACCTTCGAAACACCCTCGCCGTACATGATGTCGAACTCGACCACCTTGAAGGGTGGCGCCACCTTGTTCTTCACCACTTTAACTCGGGTCTGATTACCGACAACCTCGTCTCGATTCTTGATCGCGCCGATGCGGCGAATATCGAGACGGACGGAGGCATAAAACTTCAGCGCGTTGCCGCCGGTCGTCGTTTCGGGGTTGCCGAACATGACCCCGATCTTCATGCGAATCTGATTGATGAAGATCACCGTCCCATTTGAACGCGCGATTGAAGAGGTAAGCTTGCGCAAGGCTTGGCTCATGAGCCGGGCCTGCAAGCCGACATGAGCGTCGCCCATCTCGCCCTCGAGCTCGGCTTGCGGCACGAGCGCCGCGACACTATCGATCACCAGCACGTCGATAGCGCCCGAACGCACCAGGGTATCGGCGATCTCCAGCGCCTGTTCGCCGGTGTCGGGCTGGGAGATCAAAAGATCGTCGATATTGACTCCAAGCTTGCGGGCATAAGCCGCATCTAGCGCGTGTTCGGCATCGATGAAGGCACAGGTGCCGCCCGTGCGCTGCGCTTCGGCCACCGCATGCAATGCAAGGGTGGTCTTGCCCGAACTCTCTGGCCCATAGATTTCGATGACGCGTCCGCGTGGCAGACCGCCGATTCCGAGGGCGATGTCGAGCGAGAGCGAACCGGTGGAAATCGCATCGACCTCGACCGCGGTCTCGCGCTGGCCGAGCTTCATCACCGATCCTTTGCCGAAAGCCCGTTCGATCTGGCCGAGTGCCGCTTCCAGGGCCTTGTTTTTATCCATATTACCGGTCTCGTGGCGGTCTTTCTCGACGACGCGAAAATTGGGCAACGTCATTGCCTGTCTCCCTTTATCCCATAGCCGATAGGCCGATGCAAACCGAGCAACCAAATCGCGAACGCATCATGCGACGCCGCCAATGTACTTGTTTTGTTCTCGTCTTGACAAGAACAAAATGACATAGCCCTCATCTATGGAAGACCGCAACATCGGCGGCTGGGATGTGAGCCCCCTGCCAGGATCTCGACGGGCAGAGGAGCAAACTTATCTAGAATATCACGCCGATTGCACCGGTTCCGGCTGTTCGAGGACTTCCTTCACCTTGCCGGCAAGCTGCTTGAGGCTGAAAGGCTTCGGCAGGAAACTGAAGTTCACGTCGCGGTCAAGATTACGGCGGAACGCATCTTCGGCATAGCCCGAGATGAAGATGATCTTGATGCGCGGACGAAGCTCGCGCACATGCTTGGCAAGTGTCGGCCCATCCATGTTCGGCATCACCACGTCACTGATCAAGACATCGACCGAACCGGCGTGTTCCTGCACTTTCCGCAGCGCCGCTTCGCCCGAGGCGGCGTCGATCACGCGATAGCCCTTATTGGCGAGGGCCCGGCTGGCGAAGATGCGAACGGCATCCTCATCCTCGACCAAAAGAACCGTCCCCTTACCGGTAAGATCAGCAGCACGCGGCGGCTCAGCGCTCTCGCTCTCGACCGCCGTCTCCTCGGTCGGCCGGTAACGTGGCAAATAAATATAGAAGGTCGTGCCTTTGCCCACGACACTGGTGGGAAAGACGAAACCGCCAGTCTGCTTGATGATGCCATAGACGGTCGAAAGACCGAGGCCGGTACCAGCGCCGACCGGCTTGGTGGTGAAGAACGGCTCGAAGATATTGCTCAGATTTTCCGGTGGAATGCCGCAGCCGGTGTCGATGACCTCGATCAGCACGTATTCGCCGGGCGGCAGAAGCTCGTGTCCAAGGCGCGTCGATTCCTCCGCCGTGACATTCGCCGTGCGCACGGTAAAGATGCCGCCATTCGGCATCGCGTCACGGGCATTGACCGCAAGATTGATCACGACCTGCTCGAGCTGCCCCTGGTCCACCTTCACGAGGCCGATGTCGCGGCCGTGAATGAGCTTAAGCTCGATGGTTTCGCCCATCAGCCGGCGCAGCAGATTGGAGAGTTCGGCGAGAACATCGGTCAGCTCTAGCACTTTGGGTCTCAGTGTCTGCTGGCGGGAGAAGGCAAGAAGTTGGCGCACCAGATTGGCTGCCCGATTCGCGTTCTGCTTGATCTGCATGACATCGGCGAAGGATTGATCGCCAGGGGGATGGCGCAGGAGAAGCAGGTCGCAAAAGCCGATCATCGCCGTCAGCAGGTTGTTGAAGTCATGCGCGATGCCGCCGGCGAGCTGGCCTACCGCCTGCATCTTCTGGCTCTGCGCGAACTGCAGCTCGAGGTTCTTCTGCTCGGTCGCATCCATGAGATGTAGGAGAAGGCCGGAAACCCCCGCCACCTCGGGATCGAGGCGGCTGAGATAGATTTGCACAACCCGTTCCGGGACGCCTGCGAGATGAACCTCGAAAGGTCCGCTTTGCGCGGTCACCGTGGAGAGGCGCGCGATAAGTTCGGCGCGATCGGCCTCGCGCACCAAGCTTTGCAACTCCCGTCCGCGCCCGCCATCGGCGCTGCCGCCAAGCATGGCGCAGAAGGCGGCATTGACCTCGGTGACGCGATATTCGTCGTCGATCACGACGATACCGATCGGCGCGAAATTGAAGAAATGACCGAAATGCGCCTCGGCCTGACTCAAAGCCTTGCGCCAAGCAAGCTCTTGCGTAAGGTCGTGGACGACCGAGCGACTCTGCCACGAGCCCCCTTCGCCCGAGGGCACCACGTTCTGAGTGATGCGCACCGGAAGAATGCCTCCGTCACGGCCCCTGAGCTGTGCGACCTCCTGGTCGGGCGCCCCCTCGACGACGGCGCCCGGTTCGAGGCCGGGAGCGATCACATCGGCGACCATCAGACTGCCGCGCACCAGTTCCTCCGGCGAATATCCGAGCCAGCCGGCAAGCGTTCCGTTGACGAACTGAAAGCGACCGTGCCGGTCCGCGGAATAGAAGCCGACCGGCGCGGTGTCGATGAAGTCAATGAGCTTTTCCTGCTCAGCTTCGATTGCGTCCTGCATTTCACGTTCAGCAGTCGCATCTTCGATGCGCCACAGTACGGCGTGTGGCGCACCGCGGATGCTCGCGGCGGAAATTCTGAGCCAGCGAGTCGGGGCTTTGGCCTCAATCGGCACCTCTTCGTGGCCTTTGCCGCCGCTCATCGCAAGGCGCTCGATGCGACGCAGCCGCTCACTGATCTCGGGATTGGCGGCGATAGCAGCGACGGCAACGGGAGTCGTCGCCACCTCAATATCGAGGAGGCTCATAGCGGCGGCATTGACGTAAAGTACCCTGCCGCGTTCGCCCGTGATCAACCAACCGGTGGCATCGCCGGCGACCGCGAGGGAAAGCAAATCATCCTCCCGGCCGGCACGAAACGGCGAGCGGCCGAGCCGCCGGACGGTCGCTGAAAGAAAGTCATGGGCCATGATGTCTCTAGGGCATTTCGAGTCGATGCATCATAACGCAAAGCGCGAAGCGCTTCATCCGGACATTCGCCGCGCCGCCGGACGGCCGCGATGCTTCAACTTGAGTACGTAGCTGATGACCTCGGCGACGGCGCGATAATGCTCGACCGGGATTTCCTGGTCGATCGCGCAAGTCGCAAACAGCGCCCGCGCGAGCGGCGGGTTCTCCACCACCGGGATATCGTTCTCCTCAGCAATCTCGCGAATGCGAAGCGCCACCAGGTTCTGGCCTTTGGCGAGGACCGTCGGCGCCGACATGGTCTCGGCGTCGTATTTCAGGGCCACCGCATAGTGGGTCGGGTTGGCGACGACGACATCGGCTTTTGGCACCGCCGCGATCATACGCCGCCGGCCGCGTTCCAGGCGGATCGACCGAATACGAGCGCGTACCAGCGGATCGCCCTCACTCTGCTTGCTCTCTTCGCGAATCTCCTGCTTCGACATCCGCATCTTCCGCGTGAAGCTCCAGCGTTGATAGGCGAAGTCGGCAGCGGCGATGAGCGCCATGACGGAAAGCACCGTGGCGAAGAGCAGCAACACCATGTGAAGCATAAGCCCGAGCAGCGGCTTCATGCCGAGCCCGACCGTGCGTGGGAGTTTCTGCAACTCCGGCCATAGCACACGAACCGCAACGCCGCCGACAATCAAAAGCTTGATTAGGCTCTTACCGGTCTCCATCAGCCCGGACCAGGAGAAGATCCGCTGCAGGCCCGCGATCGGCGTGAGGCGCATCAGGTCCGGCACCAAGACTTCGAGCGAAAAGATCGGCCGATGCTGGATCACCGTGCCAAGAAGCGCGACAACCATTTGCACGAGAAAGACTGGAATCAGAATCTCCGCGGCGAAGACCATGAGATGATGCGTAAGCATCACCAAACTTCCCGCATCGACCGGGATGTCTTCGGGCGAAGTAAGGAAAATGGCGAGCCCGTGTGCCAGCCGCGTCGTGACGCTGGTGGCAAAAATCGAGATCACCAGTACCGTACCAAGCAGTCCGAACCACGACGAAACGTCCGGGCTCTTGGTAACGTCGCCTTTCTCCGCAGCGTCCTCGAGGCGTCGTGCGGTCGGTTCTTCGGTTTTTTGGGATTTATCCTGATCGTCAGCCATGGCACATCCTCATCGCACCACAAAGGGCGCGAGGCTCGACTGGTAGTAGTCGATAAACCAAGTCATGCCAATTCCAATAGTGCCGAGGAACAGGATCAAGGCGCCGAGAATCTGCGCCGGCATCGAGATGAAGGCAATTTGCGCCTGCGGCATAAGACGATTGACGGCGCCGATGGCGACGCTAAAAACCAAGCCGTAAACGATGAACGGCGCCGCGATTTGGATGCCGATACGAAAGGCGCCCGCCACCATGATCGTCGCCATATGGGCGAAATCGCCTAACGGCGGTAGCTCGCCGACTGGAAACAGGTGATAGGAATCGGCGATCGCCCGAAGCATTAGAAGGTCCAGGTTGGTGACGAAAATCAGCACCAGGCCGACGAACCCGAGCATACTCGCCAAGAGGGCGCTTTGCGCCGACTGCGTAGGATCGAAGAACGCGCCGAAGCCGAGGCCGCTTTGGAATGCCATTACGCTGCCGGCGACCTGCAGAGCCGAAAGGGCGAGACGGCCGATGCCACCAAGCAGAAGACCGATGAGTATCTCTCCGAAAATCAACGGGACGAGCGCGAGCGGCTGCGCCGGCATGGCTGGAATTTCACCCCGCACCAGCGAGAACAGCAAGAGGCTGACCAGCAAAGCGAGAGCTATGCGCACCCTCGGGCTTACGGAGCTCTCGCCGATGCCGGGCGCCAGCATCAACACGGCACCAACACGGCTTAGAACGATGAGAAAGGCATAAAGCGTTGCCGGAACGACCTGCTCCAGCATTGTTCAGTGCAGGCTCGCGATCCGTGCCGCGATTTGGTTCATGAAGTCGCTCAGATTCGACATCATGAAGGGAAGAAAGATAAGGATTGCCGCAAACATGGCGAGAATCTTCGGGATGAATGCGAGCGTCATCTCCTGCACCTGGGTAACGGCCTGCACGACCGATATCAGCAGGCCGACCCCCAACCCGACGAGCATCGCCGGTCCGGCGGTTTCGATCAGCACCCAGATCGCGGACCGCGCGATCGAGATTACTTCCCCCTGGCTCATACCGCTCCGCCTCAGATCGGCATGTTAATGATGGTATTGTAGGCGGTAACGACGCGGTCGCGGATCGCGACGACGGTATTCAATGTCACTTCCGCCTGATTCACCGCGGCAGCGAGATCGGGGAGCGAGGCCTTGCCGGCGATCGCCTGCATCGCCATTGTCTGTTCCTTGTTGCCGGCGGCGGCGGCGCCGGTCAGAGCGTCGCCGAGCAGGGCCGAAAAGCTCTGGCCGTCGAGAACATCGCCCTTGCCCTGCCCCGGCGAACCACCCTGAGCGGCGTTGCCGAGTGCCTTGGCATAGGCGAGCGAGGCTTGAATCGCGCGCATGTCCATGGCCGTGATCCTTCTACTGCAGCATGTTGACGGTTTGCATCAACATGGTCTTAGCGGCGTCGACCGCCGACATGTTCGCCATGTATGAGCGTTCCGCTTCGCGTAGATCGACCATTTCGATCAAAGGGTTGACGTTTGGCAACTTGACGTAACCCTCGGCGTTGGCGGCCGGGTTGCTCGGCTCGTAGCGTAACGGAAACGGCGAAGGATCGGTGCTGACCCCCGCGACCTGCACCACATCGGCACCAACCTGCTTGCTGAAATGGTCCTTGAAGCTCACCACTTGGCGGCGATAGGGATCGCCGCCCGGCGTCAAGGCGGTGGAATTCGCATTGGCGAGATTCTCCGAAATTACCTTGATGCGCTCGTCCTGGGCCGTCATGCCCGAGGCCGCAATCGTCATCGAACCAAATAAATCCATAAAAACCCTCCCCTGGCTCATGGAAACGGCGGTTACCCGCTCACGGCCTAAGGCGTGCCGATGGCGGTATTGATCATCTTGACCTGCGCCGTGTAGAGTTTGCTCGCGGCGGCGTAATCGATCTGGGTTTCGGCGAGCTTCATCATCTGGTTTTCGACGACGACGCCGTTGCCGGTTGGCGAGGTCTCGGCGTCCGGATTCGGCTGCTGCAAGGCAAACCCCCCTTGTGCCGAGGCCGGTACAATATCGTTCGGAGCAGTCACGGCCATGGCCAACGGCCCGGCAGGCGTCGGCGCCGAGGGTTCGCTTTCATGCAAAAATGATTTAAAATTTAATGGCTTAAGGTCTCGCGGCTGATATCCGGGCGTATCCGCATTGGCGATATTTTCGGACAGCACACGCTGGCGCGCCGCGAGCCAGTTCATGCGCTCGAGCAAGGCGGAAAAAAGTGGAATCTTGCCAAACTCCATGGCGGTCTGCCGGCCTCCTTGCTGTCATTGTGGCGGTAGAGGCTTAACAAGAGGTTAACCACAGGTATTGATTTTATTGGGCTTTTCGGTCTCGGTGGGGCAATTAGGCACAAGGAATTTCAAGGACTTACCAGAGCGGCCCGCCGAAAAGTCCAACGCGCCAAAAGCCGATCGACGGGCTCACATCAACAGACGGGAAGACTGCCGCCGCCCTTCTGCAACCGCCTCAGCAAGGCAGGAACCCACGCCAACATCCCGCCGTGCCGTGCCGCCGGTTTGTCAGGTGCCCGCCGTAACAACGAGCGTCGCGCCAATCCTCACTCACCCAAGACGCCGGCCGATCCAAACAGCCCAACCACCACTTTAAAGCCGCTCGGCACGGCAACCCAAGCCGCAGCCGTTCGCAAGCCCGCCGCGACCATATCTCGCCCTTCACCTAACCGGTCGCGGAACCCAAGGGGGCAAACCTGCCCCCGTCCTCTCCAGCACCGGCTGTCGCTCTCGAACAGCGATCCCCGGCGGCGCCGTTCTGCTGACGAACGGACGCTGACAGGGGACAGGACGATACCCCTTCTCCCCGCATGCCGATTCTCTACCTCGGACCACCGGGCTGCGGAAAAACCGCCAAACAGCCCAATCAAAACCACCCCCAACCAATCACCACGAGACGCTTCGTCGTCGTCGTCGACACCATCATCAACGAGGTAAACAATGTCTAAATCGCGGCATCAATCTCCCTCGGCCCCCGCCTCGCCGGCTCGCGCGCCCGGCGCCATCGGACAACCCGCCACCGCGCCAGCCAAGCGGTGTCATTCCGGACGACGCAGCACCTGGCCGGCGTGCGCCAAGCTTCTCGCGGCCCTCACGCCGCAATGGCGGGAACTTTATCTATGTCTGCCTAGCGACAGAGAAGCATCACGGCAGCGATTGCCGAAAAAACTCGCCATGGCACGCTCTCGCATCAGTTCGCTGCTCGTGGATCTGTCGCGGCGCGGCATCGAACCCGGGGCCGCAACCCCGGACGATATCAACGAGTCTCTCATCCGATTGGCCACGCCAGGCCCAATGCAATCGACGCAAATCACGCCGCGCCTGGTCTGGGCCTGGAACACCGCCCGGGCTGGAATTCGACAATGGCCGCAATTTAACGTCGAGGATCCGAACCGGCCGGAGTCCGTCGCGCCTCCGATATCCGCGTTTTCACCGTCGCTCCAGATCGAGTTCGATAACTACCGGAAAACGGCCGGCGTCAAGATCGCCCTCACACTTCCGGCAGCGGCGACGCGCCTCACGCGATTGCGCGCGCAGATTCGGCCCTTCGGCAGCGGCAGGACGTTTGACCCGCTATCGCAGGCCAGCCTCTACCAGCACATTTATACTCTCCGCCGCACCGCTGCTGTCGTCGCTCAAAAGCGAGGCGTCAGCCTTCCGACCATCGCATCGATCGGAGAAGTCGCAACCATCGAGGGCGCGGCGGCACTCGTCGATGCTCTGCTGCAAGGCGCCGAAGCGAAAAACGATGGGTGTCGCGGCCTTGTTGCGATATTGCGTTCGATTGCGATGCGATGGCGCGACGACCTCAGTCATGAGGAATATGATTCGTTTGGCGGCCTTATCGACGAAATCACCGTTTCCAACCCCGAAAACATGACGCCGGCGATTGAAAAGGCGCTCGCGCGGTTCACGCCGGACGTCCTAACCGCCCTCGACAGCATCGCACCTGATGAAATGGCGGCGCTCAAGCGCTTTCGCACCGATCACCCGGGCCGCGCGGTGCCGATCGCCAAGGCCCGCCGCCTTCGCGCCGTCCTCGGCGTCCTCTTCGAGAGGCGGGCATGCCCAAAGCTCTGCACCCTGGCGGGAACTCATCGCGACGACAATTTCCGCGATAATGGCGATGGCACCGCGACCCTGCATTACAGCCGGGCCGAGACCACCACGGGCGCGCCGATCAAGGTGACGCTGACCAGGGAAGAGACCGACTGGGTCGATCTCTATTTCGACACCTGCGTCCCGGTGCTCGCCACGCCCGGCAGCAGGTATCTCTTCGGCGCCCCGACCAGCAATAAGCCGATGATTCCGTCGCTTCTGGCACGACAAATCTGCCGGCTCGTAGCCGAGCGCACCGGCGTCAAGATCACGATGCCGCTCTTCCGCGCCATCAAGGCACGTGACCTTTTGGCCTCCGATCCCGAGAAGAATTTGCCTCTCGCCAGGAAACTGCTTGGTCTTGCGGTGGATTCACCGGTCGCGGACAAATTCATCGGCGCGGATTCCTCATGGGCCAGCGGAAAGGTCGAAGAGGCGATCGAGCACCAGATCACCGCGATCCGGCAACGGCGGCCCGGTTCTGTCGATCCCGCCTGATGCCCAATCCTTTCTCTTTCGACGAGTCTCTCCCGTCAATCCCATGAAAGGTTGCCACAATGTCAGAGTTTGAATACGCGGGTACGCCCAACAAGGCCGCGATCACCATCGTCAAGGAAGACGTCCGCCCAATCTCCTACTGGCCGCCGATTCTGCGGGACGCCGAGCGCACCGCTTTTGAAATTGGGCTGCGAGCTCAGGGCATCGCCAATCAGAAAACGCTCGACCAAGATCTACGGTGCTTCGCGAAATATCTGCGGTTCGCTGAACAGAACCGCTGGTCCCGGATGCCCACGGCCGAGTCGGTTGCCGCATTCAAGGTGGACCTCTTGACGCGATGCAAACCGCTCTCTGCGGCCACCATCCTGAAGCGCGTGCGGCATGTCTGCCAGATCTGTTGGCGTGACCGGGATTGGACCTGGTTCTTTCGTGACAGCAACGACATGTGGAACGCGGCCTGTGGTCCGAGTGCGAGCCGCGCGAAGGAGAACCCGCGGCGTCCGGAGCGCCTTCGCCTACCTTTTGAGGAATGGCCCGACGACATGCAGCAAGCCTGTCACGCCGCCAGGACACCAAAACGGACGAGCTACAGCGATCGCTATGGAAAAGGACGCCGTATTGCGCTCGGGGAGGACTCGAATGACAAACGCCCGGACCAATGGGCCGATTCGACCTGGGACAGCCTGATCATCGACGTCGGACATTTTCTCGGATTCCAGCAACGCGCGGGCTTGGCTCGAGAGGTGACGCCGGAATGCATCGATTTGTTCGTCGACGACATGGACAAGCGCGGCGTCGGGACGCTGACGTCCGCGCATCGCCTTGAGCGAATCTACGCCGCCATGACGAAAATATTCGCGCCCGATCAAAAATGGCTGTGGCTCCGAGAGGATTGCACCGTCCTTCGGCGGGTGGCGACACCGACCCGGGACAAAAGCAAGAGAATCGTCCACCTCTGTCTCGCGTGGTACGCGGCGCGGGAACTCATGGAACGCAGCGAACAGCGGCCCTGGCACCCTCACGCGGCGAGCGATTACGAGGCCGGCATGATGCTCGGAATTCTCGTCTTCCACGGACTCCGGCGGGCGAATCTCGCCGAAATGGAAATCGATGTTCACCTCACCCGTGACGCCAACCAAATTCCGCAGCTGCTGATCTTCGAACACACCAAGACAGGCTTCAAACAATGGCGGTTCGCGAAGGTTCTGCTACCCTATTGGGCGCGATATTGGAACCACTTCCGCAACCTCCTGCCGTTTTCGGCGGGGTCGACCGCCGTCTGGCCGAGCGTGGGCGGCCAGCCTGTCACGGGTCGCGGTCTGCTCGACCATGTCGCCAAGGCCACGGCAAGCACGTTCATCGGCGACCCGCTCTACGTGCACCTCTTCCGCGACGTCATGGCGACCGGGATGAACGACTACGGCTGTCCCGAGGCCGCAAGACAGCTCCTCGGTCAGAACGACCTTGCCACAACCAAGACGTACATCCAGGCTAGCTATCCGGACATTGCCCCCGAGCTGATTCAGCGGCTCTACAAGCGCTTCCCCGAGCTTCGCAGCTGACCGCAGGAGCGGTGAACGCCCGCTGTTCGCCATCACGCGCCCGCTCACCCGAGACGCCATTCCGGCCCTTCGGAATTCGTCGAATGGCTGAACACGAAACCGATCCGACCTCCAACCTAACGGCGTCCTGTCGCCGCCAAGAATCAGGCCCTGGAATCGAGATGGCCCTTCTCTTCACGCGGATGATGCCTTCACCCCGCCTTCGCCAAACATGCCACATGTTTTTTCTGCTGGTGAATCATCATCCGTTGGAGATTTCCCATGCAGAAATTGACGCTCCGTCCATCTCCTCTCTCCGGATCTTCCGCCACGCGGAAACCGTCGCAACCGAGGCGCGACGCGCGCTTCCATTACCCGACGCTGTTCCCGCCCTGGCTACCGCAGTTGGAAGAATTCCATGCCGCCGGTGTCTCCGGACAAGGCAGCCCGACTTCACCACCGCGGTGATGCCCCGCACGACGCGGTCCCCTGCCCCCCAGAAGGCATCATCATAACCGTCTTCCGAAGGCCCGCCGCAGGCGTATCCGCCGATCGTGCCCGCCGTTAATTCGCCGCCTCAAATCAAACCTACCGACGGCCCCTCCCGGCGCTGCTTCGCCGCCCGCGAATCATCAGCCGGAAACGATGCCGACGTCTCTTTGCAAAAGGTTCCATCATGCCCCGTTCGAACCACCATACGCCTCCCACCGTCAAATCAAACGAGACGGTCGGCTCCACGCTGCCGCTTTCGGCGCCCGAATGCGCTTTGGCGCCACCACGAACCTCTTCAAATCCCCCCGCGGCACAAGAACACCCTCATGTGCCGCAAGCCTGCAGTAGCTCAGGGCAGGCGGCAAATGCCGTTGCCGAGCGCCTTATCGACCTCCTGGAAAAGGCCGAGCGCCGCGGCGATTTTGCCCTGGCCGAAAGCGACCTCGCCAAGGAAATCGCGCGGGACTTCGACATCGCGATCGAAATTGCCGAGGACTTTATCAATGCCATCGTGGGCACCGACATCGTGGCGCGCACGCCGCGCCGCCGCGGCGTCGTCCTTCATCGGCCCCCGTCCTGTCGCGACCGAGCCCACCGGGGCGTGCTTCACGTTATTCGTCGCTCTCAGCAAAACGGCCATGCCGCCCTGCCGCTCGCGGAATTGGTCTCTACCGCCGCCACTCTTCTCTTTTGCGATGGAGCCGTTGCGGAGGACGCCATCCAGACCTTGGTCAAGGAGGGCGTGGTCGTCGTTGAAAAGGTCGGATCTCAAGTCCTGGTCTATACACGCTCGGCTCATAGCGCCGAAGTGGCGATGGTGAGGCGGTTGATGGAGCTGACCGCAGCCTCGGCCGTCAAGATCCCTCGAAGGCGGCGTATTCGGAAGACAATCGCCAAAGCGGAGAAACGAGCGAGGCTCGCGCTCAACAGCGATCAGGCCGAAGCCATCATCACCATTCTCGGCGAGCCGGTATGCTTGATCACCGGCGCCCCTGGACTGGTGACATGATGCATCATCTCCTATGCTATTGATAATTCAGTGTTCGTTGTCGCGGATCTGGTGATACTGCACGCCCCGTCGTGATCG
>JBJKQL010000040.1:0-10018 GCA_046705265.1 Ferrovibrionaceae bacterium
CCGGATGGCGGAGTGGGGTGGCGGTGGCGTTGTCATTTGACGCCGGCCGGGATGACGCTTGGCCCGTGGTTGAGGGGAGACGGGTCCATGGAGCGGCGGCGGTGCGCGGGCTGTGGCCGGGCGTTCCGGCTGCGGCGGCAAGTTCGGGAGCAGAGATATTGCGCGGCGGCGGCCTGTCAGCGGGAGCGGCGGCGACGCTGGCAAGAGGACAAGCGGCGGGGCGATGAGGATTATCGCCAGAACCAGGCGCGGGCGCAGCGGAGCTGGGCGAAGCGAAACGGCGGTTACTGGCGAGCGTACCGGCTGAATCATCCGGACTATTGCGAGCGGAACCGGCTGCGGCAGCGGGAACGCGATCGCCGGCGGCGGGCGGCGGCGCTTGCAAAGATGGACGCGTCACGGGCGGATACGGCTGTGCCGTCGGGCACTTATCAGCTGGTTCCGGCAGCGCGTGGCGCGCTTGCAAAGATGGACGCGTGGACGGTTGAACTCACTGTTCTTTCAAAGGGATAGGAGTTGGCCAGCAAGGGTGGGGCGATCTTGCAAAGAGAGGACGTGATAGGCCCGGCGGAACCGCGTGGGTAGGCTGAAGGGCGATGGAACGCCTCGATCTCGACCTGCACCGTCTGGATTTGCGCTTTGCCGGCGCCCGCTTGCCGGAGCCGCGAGCGGTGGAACGGCTGGCGCGCTCGATCGAACACTGGGGACAGATCGTGCCCTGCATTGTGGTGGCGGAACGGAGCGAGGCGCCGTGGGTGCTGGTCGACGGCTATCGGCGGATTGCGGCGCTGCGCCGGCTTGGCCGCGACACCGCCCGGGTCGAGTGCTGGGCGTGCGACCTGGCGGAAGCGCTGGTGCGGGTTTTGGCGCGGGCGGAAGGACGAGCGTTCGCGGCGCTGGAGGAAGCACTGCTGATGCGCGATCTGATCCAGGGCCTGGGCCTGTCGCAGCATGAGGTGGCGCGGCGCTGCGGTCGCGATGTGAGCTGGGTGAACCGGCGGCTGGCGCTGCTTTCGGCGCTGCCGGATGGGGCCATGGCCGCGGTGTGTCGGGGCGATCTGTCGAGCTGGGCGGCGGCGCGGGTGGTGTCGCCGTTGGCGCGCGCCAACGCTGAGCATGCCGATCGGCTGCTTTCGGCGCTGCGTGGCACGCCGCTGTCGACGCGGCAGCTGCATTGCTGGTTCACGCATTACCGGCAGGCGAGCCGCGCTGTGCGCGAGCGCATGGTGGGGCATCCGGCTCTCTTCCTCGAAGCCTTGCGGGAGAGCGGGGAACAGCGGGCAAGCGCGCGGCTGCGCGCGGGTCCGGAAGGCGAATGCGCCGCCGATCTGCGATGCCTTGAAGCGATCCTGGCCCGTCTGCGGCAACGGCTGACGACGCTGCGGCCGCCGCCGGGGTTTTTGCGCCCCGCCTTGCCGCGGCTGCGGGCGGCGGTCGAGGCGTTGAGGCAAGCGATCGAGAGGGAGGACGATGACGCCAACGGAGATCCGTACGGCGGTGCGCACGCTGCAGGCGCAAGGCAAGAGCCTGCGCGAGATCGGCCGCCTGCTTGCGCTGTCCCGTAACACCGTGCGGCGCATTTTGCGCGCGGCAGACGATGCCGCGCCGCCGGAGACGCCGTGTAACGAAGCGACGCTCGCCAAGCTCAAGGATGCCTTCGAGCGTAGCCGCGGCAACGGGGTGCGCATTCGCGAACTGCTCGCCGACGACGGGATCCCGGTGGCCTACAGCACCTTGACCCGTTGGCTTCGGGAAGCCGGCCTGCGCGGCGCGCCGCGGCGCGCCGGCGAATACACCTTCCATCCCGGCCAGGAGATGCAGCACGACACTTCGCCGCAGCGCGTGATGCTGGCCGGCAAGACCGTTACCGCGCAATGCGCCGGATTGGTGTTGGCTTATTCACGACGGTTGTTCATTCAGTATTATCCCCGCTTCACCCGCTTCGAAGCCAAGGCCTTCCTGCTCGAGGCGGTGCGCTTCATGGACGGCGTCTGTCCCGTCTGCGTCATCGACAACAGCAGTGTTCTGGTGGCCTCCGGCGCCGGCGCCGAAGCGGTGATCGCGCCTGAAATGCTCGCCTTCGCCCGCACGCTTGGATTCCGATTCCGTGCCCATCGCGTCGGCCATCCCGATCGAAAAGCCCGGATCGAACGCCCATTCGCTTACGTGGAAGGCAACTTCCTGGCCGGCCGCAGCTTCCAGGATTACGACGATCTCAATCGTCAGGCTCTCGCCTGGTGCCGCGAGGTGGCCAATGCCAAACCGAAGCGGGCGCTCGGCATGTCGCCGGAGGCGGCGTATGTGATCGAGAAGCCGCAGTTGCAACCGCTGCCCGACGTCCTGCCGCCGGTTTACGAATTGCTGGAGCGAGTCGTCGATCTTCATGGCTTCATCTCGGTCGACGCCAATCGCTACTCCGTCCCTGAGCGATTCATCGGCCAAACCGTCGCCGTCTACAAGCTTCCCGCCGAGATCCACATCCGCAAGAAGGATATGACCATCGCCGTCCATGCGCGGCTGATCGGCCAGCGCGACGTCCGCAGCGTCTTGTCCGGCCACCACGGCGCGCCGGTGCGCCGCAGCCGCGGCACCGCTCGCGAGGAGACCCTCCTCCGCGGCCATCATCCCAGCCTCGATCGTTACGCCGCCGCGCTCAAGCAGCGCGGCCCCGGCTGGAACCGGCGGGCGATGCGCCGGCTGCTGGAGATGAAACGCACCTATCCCAGCGCACCCTTCATCGCCGCCGTCGAGCAGGCTCTCGCCTACGGTCTGTTCGATCTCGGCCGCCTCGAGGCGCTCATTCTCAAACAGGTGGCCGGCGACTTCTTCGCGCTTGAGGCCGGCGACGATGCGTGACCAGCTGCACGCTCTCCTCGCGCAGCTGCGCTTCCACGGCATGGCCGAGGCCCTCGATGCCGAGATCGCGCGCGCCGAACGCGAGGCCGCGCCGGCTTCCGAACTGCTCTATCGGCTGCTCAGCCAGGAGGCCGCTCACCGCCGCGAACGCAGCCTCGCCTACCGCCTGAAGCAAGCTCATCTGCCGTGGACCTGGACCCTCGACACCTTCCCCTTCGATCGTCAGCCGGGCGTCAGCAAGGCACAAATCCAGGGCCTCGCCGGCCTCGACTTCCTGCGCCGGGCCGACAATGTTCTGCTCATCGGAAAACCCGGCACGGGCAAAACCGGACTTGCCATCGGCCTTTTGCGCGAGGCCTGCCTCAACGGTTATCGCGGCCGCTTCTACAACGCGCAGGTTCTGTTCGATGAGCTCTATGCCTCGCTCGCCGATCGCTCCACCACACGGCTGCTCACCCAGCTCTCTCACATGGTCCCACTCGCGATTGACGAGCTCGGGTACCTCAGCCTCAAACCGGAGCAGGTGAACGCCTTCTTCCGACTCATGGACCAGCGCTACAACCGCGTTTCCACAATCATTACCACCAATCTTGAATCTTCAGACTGGTACGATCTGTTCCAGAAAAAGCCCCTCGTCGACGCCTTGCTCGATCGCCTGCAGCATCACTGCATCACCATTCGTATCGACGGGCCCTCGCTCCGCAGCCCGGAACCGGAGCCTCCACAAGTAACCGGCCCGGCAGCAGGCCGAACCACGGCCCACAAACCTTCACGCCTCCACGGCTGAGCGATTCCCCTCGCAACCCAGTCAGCTGCCGCGCGCTGAGCAAACCGCATCCCGCCCGCGGATAAGCCCGACCTCGTTACTCCTTCCTGCGCACTCGCAGGGTCAATTGTTGTGAGCGAAAGCGGGTCAGCTTTTATGAGCGCTGAGGCATGCCTTGATTGGAGCATGCGGCGGCCACACATCGCCGGTGCTGTCGGTGCTGCGCTATTGATGAGACTCCGGGATCTGGACTGCCTAAGGCCGGTCAAGGACACCCAAGCCTTTCGAGTTTCGCCGAAAGGTCATCACGTCTTAAAGGAATTGTTCGGGGTTGCCACGGAAAGCAATGAGTTGGCCCTGGTGTGGCCCCGCGCGCGTCCGCCTTCGTGAGATGCCGCTCTTAGGTAAACCACTTAAGCGTATGTTCGACCGCCCGCCAACGATCGGAATCCTCCGAAGGGTCATTAACGTCTGCATCGAGCTCGACATCCCAGTTATCGAAATCTGGGCGACCGCAATACGCGAGCGGCCGCCACTAACCTACTGAGATTCGGACGGGAGATCCAAGGAGTTTTCAGCCGCTCGCGATGCCGTCGGTTGAAGGCTTGGCAACACCGGCGAACAAAACGCCATCAATGTCTTCGTCCTCAGTTTGCGGCCACTCGCGAACCACAACTGGAATGCGGCACATGAAGCGGTGCGAATGTGACGCCATGAATGAGATCTTCTGCCAAGTCGCCGCCGTTATTTCCGATATGGACGCCCAGAAGAACCTTCGCCGCCGGCGCGTTCGCGGTCCATTTACGCGGCCCTTATCTCCTCAATTGGGGCAGCTTGGCTTCAAGATCGTCATGGTTGGGCTTCAGTAAGTGTTCGGATCACCTGCTGGAGCGATCAGGCGTAGATGAAAGCCGGCGGATGCCCCGGCGGGTGGGCATGGTCGAAGACGACCCATGCATGGTGATGCTGCGCTCTATTTGTGAGCTCGCCCATGTCGAACCACTGGATTCGTTGTGTCAAAACCAGCACTGCCGAGAACGGGGCAGCAGACATCATCTGCGCCGCACGCTGGCCGGCAATCCACTGCAGACGCACCAGCAGCGCGAGCTGTCCCTGGACGGAGGCAGCGAGCGCCAGAGCGTGGCGGAGGAAACCCAACATGGCCGTGGGCGACCGTGAGTTTCTCCCTCGTGAGCCGCCATCCCCATAAGGAGGGTTCGTTACTACGCTGCGGCACCCCGCTGGCATCTCCCGGCAGGCGAAGAAATCGACACCCGGCGTACCGAAACCACGGTCGGCAATATCGGTGGCGATCACCTCATGACCATGCGCGGCGAGGACGTTGGCCATGGCTCCGTCCCCGCAGCAGGGCTCCCATGCCGGGCCATGAATCCGCACGTGCCGCAACAAAGCCTCGGTCACCCAAGCCGGCGTCGCGTAGAAGTCCTCGTCCTCACGATCGTAGCCTGAGATATGTACTGCTCGCGTCGATGTCGGTGGTCCCGGCCTCGCCTCGCTGGGAGCCGTGGGCAAACACTCGTCCAGGTGCGGAAACAGCCTAGGCTGCAAGAGTTCTACCATCTCAAACATCACCAGACTTACGCTGCAGGGCGCAACATCCCCCTCGGACTTACGAGGCGAACATGGGAAGTACGGTATCGTCTCGGCGGCGCCGCCACTGAACTTTGATCAGATAGCTTCCTTCAGCTCCTTGGCTGGGCGGAACGCGATCTTCTTGCTGGCCTTGATCTTGATCGCCTCGCCGGTGGCCGGGTTACGGCCCATGCGCGCGGCACGGTGCCGAACCTGCAGAACGCCGAGCCCGGCGAGCCGCAGGCGAGCTCCCTTCTTCAAGTGGCGGGTGACGAGGCTCACCAGGTCGGCAAGCATCGCTTCGGTGTGCTTCTTCGGAAGATCGTGCCTTTCCGCAAGCTGCGCGGCTATATGCTTCAGGGTCATGGTGGTGGCAGTTTTCGCCTTCGCGGCGGTACTCGGCTTTCCCAGCGCGGCTTTAGGCATGGTCCCCTCCTCGTTAAAGGCACGGTCGCGGCGTCCAACGGTCCGACGCGACTCGTGTCGAGTCGCCGCCGAATCGTACCCAGTGGCCGCAGCATTTACCAGCGCAGCGAGGAACTCGCGGATCTTTTTCGAAGTCGGCTGCCGCCATTGTGCAACGGCAGTTGACGCTTTTGCTCCTCAAGGGAACTAACGGTGCAAAAAGGGGATAGCGGTCATCTGCAAGACAGTTGATTGATGTGGCTTCACGGCAGCAGTGCCGAGGAGGCCGTCATTGTCGCAGCAAGGATGACGCCGTCAACGGCTTTGTGATGGCTAAAGACGGCATTAAAATGTAACTGGTTCCGACAGACCACGGTCTATCGTCAGCTCGAAGCGCCGAACCCCCGTACATCAACCGTCGAAGATGGGCTCAAGCTGGAAGCCCATCTGACTCATATCTGAAATGGGACCCGGGGCAAGGGTTTCTCCTCCTTCGCTTCCAGATCGCGCCACACACGGTTCCAATCAGCGGACAATTGACTTCCGATTAGCCGGAGGCAATAGCTCAAATTGTCCAGGATTTGGGAGGTGGCGTGTTCGAGCGGTTTGTGGAGCGGCGGGCGGAAGAAGCCCTTTCGGAAAGGCCAGTGGTCCTGATCGTCGGACCGCGCCGCACCGGCAAGACCACACTTGTCCGAAAAATGGGAGAAGCCGGTCGAACCTACATCACCCTCGACGATCAGACGGTGCTTGAGGCCGCCCGATCCGGCCGGCTTTGTCCGGGGTCTCGACCGAGCCATCATCGACGAGATCCAGCGTACATCGGACCTGCTGCTCGCTATCAAGAAGACGGTCGATGAGGATTATCGGCCAGGTCAATTCCTGCTCACCGGTTCGGCGAATGTACTGACCCTCCCGCGGATCGCCGACAGCCTAGCCGACCGGATGGAAACCATTCAGATGCTGCCGCTGGCGAGAGCTGAAGTCGAAGATTGTACGCCGACCTTCCTAGAGCGACTCTTCGAAGGGAAGCTGCAAGGGCAACGGGATGCGATCGTAGGCGATGATCTTGTCCGGCTCGTTCTGCTCGGAGAATCCCCCGAAGCGATCAGCCGCGAAAGCGAGCGGCGGCAGGACCGGTTGCGGTCCTATCTCACGTCGATCCTCACGCGCGATTTGCGGGACATCGCCAACGTGGAAAAGCCGACTGAGCTCCCGAAATTCGTGCGGCTACTGGCCGAGCACTCCGGTCAGTTGGTCAACTACTCGCAGTTCGACGCCGGCATCAATGTCAGCCACAAGACAGGACAGCGTTACCTAGGACTGCTCGAACAGGTATTCCTGATCGCGACGGTGCAGCCTTGGTTCACCAATTCGCTGAAACGGATCGTCAAGACGCCAAAGTTGCACTTTCTCGATTCCGGCCTGCTGGCCAGCGTGCGAGGGCTGACTTTCGACGGGGTGAAGGCGGATCGCGGGACGTTCGGCGTCCTGCTGGAAAGCTTCGTGTTTTCGGAAGTGCTGAAGCTCACGACGGCGACGGACCTCCGACTCACGCCTCATCACTTCCGGGATCGGGATATGCGTGAAGTGGACATTGTGCTGGAGCGCGATGACAACGTGATCGCGGGGATCGAGGTGAAGGCGAGCGCCACGGTCAAGGCTGGGGACTTCGCAGGACTTAGGGCACTCGCGGAGGCCTATAGGGATCGCTTCGCGCTCGGCATCGTCCTCTATGACGGCAATGATGTCGTGCCGTTCGGCGATAGGCTAGCGGCCGCGCCCTTGTCGTGTTTGTGGGGCTGAGCGTCATGGGTGGACACAACGGTGCACCCATGGAAGACAAAGTCTCGCCGATCGCCGCTTTGAATGCGATGGAACGCGCGCTGCTCGATTGTGCTCACCGTTTCAGCCGCGAGCATGAACCGCGTCCAGGCCGCGCGCAATCCCTCGGTCAGCGCGCTCGTGTTGATACCGAGCAACACCCGCAGCGCCCGTGCTCCCGGGTCGTCAACCTTCGCTGCCATATAGTCCTTCTCGATGGTCTGTTTCTGATCGTCGGGAACCCCATTCATCGTATAGAGAAGTGGTTCGAAGCCAGTGGCCTTCGCCGAGCGAGGCCCGGCGATCACGTCTCGATAAGTGCGCGAGTATTGGATCAACTGGCTAGCGGTGCTGTCACACCATCCGCGCAGATAGAAGACGGGCGAGAAGTGGTGCTTTATCGGTTCGGTCATGGCGAAGCGCTGCTACGGCGGTCTTCTTAAAGGATGCGAAGCCCATAATAGGAGGGGTGCAGGTTCGACGAAAGCAAGCTAGGGCGGATGCCGTTCGATCGATGTGATGGCGAATCAGCACCGAGTAACAATGGCTGGACATTCTGGTTGACTGCAAGCCAAATGACCGCTCCCGGCGCTGTTCAGTCGACCGCCCTTATCGCCGATAACGGCGCTTCCGGCGAGGTTCCAGCCAGTCCCGCTTCAAGCCGGTCTGAACTCCATCAAGCCTCGCCGTGGCGGTTGCCCAAAAGTCGCCTCACGGCTGGGGAGCCACGGCCCAATGATTCTTCGACTTTCCCATCGCTTCCTGGGGTCAGTTGCTACGCACTGACACGGATTTCCAGAGATGATCGCCATCGACGGAAAGACCGACAAGGCGTCTCGCAGCGATTAGCAACGGGTACCTCTCGAACGTCGATCAACAACGACGGAAATCGATCGGTCTGGGAAACTGCTGATCGTCCACCCGCGCGGTTTGTTACGATGGAAGATTACTGGTCGCCGCCGGACAGGGTTTAGTGCCATTGACTGAAATCAATGCTCCGGGGCTGGAACCCTGTAGCCTCCAGCGGCATTAGACTCTGGATTAGCAGATGACACATCCTTCTGCGTCACTGGCGCACAAGATATGGCACAGGCAGTGATCCGAGGACAGACGCGAATCAGGCCCAATTCCAAGCGAGAATACGAACGTAGCGAACCCGGTTGCCAAGGTGCTACCCGAAGCCGACTAAAAGGCAATTCCGGAATGTGCCTCTGGCCGGCGGCGACCACGCCCCGTTGTTCTTCCCACGGACGCGACTCGACACGAACGCGCACCGGCTTCATGGCACGGCTGACGGCTACATAGGTGTTGCGGCATTCCTTCCTGGCTTCGGGCGCCGTCTGATGCTGGAAAAATTCAAATGCTCAATAAGCGTACCGTGAAAATATTGACCCTGATTGGCTTATCGGACTCAAGGCGATCTTCTGAGCGGAGGAGCAGATGACAAAGAGAATTTTATCGATCGACGGCGGCGGAATCCGCGGAATCTTGCCTCTGGCGATGCTGGTCGAAATTGAGGAACGAGGAAGCGCGGCATGCGCCGATCTGTTTGACTTGATCGCAGGAACGTCGATCGGGGGCATAATCGCGACCGGATTGGCGCATCGGCTGTCAGCAAAATCCTTGTACACGATGCTGATGTCGGAAGGTGGGACAATTTTTGCCAAATCGCTATTGACCGATCCGATGAATGCGATACAGCCAAAGTACGATGCAGCACCGTTAGAGACGTTCCTCGCTCAGGAGCTCGACGGCAGTATGCTCGACGGCGTCAAAGGCGTCGAGTTGCTTGTGCCCGCCTGCGATCTGGTTCGCGTAGATACTATTTTTTTCAAGTCGTGGCGGGCACGGAAAGATCCATCCTATAACTTCGCACTTAAGGACATTGCTCGTGCGACCAGCGCGGCGGAAACCTATTTCTCGCCAGCCCTAATTACTAACGTTCCCGGAGATGTCTATCGTTGCATCGACGGGGGTACCGCGATCAACAACCCAACACCTGCAGCGATTCTTGAAGCAAAAGGGCTGTGGGGAGGTGAAGAGATTAATGTTTTGTCACTTGGCACCGGAGTGCATACAGAGGTTTTGAGTCCTGTGAACGGCGGCCTCACTGGCTGGCTTCCATACATTCCGGGAATCTTCATGGACTTTCAGGCCTCGGTTCTTGACCACTTGGCACACGCGGCAACGAAGAAGATAACCCGGTGCGATATTCCCCTGGGGCCCAATGTCAATCCGGCGTTCGACGACGCGTCGGCAGAGAATCTCGCAACTCTCGCATCGCTCGGAAAGCAGCTCGTCACGGCGAACATTGACGCCGCAATGTCAACTTTAGAAATTAAGGACGCGTGATAGCGGATGATGGGACCGATGAATTGAGGTGAGAATAAGCCTTTGGATTTGCGTCTCTGGATCACGTTTCTGACGTTTGTGCTGCCCTGGTCGCCCTAGGCTCAGGACTCATTGATTGATCCAGAAGATGACGGTAGCGGCGATGCAGATGGCGGACATGAAAGTGTGGGCGCATCGGTCATAGCGGGTGTGGATGCGCCGCCAGTCTTTGAGCTTGGCGAA
>JBJKQL010000041.1:0-24837 GCA_046705265.1 Ferrovibrionaceae bacterium
TACCGCGCTCATACCCGCGCACTTGCTGGATCCATTCCTCTGAGCAATAGCGGATCCGTTTTGATGAGCGTCGAGGGCTTTTTATGCCACCACGGGCTTTGTTACATCATCCCTTGCGACCGTGCGCCGCCAGTCGATCCCCTCGATCAAAAGGGCCAACTGCGCCGGCGTCAGTTGTAGCCGCTCGTCCACAATCGGCGGCCACACAAAACGGCCTTTCTCCAGACGTTTCGCATAAAGGCAAAGCCCAGAGCCGTCCCAGTACAAAACCTTCACATAATCTCCGCGCTTGCCGCGAAACACGAACAGATGCCCGCAGAACGGATCCATCCGAATGACGTTCGCCACCTCCGCCGACAAACCGTCAAAACCCTTGCGCATGTTCACTGGCGCGCACGACAGAAAAACTTTCGTCCCTGTCTTGAACCCGCCCATCATGCCAACCCCCGCACCAGTTTCAGGACTTGCCTCAAGGCTTCGCCCTTGATGTTCCCGTCAACCCTGATGCGCGTCCCGCCCCGAACCTCAATCTCGATCAGCTTCTTTGCCTCAGGCGGCGCCGATAAAGACAAGGGCGCGGATGCAGGGACGCCGCGCAAGGCCATCGGATTATTCTCGACCAACGGCGCCGAAGAAGATGCGGGCGCAATCACGCCGACGGGCATCAGTGCCGCGGGCGCAGGCTTCAAAACCGAATTTTCCTTCCGGTAGTGCCGCCGCCAGTTGAACACCTGATTGGCGTTCACCTCGTTCCGCCGCGCCACAACCGCAACCGACGCGCCGGGCGCGTACGTCTCCGCCACAATCCGCCGTTTCTCTTCCTCGCTATGGCGGCGATACTTCCCTCGCGGAGATGCCGCCGCCTTCCTTCCGGTCGCTTCCTTGGGTTCGCCCATTTTGTGTCCACAATTCGTTTGTGGACACAATTTCCCCCTTCACGGCTCTGTTCGCCAGAGGGCCTTCACGGCACGCTTACCTAGGATGCGTGTTCACCGCGGGAACAACGCCGACTCGGTGGCCTCGTATTGTTTCCGAGTGAGCGGAGATCCCGTGACGCTGGTCGCGGTGCAAAGGATATGGACCGGCGCCGCAAACTTCCGGACCGTGCTTGATCGTTTGGGGTTCACTGCCGCCGAGCCGGCCATCAGCTCGATGTCCATCGTGCGTGCCTTTGCGTCGTAGTGGATGATAAACCGCGTACCCCGAATGACGGCACTACCAACCGGCGTTTCGATTGGGATGTTCTTGTCGCTACCCGACTGATAGGCGACCCGCTCGAAGTCGCCCCTCAGCCAAGCGTAGCCGGCATTGCTAGGCTCGGGATGCGTCTGATCGTAAACGGACTTGTTGATCGTGAGCTTGGAAGCTTGGGCAAACGGCATGGTCGAGCCGTCGCTAAAACTGACCGGCAAATAACCGGTGAAGCCCGTCGCGAGGGTGTCGCCCGTTTGGATCTGATCCGCGACGGTTGCTAGTTTAGGCATTCGGGGTACACGGTTCATCCCCCGAATACCGTCACCATCAACCGGCCCTTCGGTTTGGGGGAATTTACACTCATTACCGATCATACAGGTGACCTTCACGAAGAAGCCCTGCAGCACATTCCAGACAGGGTTGACAGGCGGGCCAAGCTCCGACTCGTAATACTTCTTGTTGACCGTAACCTTGGAACTTTCGGAGATGGCAAAAGTATGATGGACGTTAGTATCGAGGAAGGTCACGGCGCCCTTGGAACCCGTCGTGATGATGTCGCCTACTCGGAGTTGATCGCCGACGGTAAGCGGCTTGGTGACGCCATTGCGCGTAACGGTTACCGTCCCATAGAGGGCCGTCACATTGCCCGCAATCTTCGATTTCGGTGCGGGAGCGGCTTTGGCGGAGGGGAATTGCACGGGAGCAAAACGAGGGATAGGCGGGGCCACGGATTTGGCCGCGACCGGCAAAAAATTAGGAGCCTGTGCGCCCCGCGCCATGGAATATCCGATGCCGTCATAGACGGTGTTGTGCAAGGCTGACCCCGGTCCGGCCTGCGCCAGTGCCGGCACGAGGATGAGAACGAGCAACGCGCCATATTTTGCAAGAAGCCGCACACACGCCACGACGGATTCGGTGGGAGGCGAATGGGATGTGAGGGTGGACATCGCAGGGGCGGCGCGCAATTAAACTCCCAATCAGCGTATAGAGAGAGCGACTCTGCCTGATCATCACGCGTCTTTCTTGACGCGTGATCCTACTCCAGATTGTTAATGTGTCAATTCGCATCCAAGCGTGCCCCCTTTTTGGGTGCGCCCTTGGGGTCAGACAGTTATCGGGCCGCTGATTTGACCGTCTGACGAGCGGGTTCCTCCCCGAACTGGGTCGGGCTGAGATAGCCGAGCGCGGAATGCAGACGCCGAAGATTGTCGAGTTGCTCGATGAACCGCGGCAGGCCGGCGTTGACATCCTCGAAAGTCTCGTAGCAACCGAGATAGTCCGCCTCGGCCTTGAGCGTTTTCATGAAGCTTTCCTTCTTGGCGTTGTCATAGGGGTTTCCGCGCCGGCCCATCGACCCGGGCAGTCCCTTGTCGGCAAGCAGCCTGCGATAAGTATCGGACACATATTGTGATCGGCGGCCCTAATGGTGAATGCAGCCTTGCGGTGGATACCTGCTGTTCAGCGCGACCTTGAAGTGCGGCTATGGCAATCCGGGCATCCATCGAGCGGCTGATGGCATAGCCCGCCACCTTGCGCGACCAGGCGTCGATGATCGCCGCCATATCAGGCTAAGACGCCACCTCGGATATAGAGCCTGTACCCCGGCTCTTAATGTCCGCTCTCGGCCGAGCCTCAGGTTCCGCCCTCCCGACCGTGAACGGTTGCTCATGGGGTGCTCCTGATGTCGGGTTCTGTGAATGTAGGATTCTACAGACGGCGGCTTTCCCTCCAACGGCGGTCGGCGCCTTTCGTCGCTGAGAAGAGATGGCTCAGACAGAGAGATCGGTTCGAAAATCTATACCATAAACGAGACCTGCGATATGCTTCTCAGATAATTTCCCTCTATGGCCGTAAACCAGTGTTATCTAGTCCGCGTTCAGCAGTCCAAGTTCCAATAGGCTCTGGGCCGTGGCAAGAATCGCTTCCTTCGGGCTCTTCGGCGCCCAGCCGAGCACACGGCGCGCCTTTTCATTGGACGCGTTCTTGTGTTTGCCGAGCTCTGGCAACACCACTTTCACCTGGGGATCAAATAACCCGACGACGCGCATAAGCCAGTTGGGTAATCGGCGGACCGGAACCTTGCGGGCGGCGTAGGCGGCGCCATCCTTGAGAATTTGGGCGATCTGGCGAACGCTCACGAAATCCCCACTGGTAGCAAGAAACCGTTCGCCGCGTGCGGCCGGGTCGGTCATTGCCTTGAGGTGCAGATCAGCGACATCACGCACATCGACCGCGCCGAACCAGAGATCGGGACACCCTGGTATTGAGCCATCCAGCAGACGCTTCACAAGCAGAATCGAAGTCGAATAGTCGGGCCCAAGGACGGGTCCGAAAACAGCGACCGGATTGACCACTGCCAATTCCAGCCCACCTCCTTCCTTCGCAATGAAATCCCAGGCCGCCCGTTCGGCGATCGTCTTGGATTTCTGATAGGGTTGGAGATCTGAATCCTTGAGGTTCGTCCAATCCTCTTCTGTGAATGCCGTAGTACGGCCTCTGGCGCCATAGCCGATGGCGGCGAAGGATGAGGTCAGCACAACGCGCTTGACGCCTGCGTCACGCGCAGCTCGTAGCGTGCGCAACGCTCCATCTCGAGCGGGCGCGATCAGATCATTTTCATCTTTGGGCAGAGCGCTCGGAAAGGGCGACGCGACATGGAACACATAGTCGCAACCGGCCACAGCTTCGGCCCAACCCACGTCCGCATTCAGATCGGCGCGGACGAAGGCAAGACGCTCGCCCACCTCGCCCACTCCTCCCTGGCGCAACATGCCGCGCACATCTTTCTCGCGCCCCAGGTCACGCACCGTGGTGCGCGTCTCATGCCCGTGCGCCAACAGCTGGATCAAGCAATGGGCGCCGATGAACCCCGTGCCCCCCGTGACCAAAACCCGTGCCATATTCCGGTTCTCCTGCGAGTCACGCGATAGTACTCCTTGAACCCAGCTTTAAGGTCAAGGTGAGTCTGCCCCAACGCTGGACCACGACGCTGGGCCTCGAAGGCGCCTGTTTGCTCGGGCCGCTACTCGGCGTGCAAGGAACCGCTTTACACCTGAATGTCCGCTCGCGACCGAGCCCCAGCTTCCGCCGCTCTGATTGTGAGGAGCCAGGACTAGGATACTCGCGACAATCCATTCGATGAATTGTTGATTCAACAGATGCATGGTCTCCTATTAATCGCGGCCAATGCCTCTCCTCGCGGAAGAGGCCGACGGCGCCGAGAGGAAGATGGGATATCGCGGCAGCGGCTTGACGGGAGGGCTCGGAGTTGCGGGTGGCAGCCTTTCTACGGATGTTAGGAACGAGGTCCGGATGGGCCGGCCTCAGACTTCTCAAGAAGAAGGAATCCCCATGACTCATTGTGAAGCGCTCGACCTATCGGTCAAGGAGACGGCAACTTGCATCGTAGATGAGGCGGCAAAGATTGTCCGGGAACACAATGTGGCCAGGGAGGCTGCAGAAGCCATCGAAGAATTGGCAGCCAGGGGACTTGAGTAGGCTCGAGTTTGCTTGGAAGCGGGCCCGCTGTCGCAGTGGCTGGTGAACGGCTTGGCGGAGGCGGGTCTTCCCATGATCTGCGTGGAGACGCGACACATGAAGGCGGTGCTGAAGACACTGCAGGCAAACAAGAGTGAGCGCAACGATTCACAGCCACAGGTGGTCGAAGGCGGTTCAATACGGGATGCAAGGTTGGCGCCGAAGCAAAGGACCTTTCGAAACTAATCGGATGCGCGCGGCGAACGCGACAGACTCGCCGCTATTGCCGCCGATTAACGACAGCCGAATGCGGATTCTGGTTTGGCTGGGTGCAGCAGTCCGACAGCGCCGATCCAGCGGCGAGGGTTTCACTTAGATCGGCCTCCCCGCTCCACCCTTGACGCGCGGGCGAGCGAGCGCTCTTCCATACAAAACGGCAAAGAGCCCAAATGCCGCGCTCCAAGCGGCGCCCGCCAGCATCAAGCAGAGAGCAACCTGACTGCCGGCCAAAGGCGACAGGATTCTGAGAATTGCAGCCAACGTGATCAGACAATAGATCGCCAAGGTGCCGGATCCGGCCGTTAGCCGGCGACCGGTGTGCCCGAGCGAAGCGCGCGTCATCACCGCGAGCGTCATCGTGCCCACGGCACCCACTGTTAGTGCGTGCAACGCGGCGGTCTCCGGCAATACCGGATAGAGATTATTGGCGCCGAGCAGCGCCAGGCCAAGGGCGAGCCAGGCATAGCCGATGTGGAGGATCAGGAGCAGCGGCTCGCGTACTGTCTTGAGACCGCGCCAGCGAGAGAGGCGCCAGGCACTGGCGAGTCCGGCGACCAAGACCACCCCGGATGTAAGCCGCGCATCCGGCGCGACCGCCCAACTCCCCAGGGCCACGCCTGTCACGATGACCACGCCGCGATCGAATCGGCCTTCTGACGCCGGTGGCACAATCTCAGGCCGCATCTTCGTCAGCCAGTTGCGCGTGAAGCTCGGTATGATCCGGCCTCCGACAAGCGATATCAGCATGAACAGAGTGATGAGGCCGATTCGGTTTCCGAACTGGGCCGTGTCGGCAATGCCGAGCGCCTCGAGATGAACGAGCAGATTGCCGGTCAGGAGCAGCGATAGGGCTCCAAGCATCGGCAGGTTGCGCCAGTTCTTGCCTGCGACGATTTCTCGGCCGATGACGAGGAGAAAGACGAACGGAAATGACAAATCCGCGAGGGTGGCAGCCAATGCCCCGATGGAGCCGGAGAACAAAACGGCGAGGCGTCCAATCCCCCAAAGGCCGACCAGCATCGCCAGCGGGGCGCCCTGGAGCGGCATGCGACCCGTCCAATTGGGGATCGCCGTCAGAAGAAAGCCCGCGACTGTTGCCGTGGCGAAGCCGAAGACCATTTCATGAACGTGCCAGACGACCGGCGCAAGCACGGACGGAATCACGAGTCCCCCCTCATAGGCTGCTAGCCAGATCGGGATCCCCAGGGCGGCCCAAACCGAAGCGCTGAGGAAGAACGGCCGGAATCCCGCGGACAGGATGGCGGGACCAGCATGAGGGCGATAGCGCGGAATGGCGGCCATACTGCTAAAGTGTGACGAGATTGTCATTTCACCTGGTGAGGACGGCTATCCGAACCCCGGTACGCTTGCCGACCAAACACCGGTTATCATATCAGTATTCTATATGTTATCCCAAAAGCCTCCAGCCAGGATCATGACGCCGGATGCGTCTTACTCTGCGTGCAGATTCTCGCTGCGCGTCCTGATGTATGTGGGCGTGAATAGCGAAAAAACCGGCCACGTCATCCGCCTCTGCAATCTTGCCAACTTTAACCGTGCTCCGACAAAACCGCCGCTAGAACAAAAGCAAGCCGAGGATCGACATTGGGAGCGGCCATTTTCGTCGGCGATGTAGCTCCTATAATTCTTCAGCCATTCGCGCTGCACGATGCACATGTCGGAACCGAGGAAATCGCCACCGCAGGCCGATCGAAATCGTTACCCCAAGGCCAATGGTTTTGCCACCTTCGTTGCCAAGATTTTGCCCACCGTGAGGCGAGCGATTGCTGCTGGCTGCGTCCGGCGTCAATGACCTTGAGAGAGGTTTGGGCGTTTTGAGAAGAGAGGATTTTGCCTCATCGTAGCGCCATGCAGGAGCGAAGATGAGGCACATATCCAGGCCCCGGTAGAGACAGCCGAACAGCAGGTCCGGGAGATCCGCCGTCCCACGCGCCGGCGTCACTCAGCAGAAGACAAGATCCGCATCGTGTTGAGCGCTCTGCGTGGCATCAAGCTTGTTGTCTCAGATGCCCACCGATGCCGTATGAAATTCACCTTTGCCATAGAACGAGCGGGACCTCGGTGGGTATTTGAACACCAGGGTAATACGGTACAACCCGAGCAGTGAAGTCATCAGCAGATCGTAAGCTCTCGATAACACCTGAATAGATATAGCCGTTCGTCGCGCCAGCAATGGGTTCGCCACGAGTGAGCTCCAGAACATCCGGCCTGCCGTCGTCGCGTGGATCTGCATAAATTTCAACATGGACATCCCCGGCTTCCATCTCGCCAAGATAGACGGGCACGGCGAAATCCCATCCATTGTCAACGCGTGTG
This sequence comes from Ferrovibrionaceae bacterium, assembly GCA_046705265.1. Taxonomy (GTDB): domain Bacteria; phylum Pseudomonadota; class Alphaproteobacteria; order Ferrovibrionales; family Ferrovibrionaceae; genus JAJYTL01. The sequence continues at coordinate 7,288 of JBJKQL010000041.1, forward strand.
ATACTCGGCGGCCCGATATGAAGCCCCGACCAGAACTCACGGATGCGGCGCTCCCACGAGGAGATCTCTCTTGCTACTCGGCCGCCGTTTGCCACTCGTTCTCGCAAGGTTTGTGCAGCGGGCAGATAGGCTTCCGTCAAATATTCCTGAACTACTCTGGCGGAATTATAGACGGGAGTGAGCGTCTCCATGCTAGCCCGCACCCGCGTAAGCCAGGCACGTGGCAGCCCGCCGGCATCTCGGTCATAGAATTCGGGTGAGACGTTGTTTTCGAGGATGGTGTAGAGTTGTGCCGCATCATCGCTGTCGCGGTTCCCATCGGCCTCAACGGGGCCATCGCCGATCGCCCAGCCAAGGTGAGGAGCGTAGGCCTCTTCCCACCAGCCATCGAGTTCAGAAAGATTCAGACCTCCGTTGACTACGACTTTCATGCCGCTGGTGCCGCAGGCCTCCCACGGCCTGCGCGGCGTATTGATCCAGACATCGACGCCTTGCACCAGTTCCTGTGCAAGTAGAATGTCGTAATCTTCAAGGAATACGACGCGGCGCCGAAAAGTCTGTCGCCAGGCACATTGAATCCATTCTCGGATCATCTCAATGCCCTCCCTGTCATCGGGATGCGCTTTGCCGGCCACGACAATTTGGGCAGGTCGCGCCGGATCGTTGAGGAAGCGATCCAACCGGGCAATATCTCGCAGCAGCAAATTGGGTCGCTTGTAGCCGGTGGACCGGCGGGCAAATCCCAAGGTAAGAATGTTGGGATCCAGAACGTGTTCGGCTCGTGCCACGATTTCAGGTGCTAGTCCACGCCAGCTCAAATGACGCTTCAAGCGCTGGCGCACCCTCTGCACTAAGAGTTGCCGGGCGCTACCGCGAAGTGCCCATAACGCCTCATCTGAAAGAGCGGTAATCCTCGCGCGAAACTCATCCGCAGTGATGCAACAGAGGCTGTCAGTGCGGGCAATGCCCAGCGCCACCTCGGCTTCGCGCGATATCCATGACGGCAAATGGACGCCGTTCGTGACGTGGCCGATTGGCACCTGGCATTCCGGCCAACGCGGAAACAAATTTTTGAAGATTCGTTGGCTCACAGAGCGGTGGCGCTTACTGACGGCGAATGCAAAGTGCGAACCGTGAAGAGCTAAATAAGCCATGTTGATCGGTTCGGACTCGTCATTGTTCGCCGATCGACCCAGCACAAGCAAGTCCTGCACTGAGGCGTTCATGCTAGAAAGCGCGTCCAGAAAGGGAGTGGCGTATTTCGCAATGAACTGAGGCGGATAAAGATCGAACCCTGCTGGTACGGAAGTATGAGTGGTGAAAACGTTTCCGCCTCGGGTTGCCCATATAGCCTCCCGAAACGAAAGACCCGAACGGTGCGCGAAGGATCGCGCGCGTTCGAACACCGCAAACGCCGCATGCCCTTCGTTGAGGTGACAGACTTCCACATCCGGCGCCACCAGCTCTATCGCGCGCCAGCCTCCAATGCCGAGCACCATTTCTTGCAGGAAGCGCATTTCCGTGCCGCCGCTGTAGAGCTTCCCTGTAATTCCCCGGTCCACCGGCCCATTGATCGGATCATTGCTATCGAGGAGATAGAGGTTGGTACGCCCAATCACGGCGCGCCAAAGGCGTAAGGACACTGTCCGCCCGGGCAGATCGACATCAACGTGAAGCCAGCCACCCTCTTCGCCCAAAGCGGGCTGTATCGGCAAAGCGCCCGGATCGTTATAGGGAAACACCAGGTGTTGCCAGCCATCGGCATCGAGCATTTGTCGGAAGTAGCCTTCCTGATATAAGAGGCCGACGCCGATAAGAGGAAATCCAAGATCACTCGCGGTTTTGAGCAGGTCACCCGCCAAAATCCCGAGGCCCCCTGCATAAAGCGGAAGTGCTTCCGTCAGTCCGAATTCCATGCTGAACAGGGCGACGCCCCTAGGCCCACTCGCTTCCGCTGAACCCAATAAGATCGGCCGATCGAAATAGCTTCGCCAAACCTCGACGGTTCGGTGGAGGTCCGCTTTGAAGGCCGGGTCGTCCGCCAGTTCGCGCCACCGGCTATCGGGCAAATTCTCGAGGATAAGCCAGGGGTTGCGATGCTGTTGCCAAGCCGCGGCGTCAACGCTCTGCCACAGGCCGTCCGCTTCGTGGCTGCACGCCCATCTCTGGTCAAGAGCCAGGGACCAAAGATCGGCAAGCTCGGCGGGAATCTGAGGTGCAGGAAAAGGCGGCATTTCCACGTTTCCACAGTACGGCGAGATCTGCTGCTTCCTGATCGTCTATATCAGTAATCGCTGAATCGCAATAAACATGCGTCCTTCAATCCACCTGCCCATTTTCGCCTAAGGAACGCTGGAACACGTAGCGGCGGGCGCGAGAGGCATCTTCCGAGCCTTAGAATTCAAGGACGATGTCGTTGTCTCGGTGTGAAGGGCCGCGTTCGACGTTTTGATGGCTTACCATTTTGCCAGCGCCAGAGACACTACGCCCCGTGGCGCAAGATATCGCTTCGTTGATTACCGACGTGTTATGCCGCTTGGAGTGGGAATTGGGTCACCCGCCGTTCGCTTCCGCCTTCGGCATCCGGTTGGCAGCTCGGCGGCATGCATGGACCGAGAGTTGCCTGCGATCGCAAGGAATTTGTTTGGCATGTTGAAACGTCGCGCCCTCACCTCAGATCGGAAAGATATTCCGCCACCGCGATTCGATCGGAACCGCTTAGCGCTGCTTCGATCCGGTTCATTGCGCCACCTTCCCGTTGGCAGGTCGCCTAGCGGTTCAACTGGTCAAGAGTATAGGCCGCGTGCCGGCCATCCAGATCTGGGTTTTCCCCCGCTGGCATCCCCGTCATGCCTGCTATCGGCATGGCGGGGCTGTTGCCGCTGGAGGACATGGCCCAAGGTGGCGCTCGTCGCCCGCCCCGCACGTGAAAGGGTCGCCTCCCCCTCTATGTTTGCGCGCAAACCAAGACCGGGGCCGGCAGGAGGGTCTGCTCACTGTAACAGCGAGCCAAGCCGGCCATGTCGGCACCATGTAGCGTGCCCGCCGGCGGCGGAAGCCTCGAGAAAGTCGCCCGTGCGAAACAAGCGTCAGAGCCGGAACACTCGCTGCCCGGGTCGCTTTCCGAAGCCGATTACGTGGAAAGCGGGACTCAGCCACGAAATCTGCGTGCCACCGCGGGTCTCCCGATTGATCCAGCTCAATGCATCCACCTGATTGATTGGCGTAGCTTAAATCACTCTCAAATGAATGGCGGGTGTGTGTCGTGAGACACTTCGGGCTCCTCTTGAGCAACGCTGTAATCGGCGCCTTAGCGTCGCCGGCATTCGCTCAGCAGCAAAACAGCGCACCAACGGGTCCGCGCTATGGCTACGGCTATCACATGTGGTACGGACCCGGCTGGGGCGGCGGCTTGGAGTGGCATCCCTGGTTCTTCCTTGGGCCCCTGTTCATGCTCGTGGTGCTCGCCGGTATCGTGATCCTTATTGTCTGGTTGGCGCGCTCTCTGATCTTTGGCGGCCACGCTGGACATGGCCATCTTTATCAAGGCTCCCGCCCATGTCCGACTTGTGGGCGTCGCGGTCCCGGGCCGGCGCTCGATATCCTTGCTGAAAGACTTGCCCGCGGAGAGATCGACAAGGACGAATACGAGGAGAAGCGGAGGCTGCTCGGCGGATGATATCGCTCCGGGAAGTGGTTCGCGGAGGTAACACATGCGAGCATTGACACCAAAGATCCTATCCGGTGGGCTGCTGCTGGCGGGCCTGATGCTCGTCATGAGCAGCTGTGTATACCAGCCGGCGCCTTACTCGTATGATCCCTATTACGGATATCCGTCCTACTATGACTACGCTCCCTATTATCCGCCCTATTACTACGGGCCGACCATATATTTTGGCGGTGGTTGGCGCAGCTGGCACCGCGGCGGCTGGAGCGGTTGGCATCACCGCTACTGAGAGTGACCATGGCGGAATCGAAGGCATCAGGGCCGCGCGAGGCATCAACACCCGACGGATCTTGCTTGACGAGGCGATCAGACCCGCTCGCCGTCCAGAACCGAGGTTCCAAGCCGATTCAGGCGTCAGATCATGTGTGAATTTGTGCGGGGGCTAGATAATAACGTGACAGTCGAGGTTGGCCGTCCCCACGATACCGATGAGGTCCTTCCGGGTGAACATGCAAATCATCTTGCGCGACGGGACCGGTTCGGTCCTGCGCCCCGTGGCAAATATGCGAGAAGCATAGACAGTGGTGAGCACTGAAGCGTCGCCGATGTGAGCTCGCCCAAGCCGGAAATAGAAAACATCGCCGTGCATCAGCCCGTATCGTCTCAGTTGGCCATCACGGCAGGATATGTGGCGGGCCACCCCATCCAGCGCTACGTCATCCCTCACTCAAAACAAAAGCGAATTTAACCCCGTAATCATTTTGGGTGTTCCTGAGTGATGCTTTCTTTGCTGACGTCTCTAAACCGGCGTCAGGAGAAGGTTCAGCGAGTGAGCCACCCCTTGGCACGTATGGTGACCACGGCGTAAGGAAAAATCCAGAATAGCGCCACCGTGGAGAAATAGGCGTAAACCACCCCATAGAGGAAGCCCCACGATCGTTCGCTTCGCAGGAAGTAGAGCATATTGAGGAACGAGAACAGCCCGATTGCCACAACAATGCGAAAGACCACCCAGGGATGGTGCATCACGAGGAAGGCGAGAATCCCGAGGCTCACGTAGTAGATTGGGTAACGCAGATTGGTCACGGTACGGTCGAACAAGGCAATGAGCATGGTCGCGAGAGGCCGCTTCCAAATGATGCGGGCAAAGCGGAGCTCTTCCCGCACGTTGCTCCGGTCCCAACGCAACAGCATCTTGGATAACTTCCCGTAGGTTTCCGGCACCAAGGTGTGAACCACCGCGAGGCGCTGATAAACGGTATTGTACCCCTTCTCCAACAGAGAATTGGTCAAAGCGCGGTCCTCGCCGATCGTGCAGGCGGCACCGAGAAAGGTCTGCTTGCGCCAGTCGTCCAGCACCTGGCGCACGGCCGAGGCGCGAAGCGCGGTGAGCGCGCCTGGACAGCAATAGACGTTGTTATAGACAGATTCGACCGAGCGCAGCATGTCGAACGATAGGACGAATCGCGCGTGCATCATTCGCGGGATAAGACCACGCTCTCGATTATGCACGAGCACTTTCCCGGCTACGGCCCCGACCTTTGGATCCCGAAATGGGCCGGTGACAGCGAGCAGCGCATCCGGTTCGATGATGCTGTCCGAATCGATGGTGACGAAGATATCGCCACGCCCATGCGTGAAACCGAGGGCAAGAGCTTCTCGCTTGCCGCGATTGGTATCGTGCCGAAGCGCCGTGATCAGATCGGGATGGCAGTCGGCCGCCTGACAAATATAGCGCCAAGTATCATCCTTGCTGCCGTCGTCGATGACGATGATCTCAAGCTTCTCCCGGGGATAATCGGCAGCAATCACCGATTCGATCGACTTCAGCACCATCTCGCCTTCATTATAGGCGGGAATAACAACGGTAACCGAGGGAGCATCCTCGGGCATTGTCGGTGCGTGTGGCCGGTACGCGATCCATACCGCGGTCCGGAATGCGAGCAGCAGGAACCCCATACCGCCCCAAAGGACACTCGGATAAATGAACGGCTTGACCCACTCATGGGTCCTCGCAAGTTCGAGAATCCGGAGAATCACCGCGTGAAGCTGAAAGAACGCAACAACGGTGAAGCTCGCAAAGATCAGGCCGTAGACGAAATAGCTCCAGAGCTTCGTCGGTTCGGCCAGTGTGCTGAACTGAGTACGACGTACTTCCTCCGGCGCCGCGCGGCCGGCGGCGATCGAACCATGGGTATCTACCATTCCCACTGCAATGACTCATGAATAAGGAGACGCGACGATCGGCTCGCAGCGACTTGGTCCAGGCCCACGCTTGGCGGTGCGCCTCCGTTATGGAAGAGCGACAACCATAAAGTGATCAGCGTTCGCGGTGCGAGGACGCCCGGCGTCTCCGGGTTGGGGGATGTCTATCTACTGACCTACCTAGTGCGCACCAGCGTTGCTCCGAATCTCAAATTCCAGGCATACGGAGCGGCGTCCTGATATCGACTTTCCTGAGCGATGGCAATAGCCTAGGGGGCCAATCGGCGACAATAGGTAGATGTCCTGGCTTGATATCCCTCCGGAGGGCCCGATGGCGCTAACAAAACCGTTGCTCCACAGTTAGCTTTTGAACTAAAAAAAGCAATCTATCGTCTTGAATTTATTTAACCTTCATATAATTCCCGAGCGGGCTCTGACAACGAATGCGAGGGGTCTAGATGCGCCCTCCGGTCCGAACCAATGGAATTCGCGAGTAGGCTCAGCGGTGCAGTTCACAGACATCATTTCAGCGAGCATGACCACAACAGAATCATCCTCGACTTCGCTTTAGCCGCAGAAGGCGCCGCAAGCGTCGTTTAGGGATATGTTCCTGCCGCCCAGATCCACGCCATCAGTGCCCCCTCTGCAGATCGATCAGCGTCGCCTCGTGGAACTTTCCAGCCTTTCCCCCCGGCAATCCAATGCACGGAAGCGAACGAGGGTGTCTCATGCGGGAGGATTGACTCGTTCATGAAATTGGTCGAAGCGCTGAGCTTGGCCGGCGTTGGATTGATCGCCGAAGGGGCGAGCCGCAACGGCGGCGGTCGCGGCGTCCGTCTGACCGGCCGAGCTTCAGGGACATGACCGCCGTCATTCTCTTATCTTGCGAAGCCACTGCCCAGCGACCGGACTGAACACCTTAGAGGGGGTCTTCTCCGGCGCGGATAATCCATTGCCGTATAGGGCCACTCTTCCGCCTTGCATGCTCACAGATTCTCACCGGAACACGGTTTGACGCACGAAATCGCGGTGGGTTATGGTGCCGCGGTCGTGAGTGGTGACGACGAAACGTCTTGGCGGCAACAGAGTGTTAGAGTTGGCTCCTCGATCCGGACGAAGCGTCCGCAGTGATCGCCTGCGTGTTCTCCGCCGTGCGTTTGCCGAACCCGCGCGCTACGTGCGCCCTTGGTACGTCGCCTACCTTCTCCTTGGGGTGACGACCCTCGGCATCCTTCCCGTACTCATGCCTCTGATGATGGTCGCTGATTCTGAGCGCCTCGCCGTCGTCGCCTTGGTCATTGGCGGCTACAATATTGGCCTTCTAACCTCACCGGCCTGGGGGATGGTTGCCGAACGGTGGCATGTCTACCATAGCGTTTTCTTTGCCGGGTTCACGGTCTGCGCCCTGGCGACGGCGGCATTTCCGTTATTCAGAAGCCTCGATACCTGGCTTCCGACTGCATTTCTTATCGGCACCGGTGCCGCGGGGGCTTCTACGGTTGCGCCGCTCCTGATCGTCGATTTCGTGCCGCCCGCCGATTGGGAACCGCGTATTGGCTTGCTTCAGAGCTTCAGCGCCATTGGGCAAGTCATTGGCCTCTTCCTCGCCAGCATTTTTTCGCACGGGCTTTATGCCGTCGGTCTATGGGTCGCGGCGGCACTTCTGCTGCCTGCCTTGCTCATGAGTGGCCAAGGCCTGCCGATCGCCGAGCGCCGACGCACCCCCGGGGAGCCTGACCTCCGCCAGCGCCTCGATGCGCGGGCGATGGCGGTCTTCCCCCGCACCGCCCATCTGGTCGGAATCCTGCGCCACGCGCATCGGCTGAACGTCGCCGGACTGCGCAATCTGCCGCGGATTCTCGGGACACCCTTCGCCTGGTTTCTCTTGTCGTGGTTCAGCCTCTGCTTTGGGGTGGCGGGCTTTTTTACCTATTTTCCGCTGATGCTGGCCAAAGCCGACGGCATCAACCCGGAATTGACGGCATCGATTTACGGCTCTGCGTCGGGAATCGGAATCCTTCTTTTCATCCTGGCGAGCCGGTGGACCGAGCGTTATGGTTCGCTCCGTGTCTATGAATTCGGCCTCATGTTCCGAATCGCCGGCTTCATTCTTCTTCTCGTGCCTTTTGTCGTCTCGTTAGAGACAAAGGCCACGATCGCAGGCGCTGCGTTCGGAATCATCGTCTTGGCCTGGCCGATCTTGAGCGTCTCCGGAACGGGCCTCACAGCCCGCCTCACGCCTTTCAGCCAGGGCGCGGCGATGGGATTGTTCAACGCTGCCCTAGCGGCGGCCACCGTCATCGGCACCCTGATCAGCGGCCCCATGGTGGAAAAATTTGGCTACACGGTGATCCCCCTTCTCGCTCTCGCCGGGCTTGGTGCGGCCATGGCTTTTAGCCTTCGTGCCCGTCGGCTATGAGCCGCCCGCGGCTGGCCGAGAGTGGGCGCCGTCCCTCTATCCTCCAATACATGGCGAATGTGGTGGAAATCGACCCCAAAGCCCGATTAGGCTTGGAACTCGGCCGGACACTGTCGATTTGCGTGCCCGGGCCGTGACCTCGACCCGTGAAACAATAAATCCGGACTTTCAACCCTTCGCAAATTGGGAAACGCCATCGTGTCTTCTCTCACCTTGAAGCAAGCCAATACGATTATCGAAACCGCCCTTAAGAAGGGGCAGGAACTGAAACTCCAACCGCTTACGGTCGCCGTTCTCGATGGCGGCGGCCATCTCGTTGCCTTTCAGCGCCAAGATCGTTCGGGCATCCTCCGTTACGACATCGCCTATGGCAAAGCCTGGGGTGCGCTTGGCATGGGATTCGGGTCGCGTCATATCGCCGAACGCGCCGCCGGCATGCCGGGTTTCTTCAGCGCGCTTACGTCAATCAGCCAAGGCCGATTGGTGCCGGTTCCGGGCGGCGTGCTGGTCCAAGGGGCCGAAGGCGAGATCATCGGCGCCGTCGGCATTTCCGGCGACACCTCCGACAACGACGAGGCCTGTGCCGTCGCCGGCATCGAGGCCGCCGGGCTTGCGGCACGCACCGGCGCTTAGTCCGGCAAATCGTCGGCGATGACTCCCGTCCTCCGGTGCCGGGAGTCGTCATCCACCCCCGGGTTGGACGGCGTCGTGGATGAGACTGAGGAAGAGTTATCCCTTTTCGGGAGAACGCCATTATGTCAAACACCCAGAACATTCGATTGTTGACGCGCTACAATGCCTGGGCCAACAAGGTGATCTTCGATGCCGTCGCGGCGCTGCCGGCCGGCGAACCGACCAAGACCCGCGTGTCTCTCTTCCCCACCATGGTTCATACGCTGAACCACCTTCATGCCGTCGATCTCATCTGGCAGGCTCATCTCGAAGGCCGCGAGCACGGTATTCCGGCGCTCAACACCATGCTCTATCCCGATCTGGCCGAATTGTGGTCGGCGCAGCGCAAGATCGATGACTGGTACATCGCCTGGGGCGATGCTCTGACGGAGGCCCAGTCAGAGAAGAAGATCACCTTCACCTTGATCGGTGGCAACAAAGGTGAGATGCGCCGCTGCGACGTCATTACGCATGTGGTCAACCACACGAGCTATCACCGTGGTTTCGTGTGCGACATGTTTTTTCAGGTTCCAGTAAAGGCGCCGACAACCGATCTTCCGGTGTTCCTCCGAACCGTCGGCATGCCGGCCTGACGGCTATCTGACCTTGTTCCCGTCGAAGAAAGAACTCCGCGGAGCAGTCCGGTACAGGGGGTGACGGTTCTTCGAAGATGCGCAAAAGCCGGCCCGCGGCGATGCCGCGAGCCGGCACCTATCGGCTGACCCCAGCCGCTCCCGGTTGATCTCTACTGCGCGCCGGCCATATCTTTCTTGATTCGCTGTGCGACCCCTGGATCCCGCATCGCCGTGAGATAGATCTGATTGTACTTTTGGACGGACAAGCCGTTACTCTTGATAACCTTGACCATTTTGCTCATCGCTTTCGCGCGTACCGCCTTCTGTTCGGCGGGGGTCTTTGCGGTGGCCAATTTTGCACCGTATTTGCGTCTGACCTTTTCAATGCCATTTGCCGCTTTGGCGTAAGAGCTGATGTCCTTGCTGCTGTAGTGGGCCGTGGGTCTCCGATTTTGGCCCATTTCGTTCTGGGGCGCGGTCCGCTGATAGGACTGCGCGTGCGCAGTGACCATGCCCAGCATACCGATAGCAATAAGCGCAGCCGTCGGAACCATAATACGTCTCATTGAATCATCCTTTCCCCGTTCGCTTGTGAGATGCCGGCGGCCAAACCAAGGCGCCTACCCATCAGACAGACCGGAAACCGATCCGGTTCCCGAAACTCGCGTGCGTGAATAAAAATTATTTTCCACGGAACTATCCGGCCTGAAGAGCTGTCTATCTAAGAGTCACGAGGTTTGTACTCTTATCCAGAAAGGAAAGCTGGTGGCGCGTCGCGATCATGAAGAGCTGAAGTGGCTGATTGCGAGAGAAATCCCACATCTTCGGCGTTACGCTCTGGCGCTGGCGGGTCGTGCCGATCTGGCGGACGATCTGGTTCAGGACTGCATCGAACGCGCGATCCGCAAGCGGCACCTGTGGAATGCACGCGGCCCCATGCGCAATTGGCTTTATCGCCTTCTCCACAACGTATTCATCAACCAAAAAACCGAGCGCGCCCGGGCCCGGCGTCAAGTTCCTCTCGAAAGTATGCCGACGGTCCCGTCAGATCCGGCCCGGCAGGAAGACCAAGTTGCCTGTCAAGATATAGCCGACGTCATGCGCATGCTTCCGCATGATCAGCGCGCCGCGATTGCGCTAACGGCTGTGGACGGCCTTTCCTACGACGAGGCTGCCGAAGTCCTTAACGTCCCAATCGGAACGGTGCGGTCTCGCGTCGCGCGGGGCCGCGCGCGAATGTTTGACCTTTACGTTCAACCTCGAAGCAGCATGCGTTTGCGGCGCGTTAAATAAAATGCAGGAAGACACTTTTATCGACGATGCTGAATTAATCGCTCTCGCAGACGGCCAATTCGATGATGATCCCTCGCACCGGGCTTGGTTGGATCGGATCGTCGCGCGTGACGCGGATTTGGCCTGGCGCGCACAGCTCTTCCGCGAGCAAACCAAGGCACTCCGTCTCGCCTATGCATCAAGGCTCGCTGAACCCATTCCCGACGCACTGATCGACGTGATCGAAGGCTGGCGTGCTTCCTTCTTGCGGCGCCGAGCGATTCTGGCGGCGATGGCTTTGACACTAACGGTTACAATCGGCGGTCTTGGCTGGTTCGGCGCCAAACTCGATTCCGATCGCCAAAAGACGACGGCGGTAACGATCGCGTCTCTCGCGAGCTTAGCCGCCCCCGGGCGCGGCACACCGGCTGCCATCAACGGCCGGGCAATGTTCAATTGGCTGATGCAAAAAATGACATCTCGTCACAGTGAGTTCCCCGATCTGTCATCGCTCGGCTACAAGCCGGTTGCGCGCGACATCGTTGAGGTCGGCGGTCGACGCATCCTCCGGCTGGAATACCGCAGCAGCGATGATCGCAACGTCGACATCTTTCTTCAGCCGCGCTGGAGAGACTACAGCACAGAATTCCGTCCAACCGCGAAAGGTGACATAGCAATCATATCATGGAAGGAAGGCCCGATTAGTCTGGCTGTTGCTGGTCCATTATCCCCTGAGCAAACTCTGTCCGTCGCGAAGGCTGTCCGCCGGGCCTTACGTCACGGCTCCCCTGCGTCCATGACGCCGGAAATTCCCTCCGTAGCGTCAACCCCAACCGCTTCCCTGTCACTTCTTCGTCGCCATTCGCCCGGAAGCGTTTCCTTCCGCCCTACCGGGGACATCCGGTTTACGCAACCAACACTCCCGCCCGCTGCCGGCAGACAGGAATGACCGGACAGATATCTTCCTGCTGAGCCTCGGGTCGCACAGGGCGACAACCGGCCTGCTCGCCGCACAATCGGCCGCCATTCAGCTAAAAAACGTCCGCATCACCTGGTTGAAGGCAGTCGCGTTTTCCATATTCGAAATATGTCCCGCATTCGGGATCACGGCATGCCGGGCTCCGGGGATGTTCTTCGCTACCCGAGCGAGCATCTCGGGGGCGGCGCTGAGATCTGAATCCCCGCCCACGATAAGTGTCGGAACCCTGATCGTCCCGAGCCGCGAACCAAACGCCAGCCCCTTGAGTGCCTCGCAGCAGCCCTCATGACCGACTACATCGGTGCTTTCGATCATGCGGCGGAGCTTTGCGATCTCCGGCGGATTGGCGGCGAGGTTCTCAGGCTTGAACCAGCGTTCGATGGTCGGCCCGGCGAGAGCGGCCATTCCGCCGGTTCGCGCCACCTCGATCCGCTGCTGGAAAAAAGCCTGATAGTCGGGCGGCGCATCGGACCGGCCGTCGCAAGCCATCAGGGAAAGAAGGCGATCGCCATGCTCGATCGCGAGCCCATACCCGATCATGGCTCCAATTGAAAGCCCAAGCCAATGGCTCTTCTCTATCTTGAGCGTATTCCAGAGCGCGACGACATCGCTTTCCAGCATGGCAAAGGTATAGGGGCCGTTCGGCGCACTGCTTCCCCCATGGCCGCGGAGATCGTAGCGGAGCACGCGAAAGCGCTCACGCAAAATGCCAACTTGCTCGTCCCACATACTGAGGTTGCACGCGAGGCTGTGCGACAACGTGATCCATGGCGCGCCCTCTTGTCCTTCGATTTCGACGTTGAGCTGGACTCCATTGGCTTCGAGCTTCATTTGATGTCCTCAGCGAATTGATACCTGCGGGAAAGCCGTCGCCCACTTGGCGATCAAGCAAAGCAATCCTTATTCAGCCACCCTCTTGGCGCGCTCGCGCAACATCGAGCGCCGCGGCCAGGATTCCCGCATAGCCCGTGCAACGGCACAGATGGCCACCAATGACCTCGCGGACTTCCGCCTCGCTCGGGACCGACACTTGTTCAAAAAGCGCCGTCAAAGAGATCAAGAGCCCCGGTGTGCAAAAGCCGCATTGCAACGCATGGTGCCGATGAAAGGCCTCCTGCAAAGGGGTGAGTGCGTTGCCCATGCCGGCAAGTCCTTCGACCGTATCGACTCTGCGGCCATCCGCCTGAATGGCGAGAGTTAGGCATGAGCGCACGGCGAGGCCTTCAATCGCCACCGTGCAGGCGCCGCAAATGCCGTGCTCGCAGCCGACATGGGTGCCGGTCTCTCCAATGTTCTGGCGCAGGAAGTCGGAGAGAAGCGTCCGCGGTTCGACCGGACCCGAGATTTCACGCCCGTTCAGGATGAACGTTACGGTGATGCGGTCGTCCTGTTTCAGTCGGAGCATGCCTGAGCCTCCTCCAAGATTCGTCGGCCAAGGCGACGGACGATATCGCGGCGATAACGAGCCGTGGCATGCAGATCGTCGCTGCCACCCAGGTCCCACGCGAAACCGTTAAGCGCCTCATCGAGATCAGTGCCGCTTAGCCCATTGAAGGCGCGGACCGTCGGGCGATCGGCCACCCCGCCGACACCCAGCCGCAAGGACCTTCCCCTGGCGACGGCGGCGAGACTTACAACGGCGAAGTCGCCGTGCCGCCGCGCAACCTCACCAAAGGCACTGCCTTCAGCTGGGTTTTGAAACGGGAACCGCGCGGCGACGATCAACTCGTCCGCTTCGCGCGCGGTAGTGAGAAGACCGAGCTGAAATTTGTGCGCGGGTAAGGTCCGCCCACCACGGCGCGAGCGTAACACCATCTCACCGCCGAGTGTGGCGAGAGCGAGCGGCAGTTCCGAGCTCGGGTCCGCGTGGGCAAGAGAACCGCAGACCGTGCCACGGTTTCTCGTCTGGACATGACCGACAAAAGGCAGACTTTGGGCGAGAAGCGGCACGGCTGTGGCGAGATTCGGATAAGCGAGCAACTGAGCCTGTGTCACCGCGGCACCGATTTCGAGCCCGCTGCCGGTTTCGCGGATATAGCCCAGTGCGGCAATACGCGAAATATCGATCAGAACGGCCGTATCCATCATACGGAAATTCAGCATCGGAATGAGGGACTGGCCGCCGGCGAGGACGCGCGCCTCGTCGCCATACTCGGCGAGCAGAGCAACCGCCTCCTCTGTCGTCTCCGGCCGACAATAGGCGAACGGTCTTGGCTTCATGACTTCGAACCCTGTGCGCGGGGTCGGTCCGGCTCCGGCTTCGCGATCAAGGCATGCAGGCGGGCCGGCGTCATCGGCAGGACAAGATCGGAAACACTCAGGGCGTCGGCCACGGCATTCGCGATGCAAGCCGGCGTGCTCATGCAATTTCCCTCAGCCATGCCCTTCGCGCCCAAGGGGGTCAGGGGCGAGGGTGTTTCGATATGTAGGATCTCCGGTTCCGGCACTTCGTAGACCGTCGGCACGAGATAGTCGGCGAAGCTGCCGGTCAGAAGGCTTCCCTCCTCGTCATAGACAAACTCTTCGTAGAGCGCGGTGCCGACCCCTTGCGCGAAGGCACCGAGGACCTGGCCTCTGGCCAATGCCGGATTTAAGAGATTACCCGCGTCGTGCATGGTGACGTAGTGATCGATCCGGACCTCGGCCGTCACGGGATCGATCTCCACCCCACACATATCGAAAACGAAGCCATAGGTAAGCGAGGTATTGATCCGGTCGTCCTCCGCGGTCGGCGTTAATTCGGGGGGCGACCAGACGCCGGTTTCACGGAGCCCCGGCAATGTTCCTTCCGGAAGCTGGCCGGGCGACCAATGCGTGCTCATCGCGACGCGATCGAAGGACAACGCGTTATCCGGATTCTCGGCGGCGAAAATCCGGGTGTTTTCGAAGACCAGCGTTTCGGCCGCAACGTTAAGACGCGCCGAGGCAATCTTCGCGAGCTTACTGCGAAGCTCGCGCGCCGCCATTCCAGCCGCGACGGCGGTTCCGGGCGAAAAGCGCGAGGAATACGTCCCGGCCGCGATCGACCACGCGTCTTTCTGCGTATCGTGTTCCAAGTTGACCGCGATGTCCGTGGGGTCGAGTCCGAGTTCGCCGGCGACGATCTGAGCCAGCGTCGTCGCGTGGCCCTGCCCTTGCGGCATGCAATCCGCAGTCACCGAGACCGAGCCGCTTGGATCGATATTGACCGTTGCCATTGAGACGGCGCCGTCCTTGGGGCCCGAGCGGCGCCGATCCTCGGCCGTCAATAAGGTGCTGAGATAGCCGAGGTTCGACATGCCGGGCTCGACCACCGCGGCAAAGCCGATGCCATAAAGACGACCAGCGGCTCGGGCTGTTTCACGCCTTTTCTGAAGCTCGGCCAGCCGGCCGTTTCCGGTCGCCTCCTCGATCGCCCGCTGGTAGTTGCCGGAATCGTAGAGGCCGCCGGCAGCGGCCCGGTACGGGAACGCCTCGGGGGGAATAAGGTTCAGCCGCATGACGTCGAGATGATCCAATCCAAGTTCGACCGCGATCTTCTGCACTAGCCGCTCGAGGGCGAGGTAGAGCTGCGGTCCGCCAAAACCCCGCACCAAGCCGGCCGGCATCCGGTTGGTGAGGACGATGCGGTTGGTAATCGCGACGTGCGCGATGTTGTAGGCGCCAGTGGTCGCGCCATGCATGCGATAGAGCGGCCCCGGCATCGGCGCCCTGACATAGCCGCCGTAATCCTCGGTCTGGTCAAAGCGAAGCGCGGTAATGACGCCGGCGCGGGTGACCGCCGCCTCGACATGGGTGATTCGTTCGGGACAGGAATTCGCGGCGATGAGATGCTCGTAGCGATCCTCGACCCATTTGACCGGTCGGCCGGTCAGCCGGGAGGCAAGAGCCATCAAAACCATATAGGGAAAAACCGCGAGCTTGGCGCCGAAACTGCCTCCCGAGTCCTTCGGCGTGCGGAGACGGAGCCTGGCCCCCGGCACGCGAAGCGCACGAGCCATAACCGGATGCGTGCTATAGGGGCCCTGGAAGTTGGAGAAGATGTCATAGGACTGATCTTCGGGCCGCCATTCCGCAGCCACGACGAAGCACTCGATTGGCGTATACGAATGACGCGGAAAGCGAACCGTGAGCCCGACCTTGCGATCCGCTTCCGTGAATGCTCGATCCGGGTCGCCATATTGGAATTCGCGGCTCGAGACGAGATTGCGGCCCGCCCGCTCATGCACGAGTGGCGCGTCCTCCCGCATGGCGGCCTCGATACTCGCAACGGCGGGAAGCTCGCGATAACTCACGGCAATTTTTTCCAGCAGATCCTCGGCCCGATAGCGATCCTCGGCAACCACGACCGCGATCGGCTCGCCCGCGTAACGTGCCCGCCCGACGGCAAGCGACCATTGATCGAGCGGCTGCTTCAGGGCGGTGAGAAACGGGTCCGAGAGGCGGCGAATATCGTCGCCGGTAACGACCGCGAGGGCGCCGGCTTGAAGCGCAGCCGAACCATCGATCGAAAGAATCTCGGCGTGGGCGTGAGGAGAACGCAAAATTGCCGCGTAAGCCGTGCGGCGTGATACCGGAACGTCGTCGGCATAGCGGCCCCGTCCCGTGAGCAGCCCCCGGTCCTCGACGCGGTGCACGGATTGTCCAAGCGGCCCGGATGGCGATTGGCTCATCGGCGCACTCGCTGGTCCTGTTGACGGCCAATGGCGGTGACTTTTTCGCCGGGCAGCAGGCGACCAGGCGCTCCTGCAGCCTGGTCCGTCATCCCAGAATTTTTGCGCATCCCATCCCCTCCCTGCCGGACAAGCCCGGTATTTTGTCCGCCTTCCGTTGCTTAAGCGAACCGCCACCACGGCACAAGGCGCTTTCATTCTGACATCGAGACGGAAAGGAACCACTACCAACCCTTACGGGCCTGTTGCTATTCCAAAGGCTATACAACACTACTAATATGTCTATATATTATTTATACATTTTGTTGCGCATAAAATAAGTGATGCCATGCATCAATCTCGATATCGCGCGCGGGGACCTCTTCGCCTCGACGGAAATGCCGCCGAAGGTGCGACAGACCTTCGAAACGATGCTCTGCTGGCGAGCGACACGCCATTCGATCGGGACCGGCGATACCTCTTTAAGCCCGCGACCGGAGCGACCCCGGCGCGACTTTCGCGTCTGATCGAGCGTATCGACATTTCAACCCTCGCCCGAGAGCCATCGCCCGGCGTTTTTGTCGGAAACGACATCGCGCGGATAGAGCTGAAGACGGCGGCGTCAATTGCCTACGATCCTTACGTCGAGAACCGCAGCACCGGCGGTTTCATTCTGATCGATGAGGCGAGCAACGAAGCCGCCGCAGCTGGAATGATCGAAGCGTAAGGGATACGGGCTCTACGGCACCAGGCTGCTCCCAGTCGCCGTTAGCCGCACCCGGAAAAGTCAGCCCTGTTTTGATCAGGCGAGGATCGATAGCGCCCCGGCACCTGCGTTCGAAACCCAAAAATGCGGGAAAACCGCGGTTGCGCCGCGGCTTTCCCGCAGGGACCTTTGCGAGCCAATGTGAAAATGCCCTCCCGCTTAAGGGCTTTCCCAATTCTTCACATCCGACAACCAAGTGCTCAAGCGGGCCGCCAGGCGGCAAGGGCTTTGAGGGCGAGGGCGAAGCCGCGGGCATCGTCGGGATCGAAGCGTGCCGCCTCGAGGGCTTCGGCGATCACGGCAGCATGCGGCAGGGGGTGGAGGCTCCGGCTCTTGAAGCGATAGAGGACCCCGGCGAGGACCA
>JBJKQL010000042.1:0-51728 GCA_046705265.1 Ferrovibrionaceae bacterium
ACAACCTTGCCAAGGTTGGGGTCGAGGGTTCGAATCCCTTCGCCCGCTCCAATTTCCTTATGTACGGACCGGAGAGATCGGTAACAGATCGTACCGGAGACATAGGTTACAACCTCGGGCCGCTCACTCTGTCCGACCGGGAAAGATGGGCGTGCCATTGCAGGTATTTCGTTCCTGCGGGGATTTGAGTTCCTCCTAATCGTATTCGCTTTTCCGCTGGGTCACAGCCTTCGCCGCTGACCCGCGAATTACTGGATCTCGACGCCGTTTCAAGAACATAGTGGTGCGCCGGTTGGTGTCGGAGCGGGTTCGGGGCCGTGACCGTGCGAGGGCGCTTTTTCCAGCCCAGGTTCTGGCCCGGCCCGCAGATTTTTCATCGTGCCGCGCCGCTCATTCCTGCGCGCCTGCCTTGGCGGCGGTGCGGGTGCTCTGTTAAGCTCGGGTTCGGAGGCGGAGGACAAGGAAGATGACAGCCTGTATCGTCGGCTGGAGCCACAGCCGGTTCGGAAAGCTTGAAGGCCGCGACGTGGAATCGCTCCTCGTCGAGGTCGCGACCGGCGCTCTTGGCGATGCCGGCGTTGCCGCAGCCGATATCGACGAAGTCGTCGTCGGCACCTTCAACGCCGGCATGGAACGTCAGGAATTCATCTCCTCGCTTGCCTTTCAGGCCGATCCCAATTTCCGCTTCACGCCCTCAACCCGGGTCGAGAACGCGTGCGCGACCGGCTCGGCCGCGATTCATCTCGGCATGAAGTCGATCGCGGCGCGGCGGGCGCGGTTCGTCCTCGTCCTCGGTGTCGAGAAGATGACCGGCGTATCGACAGCGGATGCCAATGCCTCGCTTCTCAAGGCAAGCTATCTGCCCGAAACGGAAGGCGAGGCGGCGGGCTTCGCCGGCGTTTTCGGCCATATCGCCGGAAAATATTTCCAGCGCTACGGCGATCAATCCGACGCGCTCGCCCGCATCGCGGCAAAGAACCACAAGAACGGCAGCGTCAATCCGCTCGCTCATCTGCAGAAGGACTTCGGCTACGATTTCTGCCGTACAGTCTCGGACAAGAATCCACGGGTTGCCGGGCCCTTGAAGCGCACCGATTGTTCGCCGATCTCGGATGGCGCGGCGGCCTTGGTCTTGACCGATGTCGAAACCGCGCTCGGCATGAAGAAGGCGGTCGTCTTTCGCGCCGCGGTGCAGGCAAATGATTTTCTGCCCCTGGCGCGGCGCGATATCGTCGCCTTCGAGGGCCCCGCCAAGGCCTGGGCCAAGGCGCTCGCGGCGGCGCGTCTCACCCTCAGCGACTTGAGTATGGTCGAGACGCACGATTGCTTCACCATCGCCGAGCTGATCGAATACGAGGCTATGGGTTTGACCGCGCCGGGCGAAGGCGCCCGGGCGATCGCCGAGGGTTGGGTTGAGAAAGGCGGCAAGCTGCCGGTCAATCCGTCCGGCGGGCTCAAGGCCAAGGGCCATCCCGTCGGCGCGACCGGGGTTTCCATGCATGTCCTCGCTGCCATGCAAGTGACGGGAACCGCCGGGCCGATTCAGGTGGAAAATGCCGAACTAGCCGGCGTCTTCAACATGGGCGGCGCCGCGGTTGCGAACTACGTGTCGATACTCTCGGCGCTCCATTGAACAGCGCGAAGCGGGCCTTTGAGTTTTTCGGTTGCTGGGTTTCCGTCACCCATTGAGGGGAAGTTTTCGGTATGAGTGAGACGTTTACCGCCTTGGTCGCGGAAAAGACGGATGGCAAGCCTTCGGTCGGGTTCAGACAGCTTTCGGTCGCCGATTTGCCCGATTACGAAGTGCTGGTCGACGTCGCCTATTCGACCTTGAACTTCAAGGACGGCCTCGCCTTGACCGGGAAGAGCCCGATCGCGCGCAAATTTCCCATGGTCTGCGGCATCGATCTCGCGGGGACGGTAGCGGAATCGCGCTCGCCCTACTGGAAGCCTGGTGACAAAGTGGTCGTCAACGGCTGGGGGATGTCGGAAACCCAGTGGGGCGGCTATAGCCAGAAACAACGGGTGAAGCCCGAATGGCTGGTGCGATTGCCGCCTGCCTTCTCGCTCGAACAGGCGATGGCGATCGGCACTGCCGGTTATACGGCGATGCTCTGCGTCCTGGCGCTGGAAAACTACGGTTTGAAACCCTCGGAGCGGGAGATTCTGGTCACCGGTGCCGCCGGCGGCGTCGGCTCGGTCGCGGTCGCGCTTCTTGCCAAGCTTGGTTATCCCGTGGTTGCCGCCACCGGCCGGCCCGAGACGCATGCCTATCTCACCGATCTTGGCGCGGAAGGATTCATCGATCGTGCGGAGCTTGCCCAGAAGGGTGGAGCGTTGCAGAAAGAGCGGTGGGGCGGCGCCGTCGATTGCGTCGGCGGTCAGATTCTCACTAACGTGCTCGCGCAGGTCGTCTATGGCGGTGCGGTTGCCGCTTGTGGCCTTACGGGCGGCACGGATTTGCCGGCAACCATTTTTCCCTTCATTCTGCGCGGCGTCGCATTGCTCGGTGTCGATTCGGTAATGGCGCCGAAACCGAAGCGCGAAACGGCTTGGGCTAGGCTTGCGCGCGATCTTCCGATCGCCAAGCTCAACGCCATGACCGAAGTGCAGCCGATGTCGAAGGTGATGGAACTCGCGCCGAAGATTCTTGCCGGCCAGATCCGCGGTCGCGTCGTCATCGACGTCAATGCCTGACCAGGAGGTCCGAAATCGGCCCGGGTGGCCGCGGCTTAGGTCGCGGGGCGTCCTTCGGCAATGAACGCCGGATTGGCAAAATCCGGCTTGCCGTAGCGCAGTTCGCGTCCATCGAGCGTGTGCACGCGGCCGCCCGCCGCCGCCAACACGGCGTGACCGGCAGCCGTATCCCACTCCATGGTGCGGCCGAAGCGCGGGTAGATGTCGGCTCCGCCCTCGGCGATCAGGCAGAATTTGAGCGAGCTGCCGGCCGCCGTCCAGTTCTTGATGTTCTGCTCGGCAAGGAAGGCCTCGGTCTTGGCATCGCGATGCGAGCGGCTTGCAACCGCGATCCGGCCTTCCGCTGGTGCTGGCCGCGCGGCGATCGATCGCGGCCCCTCATCGCCTTCGATCCGGAAGGCAAACCCCGGCCCGTAACCGAGATACGTCTTTCCCTGCGCCGGCAGATAAACAACGCCAAGCGTTGGCCGGCCGGTTTCGATCAGCGCGATATTGACCGTGAACTCACCCCGGCGGTGGATGAACTCAAGCGTGCCGTCCAAGGGATCGACCAGCCAGAAAGGGCCGTTGCCGACTTCCGGAATGCGCCCCGCGGCGACGCTTTCCTCAGCGACGACTGGATATTTCGGCGCCGCTGACCCAAGCCGGGCGAGGATCAGCCGTTCCGCTGCTTCGTCCGCCGCCGTCACCGGCGAATGGTCCGCCTTCTCGCGCACCGTGCTGGCCGCGTCGTAGATGTTGAGAATGGCTTCGCCTGCCTCGCGCGCGATGACGGCGAGCCGCATCGCGAGTTGACGCCGCCCCTCATCGGAACCGATGCCGATCTCGCCAGTCATGGACATATTTCCTCCCGGCTCCGCTCGAATCGCGGTCGGGTTTTGCTCCTTGCGCGGCCAGTCGAGCATTTCCCTGCCGTTGCGGTCAAGGGCAGGCTCTTGGCGGGGCGGGCCGCCGCGGGCATAGTGAGGGCATGAACGCCCGCCCTGAGCCGCGTCTGGCGATGCCCTTGTCGCGCATCCGCGACGATCTTGCCGCCGTGGTCGTCGCCGGGGGGTTGGCGCGTCGCATGGGCGGCGGCGATAAGTGCCTACGCCCGCTCGGCGGCAGCCCGATCCTCGCTCATGTAGTGGGCCGTTTGCGGCCGCAGGTCAGGGTTCTTGCCTTGAATGCGAATGGTCCGGCCAGCCGCTTTGCAGCGGCTGGTCTCAAGGTGCTGGGGGATCGTGTGGCGGGCCATCCTGGACCGCTTGCCGGCATCCTCGCCGGAATGATCTGGGCGCGGCGTGCGGTACCCGGAGTGGCCTGGCTTTTGAGCGTTCCAGCCGATGCTCCGTTCCTGCCGCTCGATCTCGCGGCGCGCCTAAAGGCAGCACAGGCCGCGACCGGCGCCAGAATCGCGGTCGCGGCGTCCGCCGGCCGCCGTCATCCGGTAGTAGCGCTTTGGGCGCTCGATCTTGCGGCCGATCTCCGTCGCGCCCTGAGACGGGAGGAGATGCGTAAAGTTGAGCGGTTCATCGAGGATTATCCCCATGTCACGGTATCCTGGCCGGTCTCTCCCGTTGATCCATTTTTCAACGTCAACCGGCCTGTCGATCTCTTGGCGGCGGAGCGGCAAATTTCTAAGATGGCGAGAGCTCGCGTGGGAAGGGACCACGACGGGCGGCTCGCCGGCAACAGGGGGAAACGGACATGACAACACTCAGGCTCGGGGCGCTCCTCTGTTCGAAGCTTTGTCATGATCTGGTGGGGCCGATCGGCGCGCTCGGCAACGGCGTCGAGATTCTGGGTGAGGAAGAGGATAAAGAAATGCAGGCGCGGGCGCTCGCCCTTCTCGGCGACAGCGTCGAGGCGGCCGCCCGCAAATTGCGTTTTTTCCGCCTTGCCTTCGGCGGGGCAGAAACCATGGGGCCAGTGGTGCCTTGGGCCGAGGTGCGGCGGACCGCCGACGAATTCTTTGCCAAAGGGCGAATCAAGCTCGCGTGGTCGCAGCCGGCTGGCGAAACCGAAACCCTCGACAAGGCGGTTGCAAAGCTGCTTCTGAACCTCGTGCTGTTCGGCGCGGATACGCTGCCCCGCGGTGGCACGATCAAAATTGATCTCAGCGACGGACGGCTTGCCATCTCGGCGGAGGGTACGGGCGCTCGGCTCGATACCGAACTCCAGGCGGCGCTTCAAAACAAGCTCGACGAGGCGCAGTTCGACAGCCGCACCGTCGTCGCTTCCCACCTCGGGGCGCTGGTCAAGGCTCAGGGAGCCGCGCTCGCATTCAGCGCGCCGGACGCCGACCGGATCGAGATCACCGTCGGTCCCGTCCGTTTGCTTTAAGCAACGCGAAAATACCGCCAGTCTATAAGCGTCCCACCTTTACCGCTCTTTAACCGCTTTCCGCCCATTGTATCTGCGGCAGCTGCCGGTGATTTTGCAGTGCCCAAAGCGCGAGTAGGGGCGGCGATGGATGACCTCCTGCAGGAATTTCTTACTGAAACGATCGAGAATCTCGGGCTTCTTGACGTCGATCTGGTTCGTCTTGAGCAACATTCGGCTGACCCGACGTTAATCACGACAATTTTCCGCATCGTCCACACGATCAAGGGGACCTGCGGTTTTCTCGGTCTGCCGCGGCTTGAGGCGGTGGCCCATGCGGCGGAGAACGTGCTCGGCCAGTTCCGCGACGGGGCGCTTCAACCCAGCACCGCGGCGATCAACCCGGTGCTGGCCGCAATCGACCGCATTAAGGAGATCCTCGCCGTCATCGAGGCCAGCGAGGCCGAGCCGGCCGGCAACGACAATGATCTGATCGAGGCGTTGAACGCGATCGCCGAAGGCCGCTTTGCGGCCAAGCCGGCTACGGCCGAGATCGCTTCCGGGCTCACTTCGCCGCCGCATTCCGAATCCGCCTCGGAAATCATGGCGGAGGATGAGGGGAAAGCCGAGCAAGAGTTTGACCTCGACGTGGCGCCCATGCCCGAGACTGAGCCGCCCGTCGCCGCCCAGCCGCCACGCCCGGCGGCGGCCGTCAGCAACGAATCGCAGCCGCAAGCAGCAGCCGAGAGTTCGCTCGCCAATCAGAGCATTCGGGTCAACCTCGATGTGCTCGAAAACTTGATGACCATGGTGAGCGAGCTTGTCCTCACGCGCAACCAGCTCCTGCAGATGGTGCGTGGCGTGGAAGAGAGTGAGTTCGCGATTCCTGTGCAGCGTCTAAGTCACATCACCTCCGAGTTGCAAGAAGGTGTGATGAAGACGCGCATGCAGCCGATCGGCAATGCCTGGAACAAGGTTCCGCGCATCCTGCGGGATCTCGGCCACGAACTCGGCAAGAAGTTCGATCTCGAAATGGTCGGCGCCGAGACGGAACTGGACCGCCAGATCCTCGATCAGATCAAAGATCCCCTTTTGCACATGGTGCGGAACTCGGCGGATCACGGCATCGACACGCCGGCTGAGCGGCATGCCCGCGGTAAGCCCGAGGCCGGCCGCATTCGCCTCCACGCCTATCACGAAGGCGGCCACATCATCGTGAAGATCTCCGACGATGGCCGGGGCATCGACGTTCAGCGAATCAAGGCCAAGGCGCTTGAGCGTGGACTCGCGACGGAGGCTGAACTCGAAGGCATGAGCGAAGCGAAGCTGATGCAATTCCTGTTCCGGCCCGGTTTTTCCACGGCGGAAAAGGTGACATCCGTTTCGGGACGCGGTGTCGGTCTCGATGTCGTGCGTTCGAACATCGAGAAGATCGGTGGTACAATCGAGCTCAAGTCGGTGCTCGGACAGGGCACCACCTTCACCTTCAAAATTCCCCTAACCCTCGCCATCGTTTCGGCCTTGATCATCGAATGTGTCGGCGAGAGCTTCGCAATGCCGCAAATCGGCGTCGTCGAACTTGTGCGGGTTGCGGACAACACGGAGAATCGCATCGAACGCATTCACGACGCGCCGGTTCTGCGGCTTCGCAACCGGCTTCTGCCGCTGGTGTTCCTGGACGAATGTCTCAACCTGCGTCCAGCAGACGGCGCGGGCCGCGACGACGAGATGTTGGTTATCGTTACCCAGGTCGGCGATGCCCGCTTCGGTATCGTCGTCGACCGTGTGTTCGATACCGAAGAGATCGTCATTAAGCCAGTGGCCCCGATCCTCCGTAACCTCGAGATTTTCGCTGGCAACACTATTCTCGGCGATGGCCGGGTGATCATGATCCTCGATTCCGCGGGCATTGCGGTGCGCGCCGGTCTCGCGGCGGCGGTCGAGGCCATCGGCGGTCAGGACGATGCCGTGAACGAAGCCCATGCTGGCGAAGGCGAAGGAGAGGACGTCACGGCGCTCCTCGTTTTCCGTGCCGGGAGCGATGCCGTCAGGGCGGTCGCCCTGTCATTGGTCGCGCGGCTTGAGGAGATCGACGTCGCCAATATTGAACACGCCGACGGTCGCGCCCTGATGCAGTATCGTGGCCAGCTTATTCCGATCCTGACTATCAACGATACGTGCAGCCTCTGCGCTGAGGGCCGCCAACCGATGCTGATTTTCGCTGACGGCGAACATACTCTGGGGATTGCCGTCGACGAGATCGTCGATATCGTCGAAGACCGGCTTGTCATCACGCAACCAGGGCAAAAGCCGGGCGTTCTCGGTTCTGCGGTGGTGGCGGGGAAGGCGACCGAAATCCTTGACGTCGGCCACTATCTCGAGAAATGCGTGCTGGGTTGGGGTGGAAAATCGACTCAGAAGGGAGCGCCGCCGAAGCATATTCTGCTGGTCGATCAGAACCCCTTCTTCCGCAATATGCTGTTGCCGATGCTGTCCGTCGCCGGCTACCGCGTCACCACGGCGGAAAGTGTCGACGAGGTTCGGAAGCTGCGCGAGGAGGGCCATGAATTCGACGTTATCGTCAGCGACGCGGAAATTCCGACTGCAGAGGGGCTCAATTTTGCGAGCACGCTCAAGGAAGGGGAGCTCTGGCGTGATACGCCGGTCGTGGCCCTGACCGCCTCGCCATCCGCGGTTCACGACGTCAACGAGGGCTTCAGCGGCTGTGTCGCCAAATTCGACCGCACGGCACTTCTCGATACTTTGTCTCAGACCCTGGCGGCGCGGGGGGCGGCATGACCATGGCGGCTAACAGCAATTCGGGTAGCGGGACAGAAGACGCGGGACAGTTCGTCACCGTTACAGTTGCCAATCAAGTTTTCGGCATTCCTGTGCTTCTCGTCCGGGATGTTCTTCGTGCGCAGAAGCTGACGCCGATTCCACTGGCGACGATAGAAGTCGCCGGCGTGCTCAATTTGCGCGGGCGAATCGTGACTGCCATCGACGTGCGACGCCGGCTGGGCCTGCCGCCGCGTCCCGACGCGGAAGCGGGCATGAGCGTTGTCGTCGAACATCACGGCGAGCCTTACAGTCTTATGGTCGATAGCGTTGGAGAGGTTCTCACGCTGTCGAAACAGGACTACGAGCACAATCCCGCGACGCTGGCGCCAGAGTGGCGCCAGATTTCCGCCGGCATCTACCGGTTGGACGACCAACTTCTCGTCGTTGCGGACGTGGACCGCCTGCTGGATTTTACCGGCGAGCGGGCCGCTTGATGGAGGCACCGGTTGATGTCCGCCGCCGCGCCAGCCAAGAAATCATGCCTGATCGTCGATGATTCGCGCGCCATCCGGCTGGCGGTGCGACGCATCCTGCAAGAGCTTCCATTCGAAATTGAAGAAGCGAACGATGGTCAGGAGGCGCTTGCCGCATGCTTGAAGCGGATGCCGAACGTTATCCTGCTCGATTGGAACATGCCGGTGATGAATGGCATTGAATTCTTGCGCGCGCTGCGCAACACGGAAGGCGGCGACGCTCCGGTCGTGCTGTTTTGCACTACCGAGAGTGACCTGCCGCACATCCGCGAGGCGATGAGCGCGGGCGCCAACGAGTACATCATGAAGCCGTTTGATCGGGAGATCATCGAAGCGAAATTTTCTGCGGTTGGGTTGCTGTAAGCGGATGATCGTGAAATCTGTTGATGCCGCGGCCCAGACGGGTGAAAGATCGGAAACCGCATACCGTGTGATGGTGGTCGATGATTCAGCCGTGATCAGAGGTTTTCTGACACGCTGGATCGAGAGCGATCCCGAGCTTCAAGTGGTCGGCAGCGCGGGCGACGGAGCCTCCGCGGTTCGTATTGCCGAGCGGCTGGTTCCCGACGTCATCGTGCTCGATATCGAAATGCCGGTAATGGATGGGATAACGACGCTACCCCACCTGTTACGGGCTGTGCCCGATGTCAAGGTGGTAATGGTCTCGACGTTGACACTGCGCAACGCCGATATCAGTCTGAAGGCGCTTGCCGCGGGCGCTTCCGACTACCTCACCAAGCCATCCTCCCTGCGTGAGTTGCAGGGGAGCGACGATTTCCAGCACG
This sequence comes from Ferrovibrionaceae bacterium, assembly GCA_046705265.1. Taxonomy (GTDB): domain Bacteria; phylum Pseudomonadota; class Alphaproteobacteria; order Ferrovibrionales; family Ferrovibrionaceae; genus JAJYTL01. Next base: position 9,101 of record JBJKQL010000042.1, read on the forward strand.
ATCTTGTGGCCAAGCTTAAGGCTCTCGGGGCGGCGCGTCGGCGTAGAACAGCGCGCATCCAGGCCCCGGCCGCGACCGCGGCGTTACCTTTGGCGCCGTCTCAGGTGGCCGCGCCACCGGTCATCGCCACGCCGTCGCGGCGTGCCCCTCTTGCGCTGCGGCCACCCTCGAAACTCAAGCCGAAGATTCTTGCCATTGGTTCTTCTACCGGGGGGCCGCCAGCGCTTTTCGCGCTTTTTGGCTTTCTCAAGAATCGCATCCGCCTGCCGATTTTCATCACTCAGCACATGCCGCCGACCTTTACCACCATCTTTGCCGAGCATCTGGGGAACATCGCGGGTGCGCCGTGCGCCGAAGCGGTGGACGGATCGATCATCGAAGCCGGCCATATCTATGTCGCACCCGGCGACTGGCACATGACCGTCGTCGATACGCCGGCCGGTCCGCGCATCCATACCAACCAGGACCCGCCAGTGAATTTCTGCCGACCCGCGGTGGATCCTATGATGCGGAGCCTGACCGGCATCTACGGCGGTCACATTCTTGCCTGCATCCTCACCGGCATGGGACAGGATGGCCTTAATGGCGGGCGTAGCGTCGTCGACGCTGGCGGTTCGCTGGTCGCGCAGGACGAGGCAACCAGCGTCGTCTGGGGCATGCCGGGGGCGGTCGCCAGCGCCGGGCTCTGTTGTGGGATCTGGCCGCTTGATCAGGTCGGCCGAGAACTTGAGCGCTTGGCCATGGGGCCGCCATGACCAAAGACGAAATGGAGCTTCTGGGCGAGCTTCTGAAGAAGCGATCCGGCTTGGCGCTCGCCGACGACAAGGATTATTTGCTGGAAAGTCGGCTGGCGCCGGTTGCGCGCCGTCGCGGCTTTGCAAACCTCTCTTGTCTTGTCGAGGCTGTTCGCCTTAAGCGGGACGAATCGCTTCTCGCCGAGGTCACGGAAGCGATGACGACAAACGAGTCGTATTTCTTTCGCGGCCCTGAGTTGTTCGAGGCCTTTCGGGAATCGATCTTGCCGCGCTTCCTCGCCGATCGCCATGGCGACCGGCGGCTTCGCGTCTGGTCGGCCGCCTGCTCGACCGGGCAGGAACCCTATTCGCTCGCCATGCAGCTGAAGGAGATGGGCCAGGTTGGCGTTGCGATTGAGATTTTGGCGACCGATCTTTCGCGTGAGGCGCTGGAAAAGGCGAAGGCAGGCCTCTATTCCCAGTTCGAGGTACAGCGCGGCCTGCCCATACAGTACCTGATGAAATACTTCTCACAGATTGGCCCGATGTGGCGGATTGATCCGGGGTTCCGTACCCTGATCACCTTTCGACACCACAATCTGCTCGAGCGCGCCGATTCCTTCGGTAGGTTCGATCTCGTGCTATGCCGCAACGTTCTGATCTACTTCGACGACGAGACCAAGCGGCAGGTACTCGACAATCTCGCCAATCAGTTGCTGCCGAACGGGGTCCTCTATCTCGGGAGCTACGAGACCATCGTCGGCGTGACCAGTCGATTCAAGCCAATTCCGGGAAAGTTCGGTGCCTATGCGGTAGCGGCCTGAAGCGTCCAAGGCGAGATTCCGCTCAAAACCCGCAGCACGGAAAGATAGCAGAGAAGGTGGAGGCGCGGCGCTATTTCGCCATCGCGGCGCGCCGCTCGGGCGCTTTGGCCGGCTGCAGATCGCGCAGCACGTAGCCACGGCCCCAAACCGTCTCGATATAGTTCTCGCCATCGGTTGCGAGCGCGAGCTTTTTCCGGAGTTTGCAGATAAAGACGTCGATGATCTTCAGCTCGGGCTCGTCCATGCCGCCATAGAGATGGTTGAGAAACATCTCCTTGGTCAGGGTCGTGCCCTTGCGGAGCGATAAGAGCTCCAACATGCTGTATTCCTTATTGGTCAGATGCAGCCGCTCGCCATCGACCTCAACCGACTTGGTGTCGAGGTTGATGGTCAGGCGGCCCGTCTTGATGACCGATTCGGAGTGGCCCTTGGAGCGGCGAACGATGGCATGGATGCGGGCGATCAGTTCCTGGCGGTCGAAAGGCTTGGTCAGGTAATCGTCGGCTCCGAAGCCGAGACCGCGGACCTTCTTGTCCGGCTCAGCCATGCCGGAAAGGATCAAGATCGGGGTGGTGACCCGGGCCGTGCGGAGCTTCTTCAGGACCTCATAGCCGCTTATGTCCGGCAGGTTGAGGTCGAGTAAGATGATGTCGTAGTCGTAGATTTTGCCAAGGTCGAGTCCTTCTTCTCCGAGCTCGGTCGTGTAGACATTGAACTTGGCCGCGGACAGGATGAGCTCGATGCTCTGAGCCATCACGGAATCATCCTCGATCAACAGGACGCGCATCCTTCATCCCTCCTCGGTAGAGCAGCTGGGGCTGCGATATAACCGTCAAATCATTAACAAATTTCCTGAATAATTCGTAAACGCTTTTTCACATCGTTCTCCTTTACCCAACTTTAAAGCGTCCCCGCCATGATAACGCAAAGGAACGCGAGTTGGGTCGCCGTGGCAATAGCGCAACGGGCAGGGGAAGAAACGATCCTAAGCCCGGGCGCCTGCGCAGCCAAGGGGGCTTCTTTCGCGCCGTTGGCGCAACGAGGAGGCAGGGTTTGGACGGATTGGTAGCAGCCATTCAGCGCTTTCCGGAGGCGCAATATTTCGGGCGCGTAACCGGGGTGCGGGGGCTTCTCGTCGAGGTCGGCGGGCTGCGCGGCCGGCTCGGAATCGGCTCTCGCATGGCGCTAATGCCCTGGGATGGGGAGGTCGTCGAGGCTGAGGTGGTCGGTTTCCGCGACGGCCGCGCCCTGACCATGCCTTATGGTGCGCTGGAGGGCATCGGGCTTGGCTGTCGCGTGCAGGTGGCCGACCCCGATCCGGTTATCTATCCCGACCGCTCTTGGCTCGGGCGGGTGATCAATGCCCGCGGCCAGCCGATCGACGGCGGCCCGCCCCTTGGGCTCGGCACCAAGCCCTATCCGTTGCGCGCGTCGCCCCCGCCGGCGCACGCGCGCCGCCGCGTCGAGAGCAAGATCGACCTTGGCATCCGCGCGCTCAACGTCTTTGCTACGTGTTGTCGTGGCCAGCGCATGGGCATCTTCGCCGGATCGGGTGTTGGCAAGTCGGTGCTGCTTGGCATGCTTGCCCGTTATACCCATTCCGACGTTACGGTAATGGGCTTGATCGGCGAGCGTGGGCGCGAGGTGCAGGAATTCATCGCCGAAGACCTTGGGCCCGAAGGCCTTGCTCGTTCGGTTCTCGTCGTCGCCACTTCCGATGAGCCGGCACCAGTCCGCCGTCAAGCGGCCTATCTCACCATGGCGCTTTCCGAATATTTCCGCGATGAAGGCAACGATGTGCTCTGCCTCATGGACAGCGTCACCCGTTTTGCCATGGCGCAGCGCGAAATCGGGCTCTCGGGCGGCGAGCCACCAACCAGCAAGGGCTATACGCCGACCGTGTTTTCGGAACTGCCGAAGCTTCTGGAGCGCGCCGGCCCAGGCACCGAGCGCGGCACCATAACCGGCCTCTTCACCGTTCTGGTGGAGGGCGACGATATGAACGAGCCCATCGCCGATGCGGTGCGCAGCATCCTCGACGGCCATATTGTGCTCGACCGCGCCATTGCCGAGCGCGGCCGTTATCCCGCGATCAACGTGTTGCGCTCGATATCGCGCACCATGCCTGGATGCAACACGCAGGAAGAGACCGCGCTTTCGACGAGGGCGAAACGGTTGCTCGCCGTCTACGAGAACATGGCGGATCTGATCCGCCTTGGCGCTTACCGCAAGGGCTCGGACGCGGAGACCGACGAAGCCATCCATTATCAGCCGCGGCTCGAACGTTTTCTCTCCCAGGACAAGGCGGAGCGAAGCGACATGGCAAAAGCCTATGCCGAACTTGGGGCGATTTTCGCCGCTAGCAGTGGGAGTGGAGCCGGATCATGAGAAGCATGGAAAACCTGATCCGCCTCGGTCGCCAGCAGCTGGATTCGAAGCGGCGCATGCTGAGTGGGCTTGAGGGGTTGCGTGTAGATCTCGAGAAGCGCGTTGCGGCGCTTGAGAGCGAGATCACGAACGAGCAGAGGGCCGCCGAAGGCGAGGCCGCTTTCGCTTATGACGGCTATGCCAAGGAGGCGCTTCGCCGGCGCGAGACCCTGGCCAAATCGGTATCCGAGATCGAGCTCCAGATATCAGCGGCGCGGGAGGAGGTCGCCGAGGCCTACCGTGAGATGAAGAAGTTCGAGATCATGGAGGAACGCCGCCTCAGTCAGGCGCGTGTAGTCCGCCTGCGGCGTGAACAGGCCGATCTCGACGAAATCGGTGGCCAGGCGCATCATCGCAACCGTGGGACACCGCCCTAAAGCGCGATGGATTGGGGCGCCCCGCTGGTCGAATTCGGCCATGGACGCGGTGTCCATTCCCTTTCGTTCGCGGAAGCCGCTCAACCCTTTCGTGGAGCCAGCGCGTTCCGGCAAGGCGATACCATCTCGCCGGACGGAGTTCTAAACGCGCAAATCGGAGACGGGGCGTCCCGCGCCGATATCTTGCAGCGGGTGCACGGGGAACTGCGCCGCGGTTTCGAAGATAAGCCGGCTTGACCAGCCCAGCCGGGCGCCGATGCGGTGGGCGAGATCGACAAGGGTCGCCTGCAGGGTCGCCGGCAGTGGCAGATGGGCGCGCAGGATCAGGTCGAGCCCGGGTGGCGTGCGTGTGAGGCCGTCGATCTGCAGCGGTCCGAAAGCGGGGTGGGGAATCTCGAGGACGAAGCGGATGCCGCCGCCTTCGGACTCGGCGCTGTGGCGGACGAAGAGTGAGAGCGGAACAAGCTCTCCGCTTGGCTCTGGCGTGCTGCCAAGATGAAGTGGAAAACGCAATGTTTGCCATGCGTTCGTGCCTTCGTTCCGGATAAGCGCGGCGAAGGCAGAAAAATCTGCGGCGAGCTGATTGACGAGATCCTCGCGGCCGGCCTCGGTGAGAGATTGGCGAACTTCGGTGCCGAGCCAGCGTTCGAGGTTTGCTTCTTTGAGCGCAGCAAAATAGAAGAGAATAGAACTTGCCAGCCGATCGTCGGCGCCGGGCAATGCCGCCATCAGTGGTGCTGCAGTGTCCTGGCCCTGTAGGAGCTTCAACGCCTCGTCGAGTGCTGGCCATTCGCGAGCAAGGCGGAGATCGGGAACGGTGGGCCGTTGCCGTGGTGCCGCTGCCGAGCCGGCAGAACTGAGCTGACTGGGGTGCGAGTCAGATGTCGTTGCGGCCCCGAAGGGTGTTAGTCGCGCCGGCGGTGGTGGATCCAGGGCGCGACCATCCTGGATCAGGATTTTCGCCGTCATCACCGGCGTCAAATGCACGACTTCGAGAACGAGGCGGCTGCGCTCGGCGAGGGACAGGGCGGTTTCGACGCGGAAATCGCCAGCCGCGGTACGGAGAAGCGCAAGGCCGGCATCGTCGGTGCCGATGACCACACCCTCAATCCGGCCACGGCTTTCGCCGCCATTCAAGGCGCCACCGACGTTTACTGCGGGCGATTGGTCGGCGGGCGGCGGCGCGAGTGTCGAGTCCACTGGCGGCGATGAGCCGGTCGCCGTCCGGTTGAGGCGGGCGGCGGAGCTGCTAGCCGTGGTGGCGCGAACCTCGCTCATGGATCGCTCACGAGCCGTGCCGCTATGGCCTCGACATCGGTCGCGGCGTCGGTGTTGGGATGCCGACTGAGAAGCGAGGTCTGGTGGCGAATTGAATCACGTACTTTGTCGTCCCTCCGGATGACGCCGGCGAGGTGCGGTGAGATCTTGAGAAATCCTTCGCAGGCACGGAGCAGTTTGCCGTAGGTTCGCTCACCGTCGCGCGTCGAACTCGCCATGTTGATGACAACGCTGAACTCGCCGGAAAAGCCGCCGAAAGTGGTCAGCTTGATGAAGGCATAAGCGTCGGTGAGCGCCGTCGGTTCGTCGGTGGTGATGACGATGCAATTTCCGGCGCTACGCGCCAACAGGCGGACGGCGCTATCGATGCCGGCACTCAGGTCGAGTATGACGCGGTCGTAGAAATTGGCGAGAAGAAGGAGGTCGTCACGAAGCGTCGTCAGCTGCCCGACGTCGAGGTTGGCGAGCGTCGTGCTTCCCGACCGGCCGGCGATGACGTCGAATCCGCCGTGAGGGATGTGCTGCACGGCATCTTTCAGCGCAATCTTGCGCGCGACCACGCCAGCCAGATCGCGGACGGGCGTCAAGCCAAGCTGCACGTCTACGTTGGCGAGCCCGAGATCACCATCGAAGAGAAGCGTGCGCAAGCCGTGGCGTGCCAGCGCGTGACTGAGTGTGATGGCAAACCAGGTTTTCCCCACGCCTCCCTTTCCGGAAGCGATGCACATGATCTTGCGGTTCAATCCACGCCGGTCCTTATCCGAGGAAATTGGTTCGACGCGGGGTGCCGCAGCGCTCACAGAGGTATTCATGTGTCCTCCCGAAATTCCGCCTCGATCGGGTTACGGGCCGGATCGCGAACAATGAGACGGGCGAGTGCCAAGGGATTGAAGGAATGAAAGCCGCGGGTAACGAACGGGCTCATGCTGGCATCTGCGAGCGGCAGGCCGACCTCGTCCGGAAGGGAGAGTAGCGAGCCGTAGCGCCGCGAAGCGTCGAGGCGGGTTGCGACGAAGCGCGAAGCGCCAAGCTTGGTGAAAACCGAGGCCGCTTCGGCCGCCTCTGCGCTGTCGGTTCCGGCAGGCATCACGAGAACCGGGTCCATGAGGCAGGCGTTCAGAAACCGCTCCAGGTCCTGCCGCTCGATCGGATCGTAGGGATTGGTGCCGGGGCTGTCCACGATCACTGGGCCCTCGGCCGACGCCTGGCTCACGGCCTGAGCAAGTTCCTCCGGTGTTTCGGCCGTGATCAACGTCTGATCGAGGAGCGTGATGAAAGCGCCAAGCTGATCGACGCCGCCCGCTTTAACCGTGTCGCAGGTGATGACCGAGACTTTGTGTCCGGCAACCACCGCGCGGGTGGCGAGCTTCGCCGCGGTAATGCTTTTGCCGGCGCCAGGTGGGCCCAAGAGGAAGATCGGCACCTCCGAGTGAACCGGCAGCGGCATGAACCGGAAATGGGTCTGGAAGACTTTCGCCAGGCGTTCCACTGAGACGTCGCTCTCGACCTCGCGCGCGAGTCGGGTCAGGCGCTGGCGCAGGGCAGGTGGCACGCCGTGATAGGCGAAAGCCTGCAGCAAGCTGCCGTCGGCCGGGTCCGGGAGCGCGGGGATCGGCGGTGTGCCGAGCGCCGGCTCGCGCGGATCGAGCGGCGTAAGCGGCGGCGGAGTGCGCTCGTCGTCGATCGCCGCAGTGATCTCGACCCCGCGTCCACGGCGACTCTTGTGGGTTGCGATAATCACCGCGTCGGCGCCCATATCGCGGCGCACCTGCTGCATGGCCTCGGCCATGGTCATCGCATGATAGTATCGTAGTCTCATGGGCGGTCCGACACGTCAGATTTGCGCCAGCGTGCGCAGTTTGGCCTTTGGATGGATCTCGCTTTGCGACATCACCACCGTGCTCGGCCGGAAACGTTCTATGATTGAGCGCACATAGGGCCGGGTCGAAGGCCCGGTAAGAAGCACCGGAGCGTGCCCTTCGATGGCGAGTCTGTCGAGCGTCTCTCGTACTGAGCTGATGAATTCCTGCAGCCTGCTCGGCGCCATCACCAGCTGGCGCTCTTCGCCCTGACCGACGATTGACTCAGTGAAGTTTTGTTCCCATTTCGGCGACAGCGCGACCAACGGGATATAGCCGTCCGGACCGGTATTGGCGCTCGAGATCTGACGCGCGAGACGCGTGCGCACGTGTTCGGTGATTTGCATAACGTTTCGGGTATAGCCGACTGCTTCCGAAACGCCCTCGAGGATGGTCGAGAGATCGCGGATCGAAATTCGCTCGGCGAGCAGGTTCTGCAGCACCCGTTGCAACGTGTTGAGCGAGATATGCTGTGGAATGAGGTCGGCGACCAGCTTCTGCCGATCCTTCGGCAAGCCGTCGACGAGTTTCTGCGTTTCGGCATAGGACAGAAGCTCCGCCATGTTGTCCTTCAGGATTTCGGTCAGATGGGTGGTGATCACGGTCGCTGCATCAACCACCGTATAACCGCGGAACGAAGCTTCCTCGCGATAATGTCCCTCGACCCAGGTCGCCGGAAGGCCGAAAGTTGGTTCGTGCGTCGGCTCGCCCGGCAGGTCGATCGGCGCGCCGCGCGGATCCATCACCAGATAGCGATGCGGTCTCACCTCGCCGCGCGTCGCCTCCACCTCCTTGATGCGGATGACATAGGTAGTGGCTGTAAGCTGCATGTTGTCGAGGATGCGAACCGAGGGCATCACGAAGCCCATCTCGCCTGCGAGCTGGCGGCGGAGAGCCTTGATTTGATCGGTGAGCTGATAGCCGTGTGCGTCATTGATCAGGGGCAAGAGCCCATAGCCAAGCTCGAGACGGAGATCATCGATCGCGAGCGCGACCGAAATCGGTTCCTCGGCGGGCGCAGTCGGCGGCTGTTCCGCGACCTTGGCCTCGGCGGCCGCCGCGTCCCGGCGTTGGCGGGTGAGCAAATACGCGCTGCCTCCGGTCATCGCGGCGAGCGTGACAAAGGGCAGCATCGGAATACCGGGAATGAGCGACAGTAACGCCATCAGAATGGCGCTCAAGGCCAAAGCCTTAGGATAACCACCAAGCTGCGAGAACAATGCTTTGTCGGCCGAACCCTCGGTGTTTGCCTTGGCCACCATTAGACCCGCGGCGGTCGATACGATGAGGGACGGGATCTGCGACACCAGACCGTCGCCGACGGTGAGATCGGTGTAGCTATGCGCCGCCTGCGAGAAAGAAAGCCCCATCTGGCCCACGCCGATCACCATGCCGCCGATGATATTGACGAAGACGATGAGAAGACCGGCGATGGCATCGCCGCGAACGAACTTGGCGGCACCGTCCATGGCGCCATAGAAGTTGCTTTCATCCTCGAGGGTCTTCCGTCGAAGCCGGGCTTCCTTTTCGTCAATCAGGCCGGCCGAAAGATCGGCATCAATCGCCATCTGTTTGCCCGGCATGGCGTCGAGGCTGAAGCGTGCGGCGACCTCGGCGATGCGTCCGGAACCCTTGGTGATGACCACGAAGTTGACGATCACCAGGATGATGAAGACGATGATCCCGATAACGAAATTACCGCGCATGATGAATCCGGCGAAGGCCTGAATGACATGGCCCGCGGCATCCGTTCCCTCGTGTCCGTAGGCGAGGATCAGCCGAGTCGAAGCAAGGTTGAGTGATAGCCTCAATATCGTCGAAATCAGGAGGACGGTCGGGAAGGAACTGAACTCGAGCGGCTTCGCGATAAAGAGCGCGACCATCAGGATCAGCACCGAGAAAGTGATCGAGATAGCCAGCGAGAAATCGAGAAGCGTCCTCGGCATCGGCAGGATCAACACCACGAGGATGCTGACGATGCCAAGGGCAAGCAACACGTCGCCGTAGTGCGAGAGCCCGTTGAGGCGGCCGATCAGGCCGCCCACGGGATTCGCCCGGTTTGTTCCGCCGCTCGCTCCGGATTCCGCCGTGGTGATGATCTCGCTCATGGCCTCTTGTTCGTCTGCGGAACGGAATTAGGCGGTCAGGCGCTGACTTTCGCGTGGGATCGGCACCGGAAGACCCTCGTCGGTGTATTGCTTAAGCTTGTTCCGCAAGGTCCGGATCGAGATACCGAGAATGTTCGCTGCGTGGGTCCGGTTTCCGAGGCAATGATGAAGCGTGTTCAGAATTAGATCCCGCTCGACGTCGGCGACCGTTCGTCCGACCAGGTTGCGCGCAGTGGCCAAGGCCGAATCGATGCGGGAGCCGTTGTCCGCGCCCACGTCGCCTGAAGCCGCGGTGATGCGCAACGCTTCGCCGGGCCGCGAGCCATCGGGAAGCCGGATCGCTTCCGGCTCGATGGTCTCGCCGCTCGCGAGCAGCACGGCCCGGTGCATCGTGTTCTCGAGCTCGCGCACATTGCCGTGCCAGGGCGAGGATTTAAGCTCGACCAAGGCCTCGGGTGATATCGCTCGTTCCGGCATGCCGTTGGCATGAGCATATTTCTTGGCGAAGTGGGCGGCGAGAACCTCTATATCCGCCGGTCTCTGGCGCAAGGCAGGCAGTTTCAGGTTCAATACATTCAGACGAAACAGAAGATCCTCGCGAAAGGTGCCCTTTGTGACTTCCGCAGCGAGGTCGCGGTTTGAAGTTGCTATGACCCGGATATCGACCTTGACCGGCGCGTTACCCCCGACGCGGTCGATCATCCGTTCTTGCAATGCGCGCAGAAGCTTCGGTTGCAGATGAAGAGCCATTTCGCTGATTTCATCCAGAACCAGGGTGCCGCCGTGCGCCGCCTCGAATTTGCCGATACGGCGCGCGATGGCACCGGTGAACGCGCCTTTCTCGTGACCGAAGAGTTCAGATTCAAGCAGGGTTTCCGGCACGGCGGCGCAATTGACCGAAACGAAGGGACGGTCGGAGCGCAGACTCTTGGCATGAATGTATCGTGCCAGCACTTCCTTGCCGGTGCCGCTTTCGCCGGTAATCAAGATATTGGCGTTTGAGGTCGCAACTTGCTCGGCCAAATGTACGACCTCACCCATGGCCGGATCGCGGAAGATCAACGCGTGATCTTCCTCCGCCGCTGCCTCGATCACAGCCGCAATCAGGTCGGGCTCCGGAGGCAGCGGCAGATATTCCTTGGCGCCAGCGCGGATCGCTGCCACTGCTGCCGGGGCATCGTTGCCAATGCCGCAGGCCACGACCGGTACGCTGAAACGCTCGGCAGCGAGGCCGTTGACCAGGGCGTGAACGTCAAGTCCGATGTCGATCATCACGAGATCGGCGCCCGCGCCGGCTCGCAACGCCCGCAACGCGCCGTCGATATCCGCGACATGGGCCACCTTGGCGCCGCGGGCCATCGCGAGTTTGGTGGCGGCACCAATCTGGCCATTGAGTGATCCGATAATGAGCAAACGCATCGCTATCTCCAAACTATCCTTGCGCCCGTCGTAACGCCGGCTACGCGCGGGTGCCCTTGATGATTTCGGTCATGGTCACGCCGAGACGGTCTTCCACCACCACGACTTCCCCGCGGGCGACGAGGCGGTTGTTGACGTAGATATCAACCGCCTCGCCGACCTTGCGGTCGAGTTCCACGACAGCACCGCGGCCGAGCTTAAGAAGGCGGCTGACCGGCATGTGCGATTTGCCGAGGATCGCCGAGACGTTGACGGGAATATCGTAGACCGCCTCGAGATCGGTGGCCGTCCGCAAGTCATCGATATCTGCGGCGTCTTCGGACTCCGGCTCCGTCGCTGCCGTCTCCATGGCGGCGGTTTCGGCGCCAGGCGTTGGTTGCTTGCTTAGATCTTGAAGATTGAGATCGTCGTTTTCTGCCATCTAAGTGGTTTCTCCTCGGCCGTGCGCGCTCGTGCCCGAAGCTGGGATTCCGGCCGGGTCCGCAGGTTCGTTCAGTGGCGGCATATCAAATTCAGAATGCAGGTAGCGACCGACGGCGTCGTCGATCAGTCGCGATAAAAGTGCGACGTCGCGTTCGACACCGCCATCCGCCCACTCGATTCGGCAATCGGCGCCAACAAGAGCGTCGTCAGGCAAAAGCACGATGTGTCCGGGAAAACCGGCGTTCGCGGTGATTTCTCTAACATAGGGTTTCAAGGCCTCGCTCGTCGCCTCTGCGGCACGAATGACGACGCGCGGCTCGTCGCTGAGGTCGCCGAGGCAGCGTTGGACCAGCGCGGCGACCTCGACTTCGGGCATCCGCGCCATCAACGCCGGCGCGAGCTTGTGCGCGACCGTGACAGCAAGTGTCATAGCGTCACGCCCATGGCGCGCCACTTCTGTTCTCTGCGCTTCGCCGAGTTTCGAGAGTTCGGCGGCGATGCGATTAAGAACCTCCGCCACCTCGGTTGCCGTTTCGGCCCGCGCCCGCTTGAGACCGGCGGCTTCGCCGGCGGCATAACCTTCGGCCCGCGCGGCCGCTACCGCCGCTTCGTGTGCGGCCTCCTTTTGCGGTTCCGCGCCGGTAGCCGTGAAGGCGCGCTCGAAGAGGAATTTCGCCGGCTGTCCCATGCTCAATATACCAACTCGTCGTCGTTCTTTTTGTCGATCAGCACGATGTCGCCCTTGCCTGCGAGCTCCTTCGTGACGTTCACGATCTGCATCTGCGCCTCGTCCACGTCGCGGAGCCTTACCGGGCCCATATTCTGCATTTCCTCACGCAGGATCTTGCCGGCGCGCTCAGACATATTGGAAAAGAAGAGATCGCGGACGGTGTCTGACGCGCCCTTGAGGGCGAGAGCGAGCTTGTCCTTCTCGATCGTGCGCAACACCGTTTGAACTCCGGAAGGATCGAGCTTGATCAGGTCCTCGAAGGTGAACATCAGAGCCTTGATACGCTCGGCTGCGTCGCGATTACGTTCCTCCAGCGCTCCGAGCAGTCGGCCCTCGGTGGCACGATCGAAATTGTTGAAGATTTCCGCCATCATCTCGTGACTGTCGCGACGGCTGGTTCGGGCGAGGTTGCTCATGAATTCGACCCGCAAGGTCTGCTCGACTTTGTCCAGAACTTCCTTTTGCACCGCCTCCATGCGCAGCATGCGGAGCATCACCTCCATGGTGAAGTCTTCAGGAAACGCCGCCAACACGCGCGCGGCGTGTTCGGCCTTCATCTTGGACATGACGACGGCAACGGTCTGCGGATATTCGTTTCGCAGGTAGTTGGCGAGGACCTGATCGTTCACGTTGCCAAGCTTGTCCCACATGGTCCGGCCAGCGGGGCCGCGAATCTCCTCCATGATCTGGTTTACGCGATCGCTCGGCAGTGCCTTGAGCAGGACACGCTCGGTTGATTCAAAAGAACCGACGACCGAGCCGGCGCCAGCGATCCGGTTGGCGAAATCGACGAAAAGACGTTCCGTCAGCTCGGAAGGGATCTGACCGAGACCGGCCATCGTTTGCGACAGCTCCTTGATCTCCTCGTCGTCGAGAAGCTGCCATAGCGCGGCGGCATGTTCCTCGCTCAGAGCGAGCATCAGGATCGCCGCCTTCTGTGGGCCCGAGAGGCTGCGAATATCGTCCTTGGCGAGGGCCATGGTTTAGCGTCCCTCCGATCCTTGCGAGAGCCATGAGCGCACGATGGTGACTGCCTGTTCAGGATGGCGCTCGACGATCTCTCCGACCTTTTTCACGCTTGACGCACGAACCTGACCTTCGACGCGGGCGATGTCGATCATCGCATCGGTTCGGGACTCCTCGCTCTCTGGTTGAGGGGCGAGCTGCTCCACGCCGCCTGACGGGGCGGCGAGCGCCGGCGGTATCAGACCAGGTGGTAATTGCGGCACACCCGCCGGCGTGCCGGCCGCCATGGCCGGCGCGAGCGAGAGAGTCCGCAGCACCATCGGCCGCACGACAAGCAGGAGGACGAGGAGGCCAACTACGCTTATGATCAAGGTCTCCGCGAGACGAAGGAGATCGCTCTTCCCGAGGCCGAAGAAATGAAAGGCGGCCGGCGGCGCCGAAACGCCGGACGGGTTGTTGGCGAAGCGCATGGAGACAACCTGCACCTGATCTCCACGCTTCGCGTCATAGCCGATCGCGCTCTCCACCAGGTTGGATATCTGCCTCAGTTCCGTGGCGCTCCGCGGTTGATAGGTAACCTTGCCATTTGGCCCCACCGTCTTGGTGTCGTTGACGAGAACGGCGACCGATAGGCGGCTGACTGCCCCAGGTTCGGTGACGTCATTTCGGACCGTCTTCGAAATTTCGTAGTTGGTGGTGTCGGTTTCCGACTTGTCGTTGGAAACCTGGTGGCTCCCATTGTTCTGGCTCTTGCTGGTCGGCAGGTTGTTTGCGACGCTGACAGAGGTTGGTCCAGCGTTGGTCGTGCTCCGGTCGTGCGTGGTTGTCTGGGTCGAGCGCGCGACCTGGCCGTTGGGGTCAAAGAGCTCCTGGTTGACGGTGACGCTGCTGCGGTTCAGTGCGACCGAGACCTCGGCCCGCACGTTGCCGATGCCGAGCGATGGCTCGAGCAGCGATTGAATGCGATACTTCAGCCGTCGCTCGATGGCGAGTCGCTGCTCAAGAAGGCGCCCCGACAAGACCGCATCGCCGCCCTGGCTGAGCTGGGACAACAGCTGGCCATGATTATCGACGATAACGACGCGGGAGGGATTCAGTCCCGGCACCGCCGCCGCGACCAGATTTTCCACCGCGGCCACCTGGCTTGCATCGAGCCGCTCGGCGCCTTGCATCTTGAGCAGGATGGAGGCGCTCGGTTTCTGCTGGTTGCGAACGAAAATCTGACGTTGTGGCAGGACCAGATTGACCCGCGCCGCGGCAACGCCCTGGATGGCGTCGATGGTGCGGGCAAGTTCGCCCTCGAGTGCTCGCAAGCGGTCGATATTTTCGATGAAGCGCGTGGTGCCGAGCTCACTCGTGTGGTCAAAAATCTCATAGCCGATCGTGCCACCCGCCGGCAGACCATCGTGGGCGAGCGTGAGCCTGAGTTTGAGCACGCGATTCTCCGGCACCAGGATCTGGGTGCCGTTGCCGCCGACTTGATAAGGCACCTTCATCGAATCAAGCTTGTTCGCGATCGACGACGCTTCCTGGAGATTAAGGCCGCCGAAGAGCAAGGCCATTGGGGGCGTGTCGACGCGACTTATTAAAAAGGCAAAAAAGGCGAACAGGCCGGCGGTTACCAAGGCAATGAACCCGAGCCGTGTCGGGCCCAATCCGCGCAGCACCTGCAGCAATCCGTTCACCGCTGTTGTTCTCCCACCAGAGAGTCCGCAAGAGCGCTTCGAAGTCCGGCGCTTTCATGGCCGACCCTAGCGATAGGGCCGTGAACAAGACGTTAATGACCGGGCAGATTTTGCCTAGCTGCAGGCAATTTTTGCCGTGTCATCGGCAAGGGACTGGTGGTTTTGCTGCGGTGTAAAGCAAAAATAGGATATTCGTAATAATTTGTGTACGAGCTAATTATCGGGCGGCCAGCGGCGCGGTTTGTTTCTGTTGATTCTAGTTTTTTCGCCCCTTCGGACACTACCGTCGGATTTGTGGACCGTCAGATTTCGCCCGCTTCGATCAGCGCTACCAGCTTATCGACGTCCACCCCGTAGTTAAGCACTTGTTCTTCGTCCTCATCCGCTTTGGTGTGCAAGGTGAAGTAAGCCAGGGTTCCTGCGAAGGATTTCTGCTGCTTGAAGGCGGGCTTCTTGATAGCCTTCCGGTAGGCCCCCTTTGAAAACAGAATCTTTGCGCGCAGAGCCTCGAATGAATAGCCACGTCCGAGTCGGTTCATTACGCGAATCAGATTGTTCAGCGACTCAGTGAAGGCGTTGGTGATGCGATGATCGAAGTAAGCGAGGATATAGGGCTGCCAGTTTTTCCACGCAGTCAGAATAGCGCCGTAAGCAGGAGCGAACTCGGGCGTCACGTCTCTGGACCATGCCTGATACCGGCGCAACGCTTCGGCTTTACTGGCGGCGCCGTAGATATCGTAGTAGGTTTCCTTGAGCCGATAGGCTTCGGCGAGTTCCGGAACGTTTTTGAGCCAACCTGACAGGATCACCTGCTCCTGAGTGGTGAGATCACGGTTGCGCTTGCGGAACACGTACGCGTCCTTTTTTACGCCGGCGGCACGTTTGCGTATTGTGTCGGCAGCGCTTGAACGATTGAGGGAGCGCCGAAATTCTTCCAGGGCTTGATTGCCCATGCGCTGCACATGGAACTTATCTACCACTACGACGGCCTCAGGCAGAGCTTCATGCACAGCATCCTTATAGGGTTCCCACATGTCGATGGCGACGTAGCGTACATCCTCCTTGCCGTTTAGGCCGGAGAGATAGGTTTCCACAGTCTTCTTATAGCGGTTCGGCAGCAGATTAACGGCGGTGTTGTTCTTGAGGTTTGAGATTACAGCCCGTGGTTGGCGAATGATGTGGATTTCGTCGATGCCCATCCACTGCGGAGTCTCGAAGCGTACCGTGCGCTCTAAGGCGTTTACATAGTCGTTGAAGACGTTGCGGATCGTGCCCTCGGTGACGCCGATCTCCTCGGCGATGCTGACGAAGGTGTGGCTAAGGGAACGATCGCCGACCCACCTAACCAGCCGTTCGGTCATCCAGCGGTTTGGATTGACGGCCGGCAAGATTTCCATGAATGTTTTGGAGCACTCTTTGCATTTGAAGCGATGGGCATCGACGTAGATGCTGACACGCTTGCCGTGCATTGGTAGGTCGTGGATCAGAACCTCGATACGGCCGTAGCCGGTGAAGCGGCTTGTGTTGCAACCTGGGCAGGAGCCGACAGGCGAGATGGTTTCAGCCTTGATATGGTAGTCGTGGTTGGTTTCGGTCGACGCCAGAATCCGATATGCGGGGAGGTTTAGAATGTTTTCCATCACTCATTGCTGCTTTCGGCCGGCGAAGTTAGCGCGCATTGCTTGACCTTAGTGACCATCACGTTAATTGCCGTTTGGAAGAGAACGCGCATCGGCCTGAATGTTTGGCAATCGCTTAAGCAGCGCTGGCAAGGCCGTCTGCACTGTATCCCAGACGACATCGAGGTCGATGTCGAAATAGCCGTGCGCGATTCGATTTCTCATGCCCTTCATGCTTCGCCATGGCACTTCGGGATGATGGTCAAGAAAGTCGCTATGAGCCTGAAGTAGCTTGGTCGCTGCCTCCCCAATGACGATGATGTTCAGGATAACGGCCTGTTGGGTTCGTTTGTCGGCGAGGAAATCTTGTTTGGTCAGGCCCCCCCACATAGGCGCAAGCCTGCTCGGTCGCTTCCAGGATATGATCGAGATAATCGGTCAGGCGATTTTCGGTCATACCGGCCGCGCTTCCGCGAGAACTCGATCTCTAACCTTTTTCGGAAGATCGCCAGGCGTTAGCAGATCGACCGGTACGCCAAGCAGTTCTTCGAGTTCGACTTGCAGGCCGCCAAGATCGAACAGGGTCGCGCCAGGAAGAGGGTCGACCAGCAGATCGAGATCGCTGCTGTCATTGTCAGCGCCGTGAAGAACGGAGCCGAACACACGAGGATTGGCGGCGCGGAATCGCGCGGGCAGTTGGCGTACGGCTTCGCGGTGAGAGGCAAGGGCTACAGATGGTTTCATCGTGGCATCATCCACAAAATTTTGCGAATTTAGAATAGCATGTAATGGGGTTGGATCAACATATTTTTACGATATTGAAATCCGATTCACCCTGGCCATGGCGAAGCCAATACACAAGAATTTACGAATACCCCAAAAATAAAGCGTGCCGCGCAAAGCCCTGCGGTGGGCTGGCGGAGTCACGCTCATCATATCGGTTTGAAAGGTCCGCCGAATAAGGACGGTCCGCAGCGCTGGGCCCAGTCCGCTATTAACCTATGGAGCGGGAACCCGTATTCGGCAAGATGGGATATCTTGCCTGGATGGTGCTTTAGGCATTTCCATCCTTGTTGCCAGCGCGGTAGCGCTGCAGTCGGGTGGTCCTGAGCCCCGAGAGGCCGAACGACTCGATCGCTCGTTGCCAGGAGAGGAATTCCTCGACGGAGAGCGTATAGCGCTGGCACGCTTCGTCCAGGCTGATGAGGCCGCCGCGAACGGCGGCCACGACCTCCGCCTTGCGACGGATAACCCAGCGTTTGGTATCGGGCGGGGGCAGATTGGCGACGGAAATGATCTTACCGTCCGGCCCGACCACCTTCGCCAAGCGATTGCCACGGCTGCTCAACGCCTTACTGTCCCCGCCGTCGGATGTCTCGGCAGTTTGGTAATGAGCATGGCCGTTGCTTTCCCGGTTCTCGTCGAACCGGTCCACCTTAGGATGTTGCGGCAGTTCTTGTGTCATGGCAACGGAGAGACTAGCCGCCGGGATTTAAGGAACCCCTAAGCCGGGTTAACGTCCCGGCGGCTTGTTACTGGCCTATGGAATCGTCTGTTCGAGCGTGGTGAGCATCTGGGAACCGGTGGCGATCACCTTGCCGCTTGCCGAATAGGCCTGTTGCGCGATGATCAGATTGGTGAACTGAGTGGCGAGGTCGACGGTCGAGCTTTCGAGCTGTCCCCCGTTGATCGTGCCGGCCCCGCCCTGGCCGGCGACGTTTAGGTTCACGGTTCCCGATTGGGGCGTCAGGCTGTAGGACTCGCCATTGCCGTTCGCCAGGCCGTTCTCGTCCTGGAAGGTCGCGATCGGGATCTGATAGAGGTTCTGTGTCGTGCCGTTCGAGAAGGTGGCGGAGAGCATGCCATCGTTGGCCACCGAGAGGCTGGATATGGTGCCGACCGCGTTACCATTGACGGGGCTCTGGATCTTGGCGGACGCGCTATCGAATTGCGTGAGGCCGTTGGTCTGGCCGTTGCTGCCCAAGTTCAAAGCGATCGAGGAGTTGGAGACGCCAAGGCTTGGCGCCCATTGGATGTCAAGCGTCGTCGGCAGCGTGGTGGCGGCGGTGTTCAAGCTGCCGTCGGTGTTGAAGGCGACGGTCCCGGCGGCGACCAATCCGTTGCTGTTCGCCGGGATTCCGTTCTGGATTGCATTGGGATCGGTATCGCTTGCGGGCGAGGCGAAGATTTCCGCCAGCCACTGGTTTGGCTGCGCCCCATTCTTGACGAAGGCGAAGTTGAGGTTTCGGGTGTTGCCCTGGGAATCGAAGACGCCGATGGTGGTTTCGAACTGCGGCGTCAGCGCGCCGCTTGCCATGCTGCCCAGGGTATAGGTGGCGGCGGCCGTGGTTGTGCTGAAAAGCGCCGTGCCGGCCGTGCCGCCGACCGTGAGGTTGGACCCGCTTTGTGTTCCATTGATCGTCAGGGTCGGGGTCGAGCCGCTGGATAAGCTTGCCGTCAAGTTGCCGCTCGCGTTGATCTCATTGGCAAGCCCCTGCAGCGTGGTGAACTGACCGCTGCCAGTACCATAGGTGAAGGTATCGCTCACCGTGCCGCCGTTGGTCACCGTCACCGTGTCGCCGCTAGCGAGGTTGGGCGGAGTAACGGTGCCGAGATCGGTGGTGGCCGACACGCCGGAGAGGCTGGTGCTGGTGAGGGAGGGCGGATTCACGCCGGCGGTGGTCGATGAATTCAGATTGGCTTGTAGGGCGACATTGGTCGTGGCCGTCGCCTTGCCCGCCAGATTTCCGATATCGACGGTCTGCAGGGCTGAGAGCGTACTGTTGTTGGTCGCGACCGTGCCGTTTGTGGAGACCGGCCATCCCTGCAGGTAATAACCGGCGCTGTTCACCAGGTTACCGTTCTTGTCGGGCGTGAAATCGCCGGCGCGCGTGAAGAGATATTGGCCGTTGGTGGCGCTCGGATCGGCGTTGGTGTTGACGACGAACAGGCCGTTGCCGGTAATGGCCATCGCGGTCGGCGTGGCGGAAGACTGCAGCAGCCCCTGTTGCGACACGAGGTCCTGCGGATTGGCGATAACGCCGCCGGACGTATAGGTCGTATTGGTTTCCGGCTGTGTCACCATAGAGGAAAACTGCATGTCCGTCTGCTTGAAGCCGACGGTGTTGGCATTCGAGATGTTGTCGCCGATGGCACCGAGGTAGGTGCCTTGCGCGGCGAGGCCCGAAACGGCCGAATACATGGCTCCAAAAACGCTCATACTCGTGTCTCCTTCGCTATGGCCTTGCGGGCCGGTGGTTGGCTTGCGGCCGGTATGCCGGTCTCGTTTCCAGATGTCATGTGCCGGTGCCGACGGATTGCACGCTGCTTGCCGATACCAACTGACCATTGATCGCCAGCATCGGGGCTCCTGAATCGGTTTGTACGCCGGTCACTTTGCCGCTGATGGTGGTACTTGCGGTGACGGGGTTGCCGTTGCTGTCGGTCGCGGTGATGTTCAGTGTGTAGAGCCCGTCCGGCGCCGTCGTGCCGGACGCCTCGAGGCCATTCCATGTAAAAGTGTGACTGCCTTGAGAGGTGTCGCCACTGGTGGAGTAGAGAACGTTACCGTTCTGGTCGGTCACCGTCAGGGTTGTGCTGGCGGCGTTGCTGCCGAGGTTGTAGGTCCAGGTCGCCGAGCCGTTCGCGAGCGCCGTCTCCTGGCCGTCCGCCGTCACCGTCTGGCCGATGTAATTGAGCGCGCTCGACCCCGCGGTTCCCTGCAACAGGGTCAGCATTTGCTGCAGGTTCTGGTTGGTAGTGATCTGCTGGTCGACGCCCGTCATTTCCGTCAATTGCTGCGTGAACTGGGTCGGGTTCAGGGGCTGCGTCGGGTCCTGATACTTGAGTTCGGTCGTGAGCAGCGTCAGAAACGCGTTGAAATTCTTGCTCATGCTGGCGAAGGGGTCGGATGTCGCCGAGCTCGAGCTCGGGATTGAACTGGGGCTGGTGGCGCTGGGGAGGGTGGGCGAGGTCGTCATGGGGCTATCTCCCGTTTAAACGCGAATGTCGAGACCAGAGGTTCTACCGACGATCGGCGGCAAGGCACCGATGGGCGCGAGAGCCGGCTCGGTGACGGCCCTCGGGGTGGTGAAGCGCGGTGTCGTGCCGCCGCCCCAGCCGCTGCCGCTGTTCTGTTGGTTCAAACTGAAATTAAGCGAGCCGCTGTCAGCCTTGAGGCCGGCCTGCTGCAACGCTTGCTGCAGCGCCGGGGCATCATGTTGCAACAGGGCCAGCGTGTCGTGCCGATCGGCCGAGATCGAAGCCATCACCTGGCCGTTGTGATCGAGCGATAGCTTGACATCAACGCGGCCAAGCTCCGCCGGCTGAAGTTGGATGCGGATATAGCCGAGGCCGGCTGTCGCGGCATTGCCGATCTGCACGGCGACCTGTGCCGCGACGCCAAGGCTGGGAATCGGCGGTGGTGGCCGGGGCGCGGTCGTGGCGGTAGGCTGGGCGACGCTCGACGTTGCGCCGAGGGCGGTCTGCGCCGGCATCAGCGACGGAAGCCCTGACTGCCCAGCCGCTGCCGTACCCGGAAGTGCCGCCGGCGCCGCACTGCCGCTTGGGGAGGGCAGAGGGGAGGCGGCGCCGGCGTCCGGCGAACCGGAAGCGATCGTAGTTTCGGCAAGGATCGGGCTGGCCGCACCGGCATGGCCGTCAACGCTTGGAGTTGCCGAACTGGTAGTGCCTGATTCGGCGCCTTCGCCGAACTTTGAGACGAGCCTGCCGTCGAGGAGTGGGGGCGGCGGTCCGTTGTTTGTTGCTGCCGCCGCCGGATGAAAGCTGACGCTGGCGCCGGCGGCGCGGAACCTCGATCCGCCGTCGGCCGCTCCGCCGCTTGATCCGATCGTCGGTGCCGAATTCGATTTTGGTCCGAAGGCCGACCCGTTGCCGTGGCTCGGGGTGGTGCTTGGCCCACCATTTCCGGACGGCGGCGCTTGCGCCGCGTTTGCCCCGGTGGTGCCGTTGGAGGCGGAATTCGGCGATGAGCCCGATGTCGTGGAGATTGCCGACGGAGACGAAGGTGCCGCCGCGTCACTGGCATTCTTGCCGCTTTCATCGCGGGTCGGGGTCACACCGCCGGTTTTGCCGTTTTCAGTCGTGGCTTTGTTATTTGCGGTGCCGTCAGCGGCCGGACCACCCCCGGCGGTCGCGCTCTCGGCCAGGGGGACGGGTGGCGTGACGGTCGCCGTCGCGGTCGCGAGGGAGAGCGATGGCGCACTCGCGGTGTCATTCGTGACGCTTTTGCGCTTGGTTGATGACGTTTTGGTACCTTTAGGCGCGGGCTTCGCCGTGCCTGACGTGCCAGCTTGGGATTCGCCGGCAGTGGCATCAGCGCCTTTCGTGTTGTCCGTGGCCGAGCCGGCCGCAGACGCGAGTTTGGTCGAAGGCGGCTTCGATCGATCGGCGGGCTGCGCTTTGGCGGTCGTCCTGTCTGCGGTTCTAGGTGCCGCTTCGTCGGCGGCCGTGTCCGGGCGCAAGATGCTGCCATGCGGGGGATGCGTTGTCGTCCCGGGACCCTTTTCGGCGGTCGACGAGCCGGGCGATGGCACGGCCGAGGGGGATAGCGCGGCTGTGGCGCTGGAACCGGAGGCCGAATAAGCGTTTTGGTCGGGTGTCGTGTTGGTCGCGGGCGTTCCGATTGTCGCGGCTGGCATCGATCCCGAAGCCGAAGACGCGGTTTGGCAGGGCGTCGTGTTGGTCGCGGGCGTTCCGTTTGTCGCGGCTGACATCGATCCGGAAGCCGAAGACGTGTTTTGGTCGGGCGTCGTGTCGGTCGCAGGCGTTTCGGTTGTCGCAGCTGATATCGATCCGGAAGCCGAAGACGTGTTTTGGCCGGGTGTCGTGTCGGTCGCAGGCGTTCCGGTTGTCGCAGCTGATATCGATCCGGAAGCCGAAGACGTGTTTTGGTCGGGCGTGGGGTCGGTCGTGGGTGTTCCCTTCGTCACGGCTGATGACGATCCGGAAGCCAGGGTGGAATTCGCGTCGCCGTTTGCGGCGGCGTTCGTGGAACCCGGTATGGCGGAAACTGCCGGCCGCGGTCCCGAACCGGAAGTTGCTGCATCGATTGGGCTTGCCGCCGTCCCCGCTTCGTCCTTCGCGGTTTGGAGGAGAGTGGCGAACCCGGCACCAGAGACCGGGCGCGTCCCAGGTGCGTTCGCCGAGGAGACGGCGACGGAGACGGCGGCAATTTCGATGTTTCCAGCGCTCTGCACGGTCGTCGATGACCTATCTGCAAAATCTTGGCAAGGAAGAAAGCAAACCGTGGGCCAATCATCAGCAGGGCCGCGAAAGCCGCGCTTTTCGTCGCTTTCGATGCACCATGGCCGACCGCTATGAGGGAGGGACGGCAATATCTGCCGCGTCGTTTCTTCCTGGCGGGGCGATCCGGCATCGCCGTTAACCGATCGTTAAGCAAGATATGCTCGGATGCCACAAAACAGGATGGATGGAATCATGTCTCATTCAGCTGCCGCCGAAATCGAAGCACGGGATGTCACTGTCAAGGCACCCGAACGCAAGGATCTTGCCGAGGCAATCGCGCACTGGATGGAGACCGCGGATAGCGATCCTGAGTCGCAATATCAGCTAGGCCTTAGCTACGGCAACGGCACCGGGGTAAATCAGGATTTCGCCAAGGCGCGCGAATTTTTCGCCGCTGCCGCGGATGCCGGCCATGTCGAGGCGCAATACAGCCTTGGAGTGCTCTACAACTTTGGCCTTGGCGTTGAAGCGGATGCGGCGGAGGCCGCTTACTGGTACACCAAGGCGGGCGAAAACAATCACACGCCGGCACTTTGCAACCTTGCCACGCTTTACGAGAACGGACAGGGCGTCACGCGCGATTATATGCGCGCGATTGAACTTTACAGCCGAGCGGCCGATGCCGGCAATGTAGTCGCCGTTTTCAATCTCGGCGTTATGGTCGAAAACGGCGTCGGCGTTGAGCGCGATTATCAGCACGCCATCGGTTTTTATCAGGTGGCAGCGGAATCGGGTTTGGCAGCGGCGCAATACAATCTCGGCACGCTTTACGCCCAGGGGCTCGGCGTGGAAGCCGATGTCACCAAGGCGCGTTTCTGGCTCGCCAAGGCCGCGGCTCAGGGCCATCAACTCGCCAGCCGAAATCTCACCGTTCTCAATCAGGTCGGCGGCTAAGCCATCGCGCGCAAGATGCCGGGGCACAGTGATGCCGGCCCGGCCAGCAGATCGAAGCATCTCTTCTTCGATCTCCTTCGTTCAGTCGGAGCGAGCAGCTTAGAGGCAGATGATCTCAGGTAGCTCCGGTTGGCGAACGTGTGTATCGCGCGGCGTTAAATTTCGATTCAACCAGCGTAAAGATGGCGTTTCGGGTCAAGCCGATTCCAAACGACGTTGTTCCGGGCGGCCATGCCGGTTGCGCCCCTCTCTGGCCCCCATCTTGCAACGGGTTCTGCCGAAATCCCCGTTCGTGATTCGGGAGCCGGCATGGCAAAGGCAAGCAATCGTTATTTGACTCAGTCGGTTGACGACCGTCCCGGCGCGGTGGTGCAGGCTCGGCTGGAAGGCGGCAGGTTTTGCCGCCGCCTTATCCGCTCGGTCAATCCTGCCGGGGCAACCGCGGCCGCTTCCACAATCCCGTGCCGCGAGCCGAGGGATTGCCCATGAGCTTGGTCTCGGCCCTGAATAGCGCTATCTCCGGCCTCAATGTGGCCCAGGCGCAGCTCAGTCAGATCTCCGACAACGTCAGCAACGTCAACACCGTCGGCTATACGCGGAAAGTCGTCGATCAGCAAAGCCAGGTACTCGGCGGTGTCGGCGCCGGGGTTTCGGTCGCCGACATTAAAGGCATCACCAATGCGTTCTTGAACAGCCAGCTGCAAACCGTCACGGCGACGGCGCAAAACGCCAGCGTCATGAACCAGTGGCTTGGTCAGGTGCAGAACCTCCTCGGCAATCCGACCGGTGACACCACCATCCTCGCTACGCTCAACCAGATGTTCACGGCGCTTTCTGCCTTGCAGAGCGATCCATCCTCGACCACGGCGCAATCCTCTGCGGTCGACGCGATCAATAATTTCGGCAGCAACCTTGGCACGCTCGCGACCAGCGTGCAGTCCTACCGCCAGCAGATCGACCAGCAGATCGTGAGCGACGTGAGTTCGATCAATAGCGACATCAACCGGGTCAACAGCCTCAACCAGCAGATCGCCGCTCTCAACGCGACCGGTTCGAGCACCGCGGCCCTCGAGGATCAGCGCACCCAGGCGCTCAATGATCTCTCGCAATACGTCAGCATTAAGACCTACACCCTGTCCAACGGCGGCGTTGGCATCACTACGGCGAATGGCGTCGCGCTCCTCGACAGCGCGATGCACCAGCTTGTCTACAGCGGCGCGGGCACGGTTGACGCATCGACCCAATTCGCGCCGATCACTGTTAACCAGGTTGATCCCGGCACCGGCGCGGTGTTGCAGACCGCCGTGCCGTTGAACGACCAGGGCCAGCCGGGCTCGCTCGGGGGGCTGCTCTCGCTGCGCGACAGCGCATTACCCAATCTCGCCACGCAACTCGGTGAGATCGGCACCCAGGTCGCGGCGCAGCTTAATGCGGTTCACAACGGCAATTCCACCGTACCGCCGCCGAACCAGCTGACCGGGCAGAATACAGGGCTTGCCAGTTCGGACTTGCAGGGCTTCACCGGCCAGACCACCTTCTATGTGTTCAATTCGAGCAATGCGGTGGCCGCCTCTGCGACAGTGAACTTCAGCACCGAGCCCCCGGGCACGACCCTCGGTGACATCATCAACCAGGTGAATACTGCGCTCGGCGGCCAGGGTACCCTCGCGCTGACGAACGGTGTTCTCACCTTTACCGGCGCTGCCGGCACGGGTGTCGCCATCAAGGACGGATCGCCGGCGTCGGGCCGCGGCGGCCAAAGCTTCGCGCAGTTTTTCGGCATGAACAATCTGGTGACGACAGCCGTGCCCGGGCAATACGACACCGGCCTCACCACCGCGGATCAGAGCGGTTTTACGGGCAAGGTCACCCTCGATCTGGTCGGACCGAACAACACCACCGCCGGCCAATATACGCTCGACTTCACGTCACCGCCGCTCTCAAACCCTGGCGCCACCATGAACGACGTGATCAGCCAATTGAACGCCGGCTTCAGCAAATACGGAACTTTTTCGCTGGATTCGAACGGCGCTCTCACGTTCCAGCCGAACAGCGCCTATAGCGGCGACACGCTTGAGGTTTCGCAAGATACCAGCAACCGGCTTGGAACCGGCATTAGCTTCTCCCAGCTCTTCGGTATCGGTGCCAATTTCGTGACCAACGCGGCGCAGGGCTTCCAGGTACGAAGCGACATTTCGGCGAACCCGAGTTTACTCGCGCTGGCGCAAGTGGACACGACAGCGGCCGCCGGCACGCCGGCACTGACCTCGGGCGATCCGTCGGGTGCGGTTGCCCTGCAACAGGTGGCGCAGAACACGGTAAATTTTTCAGCGGCCGGCGGACTGCCAGCCGTGCAGTCGACGCTTTCCAACTACATCGGCATCGTGCTCGGCAGCGCAGCGCAGCAAGCGGCCCAGGCCAAGACAACCAACACTGACCAGACGACCCTGCAGAGTACGGTACAGAACCAGGTCGATTCGGTTTCCGGAGTCAATCTGGACGAGGAAATGTCGAACATGGTGGTTTATCAGAACGCCTATACGGCCTCGGCCCAGATGATCGCGGCGGTCAGCAAGCTGTTCAACACATTGATGACCGACGTGTCGGCATAAGGAGGCAGGCCATGTTGACGTCCCGCGTGTCCACCGCCGGCCAGGCGGATGTCCTTCTCAATGCGCTGCTGCAGAGCCAGAACAGCTTGGCGCAGGCACAAGCGCAGGTCTCGACCGGCGACAAATCCCCGACCTACGAAGGATTGAGCCCCGACGTTTCGACCTTGAGCGGCGCCCAGTCGACTGCCTCCGAGACCCAGAACTATCTCAACACGAACGCCGCGATTTCCAATACGCTAAGCGCCTACGACACCGCTCTGACCGGTCTCAGCAGCATCGCCTCATCATTGAAGAACGCGGTCACCCAGGCGCTCGCTAATAATTCCGGCACCGGCCTGATCACCACCGTCAAGGGGCTGCTGAGCCAAGCCGTGGATCTTCTCAACCAGCAAGTCAACGGCAACTATATCTTCGGCGGTACCAACACGGCGACGGCCCCGGTCACTGTGACGACGGCAAGCGGCCTGATCGCGGCCGCCTCGCCGGCGACGCCGCTGACCGCGCCGCCCGGCGTCTTCGCCAACAACCAGCTCAAGCCGGAGGCGCAAGTCGACAGCAATCTCACGATCGCCTATGGTCAGCTCGCCAGCGACGTTGGCGGCCCGCTTTTGGCTGAGATGCAAAGCATCCTGAAATACGACGCCGGTGTCACCGCCGGCGGCTCAAGCTTCGGGAGCACACTGACTGCGACGCAAAGCAGCTTTCTCACCGGCGAAGTCAACAACCTCGCCCAGGTGTCGCAGGGCGTAAACCAGGCGACTGCGTCGAACGGCGTGACCCAACAGGAGCTTTCGACGCTCGAGACTACCCAGAACAGCCGTCTCACCACGGCCAATAACTTCATTTCCGATATCGCGAATGCCGACGTAGCGACCGCGGTGACGAATGTGAACCAGGATCAGCTGGCGCTGCAGGCGTCCTACAACCTGATCGCCAGCATGTCGAAACTGACGATCCTGAACTACCTCTAGGGCTGGCCGCCGCCGCGCCCGCGCCATTCGGCGCGGACGGCCGCACCAGGCGGCCATTGCGGCTGGCCGAGAATTCCCTATATTCGCCGCCATGAAAGACGAGATGCGAATTGTGGCACCCGGCGGCCGGGTGGTGGTGGCGATGTCGGGCGGCGTCGATTCCGCTGTAGCGGCCGCGCTTATGAAGGCGCGGGGCGTCGAGGTTGTCGGCGTCACGCTGCAGCTTTACAACCATGGCGACGCCGCCGGCCGCAAGGGCACCTGTTGCGCCGGGCGCGATATCGACGATGCCCGGCGCGCTGCCGACCGGCTCAGTATTCCGCACTACGTCTTGGATTACGAGCGCCGCTTTTCGGAGGCAGTCATCGGCGACTTTGTTGCAAATTATCGGCGTGGCGAGACGCCGATCCCCTGCGTCCATTGTAACCAGAAGCTCAAGTTCGGTGATCTTCTCGCCACCGCGCGCGAGCTGGGTGCCGAGCGCCTCGCGACCGGCCATTACGTGCGTCGCCTCGATGGTCTCTACGGTCCCGAGCTGCATCGCGCCGCCGACCGCCGCCGCGACCAGAGCTATTTCCTGTTCTCGACCCCGCGCGAGGCCTTGGCGCGGCTGGAATTTCCTCTCGGCGGCCTGCACAAGGACGAAACGAGGAAGCTTGCGGCGAAATTCGGGCTCGCGCTGGCCGACAAGCCGGACAGTCAGGACATCTGCTTTGTGCCGGGCGGCGATTACGTGCGCACCATCTCGCGGTTTGATCCGGTGGCCGGTGAGCCGGGCGAGATCGTCGATCTCTCGGGCCGCGTGGTTGGCCAGCATCAGGGTGTGATCGGTTATACCGTTGGACAGCGGCGTGGCCTCGGCGGCGGCGGCGCGGAGCCCCGCTATGTCATCCGTATCGACGCGGCGTCGCGCCGCGTCGTGGTGGGGCCGAAGTCGGCGCTTTTCTCGCGCTGCGTCCGGCTCCGCGACGTGAACTGGCTCGGGCGCGAAGGTGCGCCGGAACGGCCGCTCGCGGTCGAGGTGAAGCTGCGCTCGCATCAGGCTGCGGTCGCAGCCGAAGTGCGGAGCCTCGCCGGTGCTGCCGCCGAAGTGGCTCTCGCTGATCCTCAGGCCGCGGTGGCGCCGGGCCAGGCTTGTGTTTTCTATGAAGGCGAGCGGCTTCTCGGCGGCGGCTGGATCGCCAGCGCGGTTCTGGCGGCCGATCCCGTGGCGGCGCAGGCAGCCGCCGGCTGAACGGCCGTCGGCGCGGCAATCACCGTTCCGCGTGGACAAGGCGGGAAGTGGCGTTTGGGGTTTGTCTCCGATTCCGAACGGAATATGTGATGCGAGTGCAATTTCTCGGATGTGGGGATGCCTTCGGGAGCGGCGGACGCTTCAATACTTGCTTCCATGTGAGCGACCGGCGCGGCGGCCTTCTCATCGATTGCGGCGCTTCTTCGATGATCGCGATGCGGAAGTTCGGCGTCGACCCGAATACCGTCCGTGCCATTCTGATCAGCCATCTTCACGGCGACCATTTCGGTGGCGTGCCTTTTTTCATCCTCGACGGTCAGCTTGTGAGCCGTCGCACGGCGCCGCTCGTCATTGCCGGGCCGCCGGGGCTCAAGGACCGGCTGATGGCGGCAATGGAGAATTTCTTTCCCGGCTCGACCAAGGTGGAACGCCGCTTCGCGATCGATATCCGCGAGCTTGAGCCCCGGATTGCGCATGACGTCGCGGGAGTCGCGGTGACGCCCTATGTGGTCAAGCACGCCTGCGGCGCGCCGCCTTTTGCCTTGCGGTTGCGGCTGGAAGGGAAGACGCTCAGTTATTCGGGCGATACCGAATGGGTGGAAGGGCTGCGCGAGGCGGCGGCGGGCGCCGATCTCTTCATCGTGGAGGCCTATTTCCTCGACAAGCCGGTCAAATTCCATCTCGATTTCGCGACGCTCGCGCGTCATTTGCCCGAACTCGGCACCAAGCGTGTCATTCTGACGCATATGAGCGACGACATGCTGGCGGCCGCCCGGGACACCGGATTCGAGACGGCGGAAGACGGCATGGTTATTTCTCTCTGACGCGAAAGGGGAGGCCAGAAACCACCCGCGGCCCGCCGTTTTTTGGCCGGGCAATTTCTGGATTTTCCGAGCTTCATCGGGCCTCTCGCCGTGCTTGCTTGACAGGAAGCGCCGCTGGCTTTTATATCCGCCCTCGCCTTCGGCGGGGTAGCTCAGTGGTAGAGCAGGGGAATCATAATCCCTTGGTCGGGGGTTCAAATCCCTCCCCCGCTACCAAACAAATCAGATACTTATGGAAGAATTTGGGCCGCGAAAACGGCCCCGCCAAGCGGCTGTCTAACGACGGTCTAACGGGGCTTGGGGGTTGGCGCGGGTATGCTTCCGAGGGGGTCCCGAGAGTATGCCGGTGGGGGGGGGCCGGCCTTCCCGACTTGGGTTTTGAGTCGCGAGGGGGTTTGTTACTTGGCGATGGGACTCGGGGTAAGTAATTGGGGTGGGGATTTTGTGGGAAGCGACAAGTAATGGGGAAGTAACGATATGCCGCGATCTTCTAAGGCATTGATTTTGCTAGATTCTTTTTTCTTGCATCGGCCATCAGGCTATGCTATAAACGAGGAACAATAGAAAGCAATAAAAACATCGCGCCACGCGTTAGGGCCGGGCGGGAGAACCCCCAACCCAACACAGAGGACGCGAAATCATGACTGACTTTTCCCACTTACGATTCATTCCGCGAAGCGAGTTGCCCGTGTGGGGCATCAAGTGGTCGACGGTACATTTGCGCCGGTTGTCGGAGGCCGGACTGTTTCCGAAGCCCCGAGTCTTGGGGCGGCGAACGTTGGCTTGGCGTGAGTCGGATATTATTGCGTTTCTGAATGGGACGTGGAAACCCGACGCGCCCGACGCACCGAAAGGGGGCGAGGCGCTTGATATCGCGCCGGACGCGGCCTAGGCGACAACTGTACAAACCCACAAACTAACAAACCGTGGCAGGAAACTTTTGTCAGAGGTGAAACACTAGAGGAAAAAAAACCGGACGCTGAGGGGCGTCCGGTGGCGTAGGTCTGAGAAGACTTAAGGGCAGTTCCAAGAAGCAAAATAAGCGCGCTCCCAGCCTCGCGCAAGCCCCAATTGCCATCGCCGCCCCTCAGCTTGCCGGTAGAGATCGAAAACCGAGCAAGGAGGCATACATCATGGCTGGAAATCCAAACATTCGAGAATATCGACGGCAAAGAGCAAAGGCGAGGCGCCGGTGGCGCGTCACAAAGGCGCAGGCTGTCAGGCGACAGGTCGAGGACTTGTTGTCGGTGATGAACGATCCGGATTGTCCGTCGATGACTCCCGTCTGGACTGCGGAAGAAGAGAGGGTTTTGGCGCGGCTGTCGAGAAGGAGGGCGGTATGACGGCGCGGCTCGGAAATTGGAGGAAGTGAAATGGATGAAGGGTTGGAAGGTTTGGTGGCGGCGATAAGAAACGAGAAGGTGTTCAGTTATGAGAGTCGGGAGGCGGCGGCGCGGGCCTTCGGCAAGGCGCGGGGGTGGCGCGTGACGGATAGGTGGTTTTCGTTGAGTGTGCTCGCGAGGCGGAAGGTCCACAATCCGAGGGAGGGTTGGCATCATACGCCCACTAGCGGACACTGGTCATATCGGTTGTTCGATCATGCTTATTATTTTCGAGAAGTCGGGAGGCCGGGGCGCGCCGCCGCAATTGTGAGCCATCCGTATAATTTTAGTTGCAGTCCCGGCGACGACGGTTTTTCGATGGAACAGGCTGCCGAAGCGGTCGGGCCGCAGATAAAAATCACGAATTTCGGAAGAGAGAAAAGCTGGTGGTATCCGGGGTGGTCAACGTTGTTGCTGTTTGAGCCGGTGGAAGGAGACGCGACATGAAAGACAGTCTGGCGACGAGGGGGGATATTTTGGCCGAGGTCGATAAGGCGGTCGGGGGGTTGGGGCTGATTGGGGAACGACGGGCGGCGCGTCTGATTTATTTGGCCGTTACGAGTCGGTTGTTGCCGCGCATTGTGAGCGTGGCTGTGAAGGGGCCGTCGAGTAGCGGCAAGTCGGAGTTGGTGAAGACGGTGCTGAGGTTGTTTCCGCCGGGGGAATTCGTCGAGCTAACGAGTATGTCGGAGCGGGCGCTTATTTATAACGTTGAGGAGCCGCTTAAGCACCGCATGGTGGTGATTTATGAGTGGTCCGGGCTTGCAAGCGACTATGCGAGTTACTTGGTGCGAACGCTAATGAGCGAAGGTCGGATCAGATATAAGGTGACGGAGAAGGGCGCGGACGGGAAGTTTGCCGCCCGGACGATTGAGGTTGAAGGCCCCACGGGGTTTATGGTCACGACCACGGCTGCGTCGTTGCATGCGGAAAATGAGACAAGGATTTTGTCGATTCCGGTTTCGGATAGCGTGGAACAGACGCGGGCGGTGCTGTTGGCGCAGGCGAGGGGTGCGCAGGGAAAGGCAAAGGCACAGGTCGATTTGAAGGCGTGGCATGCGTTACAGCGGGGCTTGAGCGCTAAGGACCTAAAGGAATGTCCGGTGGTGGTGCCGTTCGCGACTAAGTTGGCGGAATTGATTCCGGTGGTGGCGCTGAGGTTGAGGCGGGATTTTCCGACCGTGTTGGCGCTGATTGAAGCACATGCGTTGTTGCATCAGGCGACGCGGGAACGCGACGAAAGCGATGGTGCGGTGGTGGCGACGGTCGCGGATTACGCGGCGGTGAGGGAGTTGGTGGGGGAGTTGGTGTCCGAGGGAGTGGACGGGACGGTTCCGAAGTCGGTGCGCGAAACTGTGGAGGCGGTCAAGAAGCTGACGGAAGAGGTCGGGGAAGCACCAAACGTGACGCAGTTGGCCGCGCGGTTGGGGATTCACAAGTCGAGCGTGTCGCGTCGGGTGGCGGCGGCGGTGGCGGGCGGGTGGTTGGTGGATGCGAGCGGCGGGCGGGCCGGGGTCGAGGCGCGCCTTGTCGCGGCGGCGGCGGTTCCGAACGGAACCGAGGTGCTGCCGCAAGCGGAGGTGCTGGCCGAGGCGGCGGAGGGCGGCGTTGCAGTGTTGCAGGGCCGATAGGGGGGATTGTGTAGTAGACCTTCCTAGAGCTTGAAACGGCTTTTCTCCCTCGCCGGAAATGGGCGCAACACTGCAACGGTAGGCGGAAAATGTAAGGGGATCAGGGGGTTAGGGGGTGTTGCAGGGGCGGGGGCCGAGGGCGGGCGAGCGCAACGCGCAACGGGCCGAGGGGGGGGGCCGATGGGGCTCTTTTGAAAAAGCGGCTCTTTGCGTTTGCCGTATCAAGTAATTGATGCTATAATTCGCTTGAAACATACAAATAACGACTTTGGTCAAGAAATGGCAAGAGGCGGCGCAAGACCCGGCGCGGGACGGCCAAAATCCCTATATCGGCAAGTCTTGGACTCGCCCGGCGATATTCTTCTTGTGCGTGGAAGTCAGAAACAACCACTCGACTTTTTACTTGAGGTCCTAAGAGACGTTAAGCTTGATCTGAAAACGCGACTCTTAGCTGCAATCCACGCCGCGCCGTATTGTCATCCACGATTGTCGGCCACAATTAACGCGAATATTCCGACCAACCCGAGCGGCCAGCCGGGCGAGCTTGACCGACTTTTGCGACTGTTCGGAACCGCCGAGATTCGGGCCATGCGGCCAATAATCGCCCAGACGGAAGCGACGGAGCCCCCGCCCGACGCTGGCGAGGCGCTAGACCTAGGTTTGAATGAAAGCTCCGGCCCGGTGGTTCCTTTCGCTCCTGGGTCGTCGGAGGCGGCGGACGTTGGCGGCTCTAACGGGCCGGCCGTTGACGTCCGCCAGCCCCGCGAAGAGCGCCAGACGGCGGCCAAAAACGGGGATGCGATTTTGGGCGACTTGAATCCCGTTGCGCCGATTTCCGACAAAGAAAAGGGGGCCGAATGATGGCCCCCAGAGTCGTGACGTTGGGTTGTCTAGCGGATGCGCAAACTTGCGAGGCGCTTTGGGGCAATCTCTGTGTAGTGCGCCGTGTGGCGGATGTCCCGGTGACCAAGGAAGTCCTGAATAAGGCGCGTGTCGGTTCCGTCGTTCGCCAAGGCATAGCCGGCCGCGTGGCGAAGCATGTGGGGATGGATAGGCGAGTCGAGGTCCAGCTTCGCCAGCTTGCCCGCCTCGCGAACGATGTATTGGACGGCGTCGGCCGACAGCGGCCCGCCGCGCTCAGTCTCGAACACAAACGGCCCGGACGCGGTTTTGCGCAACAGGCGCAGGTCGCGAAGTTCGTCGCGGTCGAATGTGTGCGTCGAGTCTTTCGAGCCCTTCAGGCGCATGATGTGGACCGTGCCGGCGTCCAGGTCCAGGTTCGCCCACCGCAAGTTAGTTGCCTCGCTGACGCGAAGCCCGTGACGGTAGATAAGGCGAACGAGAACCTTGTCGCGGAACGGGTAGCGACCGCGCTTGCCGGCGGCGGCGATCAGGCGGTTGGCTTCGTCGGGCCGAAGATAGAGGCGCTTCCTCGGGGTTTGGGGAACTTTCGGCTTTACGTCGGCTGTGGGGGTGGTTGTCATGGGCTTGATCCTCGCGGAAATGCTCGACTGGCGAGCGGTGACTTTCGGTAATATGGTCATAAAGCCGAAAGTTGTCAAGAGCGGTTTAGCGACATAGAAGGAAATTTGTATGCTCAATATTGAGAACGGTTCGCAAGAAACCCAGCCGCCAGAGCCCGCCCAAAGCGCCGCGCCGGCAAACGGTACTCTTATAGATGCCGGGCCGAGGCGGGCCCCTGGCCCGCCGGAAACCAGCCCCGGCGGCGCGATTCAGATGCCCTCTCGGGCCGATGCCTCGGCGGCGCTGGCGAAGAAGCTGCCGATCCGAGCGAGCGCCATGACGATCTATCGCGTTGCCCGCGCGTCGCTCAAAGCTGGGGCGAGACTTCTCGACCTGGAGCTTCAAGAGACGCAACGGCGGTCGGTCGAGTTGTTGCGGGACGGCTACCAGGGTGGCCGGAACCACTCGGCGGATAAAGTCGGGGCCGCTTTGGTCTGGTTGCGGTTCGAGGCGAAGTGTCGGGACGCGGCTTGGCTAGCGAGCCTGGAACACCGAGCGCGGGTTGGCGAGATAGGTCCCCAACCGCCGAACGCCAAAGCTCCCGACGCGGTTCCGAAGGTGGCCGTTCAAGTCGTCGCTAGTCTCGCAAGTAAAGGCGTCATGTTGTCGGTTGTTGACGGCAATATAGTCGCGACAATGCCACGTCTGATTGGCGAAGTAGATCGGCGAATAGTCGCCGACAATAGGTTAGCAATCCTTCAGTTGTTGTCGGAAAGGGTTACGTTATGACGGTCAATACCTTGAGAATTGTGGAACAAGCCTATGTCGAGGCAACGAGAAGCGCCGAACGCGAGCGGCGGTCTGCTACTGTGGCGTTAGTTGCGGCGAAATTCCAGGACCGAGACGCGCGAGATATGAGTCGTCGCGACTACAACGTGATGAAAAGCGGCTTCTTGTCTGCGCTTGTAGGCGGTAGCGGCGGGATTCGCCGTCCGAAAACGGGGGGTAGGGTTTAGTGTCGGCAACTGGCGGTTGAACGTTGTTAGCCCCACCACGCCCAAATCAAAAAAAATCAACTTAGGGACCAAAGACATGAAACCCCCCTCGCGAAACATCAACAAATCCCTGCGACAACAGGCCGCGCCCGGCCAAACAGGCGGCCCTGTTTCCGTCGAACGCCAGCGACCCCCAACGCCCCGCGACGCGGTTCTGTCGGGCGAAGGCGGCGTTTCGAGCGCCCCCGGCGACCTGAGACCCGCTGACCGCGACCGCTCCGTCAGTCGCGAAGGCCGCGCCGTAGGCCGCGAGTTTGGAAGCAAGTCTTGACCCCAAAATCGGTAAAGAGGATCGACAATGAAACTTTACGAGCAAGTCCTATTCACTCCCGCCTCGCCGCCTGAGTCGGTAGTGTTGGCGCCAACCGAAGCGGCGGCGGTTTTCGACATGCCAACGCCAGACCCGAACAACCCCGACACCGAAATCGCCAACGGCGGCGCGGAAATAGCCGTCGCGTTCTCGCCGCTCGCGACCGCCGACAAGAACTTCTTCATCGTCGGTTCGAACGCAAGCGTTTTGTTGCGCGGCGGCGCGGCGAGTTTAGCGACCACGGTCGTTATCAAGGGCCGCTCGCCCGTTACGATCTCGCGCGGCGTTGCGACTGACCAACATGTCTATGCGAACCGTTGACTTGAGTTGGCGCGCCAGAAAAGCCAGGAAGCAGAGCAGCCTGCTAGCTGTGTGCTGTGCCAAGCCTTGCTGACTGTAGCTGTAGGTGTAGGGGAGCGACGAGATGATGAAGTTTGACGCGGTTCGACAACTTGAAGGCGGGGCGAAAAAATTCGCGACCTCGGCGAAAATCGTCGCCGCTTTGAATGACGCGGCCGACGAAGCCAGCCTTGGGTATAGCTTCTTTCTGTCGTTGCGATCCGACCGCAATTACGACATCGCTGCCGACCAAGCAAAGCATGCGGCCACCTTGTGTCGGAAGCTGGCCGACGCGTTGGAGGCCGAAGCGGGGCGACTTGAGTTGCTAGGTCCAGCGCCGAAGGCGCGCGTGATACCTAGTCGATCCGATTCCGGTTCTTCCAATGGCCGACAATAATCTGAGTGTTGTCGAGAAGATTATGGCGTTGCCGCTGTCGGAACGCGCCGAGGCCCTCGCCGAAATTCGCGACAATGAAACGGCGCTGGCTTTTTTTCACGACTGGCGCTTGTGGGCGAGGCCAAGTCAGATTCCGCCGCCGCTAAGCGAGCCGTGGCGGTTTTTCCTGTTGTTGGCGGGGCGGGGGTTTGGCAAGACGCGAAGCGCGGTCGAGTTTTTGCGTTGGCTAGCGGAGACGGGCGAAGCCACGTCGATGGGGATTTTGGGGCAAACTGCGGACGTGGTGCGGCGAGTCTGTGTCGAGGGACC
The DNA here is from genome assembly GCA_046705265.1 of Ferrovibrionaceae bacterium. GTDB lineage: Bacteria > Pseudomonadota > Alphaproteobacteria > Ferrovibrionales > Ferrovibrionaceae > JAJYTL01. Next base: position 45,239 of record JBJKQL010000042.1, read on the forward strand.
TAGCGGCGTTCTAGCCGTCTGCCCGTCATGGAACCGGCCAATCTTTGAGCCGACCAATAGGCGAATCGTTTGGTCGAATGGCGCTGTCGCATACCTTTTCAGTAGTGAAGAGCCTGACAGGTTGCGTGGTAGCAACATTTCCTTCCTTCTGTGGGACGAATTGTGTCACTCGACCAATGTTGAAGTCTGTATGGCGAATGCCCTATTGGCGTTGCGCGTGACGGGACCCAAGGGCATGTCGCCCCGCATGATGATCACAAGTACGCCGAGGCCAATCCCGATTCTGAAGTCCCTGATGTCGGACCCGACGTGCGTTGTGCGGCACGGTTCGACGAGTGAAAATGCGGCGAATCTCGACGCGAGCGCCTTGAAGGACCTATATGCGCGTTACGATGGCAGTCGGTTGGGCGAGGCGGAATTGCATGGTCGCGTCTTGTGGGACACGCCCGACGCCTTGTGGACTTGGGGGATGATTGAAAAGGCCCGGCTTGTCGGGGATGCGCCCGACATGGTGCGGATTGTCGTCGGGGTTGATCCGAGCGGCGGCGGTCGCGGCGGCGACGAAACCGGAATTATTGTCGCGGGGAAGGGCACGGACGGCATTTGTTATATTTTGGGCGACTACAGCTTGCACGCGCTTCCAAACGTGTGGGGCAGCCGAGTCGTTAGCGCCTTCCATGATTTCGAGGCCGACCGCATAGTGGTCGAACACAATTACGGTGGGGCGGTCGTGACGGCGCTGTTGCGAACCTTGGAACCAAACATTCCGCTTAAGTCGGTAAGTGCGTCGCATGGCAAGTCGGTCCGGGCGGAACCTGTGGCGGCGCTTTTCGACCAAGGGCGCGTCCGGTTGTGCGGAAAATTTCCGAAGCTGGAAGATCAGTTAACGTCGTTTGTTGGGGGCGTTGGGGATGATCGACTTGATGCAATGGTGTGGGCCGTGACGGACCTGATGCTGAAGCGCGAGGCGCGAGTGCGGGACTGGAAACCGCCGATGAGGATCAACTTGTATGCAAGATAGGAAAGGACGCGACGATGAGAACATATTTTGGGTTGTTTGGTCGGGGGTTTCGGAATTTTCTCTATGGCGGACTCTATTGGGCCAGTCGGGAAAGAACGCTCCCCGTCGCCTTCGGCGTTGGGCGGCGCGGACGGCCCTGGCTGAAGGTGAATCTTCGGCGGATGTTTCGATAGGTCGTTCGGGGTGACCATGGAAGGCGCAGCGAAGCGTCTTTGTGGCGCATCCTTGGTTCGGCTTGCGTGGTCACCCCTAACAATTTGAAGGTCAAAAAAGATGCCAGACGCCATTTTCTCAACCGGGGCGGTCTTCGAGATCATGGATCGGGCCGGGCCGGTTTTGCTGCGGTTGTCGGAACAGTTTGAGCGGCTGGCGGCGCTGACGGACCGCGTAAAGGTTGGATTGCAAGCTGTCGGCGATACGAATTTCGCCGCTGCGCAGTCGGGACTTGCGGCGCTGACGGCGAGGGCCGATGCGTTGGCGGCCAGCGTCGGGCGCGTTAACGAACAGTTGGCCGCTACGGCCGCCAGGGGCGCGGCCATTCGCGACGTGGGAAGAGTGCCGGGCGGCGTTGGACCAAGGGCAGCGGGTGGCGAGGCGCGTCGGGGCGAGAGTAGTTTCGTTCACGGCGCGAAGGTGGCCGCCGGAGCGGCTGGTGCCGGGACGGGCGTTTTTGGTTTGGCGACGCAGCCAGAAATCGCGATTCCGCTTTTGCTGACAGGCGGCGGAACGTACTTGGCGAGCAAGCTGAAGTCGGAGGCGCAGACTTTGGCGATGGCAGGCGCGTTCAAGCCAAGCGAGGAAGGGACGTATATTGCGATTATAAGGCGCCTCGCCGCGCAAACAGGAGCGGGCTACGGGCCGCTGACCGAGGCCGCGAAGGCGTTTTTCCTGGCGACACCGCGCTTCACAGCCGCGCAGCATTTCGCGATGCTGCCGACCGTGTTGCGGCGCGCGGAAATCGAGAGCTTATTAAAGGGCAGCAGCTTTTCCGATAGCGCGACGGCACTAATGAATCTCGCGCATTTATATAACGTCAGCACGCCAGCGCAGTACACGAAAGTGATGGGGGAGTTTACGGCCCTTAGTCGAATGACACCGGCGACGCTCCCAGAATTGACACGGGGACTCGCGTACGAGGCGCCGGGCGCGAACATTTTGGGGATTTCGCCGACGACGCAGTTCGCGTTGACGGCGGCGAGCGTCCAAGCCGGAATCCCGGCGACGCGGGCCGGAACGGGACTGAACGCCGCGTTTCTTGCCATGTCGAAGTGGGCCGCGATGCCGCTTCTAGCGCTAAAGAGTTTGCCGATTGAGCAGTTGGTCGCGGGCGAGAAGTTGGGCATTCTAGGTCCTGGCGGCCAACCGACCGGCCTTAAGATGTTGGAAAGCGGAAACGTTGTGGGGTTCTTGAAAACTCTCCACGCCCACTTGATGAAACTGCCGGAGGCGCAACGACTTTATTACGAGACTGAGGCGTTTGGTGGCAAGAGGGGCGGTCGCGAGGTAGCTGCCCTAAGTCAGAGCGCGGCGATTAAAAATATCGCCGCCGCGCTACGGGTATTTGGCGGCGGCCTAGCGACGGAGTCGTCGCGGAACGTCTTGGCGCAATACATGGCGGGAAGTCCGTTCGGCGAGTTTAACCGGGCGGTTATGGCGGCGGAAAACACGCTCGCGACACTTGGAACGACGGCGGTTCCCGTCGTCACGACGGTGTTCAAGATTACTGCCGACGTGGTTAGCCGCGTGAATCGGAAGCTTAGCGACCTTGAACTTTTGTTGTCGGTGTTGCCGTCTTGGCTTCGCCGCCCCGACCTCAACCTAAAGCCCGCGAGCCCTTGGATTCCGATTACACACACTCCGAGTGGAACGGAGTCGTCTGTTCGGGCGACGACTGCAAGGGCTCCGTGGGACGTCATAGGGCCGATGATTGAGAGGTTTGAGTCTGGTAATCGGAACGTAAAAAACGCGGTTTCGTCGGCGAGCGGGTATTATCAGATTATAGACCGAACGTGGCGGTCGTGGGCGCGTGCGATTGGCGTTGATGTCAACAGATATCCGACTGCGATGTCGGCGCCGCGAGCCGTGCAGGACATGGTCGCCGAGTACGGGTACTTGCATTATGGACTTAAGCCTTGGGACAAGGATCGGGCGTTGATGGCCGCCGTGGGTGGCCCGAATGTTACCGTCAACGTGTATGTCGATGGGGAGGAAATCCACCACAAGCACGTCAAGACGCAGGTCGAAGGCTTTCATCAAGCCCTTGTGCGTCAGCCGGGCGGCGGCGGTTCGGCGATTCACGAATCTAGTTGGACGGCACACTGATGATCGACATAATTCCCGAGTTGGTGATCGCCGGGCGGCCCTTACCGGTTTTGTCGTATAGCGTCGCGAGCGGAACGTATACCGCTTGCGGTCATGCGAACGTGACGCTAGACCGCAGCGTGTTGGAACGCGCGGGGCTGGATTTGATATCGGTCGCGGGAAACTCGCCCGCGTTCTTGCCGCTGGACATTTTCGTTAGGTTGGGGGGCGTGCGGACGCATTTGTTTGGTGGCGAGTATCTGTGGGGCGATTGGCTGTATGACTCGGACTGTGTCCGTATCTATGCGAGGGATTGGGCCGGACCCCTGGTCGATCAGAAGCGAATCCTTCCCTCGCAGATTGGGGAGGCGGTCGTGATGCTGACGCCGCAAGTTGTTCCGGGGAAAGCCGTCCAGACGATGAATCAGGCGGCGACAAGCCTAGTTAGTCAAATTGCTGAAATGTACGGTTTGACGCCGGAGGTCGAAAACGCAAATCAAACTATCAGCCCCGTCACAAAGGAACCGGTCGCACATGGCGGTCAGAGCTTCGCCGCCTTCGATAGGATGTACGCGCCGACCACGTCGAACGTTTGGGACTATCTGAATCGCGTTGCGCGGGCGACGGGCAATATAGTTTACGTCACGCCAGATAAGAAGCTGGTGTTTAGCGCGCCGGGCGCGGGACTGATTCCGATTACGGTGTCGTATTTGCAAAATCCGGTTCCAAGTGGCGCGATGCCATGCTGGGACCTAGAGGTCCGGTTTAACTCGCGCCGGAATTTGAGTTTTCAGACAATAGTTCTGTCATATGATCATTCGACCGGGCAGGAAACAACCGGAACTGCGTTAGTGTTAGGAACCAACTTTTCGGTTGGGACCAAGACGATAAAGGCAGGGATTTGGACTGGGGCGCAAGTGGCGCAACTGGTCACGATTTTGCGCGGTGGGATTGCGGCGGGGGAATTGCCAGTCTATACCGAGCGGCACGATGGATCGACGGCGGAACAGGCGGAAACCTTGGCCGTGGCGATGGCCCGCGACATCGCGCAACGGGCCTACATTCTGAGTTGTCGGGTTGATGAAGCGCCCGACGTGAGGCCGCTGAATGTGGTTTATGTCGATAGTCCGCGCGTGGATAAGCTGTTTGCAGCGCGGAAATTCTGGATAAATGCCTATAATCACGTCTTCCGCACGTCGAGGGCCGGCGACGGCCGGGCCGAGTGCTACACGGAACTGACGGCAATGGATATTCCGCTGATGGGGAGCGGTGATCCGATTTTGGTCGGAACGAAAGCTCCACCGGGCCTAGGTGTTGATCTATCGGCCAGTAGTGGCGTGTCGTAAGGCGCGTCCCGGCACACTAATAGCGCATAGCAGTCATAGCAGCAGCACAGCGCCTCCGGGGCTCCCCGCATAGCACTTGCACGCCTTGCTTGCGCCTGCGGTTTTAGTTTCGGAGTCTGACGAGGTTGTCCGGTGGGGGCGACAGGATGGCCGCGAGTCTCGCGTTCCAAACCTCCAGGGCCTTGCGTTTTTCCGAGTCGTAGCGGTGTAGGTCGTAGACCGCATGGACTCCCGTTTGGCGATGGCCGATGACTAGCTCGGCGATGAAGACGTTGACGCCCGCCGCCGCCATTCCGGTCCGGGCTGTGCGACGCAAGTCGTGGAGGGTCCAGCGGGGGAGGGGAGTCCCGCCGTTCAAGGTTGTCAGGGCGCGGTCGAAGTGCGACTTGAACTTGCTAAAGCCGGAAACGGGGCGAAGGCCGCCTGTTGTCGAGAAAATGAAGCGGGGTTCTAAAGGCGTCGCGTCGAACGCCGTTTCTAGTAGCGCCGTTGCGTCGCCGGTTAGAGGAACCGTGTGCGCGACCTTGCCTTTCATTCGGGCGGCTGGAACTGTGAGAATGGTGCCGGCGATTTCCGACCGACGGGCGGCGGCTATTTCGTTGAGACGCTGGCCCGTCAGTAGCAGGGCTTTGACCAGGGTTCCGAATGGATATGGCGTCGAGTCTGCGACCTGCCAAACAAGCCGCAGCTCGGGGTCGGTAAGGATGCGGTCGCGGACCTTGACGCCGAGGGCGAGGTCGGCGGGTTTGATTTGGTTGCAGGGGTTTGTATCGAGGTCGTGTTGGCCGAGGCTTAGCGTCCAATTGAAGAGCTTGCTGAGGGCGGCGAGGGTCTTGCGGGCCGCGTTTGGGCCACCGGAGCGGGGGTCGAGCCGTTGGCGGTCGATGATGGTTTCCAAGAGGGTCGTGATGTCGCCGCGCCGGATTTCGGCGATAGGCGTGTTGCCGAGGGTCGGAATTAGCTCACGGCGGATTAGGGCTTCGACCGTGCGGCCTGTCCGGAGTTGCGGTAGGTGGCGCGCGATGAAGTTTTCGGCGACGATTGCGAAGGCGCTGTCGTGGCGGGCTTGGCGCTTAGCTTCGGCAAGCGCGGTCGGGTTTTCGCCTTCGGCTAAGACGCGCAGTGTGTCGCGGGCTCTGTCGCGGGCATCTTTGAGCGGCAAGGTTGGGTAGGTTCCGAGAAGAATCCACTTGGGGGATTTGGTGCCGGCTTGGCGCTTCACGACGTAGAAACTCGGGATGCCCTTAGCGCCGACCGTAACGGCTAGGCCGGGAACGATTGAGTCCCAAATGGTGCGGCGGGTGGGGGTTGGGTGGAGGTTCTTTAGGCGAGGGTCTGTGAGGGCGATTTTGTTCATAGTCCCATGCTCCGCGTGAGAGTCCCAAGGTCGCTGTCTAACAAACGATCTAACAAATGCGATTGCCGGCGATGTTAGACGGCGGGCAACGATGGCGCAAGATGCGAACGCGAGCAGTCTGTTGGCGTTCGCATGGTTTCCCATGGTCTGGCATGGTCTTGGGATTTTGGGGGAATCATAATCCCTTGGTCGGGGGTTCAAATCCCTCCCCCGCTACCAGAGAAAAATGTGTCCGGCCCGGAGAGATGGGTGAAGGAACGTACCTTAGACACGGGTTACAACCTCGTGCCGAACGGGTTGTCGAGGGGTTGCAAGGTTTTCTGCTGCAGATCGAAGTGCCCGAGATCATTGTGCATGAAGGTGACGAGCCAAATGCCGTCATTGACCTCGTTGGTTCCGAGCTTTTGGCCGGCGAGCCCGGTCGAGATATTGATCTTCTTCCGGTGCCTGCAGATACGGCCGCAG
>JBJKQL010000043.1:0-33439 GCA_046705265.1 Ferrovibrionaceae bacterium
CGCTGTCGCTCCTGTCACAAAGTGCTCTATCAGACGTCCCTGTTGCCGCGCCGTAAGACGGCTTCTTCGCTCGTAAACCATAGCCAAAAATACCCTTTCTAGGCACTCTTAGCTACGACAGCCCCAATTTTTATGACAAGACCATATCAGACGGCAGAGCATCAATGTCGATGACAGGCGCCGCGCCAGGTCCTAGTCCTTTTTCCGTCGGTCGATAATGCGTGCGGCTTTTCCCGCCGAACGCTTGAGTGCTCCCGGCACCATCACGGTCACGGTGATCGTGACGCCAATCATGTTTTTCACATGGTGGACGAGAAGATTAGCCTGCGCGTGACGCGACGCATCATCGGCATGCTCGGGTTTCGCCTCGACCAGAACACGGAGTTCGTCCATGCGGCCTTCACGCAAAAGCTCGATCTCGTAATGCGGCGAGAGTCCCTCGCAGCGCAAAATCTGCTCTTCGATTTGGGTCGGAAAGATGTTGACGCCGCGAGCGATCATCATGTCGTCTGAGCGGCCGGTAACCTTTTCCATGCGCCGCATGCTCCGCGCGGTGCCGGGAAGAAGCCGGGTCAAATCGCGGGTACGATAGCGAACCACGGGCATCGCTTCCTTGCTAAGGGAGGTGAACACGAGCTCGCCGATTTCGCCGTCCGCAACCGGCACGCCGGTTTTCGGGTCGATGATTTCGGGATAGAAATGGTCCTCCCAGATATGGAGCCCGTCCTTGGTTTCGCAGCATTCACACGCGACGCCTGGGCCGATCACTTCTGAAAGGCCGTACAGGTCGATCGCCTGCATGTCGGCGGCTTGCTCGATCTCATACCGCATAGCGTTGGTCCATGGTTCGGCGCCAAACAGTCCGATCTTGAGCGAGCTTTGCCTGGGATCGAGACCCGCGGCGCGGAACTGATCGAGAAGAGCCAGCATATAGCTCGGCGTCACCATGATGATATCGGGCTTGAAATCGGTGATGAGCTGTACCTGACGTTCGGTCATACCGCCTGAGACCGGCACCACGGTGCAGCCCAATCGCTCGGCGCCGTAATGGGCGCCAAGGCCCCCGGTGAAGAGGCCATAACCATAGGCGACATGAACAATCATCCCTGGCCGCCCGCCCGCTGCCCAGATCGAGCGCGCCATAACATCGGACCAAGTCTCGATGTCTTTCTTGGTATACCCGACAACGGTGGGCCTTCCCGTTGTTCCGGAAGAACCATGAATCCGAACGATGTCACTTCGCGGCACTGCAAACATGCCAAAGGGATAATTGTCCCTGAGGTCCTGCTTGGTGGTAAACGGGAATTTGGCAAGGTCGCCAAGATCGCTGAAATCATCGGGCGCTACCCCTTTGGCGTCGAACGCCTGGCGGTAGTGAGGGACGGTCTCGTAGGCGTGGCGCAGGCACCACTTGAGGCGTTCGCGCTGCACTTTCGCGATTTCGTCCCGCGAAGCAACCTCGATCGCGTCGAACGGGGTCGAGGTGGAGGCGAAACCCGAAATCTTCCCGGTCACTGCCATACTCATGCGCGTTCTCCTCTTGCCCAATGCTCATCGGCCGTTCGCTTCGGTGCGAACGTTCTCGTATCGCTAAGCCGGGCTCGCCGGCTTCTCGATGGCAGTCCCTTCTTTGACGGTGCGAGCAGAAAGCATGCCGATTGCCGCCTCGCGCAAACGGAACCGTTGCACCTTTCCCGTGACCGTACGCGGAATCTCGGAGACGAAATGAATGTTTCTCGGACATTTATAGATGGCGAGGTGGACTTTGAGATTGTCCTGAATACGCTCGGCGAGATCAGGAACACGCACGCCGGGTGCGGGGACAACGAACATGATCAGCCGCGTCAAGCCATCCGAGTTCGGCACCCCGAGAACCGAAACGTCGACAACTCCCGGTACAGAGAGGGCACAATCCTCGATTTCCGTCGGCGATACCCACTGCCCAGAAACCTTGAACAGGTCATCGCTGCGCCCTTGGTGGTACCACCAGCCCTCCTCGTCAAAACTGAACATATCTCCGGTGCGATACCAACCTTGATCGAAGCTCATTTGGGTTTTGTCCGGCCGGTTCCAGTATCCGGCCGCGAGCGAATCCATGCGGACCCACAGCACGCCGAGTTCGCCCGGCGTGTCGATTAGCCGTCCGTCATCGTCAAGCAATTTGAGCTCGACACCCGGTTGCTGGCGTCCTGTTGCGCCGGCGCGGCATGCGCCTGGCGTATTTGCAATAAAGAGAAAGAGCGTTTCTGTGGCTCCGATCCCATCCAAGATTGGCTTGCCGGTGGCGTCATTCCATTGCCGAAAGACGCCGGGCGGCAATCGCTCACCTGCCGAGATAAAGGTGCGAATGGCGCGGAAGGAGGCCGTTTTGGCGCGACCGTCGTTCAGAAGATTACGGTAGATCGTAGGCACGCTAAACATCACGTCGGGACGATGGCGCGCCACAATTTCCGCAATCACCTCGGTATGCGGCCAGCGATCGTCGAGAATGAGGGTCGCGCCGAGGCGAAGGCCGCCAAGCAGGCAATGGGCGAGAGCGAAAGTGAAAAAGAGCTTCGACGACGAAAAGATACGATCTCCCGGTTTGATGCCAAACATGTCGCCAAGGTGACGGTCGGCGATTAATATCTCGCCGTGACGATGCACGGCTGCCTTCGCCTTTCCAGTAGTGCCCGATGTATAGACCCAGAACGCCATGTCATCAGGCGAGGTCGGCTCGCTTTCAACGGTGCCCGCGGCGGCGCCGAGAAATTCGGCAAGAGAAATTGCGGCTATTGGGGCGTCGGGGACCTCGTCGCACACGACGAGGAGCGGCGGGCGCGGGACGCCATCGGCCAGCGCGTGCTCAAGCAACGGCATGAAATCCCTATGGATGAACATCGCTTGGCAGTCAGCATCCGTGATGGCAAACCCAAGATCGGCTGCCGAGTAGCGGGTATTCAGAGCAACGGCCACGCCGCCGATCTTCATCGTGGCGAGAAAACCGGCAACAAGCTCAGGCGTGTCTTTGAGCATAAGAAGGATGCGGCCGCCGACGCTGATGCCCGCGGCCTTGAGCGCGCGAGCGAACTGATTGACCAATGCCTCAAGCGCGCCATAACTATAGATATCGTTGCGGTAAATTAGCGCCGGCGCGTGGCCCAGGCCGCGTACGAGCGGGGTTCCAAGAAGAGCATCGCAGGCGTTTAGGATTTCCCCTCGGCGCAACGGCCGCGGAGCTTCGGAGGAGACTCTTTCGGCGGCGACAGAAGGCAGAGCATCGTGGCCGCATTCCATGGCTGAGAATCCTTCGTGGTTTTTCTCACCTTGAAAGCCCGAGCGCTTCCGCGACGTGGCGGCCGCCGGTTTCCGTCTTACCGAGCATCCTCATCCCTGGGCGGCATACAAACGGCGAACCAGGCGGACTGCCGTTGCTGCTGCCACCCGCCGCCGGTAATGCGCGGGTACGAGCGTCGTTCGCATGGGCGAGACCTGTTTTTGCACAAACTTGCCGATCTCTTGCAAAACCTGATTATCAACGGATCGGCCGATAAGCGCTTTGATGCCGGTCAAGAGAACCGGCCGCGAGTTCGTGCCGGTTACGGCGATCCGCAAATCGCCAAGCACGTCCTTTTCGCGGCGCAACGAGACAGCGACACCGGCGAGCGGAAAGTCGATCGCGCCGCGGAAGCGGGTTTTCTCGTATGCCGTCACGCAGCCTGAGTTGACCGGCGCCCGCACACCAAGCAGAATCTCATCATCGCCGATGCAAAGGTGGGCGGCGCCGTCTTCATTGAAAAAGCTGTCCAGCGGAACGACCCGGGTGCCTTCGACCCCACCAAGCTCAACGGCAGCGCCAAGCGCAAGAAGTACCGGCGCGGTATCGCCGCTATAGGCGGCGTAGCACCGCTTCCCTGTTGGCGCCACATGGCAGCGGTCCCCGCGATGTTTAAGGCAAAAGCCGTTGCTTTGCCGCCACCAGGCGCTTTGATTGTAAAAAATGCAGCGGGTATCGACACAAAGATTACCGCCAAGCGTCGCGATGGTGCGATGGGCGGGACCAGCGACTTGCCGCGCCGCCGCGGCAAGGGCGGGAAAATGCACGTCAATGAGCGGATCGCGCGACAACCGATCGAGCGTAACGCCCGCGCCAATGCGGAGGCCTGCGGACTCCATGGTAATGGTCTGCAAATCCCGCAGGCCGGCGATGTCGATCAGTGCGATCGCACCGCCGATGCCGCGCCGAAAGTTCGGGATAAGATCGGTGCCGCCGGCGAGCAGCCGTGCGCCACTGTGCTGGCGTCTTGCTGCAAGCGCCTCGGCAAGGCTTGCCGGGCGAATCAGTCGTATATCGGCGGGTATGGTCATAAGGCGGCTCCGCGGCCGGCGGCGAGACGGCTTTCGCGCTCGCGGCGGGCCAGTGCTTCAAGAACACGATCCGGGGTGATTGGGAGTTCCGCCATGCGAAGACCGATCGCATCAGCCACCGCGTTGGCAACCGCCGGGAGGAAGCCTGCGAGGGATCCTTCGCTCGCTTCCTTGGCGCCGAAGGGCCCGTTTGGATCGAGGCATTCGACGATCTGCACTTCAATCGGCGGCGATTCAACCGCCGTCGGCACGGCATAGCCAAGGAGGCTGTCATGTAACGGCAGGCCATCCTCGTAACGGGTTTCCTCAAAAAGCGCCTGGCCCATGCCCATCCAGACCGCCCCCTGGACTTGGCCGGTGACGGCGAGAGGGTTCAGGGCGCGGCCGCAATCGTGGGCGACCCAAACTTTGGCGACGTGAATCTTGCCGGTCTCTGTGTCGACTTCGACCTCGACTACCTGCGCCGAGTAGCTGAGCGCCATAGTTGAGCCCACGGCGCCGCCTCGGTGCTTGCCTCCTTGATACGCGATCGGCACGGTAAAGGTGCCTTTAGTTGTGATCGTGCCGCCATCCGCGAGCGCGGCGGCAACGACGTCGCGAAAGGCAAGCCCGTGATCTTGGCTGCCGGCGACGCTGAATCTCTCGCCGATGCAATCAACCTGGGATGGATCGGCATCGAGTCGCTTCGCTGCAGCACGAACAAGAACCTCGCGCAGTCGTTCCGCCGCATCGATCGCGGCATTGCCAACCATGAAGGTAACCCGGGAGGAATAGGAACCGTTGTCCTTCGGCGTCACCATGCTATCCGCGGCAATGACGCGGATGCGCGCAAGCTCGACGCCAAGGACCTCCGCGGCGATCTGGGCCACGATCGTGGAAGATCCCTGGCCGATATCCGCGGCTCCGGTGAGAACCGTAACCCCACCATCGAAATCAAGCCGCATCTCGACCACGGCATGCGGCTCGCCCGTCCGATGAATCGGCTTGCCGGCACCGCTCACGTAGTGGGAGCAGGCCATGCCCAGGCCGCGCCCGGAAGGAAGGCGACCCTTTCTTGTCCGCCAGCCACTTGCCTCCTGCACGCGGTCAAGGCATTCCGAAAGGCCATAGGAATTGACGATGATACCGTTTGCGGTTTGCAGAGGAACGCGAAGAAGGTTGGCGCGACGCACGGTAAAAGGGTCAAGCTCAAGTTCCGCCGCCATGCTGTCGAGCAGACACTCGAAGGCATGGCGCACATCAACCGATCCGTGCCCGCGCATGGCGCCACATGGTGGCGTGTTGGTATAGACACGATATCCGTCGTATTTCACGGCGGGAATATCATAGAGCGCATGAAGCAACGAGCCCGCGTAGAGGATGGTCACGACACCGTAGCCGGCGTAGGCGCCGCCGCGCTGAACCACCTCGCACTCGGCCGCGGTGAGCTTGCCTGCGCGCGTCATTCCGACTTTCAGCCGAATCTCGGTCTGCTGGCGGCCACGGTGGGTGAGAAAGGTTTCCTCGCGCGTCAAATTCATCCGCACTGTGCCGTGCGCAGCCCGGGCAAGAAGCGCGGTGATAATTTCGAAGTTCAGCGCCTCGACGCGCGCGCCGAAGCCGCCGCCGACAAAGGGCTTTATGATGCGGATCGCGGACTCGTCCAAATTGAGACATCGCGCCAGCATCAGATGAAGGTAGTAGGGGACCTGGGTGACGCTGTGGATCGTGAGCCGCCCGCGCGTCGCGTCATACTCCGCCAGAGCGGCGTGCGGCTCCATTTGGCCGTGAACGACCTCGCCGCACTGATATCGCCCCTCCCGCACCAGAGAGGCATTAGCGAAGCCAGCGTCGACATCGCCAAATTCGTCGTGTACGGATCGAAGGATATTGTCGGGAGAATTCTCGTGCAAGGACACGGCGTTGGGCGATCGAGCTGCCTCTGCCGTGAAATAGGCGGGAAGCTCCCGAACATTCAGGCGAATCAATTGCAGCGCTCGTTCGGCTGTTTCCTCATCGATCGCAGCAACGGCGGCGATTGGCTCGCCGCGATAGCGGATGCGGTCGCGCGCGAGCGGATATTCATTCATGGTTATCGGCAGAACGCCGAAAGTTTTGTCGCAATCGGCGCCGGTGATCACAGCGGCGACACCGGGGAGGGTCCGCGCTGCCTCGACATCAATATCTAGTATCTCGGCATGAGTGTGAGGGCTGCGCAGGATGCGACCCACCAGGGCGCGAGCCGGAAGGTCAGCGGTAAAGAGGGCACGCCCACTAACCTTTTCGATGCCATCGATTAGCGGCTGGGGCCGGCCGACCGTGTCCGTTTGCTTCGATTGAGGCGCGTGCGCCGGCCCGTTGGTTGCCGCCGTTACAGATTCGACGATTTTCGCATATCCGGTGCAGCGGCATAAATTACCTGAGAGGGCGTCACGAATCTCCTGCTCATCAGGGTTCGGATTGCGGCGCAACAAAGCTTCAGCCGCCATAATCATGCCCGGCGTACAAAACCCGCATTGCGCGCCCAGCTTCTCGTGGAACATCTCTTGTAAACGCGAGAGGTTTCCCGGCTGCCCAATGCCTTCGATTGTCTCAATGCGCTGCCCCTGGCACCGCGCCGTCAGGGTGAGGCAGGCATGCTGCGGTTCGTCATCGATAAGTACGGTGCAGGCGCCGCATTCGCCGCCATCGCAGCCGCTTTTCGTGCCGGTCAACCCCGCGACGTTTCGCAGGTAATCAACCAGCAGCAGATTATCCGCCACCATCTCCGTGCGCTGCCGGCCATTTAAAACCAGAGAGAGAATGGTGCTCATGGCTGGGCTACCCGCAGTCGCTAAGGGAATCGCGGCTAGGCATGCAGGGCCTCATACTTGGCAAGCAGCTGCTCCTGTGATTCGAAGAAATCCGGATTCTGTCCGATGCAGTCTGCCGGGCAGACCAGCTTGCATTGCGATTCCTCTTCGGCACCGACGCATTCCGTGCAGCGGAGAGGATCGATGACGTAGATTTCAGGGCCGACGCTGATTGCTTCGTTCGGGCAGACGGGAAGACATGCGTCGCAGTTCGTACAGGTATCGCCAATCAAGAGGGCCATAGATCGTCTCCTTGTCTTTAGTCGCAGACCCGAGTCGCGGCGCGTGCACCGAGGTCCTGCAGCTTATCTTGCCGGTAAGCCCCCCATAGAGCAGCGCCGATCGCCCCGGCATAAATGGAATCCGGGTGCCGGCGAATCGGGTAGGCGACTTTCTCCTTTGTCATTGCCTCCTGCATCGCTGCGACCAGGCCTTCATCGAGCGCAAGGCCGCCCGTCATCAGCACGGCACCATCCACGGCGCCAATGCTTTTGAGAAGCCGGGCAAGCCGATCCGCCATGGAAGAATGGATTCCCTTTAGGATGTTGGCGGCGGAGACGCCCCGAGAGACCATGTTGATCACGTCGGTCTCCGCCAATACGGCGCAGATGCCGCTCACCTTTTCCGGATTGTCGGCCTGCTTGGAAAGCATGCCGATTTCGTCGTGGGCGATGCCGAGGTAACGGGAAATGTTTTCCAGAAATTGTCCGGAGCCGGAGGCGCATTGGCTCGTCATTTTGTAGCTCAACACCTTGCCGCGGGCGTCGAGCCGGATTGCCCGACCATGGAGAGCACCGACATCGAGCGCCGCCCGTGCATCGCCATCAAGGTAGATCGCGCCGCGGCCATGAGTGGTCATCGAATAGAAATGACCGGTGTGGAATTCGAGCGCTTCGCCCTCACCGGTTGTCGCCACATAGGAAACCCTAGCGCGCGGCAATCCTGCTTCTTCGAGTACCTCGTCATAGATCTGCTCGGCGAGCTTGAAGGGATCTCGTTGCCGCACCCGCTCGGTGCGCCGGGCAAGCCATTTTGTCGTTTCGCCTTCGACATCGAACAGAACGGCCTTGATTGCGCCGGTGCCAACGTCGATACCTGCAGTTACGGTCATGGCGCGGCACTCCCTCAGTTGGCCACGGCGCGACGGGCGAAAGCGGCCGCGCCAAGGGCGCCGGTGTAGATGGAATCAGGATTTATGTTGATACCGACTTCGCCGTAATTCTCTCGGATGAGCTTCTTAATCTCTTTTACCGCCGCTTCGTTTTTCGCCACACCGCCGGTGAAGGTGAACTGATCCCGCACGCCGCCCGAACGCGAGATAATCGACATCGCGCGAAGGATTATCGAGCGGTGAAGCCCTGCGATGATGTCTTCGCGCTTTTCGCCGAGCGCGAGTCGGTCCCGCAGTTCCGCACCGGCGAAAACCGTGCAGGTCGAGTTGATGCGAACCGTTCTTGACGCCTTCATCGCCAAGGGGCCGAGCTCATGCACGCCGATATTCATCTCATCGGCGATATAGCCAAGGTAGCGTCCACAGCCCGCCGCGCAGCGGTCATTCATCTGAAAATTCTCGACAATGCCGGCTGGGTCGACTTGAATCGCCTTCGTATCCTGGCCGCCTATGTCGAGGACGGTGCGGGTGTTCGGATACATAATATGTGCGCCAAGTCCATGGCACAGGATCTCGGAGCGAATGTGCTCCTTGGAGAACGGCAGGGTGACGCGGCCGTAACCGGTGCCAACGACGTAAGCCTCTTCAAGCGGCATATCCAGCGCACCGCGGATCGGGGCGTCCAGGTGATCAAGTATCGCTGCAGTTTCCGGCGCGGCCCCCGCCACGCGCTCGATTGCCCGGCGATACTTGTCCTTCAGGTTGTCGCTTGGCGGCCGGTTTTCGACCTGGATGATCGCTTTGTCGTAGACATTGAGCAGAAGCTCGTAAGCGAGAGCAAAACGCTTGGCCATTTCGTCCGCCACGGCCATGAAGCGGGAACCGGCTACATCGCGGAAGAAATCCGACTTCCGCTCGGCCTCAGGCGCAAACAGCCGCGGCGCTTCATCTCGGAGTTGCCCAAAAAGGGCGGACAAGGCTTCCGTCACCGCCTCCTCAGCGCCGCGAAAGCGCTCGCCGCTCGCCATCTCGAAGCAGGTCCCTTCCAGATCCGCCAGTTGTTCCAGAAATTGCTCGAGCCGGAAGCTTCGCTCCAGATCTTGTAGGAACCGTTCGGCGTTTTCGCCAAATGGCGATGTTGAGAGTGCCCGCCGCAAAAGTGTGAACCTGGCGTCGACCACTGCTTCGTGTTTCGCCACGCGGGTAGCGGTATCGTAATTCGAACGCGAATTGGTAATGCCCCGCCCAAGCACTGCCATTTCTTCGTCCATGAGCACCGCCTTGGTGGTGGTCGAACCGAGATCGACGCCGATGAAGCAGCGCATCACCTCCTCCTTTCATGCCACCATGGCGGCGGAGCCGGCGCCATGCCGCTTCTGCGCGATCATCTGCAGGTAACTTTCGATACGGTTTTTCACATTCGCCGGCGAAAAGTACCGCGGATCAACCAGATCTGTTTCGATGAAGGCGCCGGGTTTTCCGGTGCGCCTTTCGATTTCGCGAAGAATGAGAAGCTGGCCCGCCGAAAAACTGTTACAGCTCTTGATGGAATTGATCAGGAGCCCGTCAGCCTCGTAGTCATTGACATACTTCTCCAGCATACCGATGCGCGAGGGAAGACTGCGGTTCGTATAGCAGCCGAGGCAATAATCGGCGAGCGACTCCAGGGGATGCTGGGGGTCGTGACGAAAACCAAGATCGTAGACGCCGCCAACCTTGGTATAAGTGCTGGCAACGACAACCGCGCCCTCGTCGTAAAACATCTTCCAGAAGTCGCGGAAACTGGTCCAGTTCGGTGGCCCCTCGACAACCAAGCGGTAGCGCTCGTCATGAACTTCGCCATCGGGGGTGACTGGTCCAAGGCCATTCGCGATCCGCTTGTCGACCTCCTCGCGCAGGAGCCTATAATATTCCGTCGCATCCGGCGTCCCACGAAATGCAGTGAAGATGGGTCCGATGTAATAGACGCCTCCGAAATAGGCATCGATCGGCGATGGCTTGTGCTTGGCCGATTCCAGGACCCAGACAAACTCATCCTCTGCCTTGGCTGATTCCTTCAGGTTCTCGCGCAGCCGGTCGATATCGAATTTAACGCCGCTCACTTGCTCGAGCTTCGGGATAACTTCCTCCTTCAGCTGTCTGACAACGTATTCCCGCATGTTGGAAGAGGGATGCCCTTCGGCGTCGTAAGGCACATGCAGCATCGCGGTTTCGCACTTGTATTGCTCACGAAGCAGCTCAAACCATTTCATGAACGTAAAGCAGCCGGTGTAGGACAAGAGGAGGAGATCTGGGTCGGGAAGAGGGCGTCCGTCAGGCCCTAGACTCCCCTTGGCGAGGCTGCCGAGATCGGCTTTGACATAGGTGCAGACATCTTCGGAATGTCCGCGCTTCTCGGCCTCTACGATGTAGCTGCCGCTTTTCTTCCGCATGCCATTTTGGATAGCGTTTATTTCCGGCAAGTTGTTGACCATGTCGAAACACATGATCAGTTCATTGAGGTTGCCGGGAACGAAGGTGGAGACGACCTTTCTTCCGGAATGCTTGGCGGTGGCGAGCCGCTCGTAGTTTGCGGCGATCATTTCTTTTTGCTTGAGCATCGACGACTCCTTGATGGCTTCGACGACGGGCTTCACGCTCATTGGTCGCTCCATAGCTTGATCGAATCGGCGAATGTTCCCGCCTGTTCGCGGATCGGCTGCATCTGGCCGGAATTCTCGGCATATTTGAAGGCGATGTAGGGGACACCGTGGGCGGCAAGAACGCTTTGCAGCATCGGCCGCTCCAGCAACGCCGGGTCGCAGAAGCTCGGCGTTGCGAAAATCACGCCCTCCGCGGCACTCCGTTTCACGGCTTCGATGAGATAGAGACCCTTCTTTTCCTGATTCGGTTCGTACTTGGCCGAGGTATTGCCGGAATTATGCAGGTAGGACGCGCTCAGATTTTTCAACGGATCGCCATCGATTGCGACATCCGACTGCTCCCAGCGGTTCACGAGCATAAAGTCGTCATCGACGATGTAGCAGCCGGCCAGCTCGATCGACTTGATAAGGTTAAGGGGCGGCTGTTCGCAGAACGCGCCGGTGACAAGAACCCGCGCGTTATCGCGCCGGGGTCTTTCGTCCGTCGCAGCCGACATAAGATAGTCGCCAAGGAGGCGATTATGCTCCTCGACGGCGAGGATCATGCCGGCCCGCATGAGGAGATAGATTTCCGAGGATGGCGCCTGCCAGGGCCGCTTCACGCGATAGGCGTACACTTCGCGAACAAGGCGCCGGTTTTCGTTAAAGAGTGCGATCGAGGCGCGGATCTCGTCGTCCTCTATCTTCCGCCCGCGAAGGTCACCGAGCATATCGCGGAGATCGGCCAACTCGCGAACATAAAACGCGCCGCCGACGTCATCGGCATAGTTCTGCGGCACATCGAAATACCGGCTCTTCACTCTCGGAAACATGATCTTCCACATGCCCGAAAGATTTCGAATTACATCGCAGATGCTGGGAAAGAGCATCGCGTCGACAAAATCAAGCCGTTCCATGATTCCGAGTTCGATGGTCGAGCGCGGTATGCGGCAGATATAGCTCTGATAATAGGCGTCGCCGTGAATGACCTCGAGCTGGTCACCGCCGCCGAGAATGCCGAGCGGCAATGCCCCTGCCGCGTGGATGAGTTCGCGCGGAACGTAGAATGGCATATACCCGACAACCCGGCGTTCGGGCGCCGCCGCCTTCCATTTCCGCGCATAGCCAAAGGTGAGATCATCAAACAGCGTTTGACAGCGCGAAACGATATCGGTCGTGCGCATGGGCTGCGGTGGGACGGCCTCGACGGTGGAGAGGGCATCGGTTCCGCGCGGCTCCAGGCTGTTGCACTCAATGGACGGCATTGGTGTCACCTCCCCTCGGTGGCGGCGCCCGGCACCAGAATGGCGCGACCTTTCAATTCGCGCCGATGCGCCGCCGCAAATACCCGGTTGATATCGCCAAGAGGATACCGCTCGATAAAAGGTTTGATCTTGATTCTGCCGTCGAGAACAAGATCAAGTGCGGCGGGGTAAAGGTCGGGCGTGCATCCCCAATTTCCGATGGCGCGGGCATCAAATGCCATCAGGTTGGACAAGCGAACCTCCACCTTGTCCATGGTGAAACCGACCACCGACAACGTCGCGCCGTGGGTTAGCAGGCCATAGGCCGTAAGCTGACCGGCGGCGGTTCCCGAACACTCGAAGATGAACCAGCCGGTTCGAGGCATGCCTTGCCGGCTCGCAAATTCTTGGACAGCGCTTTTTAGGGCGCGCGCGCCCATCGCGCGCGCATTGAACGTGGCCGCAGCGCCAAAAGGCGAAACGGCATCGAGTTTTTGCTGATCGACATCGATCGCCGCCACGGTCGCGCCAAAGGCTCGCGCGATCTGCACGGCATAACCGCCGACCCCGCCCACTCCAACGACGGCTGCGAAAGTGCCAGGACCGACGCCAGCCCGGCGCACTGCTTGATAAGGGGTGGTAACCGCGTCGGCGACAACCGAGATGTCGGCCAGAGAGAGATTTTGTGCGGCGAGACGAGCAGTGTCCACCGGGCAGAGATCGCGCGCCGGCACCACGATGTGGCTTGCGAAACCGCCGTGAATATCGTTGCCCGGCATCTTCTGCTTGGCGCAGATCGTGCCCTGCCCGCTCTGGCATGGCGCGCATTCGCCGCAGGGGAGAACGGCCGGAACAATGACATTCTTGCCGAGCCACGAGCCGGCGCCGGCGCCGGCGGCCACCACTCGGCCGCTGATTTCATGCCCGAGCGCAAGAGGTAGCGGGTGATTGACCCGCACGCCATCGTAATAGTAGCCGAGGTCGGTGTGGCAAACGCCGCAGCCTGCGATCTCTATTGCAACCTCGCCGTCGCGGGGGCGTGAGGCGTCGAAGGCTATGCGGGTCAGTGGCGCGCCCGCCGCGGTCATCACCCAACGATACGCATCCCTCACCATGGCGGCGCTTCCTTCTGGCTGCCGGGCTTGACGAGAAATCAAATCGGTATTACAGTACTTAATTACATAAAAAAGGTCAAGGGATGAATCGTTGGTTTGTTGCCGCCCCGCTGATTTGACTTCGGTCAATTCAGCCTTTGCGCATCGACAATGCATGCGGGCCACAATGATGACAGGAATGGCTTTTCACCCGACACACTCTTCAGTCTCCATCGCGATCACAGGCAGCGGCGGGGCGGGCGTGATGACCGCCGGCAATATGCTGCTGCGGGCTGCGGCAGCCGCGGGATGCTATGGCTTCATGTGCCGATCAAGCGGTCCGCAAATTCGCGGCGGCGAGGCGGCAGCCTTGATTCGTCTGGCCGAAGCGCCGATCGAGGGTCTTGATGACCGATTTGACATCCTGCTGGCGATCGATTGGGAAAATCTTGATCGTTTCGCGAGCGAAATACCGCTTGATGGTTCGAGCCTTATTGTCGGTGATCCGGCGCAAGGAGAGCCGCCGGCGGCGATGACGGTATCCGGTGCCTCACGCCGCGATCTCGCCATCAAAGAGATGGCGAAGCGTATTCCAGGCGGTCGCGCCAATATGATCGTGCTTGGTTTTGTCGGAAACCTTATCGGTTTGCCCGATACGGCGGTTGACGAAGCGGTGCGCGCAACATTGGGGGCCGAAAGTGCTGCGCTTTCGGCAAGCCTCGCCGCCGTCGTGGCAGGGCGCGCAGCGGCGGTGGCCGCGAATTTTCCACGCCGACTCTCCACCCAAATCCCCGCACGGCAGGGCCGCTGGCTGATTACCGGCAATGAGGCGACAGGTTATGGCGCTGTGAGCGGCGGCATCCGGTTCGTCGCTGCCTATCCGATCACACCGGCAACCGAGATTCTAGAGTGGATGTCGCCAGCGCTGGCCGATCTCGGTGGCACCCTGGTGCAGGCCGAGGATGAACTCGCTTCGATCACCATGGCGATCGGCGCCTCCTTCGGCGGAACGCCGGCGATGACAGCGACCTCCGGCCCCGGGCTTTCGCTGATGACGGAATCGCTTGGTCTCGCCGTCGCGGCCGAAGTGCCGGTTGTCGTTGTCGACGTGATGCGCGGGGGACCCTCCACCGGAATCCCGACCAAATCGGAGCAATCAGATCTCAATATCGCGCTTTACGGTGTACATGGCGACGCACCTCATGTGGTGCTGGCGCCCAACTCGGTAGCGGACTGCGTGGTGACAACGGAATGGGCGATCCATCTCGCGGAAGCCATGCAAGTGCCAGTCGTGATCCTCTCCGATCAGCTGATGGGACAGGCGCGCATGATCTTGGATCAGCCGATCCGCGGCGTCTATGCCGGCAAGCGCGACATCGCGACCTCAAATGGATTGCCCTACCGCCGCTATGCGTTGACTGAATCCGGCCTGTCGCCGATGGCGATACCGGGCAGTCCGGACATGATGTATACCGCCGACGGGCTCGAGCACAACGAACGCGGCACGCCATCGAGCCAAGCGAAGGATCACATCACGCAACTCGACAAGCGCCAGCTCAAGCTTTTGACCGGCGACTATGCCTCGCGTGCTATCGAAACCGAAGGCGACGGAGATATAGCGGTCATCACCTGGGGTTCTTGCACCGCACCAGCGCGCGAGGCCGTCGCGCGGGCGCGCGCGCAAGCGGTGGCCGCCAAGCTCATATCGGTGCGTTTGCTTTCACCCTTCCAGCCATCGCTTCTGGCCTCTGCGCTCAATGGCGTGACCCGCATCCTTGTTGTGGAGAAAACTCACAGCGGCCAGTTCCTTCGGCATCTTCGTGCCGAGCATCGCTTCGAAGGCGAGATGCGCGCCTTGTGCAAGCCGGGGCCGCTTCCCGTGCGCCCTGACGAAATCTATCGTCACCTCGTCGAATGGAGCCGCCCATGAACATATCCACGCCGGCCATGCTTTCGGCGAAAACCTTCAAATCGGATACAAAGCCGGTCTGGTGCCCGGGCTGTGGCGATTACGCGGTGTTGACCGCGTTGACCCGTGCCCTTGCCGATCTCGGACGCCCGCCTGAGGAAGTGGCGATCATTTCCGGCATCGGCTGCTCGTCTCGCATTCCGGCTTATATGAACTGCTACGGGTTTCACGGCGTTCATGGCCGCGCGCTGCCGCTTGCGACCGGCCTCAAGGTCACGCGGCCCGACCTTGTTGTGATCGCCGCGGGCGGCGATGGCGATGGCTATTCGATCGGCGGGAACCATTTCATGCACGCCTGCCGGCGCAACATCGACATTACCTACATCGTCATGGACAACCATGTCTATGGCATGACGAAAGGGCAGGCCTCGCCGACCACGGAATCCGATTGGGATAATGCGTTGACGCCGGGGGGCAGCGGCCTCAGGCCGCTTCAGCCGCTGGTCGTCGCGCTCGCCTCTGGAGCCAATTTTGTCGCTCGCGCGTTTTCCGGGGACATTGTCGGTACCGCCACTATGGTTGCCCAGGCGATTAGGTCACCCGGCTTTTCGCTTGTCGAGATTCTAAGCCCCTGCGTAACCTTTCGCTCCGAGCATCGCGCCTGGAAGGAGCTCGTTCGACCGGCCCCTGTGGCAGTGACCGACAACCCCGCGCGCGCCGCCCGACGCCTTATGACCGATGACGGATTTAATATCGGCGTGCTCTACTCCGGCCATCGCGAGCCCTATCGGCCAAAACCCAGCAAGGCGCTCAAATCGCTCGATGCACTCGCCGAGGCCTTCGTCATCTAGAGAAAGATCACTCCGAATCGAATTGACCTGGTTCGAATAACACTGAGTCCGATAGACGCCGCAAGTCGCCCCGATTTGAAAACCATCGTGCTCTGTCATTCAAATGGTGGGTATTCCACGGCGAGGGCATTTCTGAATGCCGGCCAGGGAAGCAAGCGAGATGCGTATCCCGACTCGTAACCTAACGCAGGAAAAACAGGTCACGCGAGGTGGAGCAAGGACAAACTGAGGCGAGCATAAAAACGCGAGGGGCGCGCCACGCTTATGGCACAATCGCGCGTTTCTATGACGTTCTCGATCTTCCCTTCGAATATGGCCGATACCGCAAACTCAGGCACATTGTTTTCTCGGGAACGCGCGGCCGCATTCTCGATGCCGGGGTCGGTACCGGCCGCAACATGCCTTTCTACCCCGCGGAAGGCCGGGTCATCGGCGCCGATCTTAGTCTGGCGATGCTTTCGCGCGCGGCAAAGAGGCGCCACCGGATAAGCCGCACAGTCGAGCTTGTTCAGAGCGATATTCTGTCGACCCCCTTCACCAATGCCAGCTTTGACTACGTGATCTCGACCTTCCTCTTTTGCGTTCTTGACGCAGATCAGCAACTGCCGGCGCTTCGCGAGCTTGGCCGAATCTGTAAGGCGGAAGGCGAAATCCGCATTTTGGAATACGTTTTCTCCGGGGATCCATTCCGGCGTTTTATCATGTATGTCTGGGCGCCATGGGTGCGATTTGCGTATGGTGCGCATTTCGACCGCCAAACGCGGGGTTACGTGGAAGCGGCGGGTCTCGAGTTGGTCACCGAGCGCTTCCTCTATAGCGATATTATCAAACTTCTAGTGCTGCGACCGCGGAGGGAGGGCTCCACTGAATAATGCAAATTTTAGCGACCATCGCTCCCTTCAGTGAGGCTCCGAACGCGCAACCCGAAAGTCATTTGCCAGTGCAGGCTGGCGGCGGCGCCGCGACTTCACGGCGGTCGCAAGCCCCCTAAACAGGACCTGAGGTTTGACCCCTATCCGCTTCCAGTCGTGCCGCATCCGACCCGGACCTCTGGCCGTCCCTTCAGGAATTTGATCCCCTGGTCGCGCATACGCGGCTTGACGCCAATCATGGGATCACGCTTTTCGCCAATCCACCGCCACTATCCAGGGCGCTCGCCGCGGCTTAAGGTAAGGGGGCAAAACCCGAGCACCTACGTGGATTTAGTCCGGCTCTCAAGCGGCGTTGAAAACTCGCCCTGACGCATATTCCGCTTCCGCTCGGAAGGGCCGTTCACACCATCAAATTTTATAGTGTCAGCATGAAGCGAAGCCGATCACGCGGGCCTGAAGTAGATCGAGTTTTCCGCGCCCATATATGTGACGTTTAACGAACTTGAGCTTGGTAAACTGACGTTCGGTCTGAGCGTTCGACCAGGGCATTGTGATTGCGGCGCTGACGGCGGCTTGCTCTCTGATCACACCGCTGGCGAACGAGGCGGCCAAGCCTGATTTTGCGCGCTCCGGCCAGAGGTCGAAGTCGACGGGAGAGTTCTTCTGGATCATGGTCTGGAATGCCGCAATGATTTTGCGCGTATCGACAAGCGGCGGCACGCCGCTCTCGACGGCGGCGGCGATGGTTTCAGCATTGGAACGCGCATCACGAGCGACGGTCATAAGCCGTGCGATGGTCTGGGACGAGCACATCCGTGCCAGCGCACCATCGGCCTTCTCCGCCCGCATCGCGCCATCGTGCTGGACCTCTTCGAAATTGAATCAGGCCACATAGCCTCGCCGCGGCCTACCCTCGCCGCCAACCACTACGTCGTCGACCTCGCAAACACGCTGAAAGGACTTAACCTGGCTTCGGAAACTGGCGCTCATACTATTGAGGATGAGCCAGGCGCCCCGCTGAATTGCAGCATAAGCCCCAATTGCATCGATGAAATTGTTCCTGCGGTGACAAACGCTGTGCGCTCGGCACCAACGAACAGCGCCTTGGTCTGGCAAATCGTAAGCCCCAACCTAACTAAAGCCAGATGCGCGACACAACGGCTTGCTACGCCCAGCGGCTTTTCGTGGATCTCTGCCCGGTATTTAAGGCGGGCAGGCTCGCGCGCAACGATACACATGAGGCTGAGTGAAGGCTCGGACCATGTCTTGTCCTGATGGTGGCTCTTCGTCGAACGCAGGACGTAAGATAGTCATACCGACCCGCCTGCCCTCCAAGATTGAAGAGTATCGTGAAATAGCACTGAGGACGGGCGCGGAAACCTTCCGCTATTGCGGACCATAGCGCGGGCCGTAATTCCAAGTGTTTCAGCGCGACACGAAAAGACCGCAACTTGACCGTGGTCAAATTCGAACAGCTTGAACTGGTATAGAAGATACGCACGCAAATGCGATTTAGGCGTGTCGCAAATTTTGCGGCGCGGAACAGCTCGGCATCACGAGAGAGACGAGCTGACGGATGAAAGGAAGCTATGATGCGTGTTAGTGCTGGATTCTCCGTGGTGGGTGCGATCCTGGCCCTGACCTTGGGTGGATGCGCGTCCTTGGTCGACGGCGGGATGCAGAAGGTCTCAGTCGAGACCGTTGGGCCGAAGGGCGTCATCACGGCGGCGAATTGCGAGCTGAGGAACAGTAAGGGAAGCTCGTTTGTTCCTGCAACGCCGGATGTTGCGCTGGTCTATCGCGATGGCGGCCCATTATCGGTCGTCTGCACGAAAAATGGGCTGCCGGAGACTAGTGTCACGGTCCGACCGTCAATGAATAAGGTGGATGTGGCCAACGTGTTATCGGCGGGAATCGGCGAAGGCGTCGATATCGCCGACGGCGCCGGTTACTCATATCCGTCGCGGATCACAGTCCGAATGGAGAAACAAGGCGGCGAGGCGTCAATCCGGCTGCCCCAGGCTGCCGCAAAGGGATGATTTAAGTTTTCTGCGGCACAAAGTCTGCCGAAAGAAATCTTACCGGCAAAGAAACCAAGCTGCGGCCGTTCGTCACAGGCCGTTTCTCGAACCGCAGCCGCCCCAATCTATAATTTATGGTGAGCATAGGCGATGGTAGCAATTTACGAACGAGCCATCTTTTCCACCCCCCAAGAACTCTGGCACGTTGCGCGAAGGCCATTTCGAGTTCTCATAGGCCTATTCGGTGCGATCTGGATCGCGAACGCCGGATTCCAATTTTTCGCCTGGCTGGCGCAGCCCGGTACCCAGGGCGCAACCAACCTCATTCGCGCCTTTTCCAAACCCGCCGCGGGCGCGCCGTCTTGGCTTAAGCCCTATATTCTCGTTGTAGCTCATGGAGTGGAGCAGATTGGGCCTCATGCGGTCGCCCTGGCGATGGTCGTGATCGCCGGCCTGATTGGCCTCGCCTTCCTGGCCCGCGTCGGCGTCGCCGTTGCCGCCTGGTTGGGCATCGCCTATTGCTTCTTCTGCTGGACGACCCTGAACGCGCTTGGCTATCCCTATACTGGCGGCCAGACCGATCCTGGCGTCTTCGTCGCCTACATGATCTCATTCGTCTTCATTTTGAGCATCCTCCCGGTCCTTACCGAGACACAACCGGGATCGGCCCAGTTCCCGAACCGCCTCTGGACTCTCGGGCGAATTCTATTTGGCCTCCTCTGGGCGTTTGATGCGGCGCTAAAATGGCAACCCGCGTTCCTAGATCATTTCATGAGTCAGCTGACATCGGTCGTGTCAGGGCAACCGGGTTGGATCGCAGCCTACCTCGGTTTCGTTATCGCAATCGTCGGCGCTATCGGTCCGTTCTTCGTCGCGGTGCTCGTCGCCCTCATCGAAAGTGCGATCGCCTTGAGCCTTCTGACTGGCCGCGCACTCCGAATCTTCGTTCCGCTGGGATTCCTGTGGTCGCTCGCCATCTGGAGCACAGCCGAAACTTTCGGCGGTCCCTATACGAGCGCCGGTACAGGCGTACGCGGCAATGTCATCGGAAACGTTTTCATTTACGCCGTAATTTTTCTCCTGCTCTGGGTGTCGCTGGGCGTCAGCAGCCCAGAGAAAGCGACGAAGCCAAATCCGAATGCGACCTAAACGCATCCGGATTGCCGCTCCAAAACGGCAGAGTGAAATCGGCGCACCAAAACACCAATGAGCATGCTCGCTCTATTTGGGCAGTGAATTCATAGACCCCTGCCCCACTATCGCCGTATTGGAGCCAACCCTCCTAGTCACTGATCATTGCCAGCGTGCACGCCATTTGTAGGCCCTCTCATTCGTAACACATGACCAGCTTCTCCTGGTGCGCGTCAGCCGCAGCTTGAGTTTGCCATGCGAATTGGGGCCCGTCCTTTGGTCTGGCGGCACTGTCACTGGCCTGCTCCTTGGGCGATCCCAGCGCTGCCCCCGCCTGCGTTAGGCGCGACCGCACCGAGGATCGTGTGGCGATGCTTATCTAAGTCGGATTAAGCACCTGAGCGCATCGGCCCACTCTCTGCAACACCTTTTCCACTTCAAACAACGGCCGGGACAACTTCTTCGACGACCTCCACTGGAGGGAGGAGGGTCACCGGCAGCGCATGCAGGATCGGCGCTTTCATGACCTCCAAAAACTCGGCATGATCGGGATGTTGAGGACGGAAGACATCAACCAAGTCGAATTCCGTGTGAGTGAAGGTTCCGGTGTTACGAATACGGGTAAAGCCTACCGAATCGGCCTTTACCTCTTTCGCCAGCGCAACAAATTCCGGCATTTCCCTGAAATTTGCCGCTTGGACCACGAAATTGAGGCTGAAAGCAAGGATATCGCCAGCCTGCCTCTTCTCTGAGATAAATTTAAGGTTTTTCAAGAGCCGGCTGAAATTTCCAGGTCTCCGCACGATCCTGTAAGTTTCCTCGCGGGCCGCATCGACCGAGACGCTAAGTTGCATGACGTTACCAGCCAGGCCAAGTTCGTCCCAGGCCTGCTCGTCACAGAGTTGGGCGTTCGTAAGAAGGAATAGCCTCCGCTTGTCGTGCGACTTGGCCGTATAGGCTTTTATCAGTTTCCGGAAGTGATTGCTGGCAAATGGATCTCCGGATCCGGTAACCAGGATTTCGTCTGCGAGCTCCAGCATGCCGTCCATATTTTCAAGGACCGGGGTAAATACGTCTTGCTTTGAATTTCCCAGGCTTACGATCTGGCGGCGGCAGGATGGGCATGCAAGATTGCACGAAGGGTCGTAAGAAAGGGCGACGTAACCCGGCGCGGAACGGGGCTCCCTGAGATTGTCAGGAGCATCCCTTGGTGGCAATGTTCGAGCCGCGATTGACGAGCAATATACAGTGTTACAGTATCGGAATGAGCCATCGACGATAGAGGCACGTATTAACTCGGCAACTTTGCTGTTCCAGACTTTCTGCCAGGGGGTACTATCCATATTTCCCAAGGGCACAGGGAGCCAATGCGGGCAGCAGGAATATGAATCCCCATGGTCGGTGATCTCGAGATGATTAAACGGCCTGTTGCACCAGGAATGCTTGAGATACTCCTCCGTGGTCTCTTGCCTGCCTAACTGCAAGTCATTGCACTTGGTTAGCGTCCTGGAGGCAACGGCATCCCGGAAGTTGATGGATATCGCCAATTGGGCGAAGCGCTGGGCTATCTCTATCTTTCCAGAAGAAAAGTATTTGTCTGCAAAGGCCGCCGCGATGGCTGACTTCCTCTGCGGATCGGCTAGATCGCATAGCGCCCTATGAATCGCATCATCGCTGAACAAGCGAACCGCCTGTTCTAGTTGGGCGGACGCCCTTGCGCAAAAGCTGCCGCTGTCAATAACGCCATGGCGCATGTGCGGAAGCCATGGTGATACCTCGCTATAGATACGGCTCAACTCAGCGACGGCCTGCTGAAGGGTTTTGGCCATGTCCGATAGTGGGTCAACAGTTTTGACTTCGGTCATCTTTGGTCAGTGAGGTTGTTGGTTCATGTAGGACTGTCGAACGATTCCCATAACTTGGTTAAGATTTTCGTAATTGCTCATCTGCGCCGTCCGAGCGGCATGCACAGCGCTTGGATGATATTCAATCGGAAAATCCCACCGACACGAGACGGGTTCGCGATCGAACGATTGAATAAAGCGCCACAGTCTCTGCCAGTTTTCGAAAGATGTGCCAATCGATTTACGAAGGGGCCGGCGGCGCACATTGACGCCCAGCTGGGCAAGGTCGAAGCCCGGCGATGGCGACCTAAACCCTGAGTGGATCGTAGCAACGAGAAAATTCAGGCCGCACTGGCCTTCTCTACGGCGTCCTGATCCCGCGCCTGTTCCTCCGCTACGATGGTTGGATCGCGACTAACGATGATGTCCCGTAGAAAATTAGAGATCGGCTGCAACGCGCCAACGAGAGACGCATACATGGCCGGGTTCTCCGAGTGCCGTGACACGAGCCGTTCGACGAAGAAGGTTGCCGCATAGGTCTCATCCGCCGCCATTTTCCGAATGTCGAAGCCATGAAACAGACGTTCGAGCGTGATCTGCCTTTCGGGCGACAGAAGGGAATTCCGGATGCGCCGCGAGGCGGCGGGCGCCGGCATCGGAAGACCCGCAGGACGATAGTGCTCTGCTGCCTCGATCCACCCCTCGATTCTCCGCCTGACCGCCTGTAGCCGCTTCGCCGCCTTCGCATCGGAACGGAGACGGCCGAGCGGCGTTTCTTGCAACTGTTCCACAAAATAGCCGATGGGGTATGTCTCCGACGCGAGAGCTTGCTCCAAATTGAAATCACGCACAACGCGGGCCAGCCGGATACGGTCATATGGATCTGTGACCGCCGTTAGATCGAACACGGACCCGGCGTTTAAGTGCACGGGTCCTGCGCTTGCTTTCCATGCCGGATTGATGAAAGCCCCAATTCGGGCAATCGTATCGGGGGCACTCAGTTCCTCGGTCGTAATGTCAAGCCACTGGGGGAAATCCGCCCTTGCTGCCTCAATCAGCGCGTGATTCTTATCATAATACCAGCCTATCCTGACCGCCAGGCTGCTGCGGGCCCATTCGGCCGCATCCATTTCCTTGAAATGGCGCGCGGTCGGGCGCACGATGTCGTGCGCTTCCGCAAGCGACACATAACCGCCCCAATTCTGCGGATAGAGCTCGGCCTGCCGGATGAGCGCGCGCACCGCAGCCTCGCGCGAACGCTTAAGATTAATGATTTTCAAATCTGGACCGAAGACGTCACGGACGACCGGCATGAAGAAGCCGAAATTATTGCCGACGATAATCTCATGCTGCCACCCGTTAAGCATCGTGGCGATGCGATCGACCTCCTGATTTGTGACGTAACGCATCGCCGCCTCGGCCACTGCGTAGCTATCAACAAGATACTGGATCTGCGATTCAGCATTGTTCGCCCCGTGCAGAGATTTGATAAGGGTCCAGAGGGAACGGCTTCCGTCAGCGCCAGCACCGACGACCAAGACTTTGAGAGGATTCTTAAGCTGCGCCTGGGGCAGACTCTCGAACACTTCCTTGTACCGGGCAGTGGTTTTCACCAGCGGATGGAAGTGGACGTGGGCGTCGTCCAAAGGCCTGTAGAGTTTGCAGGTATGACAGCCATCAAGGTGCCGCTCCTCGCGCAGCTTCCTGTACTGTTGGCCAAACCAGATCGCATCAAATCCCGTCGCAAAGGCATTGCCGAGATTGTCGCTGCCTGCATGACAGCAGGGGGCGACGGCCCCATTTGTATAGACGATCGCCTCGTCAAAGGGGCTCGTACACCAATGTTCCTTGTCGTATTCCTGGGGAGTCGACTCTCCAAAACGAGCGCCCTCCACGCGGACCCCCAACAGACGCCCGAGATTCTGCGCCCGATCGAAGGATTCGTTATACGTCTCCTTGTGAAAGAAAATGCTGTAGTCGATGCGCGACTCCTGCGTAACCATGTATTGATAGAAACCGACCGTCGAGCAGCCGAGTTCGCGAGCAACAAGAACGAAGTCTTCCATCTCGGCAATGTTGTCGCGGTGGACGACGTAATGGAGCCGCACCTTTCTGCGGTCCTCCGGCTCGAGCCCGCGGAGAAATTCTCGGATCTTGCCGCAGGTTTTGTCGAATTGGCTCAACCCCCGCCCATTCAATTTTTCGAGACGGACGCGTGGATCGGGATCGCCTGCATAATCCAATCGATTGACTTCGGGGTGCATGTCGCGTTGATATGCCTCGGGATTCGCTGCATTCAGCGAAACCACCAATTCGCGCAGCCGGCGGCCGAGTTTCCGGCCGTGCTCGTATGAAAGCGCCGTTCCGTTCGAGATCAACATGATGAGATTGTCCCGCGGATTGAGCGCGTAGATTCGGTCGAGAACTTCATGCAGACGCGGGTAAAGGAAGCTCTCGCCGAAACCGGTGAGGCTGATCATCTCGGCATGCCGGATTGCGTTCTCCATATGGCCGAGGTGGGCAAAGTCCATATGGACGCCCTTATTGTTCTGAGATTGCTCGAATTCGTCACGCCAGCAGATGAAGCACTTCAGATTGCACCGGTCGGTCAGCGCGATGGTCAGCTTTTTTGGATAGGCGACCTGGTCCATACAGGATACTCCCGGCTGGCGTTTCTCCGACCAAATTGCTGGGCCGTAGTTCTGCGGCACATCGGTACGGCAATAGCGAACTATAGGGCAGCCGCGATGAACATATTATTAACGCTGTGCAGCTGTCGCATCCGTTGGCATGGCACATTCATCGGGGGTGGAGCGGAGAAGACGCAGGATACGAAGACATTTTTCGACGTCGCCATGAGGCAGACACTCTACGGCCTCACGATCAAGGTCCCACCATTTCAGCGCCAGTAGCTCTGTTCGGATATGTTCGGGGAAGCGATAGCGGGCGGTGCGACCGGGAACGCCAAGGATTATTGCATATGGTTCGACGTTATGCGTAACCACCGCTCCGGCAGCGATTAGAGCACCATTCCCGACCGTAATCCCGCCCACGACCACGGCATTTGCGCCGATCCAGACATCGTGCCCAACGCGCGTTTCGGCGATTTGGCGAGCCGCCTTAGTGCCGCTCAGTTGCAAGCTGGTGCCGAGACAATGGATGGGATGATTAGTGGCGCCGATGGCCGCATTGCGCGCGATGGAACAATATCGCCCGACCCTGGTGAGGGGGTAGATGGTGGCGCCATTAATTTCGCTGTAGGCTCCAATGACGCAATTGCCCTGAATCTCCGTGCCGCGAAAAATGCGGACCCCCACCTCAAGAAAATTACCGTTCGCATCTTCGGCTCCCGTCGTGAGGTCGAAGATTTCATCGGCCAGCGGCGCTGGGTCTTGCGGCATCGTTCCTTCTCCGAGGGACGGCAATTGGGCGATTAGGCGATCGCGGTTGTCAAGTTCAGTGTTGAACGTTAGGTGCGGCTTGGTTAAGAAACCGCTATCAAAGCCGGCAGACAAATTATTTGGAGTTCGAGTCAGCACGCTGGCGATAAAGTCGTATCCGAATCCCGATCTTCCTTAAACTGTTCGGGCCGAGCTGTAAGCCGGGCCCAAGACGTTGGCGTGTCATTGCCAAAGCGTTGCGTGAAGCGACGACAGCGGCAGAAAAGAGCCTCGTAATAAAATCGCCGCACATGCACGATGAGTGGTACGCATCTCCCCTCCGCGGGAAAATCGGCCGGTCTCCGTCGATACCGGCTATTGATCCGCCCCTACACTGTTCCACAGACTTCCTGCTGAATCTCGTGCTTAAGCTTCTCCACGTGGCGGTCGGCGAGAATCTTGCCAATCCACTTGGACAGGCCGAGAATGATGGCGCCACTGCCTCCCAGTGAGACGCGAATGGCGGCGACGATGGCGCTGAGTTCGGGGGACGTCATCGTTGTCCCGCCTGCTCTCGCGCAATCTCAGCAAGGTCCTCGGGACGCGGCCGGTAGCGGATGACATTGCCCTCGTGACAATTCATCGTGCACCAGTGCCGGTTAAGTCATGATTGCAGTCCAGAATTCGTCCGGTAAGGCGCTCGATGAGGCAGCCGATTAGCAGTTGATCTAGCTTATCTCGCCGCGCCTGTTTGCCCGCATCCCTGAGGTGATCGGGAAGCTGCTGTGGCATTTCGCGATGCTGCGAAATCAACCTTTTGGAATCGATCCGGACCTCCTTCGCCATTTTGATCCAGTTGCGGATGCTGATGTCGCGCAGCCCATACTCGCCGCCGGTCTTCATCGCCGTGTTGACCCTGCTCATATTGAACTCGTCGTAAGGAAGGACGCTTTCTATGTCATATAGGGGCGCTAGACGAACGCGCAGTCCGCCGCTGATCAGGAGCGAATAGTTCTTCGCGTGGGCGCCCGTTCCAGCCGCGATCCAGTTGAAGGCAATTGCCTTTATGAATGTATTCACGTCTGCGTCCCGTTCGCTCGAATGCGTCCGCAGCAATTCAGCGATCTCAGCGATGCCGAGACTGCCTTCGTTCTGATATTTACGGGTTGGAGGGGGGCGAGTGCCTGACAGGCATCTTCCTGGTGGACGCGGATAACCTCGTTTCCAACGCGTTGGCGATCATAGCGCTCGACGACAACGGCCACTTCGCTGTCGAATCGAATAACCGATGAAGATGCCCTTGGCAGTCCCACCGCGCGGGCCAGAGCGAGACAGATATGTTCGCTCTCCGCATGACCGGCAAAGTGACCGGTGGGGGGCTTCAATATGTGGGTCGTAGGCGTACGCCCAGAAGGAATTCCCCACCTACCGTTCTGGTGTAGCAAGGCCGTCTTGGGCTGTGCACCGGCCAAGCTAAACTGTCCAGTATCGCGCGGCAGTCGTCATGCGGCGTGGTCTTCGTTGAGGATTCGTAGTCGGTTCGCGATGTCGCTTTCGCTTAGCCATTCGATCTTGTCCCGCTCGCCGCTCTTTGTGGCGGTAACGCGATCGGGTAGGACGAACTGAACTGCGCCTGCGCAGTCTTCTCCGACATGACTGATCAGAGCAAAGACATAGCGCGCGGAGACCTGAAATTTTCGGGCCCAGCGGTCGAGGACGTACTCGTTGTCAGGCAACAGACCCCAGAGGAACGCCTCGACTGCTCTGGGGCCATGCTCCTTTTCCGCGAACGGCATTGAGGGAGATAGAGGATAGGCGTTTGGCGCCTCGCGCCAGCCGTCGCTTTGGACAAACGTAAGGCGGTTGCGCGCACCTACATGTGCTCGACCCGTCTCGACGGCTCCCAATAGCACAACAAGCTCGTCGGCCATTAGTTGCCCTTGCGGGCTAATGTGACGATTGCGTCAATATCGACACTAGAAACCGGAGCTGCCTTTCGGGCTTTGGGAGCCGCCGCTGTATTGAGAGGAATACCCAGCGTATCAAGCGTGCGCAGCACGAGCCCAAGTTCGGCACGCGCGCCCGCGCTCAATGCTGATCACCCATTTGCGATTGACACCGGTCCTTTGAGCAAGCGTCGCTTGATCGAGACCGAGTTCCTCGCGGCGGTCTCGGATGACGGCGCCCAAATCGGCGGGCGTGCGGATAAGCATGGCAAATCCCAAATGTTATCGATAGCGGACATCGTACATATGTGATCAACAGAGGGAACGTGAGCAATGTGATCGATGAGGGACGTTATGCGCGCCCTCACGTGCTCATTTCAGCCGATCCTTGACAGCTAATATCCCTATGTATCTAAAGGATAAATTTCTAATAAATGGGCCGGGATGGCCGATTTGCTGGCCGATCATTGGCTCGATCAGAGCAGGCACGCTCGCGCCGTATAGCCATATCGCGAGCGCCTGTCGCAATATCAACAGGCGGGGCCCGATGCCGACGCCCTGAAAAAGTAGTTCTTCGACATGATCTTACGAATCGAGGGCAGGCAAGACAGTCTGTCTGTCGACGAGAAAGTCTTGAGGCGTGTTTTGCCGGCGGTGACGACGAGCGGTCCGCGGATTTTCAGTCGTCGCCGGAGAAGTCTGTCCGCCGTGCGATGACATCACCGGTATACACGAGTTGATTGTCAAGAATGGTTGGGGTGTACGTCGGAATAATGGAATATTTGACAGGTCGGCCATCGTTGCTGACCAATGGCTTTCCCCCCTCATTCAAGAACGAAATTTGGCCTCTCGTGACACGAGCACGGCCGGCCCCCCGCGACCCCAGATCTGCGATAATGTAGTGGTCGGGCAACCATTCCATTATGATATCACCCGCCGTGATAATAGCCCCATCGTCAAAAAATAACGTAGCGCCATATTTGAGGGGCAGCATTTCGACGATTTTTTCGCCCCGGTTCACGATAGCGATTTTAGCGCCGTGGGTTCCAACGAAAAGGGTGCGGTCGCGTCTGAGAACGCGATCGTAGTTGATGAGTTTGACTTTTCCCGAGCGCGCGGCTCGTACCGAGACTGTCAGAGCGGGCGTCATGGTTGTCTCTCTTTGCCGTGCAAACGCTAGCAAAGGAATATGCAGAGAGCGAGCAGAATCCGTGGCCCGCAGTTTTAATGAGTCTGCTTTGAATTAATGCTTTAAATTAATATTCGGCTGCTGTCTTGTGCCAAGGGGTGAAATAATCTGAGGCTCGCGGACGGTTTCCGCCATTCGTAGATCTGCCGACGCGCCGCTCGGTATTTGCGCACCACTTCCGCCATCCGCGCGCCCGGCGCCAGACCCTCCACCGCGATCCGTGACTTCTCTCTATCCAACCCCTGCGCGGCGGCCTGCCGGATCTTCGATCACCTCCAGCCAGCCCGCATAGCCCTCGATCGAGACGTCTAAATGAACGCCCGTTTTCCCGTCCCCTCCCCCGCCAATGCCTCCATCCCAATCAGAGGCGTCATCGCATGTTCAACGCAGTCTGCATAAGAGGAAACGGCTGCGTGCCCACGCACGAGCTGGCACAGAAAGAGCGGGACGCGCGGTGGACGCTGAAGCGCGACCGGACCCGGCAGCCGCCGGAGGGCATGGCCAGGAGCCTTGTCGAGATCGCCGTCCCGGCGTTCGACTACAAGAACCAGCTAACGATTGATCGCCGCCACGACTTCATCCGCCGCTTTGCGGTCTCCAGCGCCGCCGAGCATGACAGCCGCCGTTTCCGCGAGGTTATGGGTCGCGCCAATACCGGCTCCGAGGTTTGGGTCGACACCGGATATCGCTCGCGCAAGAGCGAAGTGCACATGGCGCGGCACGGATTACGCTCCAAGATTCATTTTCGAAAGTCTCCGGGCAAGCTGCTCTTCGAGCCCGACGCCAGGACCAATGCCTCCCGCTCCAAGGTCCGCTCCGCCGTCGAGCATGTTTTCGCCTTCCGGAAGGGCCCGATGGCAATCTTGGTTCCTACCGTCGGCATAGCCCGTGCCAGAACCAAGATCGGCACGGCAAACCTCGACTACAACATGCGTCGCCTGGTGAGAGGGAAGTGCCGCACTCGCATAACTCCTGAAAGACCAACAATCCTCGCCACCCAGCACCAATAACACCGAACCAACCATCGACATTGCGCCCCGTTGCGGAACGCCTACCGATATCTCGTCCTTCTCGCCCGCAAAAACGCGGCTTTTGACGATTTTCAATTGTTAGGTGCCTTCTTCACCAAAGTTCCGAGACGATGCAACGCACCGTCGGGCCGAGACAGCCTGGTTAATAATACTCCGCTGTCCTGCACCACAGTCGTGCCAACTCAAATTTGAGGTATCCCGCTTCCGTTTTGAGCGACGCCGCAGTTTGCGGCGCTGATGGCATCGGAGGAAGGCGCAGAGTCTCGTCCACGCAGTTGAACAAGGCCTGCTCGCGCGTTACCTCGGATTCTCCCGCGCAGACCCCTCTATTCCAGGTATGGACAGTCTGCCATCTCGAGGTTCCGGCCTTGAGTGATAGAGCGATGCCGTGTTTCGCATTTACCCGGAGTACATTTGGAGTGCAGATTTGGAAGCGATTCCACAGATTGGGCAGCGCGCATCAGAAATTTTCGCTTAATTTCCGCCTTGCGCGGCATGCGCCCGAGTATTTAGCCACTGTTTTAGTCGCTCGAGCAGCTTTGAAAGGTTGCTTCGCGCGGCGTCTTCGATAACAACCCTTTTCCGCTCGACTCCCGAAAATATATCACCAACCCCGAGCTCGGCGGTGCTGTATACGGTATCGCCCCAGAGCGCTTTCCCGGACGGGTCTGAAATGTCGTATCGGACCATCATTTCGGCGGTGTTATGGTAGAGGCCGCGCACCTCCTGCGAGACAATCGTCGCCTGCAGAGACCAATCGGCGGGCGCCGTCATGGCGACGCTCTGGAAAAGACGGGAGTTTTTGAGACTCGAAAGGAGCGCGTCTTGAAATTCGGCGTTGCCCAAATGGGAGGTGCCCAATCCTTCTGTTTTCTTTCCCCCCGTAACCGGCGTGATCTTCAGGGAGGGGCCTAGGGGTGCCGCGACTGCGGTGGGGTTCACGACCATCGCAGCAGGGTGCGGCGCCTCGGCGCAGCCCGTGGCAGCGAATGTGAGAGCCGTTAGGAAAGCAAATGCCAGCGTGCGAGGAATGACCGAAGCCACAATCATTTTCCCGTCTTGTCAGGACGAAGCTTTTCCGCAATACCCTTGGCAACAACATCGGCACATCGATCGACGATGTAATTCTCGGCTCCAATCGTGAAGAACCCCCCGGAGTCGATGGTCTGCGTTGCGGCGACGTCCCCCACTCGCTTTTTGCTTCGGCCATCGATTAATTCGACGCGCAACGTACATGTCGCAGTGCCAGCGCCAAAACCCAGCCACCGGCCGAACGCACTTCCCCCGGAATATCTTTCCAACGTTGGTTTCACAAGAATGTAGTCCTGAGCGCCCGCGTCTGTCTGACCTGCCGGAACGGTGAACCCGAGTTCTTCCAACTGCTGGCTAAGCCTCGTCGTGGTTCTCTCCATGAGTGCGGCTGGCACCTCGGCCGACGTCCCTTTTTCCAAGGGGGACACGATGGCAACAGCGTAATGTCGAGATGCAGCGGCAGGCTCAACGTAGGCAAGCGGCTTCTCTGGTGCCGCGCATGCACTAAGAAGAAGCAATCCGGCGGCTAGTGGCCACAAAAGGCGGCCTCGGTATTTTGCTCGCCATGGCGCGAGAACTGGGCCTGCCACCTGACAATCACGCAATTGACTGGACCTCTGCAATTCCACTGACAGGCGCTGCTGCTATGACGCGGCATCGAAAATATCTTCGTAATTAAGCCCGTGACGGCCTTGATCTACATCAGGGCCGGGGAACGATTTGCTATCTGGTTGCGCCCCGCGGGGGGCCGATGCAGAGGCGGGGCCGCTTCTATCCCGGGGTGCCTGAGATGATGACCGGAATTGGCAAGATGGTCGAAATTCGCCGAAAGCGGATTTTAATGCCGATGTAGTTCCGAAATGGCCACTCTCTGGCCGACGGTGCTGCCGGCATTATGGGAATAGGCCCCGGTGCGCGTTAGCCATCCCCAAGGGATCAAAGAGTTACCATGCTGATCGGCGTCGAGATCCCGTCGGATTTCCGGACTCTTTTGCTCGCGCCGTAGCCTGGGTCACATTAGTGGGGGCGGACCTTCGCGCACCGACCTTGGACCGCTTGACCATTCCCTGGTTCGAAGAGCAATCACTGTCTTTCCTGAGTCAAAGCAGCCCTTCCGGTATCGCGATCCAAGCCAGGACGCAGCGCAGAACCGGCGGCTGAAATTTGCACCCTTCCTGCCTACGCCGCGACCTCGCTGGACGACACCCATCGCCACCGCTACGGCCAGGCCGGCGGCAGCGAATCCAAGCTTCATTGCCGACGCGCGCGTCGCCCTTCCGACGCCGCCGAACTCTGCGCCGCTAGTGCCATCGCCAGGTGCCCACGTAATATTTGAATGGACACCATCCTCCCACCCCGCTTCGGTAGGCGGCGCTCTGCGGTTTTCGATTACCGACAATTTTCAGTTCCGGCGAGTTCATCTGCACCGTATCGCGCTCAGTGAGCGCGGCACGGTGTGCGTGCCGGTGTTGCCGGAGAACCCACCCAAGACCACCCCCATCATCGAATTCGTGAATCACGTTACATTGATAACGCGAAAGACGTCTTTGTCCGGTCTGTACCGCAGCGTAGCGATGACCCGATGCCCGGGCCGATCCGCCCGCTTAAATTCCAACGCAACATCAAATCGGCACGTGACACCCCCTTCATCATAAACGGGGGTAATATTGTAGACGTAGTCATGCACCATCTTTGTCTCGGTAGAGACGACCAAGTTTTTTCTATTGATGGTGCCACCATGCGTCTTTTCGAGTTTTGCCGAAGGCATGCGGTTCGGGTATGCGAGCTGCGCACCGTCAATATCCAGACGGAAGTTCCACCAATATTTCGGCGCTGCACCAACCGCCTCTAAAGCGCTGGTGATGAGATAGCCATCATCGTCGAAAGGCCAGTTCTCAGCTACGATTCCCTCGACCTTGTAAGCAAGTAGCGCATGAAAGCAGTGCGAATCTGCGGCGTGCACTTTGTATCCGTAATTCGTGAAGGGAGCGAGTGCAGGTTCGCGAGAATCCGCCGTCGACAGGTCCAGACCGCACACAATGATGTGCTCATTATGCTTCAGGCAGAAGTTATCAAGGGATAATGCGGCGAGGCGCCTGAGGTCCGACGGGAGCGTCAAGTCGACCAATCCGAAATAGGACGCGTGCGCGGGCAGCGCTCTGTGAAAGTCCGCGATTTCAGATTCCCTTATATTGCTTACAAAGACGATCGATCGGTGCATGCCGCGCTCGAACGCGTGCGTCCTATGGGTAAAAACGCGCTCGCGACCCACTGCCTCAAGCAATATGTCGTCATGCTCGTCACCAGAAAGCCGGCCCACTCGAACGCTATGGCTGCTTTCCCTGTCGAATAGCGGCAGCACGGCGTCGATGGCACGGCCATATCGAGGCAGCATCGCGTCGATCTCAGAGTCAAAAGCGTTGCTTTCCGGTCCCTCAAATTCCTCAAACAGATATCGAATATCTCGAGCCGCCGGGTTCGGCACCAACGCGGGATAAAGTTCCTCATAGTCTATGCCCCACCCCCGCAATAGTGGCTTGGTTGTTTCCAGCGCCTCCTCGATACTGTCAAAATACCGATCCCTCGGGATGGCATACTGCCATCGATCCCTCGGATTCAGCATCCACTCCGGATTGGTGCTAAGCGTGAGTATCTTCCCCAAACTCCGGTTGGCCGCGCTCCCAGGCCTGCGATCAGCCACACTCTTTCGGGCTTCAGCCGGAACGCGTTCTCAGAGCTCTATGAGGGTCGCCGGCTCCGATGTTTCGGTGTTGGTTGTCCTATTCATCTCGGTCTACCCTCCGGTCAAGGCCGCCCAACGTTGCCGTATCGCCGGGTAGTGCCAATACAATATTGTATATTTTTGTCACTTTAAACATTTTCAAGTATTATAACAAACATAGATAATAGATTGTATTCATGCGTGCCGGCGACATTAAACGGTAGGAAGCTCGGGTCAGGTCTACTTTTTTGTACATTCTCTGA
>JBJKQL010000044.1:0-29873 GCA_046705265.1 Ferrovibrionaceae bacterium
GTGGCATGGACATACGCGGGCCGGCCAAGCTGGAGCGAACGCCGGCGCGGCGAAAACCGTGCCGAGCCGAGCGCCGCAGCGGGATGCCTTGACGGCGAGACGAAGGGCCAAGCCCGTGACGTCAAAGCTGATCGGGATGCCCGCCAAGGAGATCTCATCGCTCCTCGGCAAGCCGACGCTCCGTCACCGCGAATCGCCGGGGCAAGTCTGGCAATATGCGGCCGACGACTGCGTGCTTTACGTCTTCCTTTATAACAGCCGCACGAAAGCTGCCGACCCGGCGCGGGTTCGTTATGTCGAATCTCGTGATCCGAACACCGCGGCGCGCGAACCGACACTGCCTTGCGTCAACCAGTTCCTACGCCGCCACGCCGCTGGCGACGTCAGCTGACGCCGAGACCGCTGTGTGTGCTTGTCGGTTTCGGGAAACTTTACATCGTTATTTCGTCGTCTCGTGGAAAAAAGGCACCACCTTATGGCAACGCCACCGGTTGCGTTGGCGCAACCCAAGCCGAACCGCTCGACACAGCCCTAGCCAGGGCGGCCAACAGCGCGTCGTAATATTTCGCGACCGCTTCGGCGAACGCGGTGAACTCGGCGGTAGACGGGAAGGTATGCATCGCGCCGTCGATATCCAGCCACGCTCTCGTGGTCTGCCCGTTTGTGAACTTCCCCGTTGTCGCAATATAAACCTGCTCACTGGTAATATTGGCGCGCGACTGCGGCTCGAGCGCGTAGGTCCCATTCAGCACCGACGCATTCGCGGTTGAAGTAATGGCCACGCCAGCATTCGCAGCGGCGCCAAAGGACATCTGTGCTGCTCGTAACGTGTTCTGGCATTAGGCGCAGACGCCACAAAGGTGGCGATATTGCGCCTAAGCAAAAGATAATTGTTTGTTAACCGAAATCCAGGATCGTTGCACCACGGGCGTCTTCGTGGTGCGTTTCCCGATTGAAGAACTGTCCATCAAAATGGACTCGGCATCGATGTCTATGTCCGGAACCCCTCGGGCACAGCTTTCGCGACTGCTGGCGGACCTGCAAGAATCCCGGTCCACCGAGGTACGAACGCGCGTCGCTGAACGTGTCGGGCACGCCTATGCGAACGACCCTCTAAACGACCAGGAACGAGTCTTGGCGCGCAAGATCTGCGAGGTCTGCGCCACCGATCTCGAGGTCCAGGTGCGAGCAGCCCTCGCCCACGAACTCTGCACTTCTCCCTTGCTGCCGCATAAATGGGCTCTCCGCCTCGCCAAGGACGTTCAGGAAGTCGCATGCCCCGTCCTGTCGTTTAGCGAAATCCTCAGCGACGCTGATCTGCTTAGCATTATCGAAACAGCCTCCCAAGCGAAGTTGCACGCTATCAGCCGGCGCAAAGCCATATCGGCAACGATAGGCCGCGAACTCGTTGAACGCGGCGATATTCAGGTGGTCACGTCGGTCGTCTCCAACCCCAACGCGGCACTCGATGAGACCAGCCTAGACCGGGCCCTTCAACGTTACCCTGCCGACGAGACCATCCATATCGCCCTTGTTGATCGGCCGCTCCTGCCAGAGTCGATCATCTCCAAGCTGATCGTGTCGATCGCCGA
Organism: Ferrovibrionaceae bacterium; assembly: GCA_046705265.1. Lineage (GTDB taxonomy): Bacteria > Pseudomonadota > Alphaproteobacteria > Ferrovibrionales > Ferrovibrionaceae > JAJYTL01. The sequence goes on from JBJKQL010000044.1 coordinate 1,593, forward strand.
TGGGCTTGTCGATCGGTTGGTTGCTCGCCAAAAACTCCCTCCTCAGCTGGTTTTTGGTCTTGCTCGGCGCGCAGAGGACACCGTCCTGATTAGCCAGCGGCACCAGCAGACCGCGAAGCTCGTAAAGGCGCTCCATGCACAAGGGAAGCTGACGCCCATGCTGTTGCTGCGGTCGCTCGTAAAACGCGAACGAGCATTCTTCACTTGCGGGATGGCCCAGCTCTCCAATCAGCCGCAAGAAGCGGTGGAAGCGCTATTATTCGGCGGTGAGGCTCTGGAACGCAGCGACCTTTATAAACGGGCAGGATTCCCGCCCACCCTTTCATCGGCCTACAATGCCGCGCTGTCGGCTTTCCGAGACACCGGGTCTACGGAAACAGATCTCGATCAAGTCGAGTTCGAGAAAGAGGTGGTGCTTCGGCTGGTCCAGGCCTATCCGTACGTATCGCTCGCAAACATCGACCAAGTCCTTTCCGAGATCGAAAGATCGATCCTTTGGAAGGAGGACCCGTTAGCGGTGGGTCATACGACCAGAGCTAGGGCCCAATAATCCTCAGCGGCCGCTCATTCTCATTAAGGGTCCTTTGAAAAAGTAATCGACAGGGGCCCGATGGTGTGATTCGAAGGCATCACAAAATCTCCAAACCGTTGGGAGACCGATTGCTGCCGGTTCGTAGCCCGATTTAAACAAAATCAATCCATTTATGACCCGTTGTTCCGGGGCTCGCTTCGGCATCGACTCCCGATCTGCTTTTCGTTCAGCCTCATGAGTCGCCACTGTATAGCGCATGGACGGTGCCCTTAAGCCCAACGTCTTCGGCAAACCGCACAATTCGAACTGTAATCAGGGAAGCCAGCCAGTCAAAAACGGTATTATGGCGCAAGCGCCATAATACCGGGCTGTCTGTGACCCGGCCGCCCTCATCCAAGATAAAGCTTGGCACCGCACCGCGGCTTCGCCCATCATGCCGATGACATTAAACGGCAACCTAAATGCGGTTTCATGACTGACGCGCTGATTTCGATGTCGATGAAACCTCTCTTGACCAACAGATGCGTATCCTGCTTGTTACCGACAGTCATCTCGCCCCAACGGCTGCACCCTGCAATGCCAATTGGCACGCAGCCAAGGCGTTCGCACAGCGCGTCGGGGCCGACCTCACGATCCATCTCGGCGACATCACCTTTGACGGCATAGACGCTCCAGCTCACCACACCTGGGCCCGCGACGAGAGCGCCAATTGGCCCACACCGCTTCGCTTCCTCCCCGGCAACCACGACATCGGGGACAATCCGCCGGCGCCCAATACCGCCGCCCCACAGCCGCTCGATCTCGCATTACTATCCCGCTATCGGCACCAATACGGACCCGACCGTTGGGCGATCGATGCCGAATTTTGGCGCCTTATTGGCATCAATTCGCAGCTCTTCGGCTCCGAAACGGCGGAAGAGGTCGCCCAGTGGGACTGGCTTGAACGTGAGCTTGCCACCGCACATGGTCGGCCGATCGCTCTATTTTCGCATAAACCCATCTTCCTGAATGACCCAGGGGAGCCGACATCACCAGCTAGCCGCTACCTGCCCATTGGCCCACGGCTCCGGCTTCTCGAATTGCTGCAGCCGGCTGATCTGCGTCTCATTGTGAGTGGACATGCCCACCAATTCCTTGATCGAAACGTAGTCGGCGCGCGTCATATCTGGCTCCCCGCCACCTCCTTCATCATTCCTGATTCCATTCAGGAACGTGTCGGGGAAAAGATAACGGGGTTGGGCCTCATGGAACTGGACCCCGTTGAATGCCACTTTGATCTGATCCGCCCAAGAGGCATGGGGCAAACCAGCCTGCTCGATCCGGCTTTTGCGGAGCTACGCGAAGCGCGCGCCACGTCGCTAGCGACGCGCCAGAGCCGCGTATAGACCCCCGGGCGTGAAGCGGTCGCTCCAGAGCGAACCAATAAGGAGGGATCAACGCCATGCCCGCCGCGGCAGGTCCTCGGTTGCTTGAGAGACCCGATACCCTTTGACATCTGGACGGTAACATGACCTTGTGTTTCCAGTCGTAATGCAGCCGTGTGTTTCCGGATTCTGAAAGGGTGCGATATGGTGCAGATCAAAACCCTTGAGCAGTTGCGCGCGAATTTGGCTGAACCCAATCCTCTGACAAAGGCAAAGATACGCACCGCGTTGGATGATCAGGCCCGCGCTTTCATCGCCATAAGTCCGTTTCTCCTCCTTGCCACGGAAAACGAGGATGGCTCAATCGAGATCCGCCCGAAGGGTGATGGGCCAGGTTTTGTTGCAGTCGAGGATGATCGCACGCTCCTGCTGCCGGATCGCCCAGGGAACAATCTCGCGTTTGGCCTCACCAACATTCTTCGCAACCCTGAGGTGGGATTCATTTTTCTTAATCCGGCGGCAACCGACGAGACCTTGCGTGTAAGTTGGACGGGCGACGATACATGACGATCCCGTGCTTCGCGAGCGACTGAGCACACGCAGCACCCCAGCCGGGCTAGTGATACGGATCGGCATTACCCGCGCCTATTTTCATTGTGCTCGGGCCGCGCTGCGCACCGGCTTGTGGAATCCCGAGGGTTGGCCCAAGCCTTTGCGCATCCCCTTCGGGCGAATCACCGCCGACGCCACGTCTTCTTATAGCCAGCTGGAGGAACAGATCGACCGTTGTGTCGCCGAAGGTTACCACTCCGGCTTATAATTGACGATTGCGCTACCGAAAGCGCGAGCGTAACGGTGATGGGGGAAGACGCTGAAACCTGCTCACTCCCTTAAGGGACCAAAATCGAACGACGCCAAGTTGCGTTGAGACAGCGGCGACAAACGGAAAGACTAGGATACGTTGGAGTTGCTGGCCAACAGCGTTTGTTGACTCACCTGTTCCGCCGCCACCGCGGCGTGTGGATTTTTCAGCACGAACCGAATCGTCAGGCCATGTTGCGGCGTTTGAAGTGCGACGGCGACGCCCCTGTCGTTGACCCACATCACCTGATGCTTATCGCTGTCAATGAAAAATTCCCAGAGATGCATGGTTCGTCCACCGAAAGTCACTGTTTTCTTCCCGCGACTGATCACCCTGGCCCTGACGACCTTTCCCGTTTTAGTGGACATTAGACTCCCGGTTCCTGGAGTCACCGGCACCCATGGATTGGTGGGACGCACGGCCGCCGGGGCGATAATAGTGCCCGTCGGCGTCTTGACGACGAACCGGTCACCCTTAGCCTTTCCCGTCACGTCGATCTTTGCACCATCGTCGTCGGTATCGCTTCGAAAGGCAATCATACGGCCGTCGCGCCACCGCTCGAGACGATTCGCATCCTGCCGATAGACCGGAAAACCAAGGAACCGAATCGTCACGTGCATTTTGGTGCGCACGTCAACCTTGTCGCCGATGTGGGTTACGATGTTGGTATAGGTGCCGATATTGCCGTAGGTGCGGCTCTCGATCTCGTACCGATATATTTGCGGCGCGGCGCACGCGGGACGCCCCGCCGCGGTGGCCACGGCGAGCGCGAAGAATGCGAAGATTGAAATCCGTGTGCTACGGCTCATGGCCGCGTCCTTCCTCGATGACAAAAATACCCGAAGACGCATGAATTTTTCAAGACGCCTTCGGATGAGGCGCTGTGGCAAGTTTGTATCGGTTCGGGTAGGCTCTTGCGAAGCGGAGGCGAGTTTTCGGGCTCTCCCGTCCCAGTTGAGCTTCTGGCTATGCGGATTCGAAGGTAGCGCGCGACAGCCGCTTCTCTGTCATTTCAGCATCGAGATGATCCAGGCGTGAGTGCTGCATGCCACAGTCCTCAAAAGCCCCCGATGGCATAGTTGGCGGTTGATGGTGTCGTAAAGGAGAAAGGCAATGAACATCGGCTTTATTGGGCTCGGCCAAATGGGCGTCGGCATGGCAGCCAAGCTATTGAAGGCCGGCCATGACGTGACCGTCTATAACCGAACAGCGGCCAAGGCTGCGGCGCTCGTGCGCGAGGGCGCGAAAGGTGCCATCCGTCCCTCCGATACCTGTCGAGGCGAGGCCGTTGTCAGCATGTTGGCTGACGATCAGGCGGTGGAGAACATCGCCTTCGGAGAGACAGGTCTCATCGCGAGCATGTCGCCTCGTGCAATCCACGTGTCATCGAGCACCATAAGCGTCGCTCTATCGGAAAGATTAACGGAGGCCCATGCACGAGCAGGCCAGCATTTCATCGCGGCACCGGTGTTTGGCCGTCCCGAGGCTGCAGCGGCCGGAAAGCTTTTCGTGGTGGCGGCTGGCGAGAAGAGCGCCGTGGAGGCCATGACGCCGATTTTCGACGCGATAGGGCAACGGACGTTTGTTGTCTCGGAAACGCCAAAAGCCGCCAACCTCGTCAAGCTCAGCGGCAACTTCCTGATTGCCACGGTGATCGAATCCCTTGGCGAGGCCACCGCCCTTATCAGGAAGGGTGGCATCAATGTAGGCCAATACATTGATGTTCTGACATCGAGCTTATTCAACGCCCCGGTGTACAAAACTTATGGCGGCTTGATCGCCAGCGGGAAATTCGAACCAGCCGGATTCGCTGCACCACTTGGACAGAAGGATATACGGCTGACGCTCGCGGCTGCGGAAGACCTTGGCGTACCTCTGCCGCTCGCGAATCTTCTTCGCGATCGTTTTCTCGCTTTGCTCGCGCGTGACGGCCACGAACTCGATTGGTCGGCGATTTCCACTCTCGCTGCAAGGGATGCCGGATTGCTCAAGGATTGAGCTGGGGCCTCTCGACGATGACATCGTCACAAAATCGGAAGCTGAACAACTTGCCAATCGATGCCACGAAGCGATTTCTTGCCACCGCAGCGGAGTGCCCGCTCCCCGTTGCCTCGGGCCGGCCTCATGCGACCGTGGCTTGGGGCCTTGGCCGACGAGACGTCAAAGCATCGTCTCAAGGGGTGACAGCGCCGCGCCGCGACGCGCAGAAAAGAGTGGCCAGTTGATCCACCACCAAGTTAAGGCGCTCCGACGCGCCACGGTGATCGCTATAGCTCTGGTTTTCACCGGCGCGGCCGTCTTCGGAGTGCTACTTGCGGCGACACCGTCTGCCGGCGAAGCCGTCGATATCGCGCGGGCCCAAGCGAAACGACATGGAATCGGGTACCCCGGCCCACCGCTTCCGCGGCGATTCACCGAAGCTCTTGTCGCGACGGAAGACCACCGCTTCTATTCGCTGATCGATCCCGGCCTCGACCCCTTCGCGGTGACCCGCGTTATTCTCGGCCGCGTGTTGGGATTTCGCAACCAGGGCGGCAGCACTATTGAACAGCAACTTGCCAAAATGCTTTATACTCCCGACCGCAGCGGTTATGCGACCGTCGATCTGGAGCAGATCGCGATCGCCATCAAGCTAAATTTCACTTATACCAAGATGCAGATTTTATCCATGTATGCCGAGGTTGCGTATTTCGGCAATGGCTACTATGGCCTTGCGGCAGCAAGTCGCGGATATTTCGGTCGCAGGCCAGCGGATCTGACTTGGGCACAGGCCGCGATGTTGGCCGGAGTCGTTAACGCGCCAACCGATGACAATCCTCGCCTCCATCCCGCGAGAGCCCATGCGCGTGAAACCCACGTCTTCCACCGGTTGGTCGCGGTCGGTGATCTCACAAGATCACAAGCCGAGGCCGCACTATCGCAGCCACTCGGCCTCGTCGCCGGAAAGAACGCCGACGGCCCTCCATCGCGCTCCCGATGAACACGTCAGCCAGGCTGCTAACCGTTGAGGAAAAAAAGGCGATCAACCACCCACCGCCGCGCCTGCCTAGTCGACCCGTTGACTTGTCGTCACGCGGCATCGCGTACCGGCTCTTGGTGGCGGGCCGTCGTTCCCAGCCGATATTCAGAGGCATAGGTCAACGTCAAGTTATCCGAGCCCCCCGTGTGCCCACGGCGCCGATCGCAACGGCCGCCGGGGTCTTCTCCGGCCACGCTGCTGTGCCGTGATAGACGATTGCCGAGAAAATGCTCGCCGAGACATTGAGAAATTAGTTTCTCGCGGCGGTAAATATCCCGTACAAGGGATGCCTCGGCGATGACGGCTTGGGATATAAGGGATAGCGGCTGATGAGTGAGCCACAATCCGGCGATGCGCCCGGCAGTCCGGGCATCATGCCAACCTGGACGAGCAGCGCCAAAGATATGGTTGGCTGCTCGGTGGGGCCGTCTCGGCTCTGGTTTACGGCCGGATTCGGCATCCTCAACGAAGTCTACTATCCGCGGGTCGACATCCCGCAAATCCGCGATCTTGGATTCATCGTGGCCGACGGCAAGGGCTTCTGGGCCGAGGTGAAGCGGGTCGCCAAGTACAAAATGAAACTGCTCGCACCGGGCGTTCCCGCCGTTGAATTCGTTCATTCGCATCCACGCTATTCGTTACGCCTGCGGGTGTCGCCGGATACCAGACGCGATGTTCTTGCCGTCGAGGCGCAGCTTGAGGGCGACGCGGGCCTCATGCTCTACGCATTGCTTGCACCCCATGTCGGCTCGACCGGCCGCGCCAACTGCGGCGGAATCGCACCCTACCGCGGCCGCCAAGTACTGTGGGCCGAGCAAGGTCCGTTCGCCGTGGCGCTCGCCTCCGTCGACGCACAGCAGCAGGATGCCATCCTACGCGGCAGCGCCGGTTATGTCGGGATCAGCGACGGCTGGCAAGATTTCTCTAAAAACGGGGCAATGACTTGGACCTGGCCCGAGGCGGGGCCGGGCAATATCGCGCTGATGGTGGAGCTGCCGCGCCGCGCCGTGATCGCACTCGGCTTCGGCTCGAGCCGCGAAGCCGCGGCGACACTCGCGATCTCGGCATTGCTCCAGCCATTCGATAATTTGCTCCAGCAACAGATCGCTCAGTGGGAAACCTGGCACGCGAGACGCAGCGAGCGTGCCAGCCTGCCACTCGACACGCCGCCCGAACTGCACGACGAGTTCCTCATCTCCTGCGCGGTGCTGCGCGCCCATCTGGACAAGACCTATCCCGGCGCCATGGTGGCGAGCCTCAGCGTGCCTTGGGGCGATTCAGGCGAAGAGCGCGGGGGCTATCATCTCGCCTGGCCACGCGACATGGTCGAGTGCGCCGGAGCACTCGTTGCGCTTGGCGCCGAGCAAGAGGCGCGGGACGCGTTGCGCTATCTCATCGCGACACAACGCAAGGACGGGCATTGGTACCAGAACCAGTGGCTCGGCGGCCACCCCTATTGGACTGGGATCCAGCTTGACGAGACGGCCTTCCCGGTGCTGCTTGCCATGGCGCTGGCCGAACGCGACGCGCTCGGCGGCATCAATGTCGCCGACATGGTGCGCCGCGCTCTCGGCTTCATCGCCCGCACCGGTCCATCGACGCCGCAGGACCGTTGGGAAGAGAACGAGGGGATCAACGCCTTCACCCTTGCAACCGCCATAGCGGCGCTGGCCGGTGGCGCCGAGTTCCTGGACGAAACGGCGCGCGACTGGGCGCTCGCCCTAGCCGATTTCTGGAACGCGAATGTCGAGTGTTGGTGTACCGTCGGCGAAACGGCGCTCGGCCACGCTCATGGGGTCCATACCTATTATCTCCGCACCATGCCCGCCGCTATCCTCGCCGATCGTGGCGCTGATGCCGCGCTGATCCCGATTCGCAACCGCCCGCAATGCGTGGCCGAGATCGCCGCGGACGAAGAGATCAGCACGGATTTCCTGCAGCTCGTTCGTATGGGATTGCGGCCGGCCAATGACCCGGTGATCCGCAGCACGCTTATTCTTGTCGACGCCCTTCTGAAGGGCGACACGCCGGCCGGACCGGCCTGGCATCGCTACGTCGGCGACGGTTATGGCGAGCACGACGATGGCCGACCGTTTGATGGCACCGGCCGCGGCCGGCTATGGCCGCTCCTTACCGGCGAGCGCGGCCATTATGAGCTTGCGGCCGGAAACGACCCGTTGCCGTATCTCCAGGCCATGGCGGCGATGGCAAGCCCCGGAGGCATGCTGCCGGAACAGATTTGGGACGGCCCGCCGATCCCGGCGCGGCGGCTGGCGCCCGGCCGACCGACAGGATCGGCGATGCCGCTCGCTTGGGCACACGCCGAATTCGCCAAATTGCTGTTGTCGCGCCAACTCGGATACCCCATCGACCGGCCGCGCGCCGTCTGGCAGCGCTATCGCGACCGGCGGCGGGCCGAGCGTGCGTTTTGGTGGCCGCACGCGCCGATCGGCTCGGTTCCCGCCGGAAGCCAACTCGTCATTGCCGCTACGCGGCCGCATGTGGTGCGCTGGGGCACGGACGGCTGGCGCAACCCGATCGATCAGGAAGCCTCCGAGACAGGGCTCGGATTCTATGCGGCGACGCTCGCAGCTGACCGTTTCTCCGCCGGCTCGCGCGTCGATTTCACGCTGCGTTGGACGGACGACGGCAGTTGGGTCGGAAAAGATTATCGCGTCCTGGTCATTTAGCCCGTTCGCCTTCGTCACGGCGGCTGCGATGTCTTAGACGCAACGGCCACCATCGACCTCGACGCAGACGCCGGTGAGGAATTCGGCGTCGCTGGAAACAAGGAAGAGCGCCGTTTTCGCGATATCGGCAGGCGTGGAGAGCCGGCCCAGGGGAATGGTGGCGACGAACTTGGCGCGGCGCTCCGGCGAATCCGCACCGCCCATGAACTGCTCTAAAAGTCCCGTTTCGCCCATTACCGGATTGATCGCGACGACGCGGATTTTGTCCGGCGCGAGCTCGACGGCCATGGACCGGGTGAAGGTGATCACGGCGCCCTTCGAGCCGTTATACCAAGTGAGACCGGGACGCGGCCGCACGCCGGCGGTCGAGGCGACGTTCAAGATGACGCCACCGCCGGCCTTCTTCATCGCCGGGACAAAGGCGCGGGCGGTAAGATAGATGCTCTTTACGTTGACCGCGAAGATGTGATCGAACGTGGCTTCGTCCACCTCCGTCAGCGGTCGGTTGGTGTGAGTGACACCGGCGTTGTTGATCAGAATGTCGATGCGACCGAAACGATCGAGCGCGGCTTTGGCGAGGCCTGCGACGTCATCGCCCTTTGAAACGTCGGCATTAAGGAAAATGGCCTCGCCTCGCGCCCTCGCAATTTCTTCCGCAACGCGGCTTCCACTCGCCGCGCTCACGTCGTTGACGACGATCTTCGCACCCTCGGCAGCAAACAGCTTCGCAATCCCCTCGCCGAATCCTGAGCCCGCGCCGGTGACGAGCGCGACCTTATCCTTGAGTTTCATCGTTCCTCCCAAGACAAAGCCATCGATCAGAGCGGCGCGACGAAAACGCAGCCTCAGCCTTCGATCCGGGCAAGGACCTGGCCTTCGCGCACATCCTCGTTCTCTGCCACGCGAATCACTGTCACCTTTCCCGCCTTCGGTGCGACCACCGGGATCTCGGTTTTCATCGATTCGAGAATGAGAATCGCGTCCTCTTCGGCGACTGTGTCGCCTGGCCGCACCTCGATCTTCCACACCCGGCCCGCGATATGGGCCTTGACGTCGCTAACCGCCATGTCCTTCCCCGCATCGGTGCCGCATTGCGTGATGCAGCCCGATCAGTAGGGGATGCGTGTTGTCGGTTGTCAACGGCGTTGCTACGGTTAAGCGATTGGCGCGCTATGAGCATCGAGGATGACATGACTTGGCAGCCCGAGATCGAGGAATTGAAGGTGCGCGAGGCCTTGGCCCGCGAAATGGGCGGCCCGGACAAGGTGAAACGCCAGCACGAGAACGGAAAGCTCACCGTGCGTGAGCGCATCGCGGGGCTGCTCGACCCCGGCTCCTTCCACGAAATCGGCGCCCTCGCCGGCAAGGCAAGCTATGATGAAAATGGTCATCTAACCCAGTTCACGCCGGCCAATTTCGTCTTTGGCCGCGGTTGCATCGACGGCCGGCCCGTGGTGGTCGGCGGTGACGATTTCACGGTCAGAGGCGGCGCCGCAGACGCGGCAATCCGCGGCAAGCAGGTGATGAGCGAACAGATGGCGAATGAATTGCGCCTGCCGCTTATCCGCCTGGTCGATGGCACCGGTGGCGGCGGTTCGGTCAAGTCGATCGAGACCGAAGGCCGCACCTATGTTCCCGCCAATCCCGCCTGGGAATGGGTGGTCGACAATCTTGGCACGGTGCCCGTCGTGGCGTTGGGCCTCGGCTCGATCGCCGGACTCGGCGCGGCGCGTCTTGTCTCGGCGCATTATTCGTTAATGGTCCAGGGCACATCACAGATGTTCATCGCCGGCCCGCCGGTGGTGGCTCGGACCGGCCTCAACCTGACCAAGGAAGAACTCGGCGGCGCCGCGATCCATGCCAAGACCGGGGCCATCGATGATATCGTGCAAACCGAGGGTGAAGCCTTCACTCGGGCGCGACGATTTCTTTCCTACCTGCCGGCCTCGGTCTTCGAGCTCCCACCACGCGGGCCGATCACCGACGATCCCAATCGCCGCGAAGAGGCGCTGATTGACGCCGTGCCGCGCGAACGGCGCAAAGTTTACAACATGCGGAAGGTTCTCCAAGCGATTCTCGACCGCGACTCCCTTTTCGAGATTGGACGAAACTTCGGAGGGGCCGCCGTCACCAGCCTCGCCCGACTCGATGGCTGGCCGGTCGCGGTGCTGGCGAGCGATCCTTATTACTACGGCGGCGGTTGGACGGCGGATGCAGCGCAAAAAATCACGCGCTTCGTCGATCTTGCCCATACCTTCCATTTACCGGTGGTTCACTTCGTCGATATCCCGGGCTTCCTGATCGGCCCCGAGGCGGAGAAGGCCGGCACCATTCGTCATGGCGCGCGAGCCCTAGCCGCGCTTTATCAGGCGAGGGTGCCGTGGTGCTCGATCTTGGTCAGAAAATCCTTCGGTGTCGCCGGTGCCGGCCATGCCAATCAGGCACGCCTTCATTACCGTTACGCTTGGCCTTCGGGGGATTGGGGATCCCTGCCGGTGGAGGGCGGCGTCGAAGCCGCCTATCGCGCTGAGATCGAAGCCGCGGCCGACCCCGCGGCGCTTCGTGCCGAAATCGAGGAGCGGCTAAACCGCCTGCGCTCGCCTTTTCGCACTGCTGAGGCATTTCTCGTCGAGGAGATCATCGACCCGCGCGACACGCGGCCGTTGCTTTGCGAATTCGCCAATCTTACTGCTCCCTTGCGCACGGCGGGCCCGGTCGCCATGGCGATGCGACCTTAAGTTCAGGCGGTGGTCTCGCTGCGTTGCGCCACGCGCCGATAGGCGAGCAGCGCCACAACCCCGGCCGCTGCGCAGAACGCTCCACCGCCAGCGACCGTCCAGGCGGCGCCAAATCGTTCCGCCACCGCGCCCGCGAGAAGCGATCCGAAGGGAATCATGCCCATGAACATCATGGCGTACACCGCCATCACGCGACCTCGCATTTCATCGGCGACGAGGCATTGCAGGACGGTGTTGGAGGCTGCCGATTGCAGCATCATGAAGAAGCCGACCGGCACCAAGATTGCAAGCGAGAGCCAGTAGGGCGCAGGAAAAGCAAAAACGATGAGCGTGAGACCGAAACCAATTGCCGCCCAGATCGGCCAGATATCGACGTGGCCGGGATCGCGCACCACGGCAAGCGGTGCCGCCGCGAGAAACGACCCTATGCCCGCCGCCGCCATCATCGTGCCAAGGGCCTCGGCGCCGCCGGCGCCGAACCGACTTGCGAATACCGGCAGCAACACCATGAAGGGAACCCCCGTCACGCTAACCACGCCGAGCAGCAAGAGCACCGAGCGGATGCGAGGCGCGTGCCGCATGTAACGCATCCCTTCCGCCATATGACGAAGCGTCTTCACCTGCACACGCGGACCACCCGAGGCCTCGAGCCGCATCATGAGAAGCGCCACAATGACAGCAAGAAAGCTGACGCCGTTGATCATGAAGCACCATCCCTCGCCGAGGGCGGCGACGGTCAAGCCGCCGAGCGCCGGACCGACCGTGCGCGCGATATTCACCAGTGACGAGTTAAGCGCAATGGCATTTGAGAGATCAGCCTTACCGACCATGCGCACGACGAAGGTCTGGCGCGCCGGTATATCGACTGCGTTGACGACACCGAGCAGGGTTGAAAGCAGAATAATTTCCCAGACGGTGATCACGCCGCCGAGCGCCAGGAACGCCATGACGAAGGCCAGTACCATCGCAGCTGTCTGCGTACAGAGGATGAGACGCCGGCCCTCGATCCGGTCGATGAAAGTGCCGACCAGCGGAGAGAGAAAGAAAATCGGGATGCGTGCCGCAAAGCCGACGACGCCGAGGAGCCATTCCGAATCGGTCATGGCATAGACCAGCCAGGAAAGCGCAACCATCTGCATCCAGGTGCCAATCAGGGAGATCGCCTGACCCGAGAAGAACAGGCTGTAATTGCGGTGGCGGAGCGAACGGCCGAGGGAACGCAACGTTCCCCCGACCGAAAGCCCGCTCGCCGTCGAGCCCGTCACCGGAGCGTCTCCGGGATCGGAATTTGATCGAAAACTCACTCGCGCCGCCTTGATGACCTTTTCATGCTTCCCACCGATCCACGCCGGCCCGCATCCGGTGCCGGCAAACCCGTTCGCCGCCCGCTTTCCGATGTCATTTTGGTGCGTGGGCCTTGGCATACCGGGCATCTCCAAATCGAGGTTCTGAGGAGAAGCCTTCTTTCCCTCGACTTAATAGTAAACACCGCGCTGGCCGGCCACATTGCGCCGGTCCAGCGGGGCGCAGGGCTTGGTTGCAGGCCCGCCGCGCCGAAACTGTTCGCCTGCCGCCAGATCACACCGCCGTATCCCTTCGTCGACGTTGACGCCCACCCGAGATATTCTGGTGGCATCTTAAATAATGGCTTAATATCAATTGCTTGAATGCCATCCCTCCTGAACCCCAGAGCGATCCCGTCACTGGGGCTCCCCCGTTCTGTAACGCACCTGTCATTCGTTTGTAATGGAAGCCCGGTATGGTTATGCTCACCATGTTGAACCCAGCACCAATTCCGGTCCGCGGCAACCGCAAGTTCCCAATGGAAGATCGCAAGGCCAGCGTCGGGGACGAGGCTGTATTTCCGCCCCTGATGCCGGGTGAATCGACATCCAACGGATCGGCACGTGAACGACCGACGCCGGTAGCGGCGCCCGCGGCCAAAGCCGAGACCGAGCCGGAGGCCAAGATCACGACCCGGGGGTTGAGCTTCTATTACGGACAGACCGAAGTTCTCCATAAGATCGATATGACCCTCTACGCGAATCGAGTGACGGCGATCATGGGGCCTTCGGGCTGCGGCAAGTCCACGTTTCTTCGCACCCTCAACCGCATCTACGAGCTCTATCCACACTTGCGGGCCGAAGGCGAGGTGCTTCTGGACGGCGAAAATATCCTCGGGCCAGGGATCGATCTCAACCGGCTGCGCGCTCGGGTGGGCATGGTGTTTCAAAGCCCGACCTCTTTCCCAATGTCGATCTACGACAATATTGCGTTCGGTATCCGGCTCTATCAGCGCCTACCCAAGGCCGAGATGGACGAACAGGTTGAAATTGCGCTCCGTCAAGCGGCCCTGTGGGATGAAGTCAAGGATAAGCTCTATGCGCTCGGAAGTCGGCTTTCGGGCGGCCAGCAGCAGCGGCTTTGCATCGCGCGCGCCATCGCCCTCAACCCCGAGGTGATCCTGTTCGACGAGCCTGCCTCGGCGCTCGATCCGCTCTCGACCCAGAAGATCGAGGAGCTGGTCATTAGTTTGCGCGAGCAGTACACGGTCGTGATTGTCACCCATAATCTGCAGCAGGCCGCTCGCGTTTCCGATTATGCGGCGTTGATGTATCTGGGCGAGGTGGTCGAGTTCGGCGATACCGAAACCATCTTCACCAATCCGAGCAAGCGGCAAACCGAGGACTATATTACCGGCCGCTTCGGCTGACCGCCGTTCCTGCCCCTCTCCTCTTTAAGGCTCGCGCCGCAGCACGCTTTCGTGCCAGTGGCGAAGAAGCCAGTGGTTCAGCCAGCCAAGCACGCCATAGATCGCGATGCCGGTGAGCGCGAGGAGCACCAGCGCGGCGAACATTTTCGCAATTTCCAGGCGATAGCCGGCCTCCAGGATGCGGAAAGCAATGCCGGTCTCGGCACCGCCCGTACCGGCGACGAACTCGGCCACGACGGCTCCGATCAGCGCAAGTCCGCCCGAGATACGCAGGCCGCCAAGGAAATAGGGCAAGGCGGTCGGCAACCGCAAACGCCAAAGCTGTTGCCAGCGCGTCGCACCGTAGAGGTGAAACAGATCACGCAGATTATGGTCGGCGCTTTTCAGGCCAAGCGTGGTATTGGCGACGACCGGAAAGAAGGCAACGAGCCAGGCGCAAATCAGCAACGAAAAGAAGTTGCTGCCAACCCAGATGATGATCAATGGGGCGATGGCGACGATCGGCGTCACTTGAAGTGCAACCGCATAGGGCAGGATCGCGATCTCTATCCAGCGCGATTCGGCGATAGCGACGGCGAGAAGCAACCCGAGCCCCGCAGCCGCGAACAGCGCTGCCATCGTGATGCGGAAGGTAATCCACAGTGAAGCGAAGAGGCTCGGGCCGTTCCGCCACAGGCTGTCGGCAATGGCTAAGGGGCCCGGCAGGATGTAGGGAGGAACCTGTTCGATCACCACTCCAACCTGCCAGAGCGCAAGGACGAGAATGCCGATGCCGAGCGGCGCCAGCACGCACTTGAGGCGGTCGCCGCCGTTCATGTCCCAACCTCCGCCGCGAGCCGGCGCGAAAGCTGACGGCAGATGTCGCCATAAGCGGGCGCAGACCGAAGATCGGCGCTCCGCGCTTCCGGCAAGCCGACAGCCAAAGCATCGACAATGCGCCCCGGCCGCTCCGACATCACCATCACCCGTTCCGAGAGATAGACCGCCTCGTAGACGCTATGGGTGACAAAAAGCACCGTTGGCTGGCGTTCCTGCCACAGCCGCCGCAGATCGTCGTTCAAGCGGAAGCGGGCGATCTCGTCCAAGGCGGCGAAAGGTTCATCCAGAAGCAGAAGCTTCGGGGCGGTGACAAAGGCGCGGGCGATCGAGACCCGCATCCGCATGCCGCCCGAAAGCTGGCGCGGATAGGCATAAGCAAATCCGGCGAGGCCGACACCGGTGATCGCGGCTTCGACGCGGGCCGCGGTTTCGCCGCGAGCGATCCCGGCAAGGCGGAACGGTAAGGCGACATTGTCGAATACGGTGGCCCAGGGCATCAGAGTAGGTTCCTGAAAGACGAAACCGATCTCGCCCGGTGCCGGTTTCTGCTTGCTCGGCCAGGTTATGGTGCCGGCGCTCGGCTCCGCCAGTCCGGCCACGATGCGGAGGAGCGTGCTTTTACCACAGCCTGAAGGGCCAAGCAGGCTCGCAAATTCGCCTTCGGCAAGCGTCAGGTTCACGCGATCGAGCGCTTTGGTCCCCTGCTCGAAGTGCTTGGAAACATCCGTCAGCGTGACGAAAGGAAGAACCGGCCGCGACATCGGTCACGGCGAATTCTTGTCAGCCAATCCGACCCGCTTATTGACAAAGCGGAGCGTGAAGGCCTTACGGTATTCCATGTTCCTGGGATAAAGCCCCTCCTTCGCCATGGTGTGGAAGAAAGCGGCCCAGCGCGCCGCGCTCATGGTGCCGATGCCGAGTGCCTTGGCGTCGCCGCTTTCAAGCACACCATAGCGTTTCAGCGCCGAGCGGCCATACTTCAGCAATGCATCGGTCATATCGGGATTGTCCTTCTTGATCAAGGCATCGCCTGGCGCCGGATTGCCGTCAAGATAGCTATACCAGCCTTCGATGCTGGCGTTGATGAAGCGCTGCACAAGGCCGGGATTCCTGGTGACAAGGCGTTTCGACGTCTCAAGCACCGAGGCATAGCTTGAATATCCGGCATTGGCGAGAAGCAGCACGACCGGTTTCACGCCGTGGCGCTCGATCAAAAACGGTTCGCTCGTGAGATAGCCTTGCTGGATCGCCTTCTTGTTGGCGATGAAGGGCGCCACGGTGAAGTTGTAGGGTCGAATCTGGCTGTCGCTATAGCCGAACTTTGCCTTGAGAAACAGCCAGAAGCCGACGCGCGTGTCGGCGCTGATCATGATCGGCTTGCCCTTGAGCGCCGCGAAGGAGGCATCCCCCTCGCCGGGATGGGCGATGAGAACGCTCGGATCCTTTTGGAACATCGCTGCGACCGCAACCACCGGCACGCCCTCCTTGACGAAATTGAGGGCGATGAAGGAATTCGGCGCGACTTCAAAATCCAACCGGCCAGCGGCCATGAGTTGGGCCTGGTTGACCTGTGGCCCACCCTGTCGGATGGTGACGTCAAGGCCGTACTTGCGGTAGATGCCGGCGGCAATCGCCTGGTAATAGCCGCCATGCTCCGCTTCGGCCTTCCAATCGGTGCCGAGGATCACATGATCGAGGGCGAGAGCGACGCCCGGCCGCACCAGGAGTGCGGCGAAGATCGCACCGGCCACGAGCCGAAGCACGCAACGCCGAGGAAGCAGCCGCCTCAGCCGGAGATGGCCCACAAGAATCCTCACCGGCGACCGAGATAGAAACCGCCGTCGACGGTCAACACTTCGCCGGTGACGTGCCGGGCCCCCTCGATCAGCCACAGCACCGCATCGGCGATATCGTCGGGCGACATCACCGTATTCAGCACCGCCTTCGCCTCGTATCCCGACTTGAGCTTGTCGTAAAGGCTCTCGCCATAGCCCTCACGCAACCAGCGCGTTTCGACAAAGCCAGGGCAGACGGCGTTGACCCGGATATCCGGCCCGAGCGCCCGCGCGAGCGAGAGGGTCAAGGTATTGAGCGCGCCCTTCGACGCGGCATAAGCGATTGACGACCCGCCGCCCATGAGCCCCGCTATCGATGAGATATTGACCACCGCCCCCGGTCCGGCAGCCCGAAGATGGGGCAGAGCCGCCCGGATCATCTGATAGGGACCGACGACGTTCACACCGTAGATGCGGTGAAAATCCGCCGCTTCCAAAGCGTCGAGATCGGTATGGGAAGTAAATTTCGTCGTCCCGGCATTGTTCACCAATGCGTCGAGCCGGCCCCAGCGCTCGATCACGGTCCGCACCAAGTGCCGGCAATCGCCATCCTTCGCGACATCGGCTTGCACCACCATCGCGTCGCCACCAGCGGCACGGCAAGCGGCCGCCGTTTCTTCCGCCGCATCCAGACTCTTCGAGCAATTCACCGCAACCCGTGCGCCGCGCGCGGCAAGGCGCTTCGCGCAAGCGGCGCCGATGCCGACAGCGGAGCCGGTGACGATGCAAGCTGCGTCGCGCAAGTTCATTGTGTCCCTCCCTCCAGGCGACGACCCACAGGCATCGCCACAAGACGCGCCGAATTCAACGTCAGTTCGTCGGCTTGACGCAAGCCTTGTCGATCCGCGCCGGCCCGTCTTTTCATTTTGCCGAACCTATCGGCACACCAACGCAAGTACAGGCGAAAGGACAGGCGTAGTCGAAACCGTCCTTTGCCCGCGTCGATGGCCTCCAAGCATTCGGAAAAATTACTTCAATACTACCCTCAAACTGTTCGTCTCCAAGGCTTGCTTTAAATTTGCCGCCACTGAGCAAAAACAGGTTTCATTTAAAATTAACCTTTATATTGAACTCTAAACTACGATGCAACGAATGCCGGTTTCTGCCCATAGATATGGAGCTTGTCATCTTGGGCTACCGTGATTGTCGTGCCGATAACGACGCTAAAGAGACAATCCACCCATGGTGACAGTGAACACTCGACATAATCCAGGCCGCCTGTCGCGGTTTCGAGGCGCGATGGAGCGGCTGCAATGGCAGGCTCGGCTGCGCGCGTGGTGGGACGGCTATGTCTTCGAGCCGAGCAGCGGGCAACGCCGGCTTCGCGACTTGCCCACCCCAAAGCACCATTTCGAACCATTGGAAACGCCGCTCGACTTCTCGGGTCCACCGACGGTCGAAGGTTGGTCGCCACAGCGGCTCGCGGTGGTCCAGGCCCTCTTTGGCGAGGGCATGATTGCCCCGGCTGACCCGGAAGCCCTGACTAAGATGACGCATCCACTCGGCCTCTCGAAAGAGATGACCGTGGTCGAGATCGGCGTCGGTCTCGGCGGCATCGCGCGGGCGCTCGCGGCCGAAGCCGACATCTACGTCACCGGCTTCGAAGCTGACGCCGAGCTGGCGCGCGTTGGAAACGAACTTTCGACAAAGCACGGTATGGGACGCAAGGTCCGTATCACCCATCTCCCAAGCGGTGGCCTCGATGTGCGGCCCGAAACGGTCGACGCAGTGATCGCCAAGGAGGCTCTGCTTCCGGTCGAGGACAAGCCCGCCGTCTTTGCTGCCATCCGCCGCGCCCTTCGCCCCGGCGGCCAATTGATGATGAGCGAATACCTGCTGGTGGCGGACGAGCCTTCGCCGGCCGTGGCGAAATGGACCGAGGCAACGCCGGTCAAACTCCATCTCATGCCGATCAAAGCCGCCCGCGCAGAGCTGGAACAACTCGGATTTCAGGTTCGCATTGTCGAAGATATTACCGCCGAATATGAGATGGGCGCCCGCAAGGCCTTCGCGGACATGGCACAGCACATGCGGGCCGGCGGTCCAGCCGAGCATATGGCGCCGTGGGTGCTCGCAGAAGGCGAAATATGGTCGCATCACCTCGCTGCGCTCGCTTCCGGCGAGGTCAAAGTCTACCGGATTTACGCGCGCATTCCCCGGAGTGTTCGCTAATCCCCCGCCAATCCGGCTAACAATTGACAGAACCGCACTTCGCCCCCTATTGTCCGCCCGTGCCGGCCGGGTTCCGGGCGGAACCTCCATTCTCTTCGGCGCCTTCCGGCGAAAAGAAAGCAAGTAAGGCCCTGTCATGAAGATCGTTAATTCATTGAAAACCGCCAAAAAGCGCCATCGGGACTGCCGGGTGGTGCGCCGCAAAGGGCGCATTTACGTGATCAACAAGACGAATCCCCGCTTCAAGGCACGCCAAGGCTAGCCGACCTTACTGAGCAGACCGGCAGAAACTGCGGGGTTCCGGAACCAACAACGCCAGCCACACGCTGGCCGGGGTCGGCGCCCATCCGGATTCATACGTAAAACGCCCGCGCTCATCCCTCCCGAAGCGGGCCGCATCGCTTGTTTGCATGCGTCTGGACGCTTATTCTGGCACCAAGACGTCTAGGGAAGGATGCCATGCCGCTCAAAATGCCGGAGCCGGAGGAGGCGATCCTCGCCAATCGTGACCGGCTGATCGCCGAACTCGAGCAAATCGTTTCGGCTTCGGGGGTCGTCGCCGAACGGCGAGCCTTAAAGGCTTTCGAAAGCGACGGTCTCACTGCTTATCGCCAAGTTCCGATGGTCGCGGTCCTGCCTGAGACTGTAGGCCAGGTTGCCGAGATCATGCGGCTTTGCTATCGGCGCGGCGTTAAGGTGGTTCCGCGCGGCGCCGGCACTTCGCTCTCGGGCGGCGCGTTGCCGCTCGCTGACGGCGTGCTTTTGGCCATGACCCGGTTCAACCGCATTCTCGAGATCGACTGGGAAAACCGCTGCATCGTCGCCCAGCCCGGCGTCACCAATCTCGCCCTGACAAAGGCAGTCGAGCATCGCGGCTTTTACTACGCGCCCGACCCCTCGAGCCAGATCGCCTGTACCATTGGCGGCAATATCGCGGAAAACTCGGGCGGCGTGCATTGCCTGAAATACGGCCTCACCACAAACAATGTGCTCGGTCTCGAGGTGGTGCTGCCGGACGGCGACATCATTCGCCTCGGCGGCCGTCATCTCGACGCCGAAGGCTACGATCTTCTCGGGTTGATGACCGGCTCGGAGGGGCTGCTTGGCGTCGTCACCGAAGTCACCGTCCGCATGTTGCGGAAACCGCCCGCCGCACGCGCACTTTTGATCGGCTTCCCGACCAGCGAGGCGGCAGGTACCTGCGTCGCCAAGGTTATTGGCAGTGGCGTTATTCCGGGCGGCATGGAGATGATGGACCGTCCGGCCATACACGCAGCGGAGGCCTTCTGTCATCCCGGCTATCCATTGGATGTTGAAGCTCTGCTCATCGTCGAGATCGACGGCACCGAAGCCGAAGTCAATCACCTGGTTGATGATGTCAAGGCATTGGCTCAATCCTGCGGCGCGCTATCTGTCCGAGTATCCAATTCAGAAGCAGACCGGCTCGCCTTTTGGGCTGGCCGCAAGGCCGCCTTCCCTGCCGTCGGCCGTATTTCACCGGATTACTACTGCATGGACGGCACCATTCCGCGCCATCAACTGCCCAAGGTCTTGCGTCGGATTGGTGAGCTTTCAGACCGGTACGGCCTGAAAGTCGCAAATGTCTTCCATGCCGGTGACGGCAACCTGCATCCTCTCATCCTCTACGACGCCAACCAGCCCGGTGAACTGGAACGGGCGGAGGAGTTCGGCGGCGACATCTTAAAGCTTTGCGTCGAGGTCGGCGGTGTTTTGACCGGCGAGCACGGCGTTGGTGTCGAGAAGCGGGATCTCATGGGCACCATGTTCAATAAGGCCGACCTCGCACAGCAGCAGAGGGTCAAATGCGCCTTCGACCCGCAATCGCGGCTTAACCCCGGAAAGGTCTTTCCCGAGCTGCATAGCTGCGCCGAGCTTGGGCGGGTGCACGTTTCGGGCGGGCGCATGGCCTTTCCTGATCTGCCACGTTTCTAAATCCGCGAACCTTCATGACTGAATCCCGCCGCCCTGAAAGCCCGGAAGAAGTCGGCGTGATCATCCGCGAGGCGGCAGCGAAGAAAACGCCGATTGAGGTCCTTGGCCAGGGTTCGAAGCGGGCCTTCGGCCGGCCACTCAAGCTCGAGATCGCGCTCGATCTCTCGCGCCTCTCAGGCATCAGGCTTTACGAACCGAACGAATTGGTGATGACAGCAGGCGTCGCTACGCCCTTGGCCGAGATCGCCGGCGCACTCGCGCAAAACCGTCAGGAACTCGCCTTTGAACCGGCTGACCTCGGCTTACTCTACGGCGGCGAGGCCGACCGAGGCAGCATCGGCGGCGCCTTCGCCTGCAATCTTTCCGGACCGCGACGCTTCAAGGCAGGCGCGGCGCGCGACCATCTGCTTGGCTTTCACGCGGTTTCGGGGTGGGGCGAAAGTTTCAAATCTGGCGGCCGCGTCGTGAAGAACGTCACTGGCTATGATCTTTGCAAGCTGATGTGCGGCTCCTTCGGCACGCTCGCCGTGCTGACCGACGTGACGTTCAAGGTCTTGCCAAAGGCGGAAGAAACCCGAACGCTCCTTCTCTTTGGCCAAGACGACGATACGGCTCTGACCCGGCTACGCGCGGCGGCGGCAGGTGCAAACGAGGTCTCGGGATTAGCCCATCTGCCAATCGCCGTGGCAAAACGGAGCACCGTCGGCGAGGTAGCCGGCGCGCACTGCGGGGTCTCTGCATTCCGCATCGAAGGGCCGGCACCCTCGGTCGCGGCGCGCATGGCCGCGCTCAAGGCCGAGATCGCGAGCACGCTTGAGGTGGCAGAGCTTACCCGCAACCCATCGCTCGATCTGTGGCGTGAAATCCGCGATGTCAGTTATTTCGCCAGCGCTGAGACTGTGCTCTGGCGACTATCATTGACACCGACCGCTGCGGCCCCGGTGCTCGCTCGCCTCACAACCGAGCTGGCTGACGACACCGCTTGGTTCTACGATTGGGCCGGCGGCCTCGCGTGGCTCGAAATCGCAGGCGCGGCGGAAGCGGAAACCGTGCATGCCGCCGTCACCAAAGCCGGCGGCCACGGAACGCTGATCCGCGCCACACTCGCCGAACGTGCCGTCACCGCGGTGTTCCAGCCGCAGCCAAGGGCCGTCGCCGCACTATCGCGCCGGATCAAGGAAAGCTTCGATCCGGACCATATTCTCAATCCCGGCCGGATGTATGCCGGACTTTAGGAAAGTTCATGCGGACAGAATTCTCGCTAGCGCAGCTGGCTGATCCGGCGATTCAGGCTTCGGAACAGATCCTGCGCGCCTGCGTGCATTGCGGTTTCTGCACCGCCACCTGTCCGACGTATGTGCTGCTCGGTGACGAACGGGATTCGCCCCGGGGCCGCATTTACCTGATCAAGGAACTGCTGGAATCGGGGGGGCCCGCAACCGACATCGAAGCACGCCATCTCGACCGTTGCCTTTCCTGTCTTTCGTGTATGACGACATGCCCGTCCGGCGTGAATTACATGCACCTTGTGGACCATGCGCGGAGGGTCGTCGCCAATACCTACAAGAGGTCCCTTTTCGATCGCGCCGAGCGCTGGTTTCTTGATGCCGTTCTCCCTTATTCGGGACGTTTCCGTTTGGCGCTTATCGGTGCCCTTCTTGCCCGGCCTTTCCGCCGGCTGCTGCCGCAAGGACTCCGCACCATGATTGATCTCGCGCCAAGGCGGATGCCCGCGCCATCCCGTAGCGACCGGCCTCAGGTCTTCCCAGCCGAGGGATCGCGGCGGATGCGCGTCGCGCTGATGCCAGGTTGCGTGCAAAAGGTCCTGAATCCTGAAATCAACGAGGCGACCATCCGCTTGCTCACCCGCCATGGCTGCGAGGTGGTGGTGGCGAAGCGGTCGGGCTGCTGCGGCGCCCTAAGCCACCATCTCGGTAAAGACGCAGAAGCCCTGATCAAGGCCAATATCGCGGCCTGGATCGCTGAAAAGGACATGCGTGGCTTGGATGCGATCGTCATCAACGCTTCCGGCTGCGGCACCATGGTTAAGGATTATGGTTTTTTGTTGCGGAATGATCCCAAGATGGGCGAAGCAGCCAAGACGGTCTCCGCCCTCGCTCGCGACGTGAGCGAGATCATGGCTGAGATCGGCATCCGGCGGTCGCCGCGGGGCCCTCGACTTTCCGTTGCCTATCATGCCGCCTGCTCGCTCCAGCATGGCCAGCGCGTTCTCGATCCACCGAAAGAACTGCTGCGCTCGGCCGGGTTCGAGGTGCGGGAAATTCCGGAATCGCATCTTTGCTGCGGCTCGGCCGGTACTTACAATCTCTTGCAGCCCGAGCTTTCGGCGAAACTTCGCGAAAGGAAGCTCGCCAATATCGACGCGACTGGCGCCGAAGTCGTCGCCGCCGGCAATATCGGCTGCATGGTGCAGCTCGCAGCAGAAGCAGGCAGGCCGGTGCTGCACACGGTGGAGCTTCTGGATTGGGCGAGCGGCGGTCCGCGACCGACGCGTCTCGCGCTGAACGCCGTCATATCCGAACAGGTTGATCCCGATGACCGCTGACAACGCGACCCTCCTGCAGTTGTGTGATGCCATTGCACGCTTCGTCGACGGACGGCTGATCCCGGCCGAAAAGAACGTCGAGGAACAAGCCGAGATTCCGGCCGCTATCCGGCAGGAGATGAAAGATCTCGGTCTCTTCGGGCTGACCATTCCAGAAACCTATGGCGGGCTCGGGCTCAACACCGAGGGGGAAGTCGAGGTCATCTTCGAGATCGGACGGGCCGCGCCGGTCTTCCGCTCGGTCTTCGGCACAACCATCGGCATTGGATCGCAGGCCATCGTCATCGACGGCACCGAGGAGCAACGCCGACGCTATCTGCCACGCATGGCCCGTGGCGATCTGATCGGTTCGTTTTGCTTGACGGAGCCGGAAGCGGGTTCGGATGCAGCTTCGCTTCGCACCCGGGCGGAGCGCGACGGCGATTCCTACATACTGAACGGAACCAAGCGCTTCATTACCAATGCACCGGTCGCGGGCCTCTTTACTGTCATGGCACGGACAGATCCCAGCAATACCCGCGCCGGTGGCATCTCCGCTTTTCTCGTCGAGCGCGACACGCCGGGACTGTCGGTCGGCAAAGTGGACAAGAAAATGGGTCAGCGTGGTTCGCTCACCGCCGACGTCGTCTTCGACAACTGCCGCATCCCGGCGGGCGCCCTTTGCGGCACCACTGAAGGGGTCGGCTTCAAAACCGCGATGAAGGTTCTCGATCGCGGCCGGCTACAGATCGCTGCTGCATGCACAGGGCTCGCCACGCGCCTCATGGACGAAGCGGCTCGCTATGCCCGCGAGCGCAAGCAGTTCGGTCGGCCAATCGGCGAATTCCAGCTGGTCCAAGCGCTTCTCGCCGATAGCTATGCCGAAACCTATGCTGCGCGCTGCATGACACGCGACGCCGCGAAGCGGCGAGATGCCGGCGAGGATGTACGGGTGCAGGCCGCGAGCTGCAAATATTTTGCGAGCGAAGCGCTCGGGCGGATCGCCGATCGGGCGGTTCAGATTCACGGCGGCTCGGGTTATATGGCGGAATACGCGGTCGAGCAGCTCTACCGCGATGCTCGCCTGTTTCGGCTCTACGAGGGCACATCGCAGATTCAGCAGCTCATCATTGGCCGCGCCGTCGCGCAAGGAAAGGCTTAGAGCCCGTTCGGCAACAACCCCTGAACCAGCAGGTTCAGGGCGACGACGGCGACGAGCGCATAGACGCCGAGGCGAAAGATGCGCTGCGGTACATAGCCGCGGATGCGTTTACCGATTTCCATGCCGAGAAGAACCGGCACAACAGCGCCGATCGAGAGAAAAAGCTCCTCGCCACGCAGGATGTGGACGGCGGCAAGGGAAAGCGTCAGAGCTGCAATGCCGGCGAAAGCAATAAATCCGAAGGCCGCGACGAAATCTTCGATCGAAAGATCGAGGGCGAACAGAAAAAGCGCAACCAGAGGCCCCATGAAACTGGACACGGCGGTAACGAATCCCGTCACGAGACCTAAGAGGAGCCCCACCAAGCGCTCGCGGTGGACGGAAATCCGAACCCGCAGTTTGAACGCTTCGATCAGAACCAAGACAACCAGGATGCCGCCGAGAAGCGGCCGCAGAGCAGCGAGATTGATGGTAACGAGAATTCTCGTCCCGATCACAATGCCGAGGACGAGCCCCGCCATCAACGGCCAGAAGCGTTTGATCGTCGCGCGACGATTGGCGCCCGTAATCCCCTGTAGAAAGTTGCTGACCAACGCCGGCATCGTCATCAAGCCAATGACCTTCGGCACGGGAATGAAATGGGAGAGCACCGGCACGGGAATGAGAGGCAAGCCAAGACCAAGCACGCCTTTCACTAGGCCGCCTATCAGAAAGACGGCTGCGCCGGCGAGCAGATGAAGAAGCTGCGTGCCATGAGACATGAGGCAGGATGCGACCGCTGTTACGGGGCTGCGAACAAGAAGCCGGCGTCACGCTACACCGGCCAGAATGAGCCCGGCAAGCACGATCGATCCCGTGTTCAATTTTGCGTTCCACCGCGCCTCTCGCCACTTGGTGACGGCGGTGGAACGCCGTTCTTCGCAATCGAACGATCGAGATATCCAAAACCAAGCAAATCGTTCATCTCATAAAGCTCGCTACGGGTTTGCGTGCCGTCGAAAAGCGAAATAGGCGTCGGCCTCAGCCGCGATCCGGCCTATTCTCGCAGGGAGGCTAAGGAGCTTGACGTCCAAGGCGATGCACCGATGCCATGTTTAGGAGTCCGAATGCATGGAAACTCGACGATTCGCATCGCTCATCGCGGACAGCGAAGACGAGGCACAGGCAATCCAGAGGCGTTGCAGCGGGTCTGAAGACGGGCCCGCCCATGGTTGCAACGATCTTGACATGATCCTGTGCGGGGTTCCTCTCGCTCAATCCGGGATGTTCGGCTTGCGGTTCATGGCGAAGGCTGAGGCGGGACTGCGACCGGCATTCGCTGGACATCCGGGCCGGACCGCTGACACCAACCCGCAAGTCAGGCCTAGGCAAGGGTGGCCACGCATAATCTCGATGCAGCCCTGGCGCCGCCGGCACCGGGTTGGATTGCCGAAAGGGTTACCAAAATCTCGTCGCATGGGTTAAGTTCAGCGCGCAGCTTGGGTCTGCTTCGCGTCTATCTAAGTGCCCCGCCGCGATGGCCTGCGCCATATATTGACCGCCGACGGCACCACGGCAGGCAGCGTCTGCGGATTTGGACCAGACATGACATCGTGCGACGTGCCGGCGACATGCGGCCAGCGCGGAAGGATAGGCATACAGGTGAACAGCGAAAAGCGCCAGGCGGACCCGTTTCAGCACGAAGACGCTTTCGGCGTCACCATCCACTTCATGGACCGAAGCCATCTTCACCGGCTTCAGAGCCAACGTTCCAAGCAGGGAGCAAGGAAATTCACATCACTCTGAATAGCGAAGCCGCAGAGATCGAAATATCCGAGAAGGCGCCCGCATGGATGCGCCGACGCACGTTCGCGATCATTTCCCACCCGGATGCGGGGAAGACGACTCTCACTGAGAAGCTGCTCCTGTTCGGCGGCGCGATCCATATGGCTGGCCATGTCAGGGCGCGCGGCGAGCGCCGGCGCACCCAGTCGGACTGGATGGAGATCGAACGCGCGCGGGGCATCTCGATATCGAGCTCCGTAATGACCTTCGAGCACGAAGGCATCACCTTCAACCTGCTCGATACACCCGGCCACCAGGATTTCAGCGAGGATACGTACCGAACGCTGACCGCCGTCGACTCGGCTATTATGATCGTCGACGCTGCCAAGGGTATCGAGAGCCAGACCCGAAAGCTCTTCGAGGTGTGCCGGCTCCGTGATATCCCGATCATGACCTTCATCAACAAGGTCGATCGTGACGGTCGCGATCCTTTCGAGCTTCTCGACGAGATCGAAAACTCACTTGCGCTCGATGCGAGTCCAGTGACCTGGCCGGTCGGGATGGGGGCTGACTTCCATGGTTGCTTTGATCTGCGCGAGAAGAGATTCCTTACGTCAATTGCCGGACGGGGGGGGGCGTATCAGGCAGATGTCGCGTGCGGCGGTCTTGAAGACCCGCAGCTCGATGCGCGCGTACCCGGTTACATCCTGACGCCGTTTCGCGAGGCCGCAGCTTTGGCATCCTCCGCCTACAAAGAGCTGGACGCCGATGCGTATCGCGCCGGGCACATGACGCCCGTATTTTTCGGCAGCGCTCTCAAGGACTACGCGGTGAGTGAGTTGCTTCGCGCCCTGGCAGCCGTCGCGCCGACCCCGCGCGCGCAGCCCGCGAGACCGCGGGATATCGCGCCTGCCGAGGAGAAGGTGACGGGCTTCGTTTTCAAGGTTCAGGCCAACATGGACCCAAACCACCGTGATCGCGTCGCGTTTTTCCGGCTGTGTTCCGGCCGCTTCCGCCGTGGCATGAAATTGCGTCAAATTCGTACCGGCAAGTCGCTGTCCATCCAAAATCCGATCTTCTTCTTTGCGCACGAGCGCGAACTGGCGGAGGAGGCATTGCCGGGCGACATTATCGGGATTCCGAACCACGGCACACTTCGCGTCGGCGACACGCTCACCGAAGGCGAGGATATCCGCTTTACCGGTATTCCAAACTTCGCGCCGGAAATCCTGCAGCGAGTCCGTCTCGACGATCCGATGCGCGCCAAGCAGCTTCGGCGCGCTTTGGAGGATCTGGCCGAAGAGGGGGTTACGCAGGTCTTCAGGCCAACCATCGGTGCAACCTGGATCATTGGCGTGGTTGGCCAACTTCAGCTCGAGGTCCTCGCCTCCCGCATCGCGAACGAATACAAGATCATGGTCGGTTTTGAACCGGCGTCGTACGAGACCGCTCGGTGGATCGCCGGTGACGACCCCGCGCAGCTCAAGCGATTCATCGAGCGCCACGGCGACAGCCTGGCGGTGGATCGCGACGATGCCCCGGTCTTCCTCGCCCGCAACGGCTGGGAGCTCAATCGGACGATCGAGAGCTGGCCGGACCTACAGTTCCTCAAGACCCGCGAGCGGGCCTAAGAACGCGCGCCCGATCTTCCGGCCCTACCTCACATCGACAAGCCCCTGTTTCCTCTCTTCGGCTCATGACGGCTTTCCGTTCTGAAAGACATTGACGGCTTCCTCGTCGCGGCGGCGGTGACCCCATCGATCGTCGGGCTCGCTTGAGAATATCAAAACGCTCCTGCAACGTGGTGAACCCGCGACTTGAGGAGCGATTAAGACGCTTCCTCATATGGGTCTCCACTGGTGAATTCTTCCTGCGCGAAAGCGACGGCTAGAAACGGAGGCAGACGTTGACCATGCTGGTCAAGACAGCTCAGTGCCGGTAAGAGCAGACATTTTTATTTATTAACCTTCTCATAATAATCACTACACGGCGGCGTATACCGTGGTTGGCGCGAGAAAGAAAGAGCGGATCCTGGCGGGAGCATTTTGCAAGAAACGCAGATAGGAGATGACCTCTCTCTTCATATGTTCCGGCCCGCTGAGGGCGATCCGTC
>JBJKQL010000045.1:0-43798 GCA_046705265.1 Ferrovibrionaceae bacterium
CGTCGGCGCCGCCCGCGCGCCGGAGCGCCGGCACCGAATGGGCGGCGGCCGTGATCAGCCAGCCGGGCCGTCGCCGTCGCCAGCCAGCGATGGTGGCGCACAACCCTTCCGCAAGATGTAATCCGTCGGCGCCGAGCGCCGCGGCGAGCCGGCCATCCCCCGCGACCAGAAAAAGCACGCGCCGCGCCCGGCAAAGCCTGCGCAGCCGCCGGCCAACGCGCGCGCGGTCCGCCGCCCGGTAGTGCCGGAAGACGACGGCGGCGCCGGTCGGGAGCGCGCGAATCGTAGCGGCGGGGTCGGCAAGCCGCTCGTCGTCGGTCATCAGAAAAAGTGCCGGCAGCCGGCCGCGGCGCGCCGTCTTTTTCCGGCGTGTTTTGAGCCGAAAGGCATGGTCTGCTAAACTCGGATGACGCTCTCCCATGATCGCAGGATGTCATGAGCTTCTCTCTTTCGCCAAGCGACGAACGGGCGCGCGCCGAGGCCGCTCAAGCCGCCGGCGATGAGGCGGCCGCGATCGCCGCCCGGCTCGACGCGATCAAGGGGCGCCTCGCCAAGGCGGCGAGTGCGGCCGGCCGCGATGCGAAGGCCGTATCGCTGATCGCGGTTACGAAGGGCCAGCCGGCCTCAAGGATCGAGGCGGCCTTGAAAGCCGGCCAACGCCGTTTCGGCGAAAACCGTGTGCAGGAGGCGGAGATGAAATGGCCGGCATTGCGCGCGGCCTATCCCGGCGTGGCGCTTCATCTCATCGGGCCATTGCAGACCAACAAGGTGCGTCAGGCGGTCGCTTTGTTCGACGTCATCGAGACCGTGGACCGCGAAAAGCTTGCGCGGCACCTTGCTGAGGAGATGGTGCGCACCGGCCGCCGCCCCGATCTTCTGATCGAGGTCAATACCGGCGAGGAGCCGCAGAAGGCGGGCGTGGTGCCGGCCGAGGCCGACGCCTTCATCGCGCATTGCCGCGGCGAACTCAACCTGCCGGTCAAGGGCCTGATGTGCATCCCGCCGCAGGGCGACGAGCCCTCGTTCCATTTCGCACTGTTGGCCAAGATCGCCGCGCGCAACCGTCTCGCCGTCGTCAGCATGGGCATGAGCGGCGATTTCGAGGTCGCCGCCGCCTTCGGCGCGACGGCGGTCCGCATCGGGACGGCGATCTTCGGCGCAAGAAGCAAGGTTTAGGCGCCGATCGAGATCACCGGTTCGGTGTCGACGAGAAGAAGAAGCGCCAAGAGATCAGGGAGGGCGAGCGCGATGCAGCCGGCGGTGGGGCTGTAATCGGCCGCGGCGATATGAAGAAAGATCGCGCTGCCGAGTCCCGGAACCGGCGGCGCGTCGTTATAACCGATGACGCCGATCACGTCGTAAAGCGGGTCCTCGCGCCACAAGGTCTCCGCACGGCTCTGATGGGGCAGGCGGACGAAGCGGTTGTAATGCTCGGCATCGGCCGGGTCGTCGCACCAGCCATAAGCGCGCCCAAGCGGAACGGCCTCGAGCCGGGTCGCCGGACGTGGCAGGCGGTCGGCGCGATAGAAAAGATAACGAAGCGGCCAGTCGCCGGCTGGCGTCGTGCCGTCGCCCTCGCGTTTGTCGTGGCTGATGCCGCCTTGGCCGCAGGCGGCGCGAAATTTTCGCCCGGCGCACCGCAGGACGCCATCGTCCGAAAGCAGGATCGAGGTCATGGCCGCCTCTGTCGTCGCCTTATCAACGCGGGCTAGGGACTAAGACCGCTTCCTGGCGTCGCGCCACCATAAAAGAATTTAAGCTTTTGGGCGAGATCGAGCGCCCGATTGTACTTATCGCTGGCGGCCTCGGTGGTGGCGAGGGCGGCCGACGAGAGCGAGGGCGCGAGCGGATCGGAAAGCGAAGAGGCCGGCGAGAAGGACGGTAGTTGCGGCGCATCAATCGCCGGGGCCAGAGCCGCCGCGATGGCGGACGGCGTGACCGAGGCCGGGGTGACCGAGGCCGGGGTGACCGAGGTCGGCGTTTCCGGGGCGGACGTGGCGCGGGTCGGCGACGGCGCTTGGGGCGTCTTGGCGGCGCCCTCAAGCGAGGATGTCATGCCGGCCGCGCTCGCCGCATCGGCTGGCGCGGGGCCCGTTGAGCCCAGGCGATAAAACGTCTTTTTGCTGGGCGCGTTGTTGAGCGGGAAGAAGTGCGTGCCCCGCTTCGGCAGCGGCATGAACACCGTTTTGCGGCCCAATGCGACCGCTTTCTTGGCAGGCGAAGGAGTGTTGGGCGCGGCATCGGGCGGCGCCAGCGGTACTGGCGCTGACGTTGGCGTTGAAGGATTCTTGGCGGTCGGCGAAACGGCGCCGCCGGTGTCGGTGAGCGGGCCCGAAATCGCACCGGGATCGGCCGGATTGCTGCTCGTCGGATCGAAAACGGCGGAGCCCGGATCTGCCACCGCGAGGTCGATGGCGGGGCCGGCCGTCCCTGCATTTGTGCGAGGGGAGGTGCCCGGCAGAATGCCAGCGGGCGTCAGCCCGAGACTGTGCGCCTTGCCGCCGATCTCGATGTCCGTCTTTGCCGCTTGAGCGGCCGCGGTCGTCGTGGCAGGGGCAATGGCGGTTGTCGTGGCAGAGGCAACTGCGGCCGGCGGGCTCGCCGATGTCGCGCCGTTGCCTTCAATGACCTCGGCGGCGCCATTGGCCATGATCTGCACCACTGCGGTAGCAAGGCCGAGCGGGCCGCCATAAAGCGTATCGCCGACGATCTGCTCGCCGGGGCTCGGGTGATCGCCGGTCACCGCCTGATAGATGGTCGAGACGACCGGCAGGTGCTCGAGCGGGTTGACGATTTCAAGCAGGCCATGGAAGCTCAAGCTCGGCAGCCGCTTGCCCCCCGGCGCCACGCCGGTATAGGTGAGCTGGTGGCCAGGCATATCGGCGGAAAGGCCGCTCGGATAGATCTGGCTCATGGGGACTGGCGTGGAAACGGTCATCCTGCTCTCCTCGATCGACGGAGAGCAAGAACCGCGCCATGAAAAGACGTTTAATTTCAAAGCATTGATTTGCGATTCACAAGGCAGATTTTGCCGCCCGGCGGATCCTTCCGGTCACCTTGGCCGGGTGGCGCCGAAACTCGCCTCGGCCACCCGCCGGCCACCGCCGCCTGGCGGGGATCACCGCTTTGAGAACCGATCGTTAGAGATAATGGCCGGAGCGCTTCCGCTTGGCCTCGAGATAGTGGGCGTTGTGCGGGTTCGCGGGAAAGGCATGGGGCACCCGCTCCGTCACGACGATACCGAGCTTTTCGAGGCTGTCGACCTTGGCCGGATTGTTGGTGAGAAGCCGCACCTTGACGAAGCCAAGCCGGTTCAGCATCGTCGCGGCAACGGTAAAAAGCCGCTCGTCGGCCTCGAAGCCGAGGCGGAGATTGGCGTCCACCGTATCGAAACCCTGGTCCTGCAAGCAATAGGCGCGAAGCTTGTTGATCAGGCCGATGCCGCGGCCTTCCTGTGCGAGATAAAGCAGCACGCCGGCGCCGGCCTCGGCGATGACCTGGAGCGCACCCCGGAGCTGCTCACCGCAGTCGCAGCGAAGCGAGCCCAGGACGTCACCGGTCAGGCATTCCGAGTGCAGACGCGTAAGCACCGGCTGACCGCGCGGCGGATCGCCGACGACGATGGCGAGATGCTCGCGCCCGCCGTCCATTGGGCGGAAGGCGTAAAGCTTCGCCGCCTCCGTCTCCTTGATCGGGAGGCGGGCGGACGCGACAAGGGTAAGATCGGCGGTCCCCTCCGCCAGACGCCCTATCGCCGCAGCCTCCAGGCTAAGCAGATCGTCCTCGTCGGCGCGGGCGCGGGCGGCCTCGGCTGGCATTGGCTGCACCAGTGCCGCCGGCAGAAGTCCGGCCCGCTTGCACAGGCGGATCGCGGCCAGGGCCGCGGCCGGGGCGTCGCCGCGGTTGCCGAGAAGCGGCCCGCGTAGGGGAAAGTCGAGGTCGGCCGTGGGATCGGCGAGCGCGCGCACCGTCGCGGCGTCGAAATCCGGAGACAACGCGATGAGCGTCGGGTCCGTGACCGCCGTGCGGACATGAAGAAGCGTCGCCCGGCGCAAGGTAAGGGCGAGAAAAAGCGGCCGCCTGGTTGCCTTGAGTTCGATGACGTCGGCTTCGCTGACGCTTTCTGCGGGGCACGCGATGGCGGTATCTTCTGCGGCGAAAAAGGCCACCGCGCGGCCTCGGCGGAACTCGCCGGCGGCGCGGTCGATACGGATTTCGGCGGTTTTGCGGCCGGCATCCTTCGCGCTGCTCGGCGTCTCGGTCATGAAAAGCCCTCAAATAAAGCTCTAGGCAGGAGAAGGTTTTCCTCTAACGCCCGCTCCAATATATAGTCTCTACGCTGGGCTTGGTCGCGTTTTTCCGGGCATCGGGCATCGCGTCCCGGCGCTCGGACGGGTCACGAAGGGCGAGCGATGAACAACCAGGCCAAACGGATTCTTTTGGTCGACGACGAAGAGATGCTCAGGCAATCCCTGGCCGAGCAGCTCGAGCTGCACGGCGAATTCGCCGTCCGCCAGGCCGGAACCGGCGCGGAGGCACTGGCCGAGGTCAAGGCGCACGCCTTCGATCTGATTCTTCTCGACGTCGGTTTGCCCGATTTGGATGGGCGCGAGGTTTGCCGGCTGATGCGCCGCGCCAACCTGCGTGCACCGATCGTTATGCTGACCGCCGCTGACACGGACGCCGACACCGTGCTCGGCCTCGATTCCGGCGCCGATGATTACGTCGTCAAGCCATTCAAGTTCCTCGTGCTACTCGCCCGCATGCGGGCGCATCTTCGCCAATACGTGCAAAGCGACAGCGCTGAGTTCGTCATCGGCCCCTATAGCTTCCGGCCTGCCGCCAAGTTGATGCTCGATCAGGAGCGGAACCGCAAGGTGCGCCTCACCGAAAAGGAGGCGGCGATCCTGAAATTCCTCTATCGCGCGAGCGGCAAGGCCGTGACCCGCGAGATTCTGTTGAACGAAGTCTGGGGCTACAACGCCGGCGTCACCACGCACACGCTTGAGACCCATATCTACCGCCTGCGCCAGAAGATCGAGCGCGACCCCGCCGATGCCCACATTCTGATCACCGAGGCGGGCGGCTACCGGTTGATTCCCTAAACCGATCTCGGCGCGCGATTGCCAGGGGCCGAGCTTCGGCGCAAGCTTGCGGGAGAACAAACGCCCGAGGCCTATCATGCCCCCGACCGCCCAGCCTCTGACCCATGAGGTCTTCAATCAGGCGCCGCCGCTCGTCGACTATAATCTCTTCACCACGGACCGGGCGATGCGCGAGGGCGTCGCGCGCGAGGGCGCCGCTTGGGCGCTCGCCGATCTCGAGGCCTTCGGTGCTCGCGTCGGTTCGGCCGAGACCTTTGCGCTCGGCGTCGCGGCGAACAAAAATCCGCCGGTGCTGCAGAGTTTCGATCGCTTCGGCTACCGGCGGGACGAGGTGGATTTCCATCCCG
This sequence comes from Ferrovibrionaceae bacterium, assembly GCA_046705265.1. Lineage (GTDB taxonomy): Bacteria > Pseudomonadota > Alphaproteobacteria > Ferrovibrionales > Ferrovibrionaceae > JAJYTL01. Next base: position 5,453 of record JBJKQL010000045.1, read on the forward strand.
CCTATCATGCGCTGATGGCGATCGCCGTGGCGCAAGGGTTGCACGCGGCGCCGTGGGCCGATCCGAGGCCCGGCGCGCAGGTCGCGCGCGCGGCCGGCGTCATGCTGTTTTGCCAGGCGGAGGCCGGGGTGCAATGTCCGATCACCATGACCTATGGCGTGGTGCCGGCGCTCGGCCATGCGCCGGAGATTGCGAAAACCTGGCTGCCGCGCATCTTCTCGCGCGACTACGACCGCCGCTTCATGCCGGGCGAAGGCAAGACCGGCGCGCTTTTTGGCATGGGAATGACGGAAAAGCAGGGCGGCTCGGACGTGCGCGCCAACACCACCCGCGCCGAATCCGCCGAGGACGGCGCATTTCGCCTGACCGGCCACAAGTGGTTTCTCTCCGCCCCGATGTGCGATGCCTTTCTCGTGCTGGCGCAGGCGCCGGACGGGCTCACCTGCTTCTTCCTGCCGCGCTTCACACCCGACGGCGAGCCGAACGCGATTTTGATCCAGCGCCTCAAAGACAAGCTCGGCAACCGCTCCAACGCGTCGAGCGAGGTGGAATTCGCCGGTGCCCACGCATGGCCCGTCGGGCCGCAGGGCCGCGGCGTTCCAATCATCATCGAAATGGCAGCCCATACGCGGCTCGATTGCGCCTTGGGCTCGAGCGGGTTGATGCGCCAGGGTCTGGCTCAGGCCCTAAATCACGCGGCGCACCGCAGCGCCTTTCAACGCCGGCTTGTCGATCAGCCGATCATGCGCCACGTGCTCGCTGATCTCGCGATCGAATCGGAAGCCGCGACCACGCTCGGCCTTCGCCTCGCGCGCTTGTTCGAGGCCGACGCCGGGCCGGCCGAGGCGCATTTGCGCCGCCTCATGACGCCGGCCGCCAAATTCGTTATCTGCAAGCGCACGCCGGTCTTCATGGCCGAGGCGATGGAGGTCCTGGGGGGCAACGGCTATGTCGAGGAAAGCCCGATGCCGCGGCTTTATCGCGAGGCGCCGGTGAATTCGATCTGGGAAGGCTCGGGCAACATCATGTGCCTCGACGTGCTGCGCGCCTTACAGCGAACGCCGGAGGCAGTGGACGCGTTCATGCACGAGCTTGCCCCGGCGCGCGGCGCCGACAAGCGGCTTGATTGCGCCATCGCCGCGCTCGATCACGATCTTCGCGCTGGCGCGATCCCGGAGGCCTCAGCGCGGCGCCTCACCGAGCGGCTGCTTCTCGCCTGGCAAGCGGCGCTTCTGGTAAAGGCTGGCGCCGCCCACGTCGCCGATGCTTTTTGCGCGACGCGGCTCGATGCCGGCTGGAGCGGCGTCTTCGGCGCCTTTCCGGGCGAGATCGCGACCACGGCGATCATCGAGCGCGCCATGCCGATTTGACGCTTCCTCAGCGACCCTCGAACACCGGCGCGCGGCCCTCGGCGCGGGCCTTGAGCGCCTCGCGAAAATCCGCCGAGCGAAAGCAGCGCTCGATTTCGGCCTGCACGGCGGCGTGATCGACAGCGTTTCGCGCGATCGCGTTCAAGGTCCGCTTCATGGCCTCGATGGCGAGCGGCGCCAGACTCTCGATCTCGCTGGCGAGGCGATTGACGGTGTCGTTCATGGCCTCGCGCGGCACCAGATAATCGAGAAACTTGAGATCGAGCAGAGTTTCGTCGTCGAAGGTTTCGGCGGCGAGAAAGAGCCGCTTCGCCGGCTGAAGTCCCAAGCGGCGTACCGCCCTGGTCATGCCGGCCAGGGAATAGTGGATGCCGAGCTTCGCCGGCGGCACGGCGCAGCGCATGCCGCGAACGCCGACGCGGAAGTCGCAGGCCATGGCGAGATCGAGCCCGCCGCCGTAAACGCCGCCATTGAAGGCGCAGATGGTGGGAATGGTCAGGTCTTCGAGCGCCTGCGCCAAGCGATCGAGCGAGGCTTGCGCGAATTCGCCGCGCGCCACTTCATCGAGATCGGCGCCGGCGCAAAAAGCCCTGTCGCCGGCCCCCGTCAGCACCAGGACGCGCGTCTCGGGCCTTGCCGCGGCCGCCTCCATCGCCGTCTGCAGCGGCTTGAGATCGGCTTCCCTGAGCGCGTTCCGCCGTTCCGGCCGGTTCAGGACAAGGGTCGCGCGCCGCCCGGTGAAATGAGTTATAAATGTTTCAGGCATAGGGAGTCCTTATGACGCTTCCGCCCTAACTGTATTGGTGGGGGGCATCTTGGCGGCATCTTGATCCGCGATCAACAGAGGCCGGGAGCAAGGCGGTATGGTGGTGAAAGTCACGGAGAGCGAAGCGCCAGGGCCGGAGGCCCGCGACGGTTCGGATGCGTTTTTCGCGCGCTTTTGGGGCGTGCGCGGCTCGATCGCCTGTTCCGGGCGGGATACCATCCGCTATGGCGGCAACACCTCGTCGGTCGAGATCGGCTGCGGGAAGACCAGGCTGCTCTTCGATTGCGGCACCGGCATCCGCTATCTTGGCAACGCGCTGATGGACGAAGATGCGCTCGATCTCGACGTCTTCCTCTCGCACACTCATTTCGATCATATTTGCGGCCTGCCCTTCTTCATGCCGCTCTATGATGCGAAAAACCGCGTACGGCTTTTCGCCGGCCATCTCGATCCGCCCTGGACCTTGAAGAAGGCGCTGACAGAAATGATGACGGCGCCGCTCTTTCCGGTGCCGCTCGACATTTTCGAGGCCAAGATCGAGTTCGTCGATTTTCGCGCCGGCGAGACCTTGCGTCCGCGCCCCGGCATCGCCATCCGCACCGCGCCGCTCAATCATCCGAACGGCGCCACCGGCTATCGCGTCGATTACAAGGGCCAATCGATCTGCTATCTCACCGACACCGCACACGAGCCCGGCGCGCCCGACCGCAACATCCTGAAATTGATCGAGGGCGCCGACATCGCGATCTACGACGGCATGTTCACGGAAGCGGAATTCACGGTTTGCCGCTCCTATGGTCACTCCACGTGGGAAGAAGGCATCAAGCTTTGCGAGCTCGCGGGGGTGAAGACCTTGGTCGTCTTCCATCACTGTCCCAGTCACGACGACAAGATGCTGGACGGCATCGCGGCCAAGGTCGCCGCCCGGCGTCCCGGCTCGCTGGTCGCACGCGAGGGCATGGTCCTCCACCCATAACATGCCGCGGTCGGCCGCTCGATCCTGGCGCCGTCTCACCCTCGGGCTCGCCACGCTTTTCGGCGTCGAACCGAAGGGCTGGTTCATCCCCTATCGCCACGCGGCAAGCCTGCCGCCGCCCGGTGCCCGCGCGGCCTACGCCTTCGCCGAGGCGCTTTTTCGCGATGGGGAAAATGATTTCCACCGGTTGATCGCAACCATCGAGGGCCATGGCCCGGCGCTGATCGCGATCGCCGCCGATGCGCCGGCGCCAGACGCGCGCTGGAATCAGGATTGGTTTCCCCGTCTTGATGCTGCGGCGCTCTACGCGCTGATGCGCGCGCGGCGGCCGAGCCAGGTGATCGAGATCGGCTCTGGCCATTCGACGCGCTTCATGGTTCGCGCGGCGCTGGACGGCGGCTTTCAGACCAGGATCACGGCGATCGATCCGAAGCCTCGCGCCGCGCTTCATGGCCTTCGCCTGAACTGGATCGGGGAGCCGCTGCACGCGGCCGGCGATCAGCCGTTCGCCGCGCTTCGCGCCGGCGACATCCTCTTCGTCGATTCAAGCCATGTGCTGATGCCGGGCAGCGACGTGGATCAGATTCTTGGCCGTATCCTGCCCATGCTGCCGGCCGGCGTTCTGATCCATTTCCACGATATCTTCCTGCCCGACGATTATCCGGAGGAATGGGCTTGGCGCGGCTACAGCGAACAGCTCGGCCTTCTCGCGCTCCTGCAGGGCGGCGGGTTCGCGCCGCTCTTCGCCAGCCATTACGCGCTGACCCGCATGCGGGACGACGTGATGCGCGGCGTCATCGGCCGCCTGCCGCTTATCCCCGGCGCGATCGAATCGAGCCTGTGGCTGGAGAAGCGGTGAGCCAATTGCGCTTGCGCTGCTACTTATACGGATCGGCCGCGTCGCGCAGGCCGTCGCCGCAGAAGTTGAAGGCGAGGACGACGATGAACACCGGCACCACCGGCGCCATCAGCCAGGGATAGAGCGCAACCACGTTTATGTTCTGCGCCTGGTTCAACAGCACGCCCCAGCTTGTGATCGGCGGCCTCAGCCCGAGACCGAGGAAGGACAGCGCCGTCTCGCCCAGGATCATCGAGGGGATCGAGAGCGTCGCCGAGGCGATGAGGTGGCTCGCGAAGCTTGGCAAAAGATGACGGAAGATGATGCGCTTCGGCTTCGCGCCCATGAGCTCGGCGGCGATGCAATAATCCTCCTCGCGAAGTGCGAGCAGCTTCGAGCGCACGGCGCGGGCCAAGGCCGGCCAATCGAGCAGCCCAAGAATGATGGTGATGCCGAAATAGACGACGAGCGGGCTCCAGGTCACGGGCAGGGCGGCGGAAAGCGCCATCCAGAGCGGCAGCTCCGGGAAGCTGCGGAAAATTTCGATCAGGCGCTGGATCAGGTGATCGACCCAGCCGCCGAAATAGCCGGAAATGCCGCCGAGCAGAATGCCGATGAAGAAGCTGATCGAGATGCCGAGGAGGCCGATGGTGAGCGAGATGCGCGCGCCGTAAATGATGCGGGAGAGCATGTCTTGCCCCAGCTCGTCGGTGCCGAGCAGGAAGGCGGTGCCGCCCTTGGCCGGACAAAAGAGATGCAGGTTGCCGCGCCACAGCCCCCAGAACCTGTAGTGTTGGCCGTGGCAGAAAAAGCGCAGCGGCTCGACTTTGTTTTTGTCCGGCGTGTAGATACGCTGCAGCGTCGCCATGTCGAGCCGGTAGTGGTCGCCATAGACGAAAGGCCCGATGAACCGCCCGTCGTGAAAGAGATGCAGCGCCTGCGGCGGAGCATAGATGAAATCCGGGTTGCGCGCGTTCAAGGCATAGGGCGCGAGAAATTCGCTCACGAAAATCGAAGCGTAGAACAGCAGCAGCACGATGCCGGCCGCGACGGCAACGCGGTGGCGGCGAAACTTCCACCACATCATCCGCCATTGCGAGGCGCCGTAGGCGCGCTCCTGTGCCGGCGTCATGCGTTCGATCTCGTAGGGATCGAACGGCGCGTCGGAAACCCAATGGGCAATGGGCTCGAAGGGTGGCGGGGCGGGAGTCTCTGCCATCGTCCGTCTTTAGCGCGCGATGCCGCCGCCGAAGCGGATGCGGGGATCAAGGATGGCGAGCAGGATGTCGGAAAGGAACATGCCGACCACCGTCAAGGTCGCAAGGATCAGAAGCATCGAGCCGGCGAGAAATTGATCCTGGTTCTGCAACGCGTGCAGAAGAAGCGGTCCCATGGTCGGAAGCGACAGCACCACCGACACGATGGCCGCGCCCGAGACCAGTTTCGGCAGCATGTTGCCAATGTCGGCGACGAAAGGATTGAGCGCCATGCGGATCGGATATTTCAGCAGAAGCCTGAGCGGCGGCAGGCCCTTGGCGCGGCCGGTCACGACATATTGCTTTTGCAGCTCGTCGAGAAGATTGGCGCGCAGCCGCCGAATCATCCCAGCCGTGCCCTCGGCGCCGATGATGATGGTCGGGATAATGAGATGCTCGCCGACCGAGCGTACCTTATCGAAGCTCCAGGCGGCGTTGACGTATCGCGGCTCCATGAGCCCGCCGATCGACAGCCCGAACCAGCGATTGGCGAGGAACAACATGACCAGCGCCAGGAGGAAATTCGGAATCGCGAGGCCGAGATAGCCGAGAAAGGTGAAGCCGTAATCGCCGAGGCTGTATTGGCGAGTCGCGGAATAGACCCCGATCGGGAAGGCGACGATCCAGGTAAAAAGCACGGCCGCAACGTTGAGCAGAATGCTGAACAGCGCCCGAGTGCCGATCACCGCGCTGACCGGCCGGTCGTATTCGAACGACCAGCCGAGGTTACCCTGCAAGAGGCCTGATAGTCCATTCGGGCCCGGCCAGACACCGAGCCAGCTTGCGTATTGCTCGAGAACCGGCCGGTCGAGGCCGTATTCATGGCGCAGGAATTGGATCTTCGCGACTGCCGCCGTGTCGCCCTCGATCTCGAGCGTCGCGATTTCGTTGGTCAGGTAATCGCCGCCCGGCAAGCGGATGACGAGAAAGATGATCGCGCTGATCACGAGCAGCGTCGGCACCATGGCGAGAACGCGGCGGACTAGATAGGCGAACATCCTCCTCACTCCTCCGCCGCTTTTTATGGATCGGCGGCATGCCGGCGCGTAGCGTCGAACCAGAACGTATCGGGCCGGTAGATGCCGAACATCGCCCCCGGGTTCCAGTTGTAAATTCCCTTGGCCGGAACGTTGTGCAGGTGATCGTTCACCACCACCGGCTGCGGCACCGCCGAAACCACGCCGATGGTGAACTGCTGATTGGCATTGATCGCAAGCATTTGGTGCCAGATTTCGGCGCGCTCGGCAGACGAGGCGGTGGCGGCCCAACGGCGGTCGAGATCGAAAAGCTTTTGCGCGGCCGGTAGATCGATCTTCTCTCCGGCGCGGCCGCCGGTCTCGAAAAACTGGCCCCATTTCGGCCATTCAAGATCCATCTGCGCCATCGGCGCCAGCTGATCGGGAATCGATTCGGGCGTGGCGACGCCGTCCTCGAGGCCGGTCCACACCGCCATGTCGGCGCGTCCGGTGAACATCTGCTCGCGCATGATCTTTCGCGACAGCGGCTTGATCAAAAGACGGACGCCGATCTTGCGCCAATCGGTGCGGATGAGCTGCAGGATATCAACCTCGTTCGGGTCGATGCCGGCGCTCGCGACCACGATGTTCAAGGGCTGGCCGTTCGGCATCAGGCGGATGCCATTGCCATCGTGATTGCCAAGGCCAAGCTTGTCGAGAAGCGCGTTGGCCTTGGCCGGATCATAGGTCGCCCACTTGGTGCGATATTGCGGGCGATAGAGCGGGCTTCCGGGCAGCACGGTGTTGTTGCCCTCGATGGCGAGGCCGAAAAAAAGCGTCTGGTTGATCGCATGCCGATTGATGGCAAGTGAAAGCGCGCGGCGGAAATCGGCCGCGCGGAAGAGTTTTTGCAGCGTCGGATCGTCGACGTTGAGATTGGGGTAGAGCGTGAAATAGGAGCCCTTCGCGGTGCGCCACAGATAGACGTGATAACCGCCGTGCTGTTCGCTCCGCTTCAGGAACGTGAAGTTGGAGAAGTCGAGCCCGCGCGCCTGAAGGTCGCTCTGTCCAGCGGCGGTCTTGGCGGCGATCAGCTGTGGCGAGGCGACGGCCATCACGACGCGGTCGATATAGGGAAGCTGATGCCCCTCGGCGTCGACGCGGTAGTAATAAGGATTGCGCACTGCTACCATTTCTTGCGCCGGCATGCGGTTCGTCACCACCCAGGGATCGAGCGTCGGAAGATCCGGGTTGTTGTCGGAATAGGGGTGGTCAAGGTAATTCTCGAGCTCCGCCCAATTGTGCATGTGATACTTGTCCATCATGGCGCGGAGCTCGGCAGGCTTTGCCGTTTTGATGTTGAAGTGTCTGAGATAGTGGGCTGGCGCATAGATATAGAGCGGCGCCGCCGCGGCAAGCGCGGGCAGGAAGTAGGGATTAGGCTTGGCCCAGGCATAGCGCACGGTATAAAGACCGGGAAACGTCACCCTCGGCTTTTCGCCGTCAACGAGGAGTCGTTCGGGCGGGCCGTTCGGCGACAGCGCAGGGTTGTTCGCGACGTCGTCCCACCAATAGCGGAAGTCGGCGCTGGTGAATGGCTGTCCGTCCGACCATTTCATTCCGGGGCGAAGATGAAACGTGAAGATGCGCCCGTCCTTGACGTTGTAAGACTTGAGGATCGCCGGCACGATCTTGAAAGATTCATTGTAGGCGACGAGGCGGGCGTAGCCGTAGACGGAGAGAAAACGCACGTCGCGATCGTTCGCGATCAACATGCGAAGGGTGCCGCCCTCCTTGCCGTAGGTCCGGGTCTTGCCGTTCATGGTGACGATGTCGGGATCGGCGGGAAGCCGCTTCGCGATCGGCGGCAGCGTGCCGGCGGCGACCTTGGCCTTCAGCATCGGCGTTTCCTGGTAAACGATGGCATCAGCCGGTGCGGTGCTCAAAAAGAGCGCCAGCGCCGTGACAAGGGCAAGGGCGGCAGGCGCAACGTTTTTCGTTTTCATTGGGCGGCAGGCCTTTCGATTGGGCATCACGCGGTCTCTGTTTCTATTTGTGGGACGGTGGCGCGAAGATAATGTTCCGCGCCGAGATGAACGAGGCTCGGGCGATGTCCGGCATCGATGGTAAAAGGCTCAGGCCAGGACGCGGGATCGCTGGTCTTGGCCTCGGTCAGTTGCGAAAGATCGAGCCGGCGGTCGAGGTCCGGCGTCGGCACCGCCGACAGCAGCGCCTTGGTATAGGGATGCCTGGGCTCGCGGAAAAGAACGTCGCGCGGCGCCATCTCAACCAGCCGGCCGGCGCACATCACGGCGATACGGTCGGCGATGTAATCCACCACCGCGAGATTATGCGAGATGAAAAGATAAGTAAGGTCGAATTCCTTCTTAAGATCCCTGAGCAGATTCAAGACCTGCGCCTGGACCGAGACGTCGAGCGCGGAAACCGGTTCGTCGCAAATCAACAGCTCGGGATGCAGGGCAAGCGCGCGCGCGATGCCGATGCGCTGGCGCTGGCCGCCGGAAAAGCTGTGCGGATAGCGGCGCATGAATCGAGGGTCGAGTCCGACCAGGGTAAGGAGTTCCTTCACGCGTGCGAAGCGTTCTTCCTTGTTGCCGACGCGGTGAATGATCAGCGGTTCGTTCACGATGTCGAAAATTGGCATGCGCGGGTTGAGCGAGGAGAACGGGTCCTGGAAGACGAACTGCACCTTGCGTCGATAGGCAAGCAGATCGGAGCCCTTGAGAGCGAGCACATTGACGATGCGGCCGCGGTCATTGAACAGAATTTTGCCGCCGTTGACGCGGATCGCGCGCATCACAGCCTTCGAGACGGTGGTCTTGCCGCAGCCGGATTCGCCGACCAGGCCGAGGCATTCGCCGCGGCGGATGAAGAAGCTGACATCCTCGACCGCGACCACGTCGTCGGCCTGCTTGGCGTTTGCCGCGGCTGGCCGCCAGCCTTGCTTCCGAATGCGATAGGTTTTGCCCAAGTTGTGCACGGCAAGAAGCGGCGCGGTGTCCGCACCGGGTGGCCATGGCGCATGTTCGTGCAGGAGCTTGCTTTCCGTGCGCGGAATTTCGCGGATCGGCGAGAGACGCGCGCCGGGCGGCAGGTCGAAGCGCGGCACGGCGCGGAGCAAGGCCTTAAGATAGGGATGTGCGGGCTCACGGAAGACCTCGTCGACCGGTCCGCTTTCCATCAGCCGGCCATGATAGATCACCACCACTTCATCGGCGACATTGGCAACGACGCCAAGATCGTGGGTGATGATCAGCATCGCCATGCTGAAGGCCGCTTGCAGCTCTTTGATCAGCTTCAAGATCTGCGCCTGAATGGTGACGTCGAGCGCGGTCGTCGGTTCGTCAGCGATCAAGAGGGCGGGGCGACAGACCAGCGCCATCGCGATCATCGCCCGCTGCCGCAAGCCGCCAGAAAGTTCGAAAGGGTAGGTCTTCATTGCCCGCTTGGGATCGGGGAAACCGCAGAGCTTCAGCATCTCCCGTACCGTTTCGTCGGCGGCTTCGCCGCGCGCCGGGCGATGCAGCCTCAGCGCCTCGCCGATCTGGTCGCCGATTGTGTGCAGGGGACTGAGTGAGGTCATCGGCTCCTGAAAGATGATCGAGATGCGCCGTCCACGGATATCACGCATCGCACGGCTTTCAGGATCGAGCTTGGCGATGTCGATCTCGCCGCCTTCAGGGCCCGGATCGCGAAAGAGGATTTCTCCGCGCTCGATCGTGGCCTTCCGCGGAAGAATGCCGAGGGCGGCTTGCGCGATCACCGTCTTGCCCGAGCCGGTTTCGCCGACCAGCGCCACGGTACGCCCGGCGGGAATCCGAAACGAAACGCCATCAACCGCCTGGATTGGCCCTTCGGGCATGTCGAAACGAACGGCCAGCTCTCGGATTTGCAACACTGTCCCCATCAGCCGGAGACCTTCCCCCTCATTTTCCCCGGCTGTACCTCCGGTTCACGGTCCGGCCGCACAGGGCGGATGCCGAGCGCCAGGAGGTTGGCCCGGCTGGTCTCGCTCAAGCTGACGCCCCGCGCCTCGGCCTCGGCCGCGATCCGCGCGGCAAGGCCACAAAAGTCTCCGATCGTCTGGTCAAAAGCAATTCGCCGCCGCCCCGGTCCACGCACGGTCAATTGCATCCAGCCGTGCGACTTGTCTCTCTTGGTTGAATAGTAGCGGAGATCGAGGGCGCGAATCTCCCTCCAAAAGATCACCGTGGCAAACGGGCCGCGGCGCCTCAGCGCCTCGCGCGAAACATCGACCGTGCTGAACTGGCGTAGCCCGGTGCGAAGCGCAAAGGCGAGAAAGAGGAACGCCAAGCCGAAAAGCAGCCACAAACCGATCGGCACCGGATGCAGAAAGATCACGCCGGCGGCGGCCAAGCCAAAGCCGCCCATGCCCCGGAGGTAATCCGGCAACAGGGACTGCCAGGCATAGCGGTGGCGCGTCATGGCGCGGAAAAAACCTCATCCAAGGTGAGCCACCGCGCGGCAGGATGCGTGGAAACCGCGGCGAGAATTGCTTGCAGGGCAGCAAAGTCTTTTTCTTTCATAATCTTATGATGAGTGAGGAGGCCCGTTGCCTCGGTCTCCTCGGCGTGGCGTAATCGGCGAGCGCGGAGATGCGCGGTAAGACCGGCGATAATCGTCCGGGGCGCCGCCGCAATGCCGCCCGCCTTCCAATCGATTACCTCCACATGGCTGTTCACCTGGGTCAGCCCGTCGGCCGGATGGGCGGTCGGCCGGGCGCCGAAGGCGGAAAGGCCGCGAAAGCCGATCGCGGGCAGCGCCGCTACGAGATCGGCACTGATGCGGTTCCACGGCGGCACCAGCACCGGCCGCAACATCCTGCCGAAAATGTGATGCATGTGGGCAAGACCTTGGCTCAGCTCTGAGGCCATCTCGGGAAGCGGGCGGGCCGCGCCGAACTCCGCCTTTTTCGCGCCCACCGCCTCGTGGTTATGGTGGCGGTAGCCGTGCATTGTCACGGCGATCCCCGGATGACGTTCCACCTCGAGCGCGAGCGCCGACGATGTCGTCATCGGAACGACAGCAAGGCAAAGGGGCACAGCAAGCGATTCGCTTAATGCCAAAAGCTGGCGTAATTCGGGCATGACCAAAGCCGCGTCATCATCTCGCAACCAAAGAGTGGCGCTTTTCCCGGCGGTCTGCCAAGCGTCGAGTTCGCGTTTAAGCTCGGCCCAGCGCTCCATCGCTTCAGTCCCAGCCACGGCTTACCGCCCATTCCGAGATCAGGCGCGCCGTTGTCGTGCCGCCCGAGAGGTCGATGCCATGAACGCGGCATGCCGGATGATCAAGGCTCGCGTCGACGGCCGCGGCCAGAATCTCGGGGTTCAGCGCCTTTTCTTTGATTACCCGAAGATAGCCCCGCTCGGCGAGAAGTCCGCTTCGCAGCGTCTGTTCGGTCTCGAGTCCTCCGGCATAGGGAACCACCACCGCCGGACAGCCGGTTGCGAGAATTTCCATCAATGTATTGTAGCCACCTTGACTGATGGAAAGGCGAGCCTTGGCGAGCAATTCGGGAAAATCGGGGCGTGCCCGCTCGACCACTGCCCCCGGCTCGGCCTGAGCTTTCAGCGCCGCGAGGCCGTGAGCGGAAACCGAGTGGCCGACAAGGATGCGCCAGGGTGCGGCTCCAAGCCTGGTTTTCCGACGCGCCGCAAGGGCGGTGGCGAGCAGCGACTCGCCGACCGCGCCACCGCCCGCCGAAACCACGACCTCACCAGCCGCGCGTTCCGCCGTGCCCGAGGGCTCGGGCCCGCGCGCCTTATCGTCCACCACGTAGCCGGTGTAGAATAGCTTGGCGCCGAGCGCCTTCACCGCGGGAAAGGTATGATCGAAGGAAATGAGGCCGGGATCGCCGTGCACCAGAACGTAGTCGAAGTAGCGCGCGACAAGATTGAGCATCTCCTCAGCGCGGGTCGGCTTGTCCGGTGTCACCAGGATGTCGCGCACCGAGGAGACGATAAGCGGTCGGCGGCCTCCCGCCAGCGCGCGGTCGAGAAGCGGGATCAGCTCGAAGCGCATCTGACGCCGGCCGAAGGGAAACAGCTCGAAGATCAGGACATGCGGCTGAAGGCGGTCATAGAGCCCGAGAAGAAGATCGCGGCGCCGGCCGCGCCAAGCGTCGTCGATCGCGCGTTCCTCCGCATCCACCAGCTCGCGGAAATAAAGATCGACGGCTCGTGTCGGCGGCAATTGCACGAAATTCGCGCCGCCAATGTCGAGCCCTGGCACCTCGTGCCCGCCCGAAACCAGCGTGACCTCAAAGCCGGCCTTGGCGAGTGCTCGCGACAGCGTCGCGGCGCGGCGCAAATGGCCAATGCCGAGAAGGTGCTGCACGTAGAAAAGAATCCGTTGCCCGCTCATGCGCGTTCCAAAGCGAGATTGCATGAATCCGGCCGGGGCTGGCCGTGATCGTCGACCCGCAAGGTTTGCACCGCGCTCCAGTCGATGCGGACCGGTGCCTCGCCGGTCATGTCCCAGTCGAAGGCTTGCGCGAGCAATGCCCGGATCACGCCCTTGTGGGTGATGGCCAAGACGGGTGCCGCGCGGTCCGTGATTTCTCGGAGCCAGGGCGAGAGACGCGCCTGCAGATCGCGCGGGCTTTCACCGCCGGGCGGCCGGAAATCAAGCCCGCGCGCTTCGTTCAAGGCAAAGGCGGTGCCGCCCGCCGCCACGATTTCTGGCAAGGTGCGGCCCTCATAACGACCCCAATCCATCTCGATCAATCGCGGCTCGATGGTCAGGTCGCGAAGGCCGAGAAGGGTGGCCGTCTCGATCGCCCGGGCAAGTGGGCTCACGTAAACGCGGGCGCCGGCGAAGGCGGCTGGAAAACGCCGGCCTTGAAGCGCCGCGATGCCTTCGGCGCAGAGCGGCAGGTCGGCACGGCCCTGGAGCCGGCCATCGATGTTCCATTGCGTCAGCCCATGGCGGAAAAGCGCGAGAGGCGTCATCATTGCGCGCCGGCCATGAGAGCGGCGCCGGGCAAGTCTTTCAGCGCGTGGTCGAGGATCGTCGCCGCTTGCGCGAGGTTGCGTTCGCCGGCGACGAAATTGACGCCCGCTGCGGCAAATTTTTTTCGCAACAATGAATCACCAAGCAGGCGATCGACCTTGGCGGCGAAATCGGCGCTATCGCCCGGCCGCGCAAGTAGGCCGGTTTCGCCGTCCCGCACCACCTCAGGCACACCGCGGACATCGCCCGCGACCACGGCCAAGCCTGCGGCAGCGGCTTCGAGAAGCGCCATGCCATAGGCTTCGTTCACCGCCGGCCAAAGGGCGAGATCCGCGACGGCGTAGATATCCGGCATTGCGTGCCAAGGCCGCGCGCCAAGAAAATGCAGCCGAGGCCCGAGCGGCGCGAGATGGCGTTCAACATCGGGTCTCGCCGGTCCATCGCCGACGACGAGAAGCTCGAAGTTGCGGTTCGGCAACATGATGAGCGCTTGGCCGAGCGCAGCATAGCTCGCGAGCTTGTCGCCTTGCCGCATCATGCCGACCGCGAGCAACCAAGGCCGCGCGGCATCGAGGTGGTATTGGGCCGCGGCCCGAACGCGCGCCGCTTCACGCCGCTGCCTTGCGGCAAGGAAGGCGGCGGGGTCGAGAAACGGAGGCAGATAATGAATCCGCCGGCGTGGCGCGATGCGCGCCAACGGTTCCATGTCGAGACGGGTCGGACAGAACAGAGCATCGGCCGCCGCGATGCCCTTGACCGCTTCCTGCTGAAAGCGCGCGAAGGGTCCCTTCGCCCGCTTGCCGGCGAAGGAGGCCTCGGCCACCAGATAGGGAAGGCCGAAGGCGCGGGCGACGGCGGGGCCGAGGAAGTCTGGTGCTTTGTAGTAGAGGTGATAGGTGAACCAGGCGTCAGGTCGCGCCGCCGCCCGCCTGTTGCCGATCAGCGCGATGAGGCGTGCCGCTTCCGCTTCTCCGTCCGAGATGATGGCAATCTGCGCCGCCTCGTCGCCGTTGCCTTCATAGCTCTGGAACTCGGAAAGCGACAGCACCTCATGGCCGGCGTAAGCCAAGGCTTGGCGATAAAGCGCGGCGACCTGCTGGTCGCCGGATGGCGTCGGATGGCCCGGCTTCTTCATCGGAGTGTGGAAGGCGATCCTCATGTTTAGACCACCGGCGCGCTGTGCGGCGTCGTCGCCGGTGCGAGCGCCGCGAATTTGCCGGCAATCCGCGCGATGCCGGGTGCACTCGCGAAGTCGCGTTCGAGCCTGACGCGCGCCGCGCGGCCAAGCCGAAGCCGGCGCGCCGGGTCGCGGATCAGGTCATCGAGCGCCCGGCCAAGCGCGTCGCCGTCGTTCGGGGTGACAAGAACACCCGTCACTCCGTCCTCGATCAGTTCCGGGATGCCGGAGACGCGCGTCGCGATGGAGGCGAGCTCCTGGCTTGCGGCTTCCATCAACACATTCGGCAGGCCGTCACGGTCGCCATCCTTGGCGATGCGGCTCGCAAGCACGAAAAGATCGGCTTGGCGGAGCTCGGCGAGAACAATGCCTTGCGGCTCGGCACCGAGCCAAGTGACGAGATTGGCGACGCCAAGATCACCCGCAAGGCGCAAAAGGTGGCTTCGCAATGGCCCGTCGCCGATATGGCGAAAGCGCCAATGAAGATCTGCGGGCAGCTTGCTCAAGGCGCGGAGCAGGTCTTCATAACCCTTCTTTTCCACCAGCCGCCCGACCGAAAGCAGTGTGACCGGCGCCGCCGCGTTGCCGTTTCGCATCGGTCGTTCCGCTGCGGGGGGCGGAAAACGTGCGAGATCAAGGCCGTGATAGACCAAGTCGACGCGGGCATTCGGCGTAAGTCGGTTGAGCTTTGCCGCGCCGGCAGCGGTGCACGTGACGGCGAAGCGGCAGTCTTCAAGCTTTTCCGTGGCCTCCCAATCAGGGGTTGTCCATATATCCTTGGCATGGGCGGAAATGCTGAGGGGAAGTCCGGTCAGCATCGCGGCATAGCGGGCGACCGAGGCCGGCGTGTGAAGGAAATGGGCGTGCAGCCACGAAATTCCGGGCGCACACTCGGTGGCAAGCACGAGCGCTTGGCCGAACCGGCGCACCCGGTTTGGGGTCGGATCACGCCTGAGGTCTTTCAGCCAGGTACGACGCGCGATCCTGTAGGAGGCCGTCCGTCGCATTTGCCGCCACGCGCGCCAAACGCGACGCGGCTCGCGATAAAGATATTCCGGCAGATAGTGCACCGGCGCCCGGATCACATTGTGCAACGGATGCCGCTGCGCGTCGGTCGGGTGGCGGAGCGAGATCAGGCAGAGATCGAAGCCGATCGCCTCCAACGCCGCGATTTCTTGCGCGATGAAGGTTTCAGAGAGCCGCGGATAGCCCTTGAGAACGATCCCGATCGTGTGTGGCATCGATGACGATCAGGCGCGCAGTGCCTGAGCCAACGGACGGCGGTCTTGCCCGAGCAACGGCACCAGCCGCCGGTTGACATTGGTGAGCCCGTCGAGCAAGCCCGGTACGACCACTGCCGAGGGACGGTTTTGGTGCGGCAGCTCACGCAACGCGCGCGCCATCACTTCGGGCCGGTAGTGGCCGTCGTCTTCGAGCATGCGAACGAGGCCGAGCGCTTCGGCACGCGCGGCGCGGATGAATTGCTCCAGGCGCGGCCGCGTGCGCGGTACGATCAGGCTCGGCTTGTCGAGCGAAAGAATCTCGCAGAACGTGTTGTAGCCGCCCATGCCGACAACGCCCAAGGCATTGGCTTCAAGCGCTTCCATGTTGGCATCGAAGGTGATCGCCTCGATCCGCTTCAGCCGCGCGGCGCGGCGCAGAAATTCGTCGCGCCGCTCCGGCTGCATGAAGGGACCGAGCACGAGGAGCGCAGGATACGGCAAAAGCGGGTTGGTTTCATAAGCGCGAAGCACCCATTCGATCAGGCCTTCGCCATCGCCGCCGCCGCCCGGCGTAACCAGGAGATAAGGGCTTTTCGTGATGTCGGGTAAGCGCTGGCCGGTCTGAGGTGACGAGGAGCGGCGCAAATAGCCGGTATAAAAAATCTTACGCTGGATACTGGCCGGCAGCGCGAAGCCCTCAAGCGGATCGCAGAAGCTTGAGAGACCGTAGATCCAGATTTCGTCATAGAGGTTCTTCAGCGCCGGCAGCGCCTTTTTGCGCTCCCATTCCGGCACGAGAAGACTCGGCTCGTCCATCACGTCGCGGAGGCCGAGTACAAGACGCCGACCGCGGCTTTTCAACAGTCGCAAGGTGTCGTGAATCTCGCCCCGGAGACCCAACGGCTCCTTGTCAACGATGAAAACGTCGGGATCGAAGAGGGAGGCGGTATGCTGAATGATCGAGGACCTGAGTTCAAGAGTCTCGTTGATGTCCATATGGAGATTGAGTGAGGTGTATTCGCCGTTCCGCAGCTTGTTCACGCCGGGAACGCGCACGAAATCGACTCGACTCCGGAAATCGAAGCTGCCAACCAAGGGCGAGCCGGAAAGCACCAGGACGGAAAGGTCCTTGTTGTGTTCCACTAGGGCATGCGCAATGGTTCGGCAACGTCTGAGATGACCGAGGCCGAAGGTATCGTGGCTATAGATGAGGACTCTCGAACCGGACCTCGGCCGCGGCATGGCCGCAGTCTCCCCTCCGTTGCTGCGCGAACTATGGCACAGTTGCGGGGGGGGCGCAAAAGCCACATGGCGCCGGCAAGGCGCCAATGTTCTTTTCTTGTTCCGCCGGCATGACGCCTTCATAACGGCTCCTTTTCTGTGCTCGTCGACGACCCGCTTGGCCGCCGGCCGCGTGGCGCGCCGAAAGCCAAGCCAAGGAAGGCTAAAGAGGCCGGGTATGCAGGCGATTTTCACCCTGCCGAAGCTGATTCTGCCTAATCCTTGGCGACCTCGCGCATCACCGCGATCAGATCCCGTTTCGCCTCAAAGCCGATCCCCGGACTATCCGGAAGGGCGACGAACCCGTCTTTGACCGAGATCATGTCGGCGAATCCACCGAAAGGCTGGAAGACGTTAGGGTAGGACTCGTTGCCGCCAAGCCCGAGTCCGGCCGCGATGTTGAGCGACATCTGGTGGCCGCCGTGGGGCACCACGCGACGCGCGCTCCAGCCGTGTTGGCTGAGCATCGCGAGCGTTCGGCGATATTCGACTAGGCCGTAGGAAAGAGCGCAGTCGAACTGAAGAAAGTCGCGGTCGGGCCGCATTCCGCCGTAGCGGATCAGGTTACGGCAGTCGACCATGGAGAAGAGATTTTCGCCGGTCGCGAGCGGCCCCGGATAAAGCTCGCCGAGAGCCGCCTGGAGTTGGTAATCCAGCGGGTCGCCCGCCTCCTCATACCAATAGAGACCATAGGGCAGCATCGCTTCGCCATAGGAAAGCGCGGTCTTTAGGTCAAAGCGTCCATTGGCGTCGACCGCGAGCCTGTCGCCCGAGCCGACCACCTTCAGCACGGCTTCGATGCGGTGCAAGTCCTCGCCCAAACTGGCACCGCCGATTTTCATCTTGACGTGCGTGTAACCGAGATCGAGATAGGCGCGCATTTCATCCTGTAGCGCGGAAAGGTCTTTCCCCGGATAGTAATAGCCGCCGGCGGCGTAGACCGAGACCTTGTCGTCGGCGACCCCCTTGTTGTAGCGTTCGGCCAGCAGACGATAGAGCGGTTTGCCGGCAATCTTTGCCACCGCGTCCCAGATCGCCATGTCGAGGACGCCAACCGCGACCGAGCGCTCGCCGTGGCCGCCCGGCTTCTCGTTCGCCATCACCGCGGTCCAAATCTTCTCGGGATCGAGATTCCCGCCGCCTTCATCGAGCAGGTCCGTCGAAGCCGTCTTCATGAGGCGCGGGATGAATCGCTCGCGCAAAAGTCCGCTCGCCGCGTAGCGGCCGTTCGAGTTGAAACCGAAGCCGACCACCGGTTCGCCATCGCGCACCACGTCGGTGATTATCGCGACGATGCTCGCCGTCATCTGGCTGAAGTCGATATAGGCGTTGCGGATATCCGACTTGATCGGCACCACGCGGTCCCGCACTTCGACAATTCTCACGCTTTTTGCTCCTGCTCTCCGGCTTAAAACGGGCCTCATTGTCGCCGTTTCCGCGCTGCTCGCAAGCCGCGCAATGCCGAGAGGAGACACCGGCGAGACGGAATAATCTGACCGGGGAAGGCGGCCCATTCCGCAAAGCAACCAGGCGATTTCCGTCAGCGAAAGTGCCGGGAAACCGCTCTCCATTTCGGCCGAGCCGCTGTTAGCGTCGCCAGTCCCGCACAGCCCTTTATCGGAGGTTAACCGATCGGGCCTAGAACGGAACGGTGCTTGACTTGGGGATGAATCCTTCTTTTGAGGCCATTGCCGCCTCCGGGCCGCGGCGATGACCGCCACCCTGGAGCCACGGCATGCCCTCTATCTGAAGGAGGCTTTTTTCCACCTCGCTCGCGGCGCGCAGGAGCAGGCGCTGGCCAGCCTTCGTGCCGCGCTCGACACGCTCGACGGCCTGTCCGCCGATCCCGTTGTCTATGATTTGACGCGGTGTCTGGCGGCGGTCCTCGGGCAACGTGAGGAAGCGATCGAATTTTTTATCGCAGCCCAAGCGCGGCATCCCGATCTGCCTCTTTCCCGCGCCGTCGATTTCCGTTTACGGCAACGTCAGGCGACCGCGCGTGGCCGGCCGGCAATTCTTTTGGTGACTCAGTTTAAATCCGCCTCGGTGTTTCTTACCGACGTTCTTGCGAAGGGGCTCGATCTTCCCACGTGCTATGTCGCCTGCGCACCGCTTGCCGAGCGCGTCGTGCCGGAGTGGCTTCGGCTGTTCGCCCGTGGCGGAGCTGTCGCGCAAAACCATCTGCTACCCTCGGCCGAGAATGTCGCGGCGCTCAATGACGCCTCTCTCCGGCGGTTCGTGGTCCATATCCGCGATCCCCGGCAGTCGATGATTTCGGCCGTTCACCACTACGCGCAAATTTACCACTCTCCAGCAGGAATCGGAATTCTGACGCGGGCGGAATTTCCAGAGGGCTTTCCCGATTGGCCGGACGAAAGGAAGATCGACTATTATCTGGACCGGCGTTTCGCCGAAGATGTGACTTGGACCGAGGGTTGGATCGCGCTTGCCAAAACACCGCCCGCGGAGTTCACGATCAAGCTTACGAATTTCGAGACGTTCCGCCGCGATCCGAATGTCTTTTTCTCTGGCCTTTTGGAGTTCTTCGGCATCGCGCCCGCCACCTTCGATTGGGCCGCACTTGGCGAACCACGGTCCAAGCAGCTTCATTTCCGCAAAGGCGAGACCCAGGAATGGCGCCGCGTCCTGACGCCCGGGCAGTCGGCGCGCGCTACCGCAATGTTGCCACCCACTGTTGCGGATTACTTCGCCACCATGGCCTAAAGCAGAAGTCTGTTGGAGCCGTGCGCCCCGAAACGCGGATTTTACGCTGCTTCCCTCGACGCAAGAACAGCTCGCGCTTTCATTCAGCTCGCGTGGACTTGATATCGCGCCAAGGCGCGGCGCATCAGGCTTCTGCGCGGCCTTCGCCGGGAACCCAGGCGAGGCGGAGGATGTTCGTCGCTCCGGGGGTGCCGAAGGGAACACCGGCGATGATAACGAGCCGCCGGCCCGCCTCGGCGAAACCCTCGCGCACGGCACAGGTGCCGGCCTTCCCCACCATGTCGGAAAAGTTCGTCGCGTCGATGTCCGGCACGCATTGCACGCCCCAGACAAGACCGAGCCGGCGCGCGGTGGCGCGGGACGGCGTGAGCGAGAGAATCGGCACCTGCGGCCGCTCGCGAGCGACGCGAAGCGCCGTCGAGCCCGAGGTGGTATAGCTGACGATGGCGGCGGCGTGGATCGTCTCGGCCACTTGGCGGGCCGCCGCCGCGATGGCATCCGCCGCTGTCGGCTCCGGATTGACATGGGCGGCATCCATGAGGGCACGGTAAAGCGGTTCCGATTCCACCTTCGCGGCGATGCGGTCCATGGTGGCGACGGCCGCGTCCGGATACTCGCCGACTGCCGATTCGGCTGACAGCATGATGCAGTCGGCGCCGTCATAGATCGCCGTCGCGACGTCCGAGACCTCCGCCCGGGTGGGGCTCGGCGAATGCACCATGCTTTCCAGCATCTGGGTCGCCACCACCACCGGCTTGCCCGTGCGCCGGCCGGCGCGGATGATCTGCTTCTGGATGCCGGGCACGGTTTCGAGCGGCATCTCGACGCCGAGATCGCCCCGCGCCACCATCAGCGCGTCGGATATCTCAAGGATTTCATCGAGCCGCTGCACTGCTTGCGGCTTTTCGATCTTGGCCATCACCGCCGCCCGGCCGGCTATCAGCTTGCGCGCGTCAGCGATATCGTCCGGTCGCTGAATGAAACTCAAGGCGACCCAATCAACACCGAGATCGAGCGCGAAATTGAGATCGCTCTGGTCTTTGGCCGTCAAGGGCGAGACTGGCAGCACGGCGTCCGGCAGGTTCACGCCCTTGCGGTCGGAAAGCATGCCGGCCGTCTCCACCCGGGTGTCGACGAAATCCGATCCCGCCTTAGTCACGGCAAGGCGAATTTTGCCGTCATCGAGGAGGAGCGTCTTCCCGACCGAGAGAGCTGCGAAGACTTCGGGATGGAATAGCCCAACCCGAGTCTGATCGCCCGGCGCGTCCGCAAGATCGAGGCGGAAGGCTTGACCGGCCTTGAGTTTTGCCGGGCCGGCGGCGAAGGTGCCAATGCGGAGCTTCGGTCCCTGCAGGTCGGCAAGGATGCCGATCGGCTGATCGACCTCGCTCTCAAGCGCGCGGATCGCCCGGTGACAGGTACCGAGGCCAGCCTGATCGCCGTGGCTGAAGTTCAAGCGGAACACGTCCGCCCCGGCCTCGAAGAGGGCGCGAATCCGCTCAGGCGCGAAGCTCGCCGGGCCGAGTGTTGCGAGAATCTTGGTGTTGCGCCGGCGTCGCATGGCAGAACCTTACCCGCTCGCGCCGGCCGGCGCTACCAGGACGGCACGAAAATCGTTGACGTTGGTGAGCGTCGGCCCGCTGACGACGAGATCGCCGAGGGCGGCGAAAAAGCCATAGGCGTCGTTTCGCGCGAGGCAAGCGGCTCCGTCAATGCCTTTCGCCGCGGCGCGGGCGAGGCTGTCCGGGGTCAGGAGCGCGCCCGCATTGTCTTCGCTGCCGTCGATGCCGTCGGTATCGGCAGCGAGCGCGTAAATGCCGGCAGCGCCCGAAAGCTCAAGGGCGAGCCCGAG
Source organism: Ferrovibrionaceae bacterium (assembly GCA_046705265.1). GTDB lineage: Bacteria > Pseudomonadota > Alphaproteobacteria > Ferrovibrionales > Ferrovibrionaceae > JAJYTL01. The sequence goes on from JBJKQL010000045.1 coordinate 26,865, forward strand.
AAGATATTCGCTATTCCGCCCGCCGCGGCCTTGGCTGGTGACGGTGACCGTGGTCTCGCCGCCCGAAAGGATACAGAGCGGCGCCGCGTTTCGCCTGCCGAGCGCAAGGCGGGCGTGCTCGCGGCCCAATTCCCGGGCCTCGCCCTCGAGGTCGTCGCCGAGGATGAGCGGCCGGTATCCGGCCGCCCTTGCACGCTCGACGGCGGCGGCAAGCGATTGCGCCGGCCTCGCGATGATGCGGAATTCGCTCGCGTTCAACCGCGGATCGCCGGGCTTCGGCGATTCATCCGCCGCCGCCTCGAGATGCCGGGCGACTGCGGAGGGCGGCGCGATCGCGTATCTCGCAAGGGTTGCTCGCGCATCGGCAAAGGTGGTGGGATCCGCGACCGTCGGGCCTGAGGCAATGGTGCCTGGATCGTCGCCCGGCACGTCCGAGATCGCGAGCGTGACGAGCCGCGCCGGCCAGGCGGCGGCGGCAAGCCGGCCGCCCTTGATCGCCGAAAGATGCTTGCGAAGCGTATTGATCTCGCTGATCGTCGCGCCGGAATGGAGCAGGGCCCGCGTCACGGCCTGCTTGTCGGCGAGGGTCAGCCCCGGCGCCGGCAGGGCGAGAAGCGCCGATCCGCCGCCTGAGATTAGGCACAGCACAAGGTCATCCGCGCCGGCTTCGCCGACCAGCCGAAGGATGCGCTCGGCCGCATCGGTGCCGGCGGCATCCGGCACGGGATGGCCGGCTTCCACCACCGCGATCCGTTTCGTTGGTACCGCATGGCCGTAGCGGGTGACGACGAGGCCGGACAATGGCCCCGCCCAGTGTTGCTCGACGGCCGCTGCCATGGCGGCCGCGGCCTTGCCAGCGCCGATGACGATGGTACGGCCCTTGGGCGGTGGCGGCAGATTGGGCGGCACGACCTGTGCCGGCATGGCCGCCGCGACCGCCGCGTCGAACAGGCTCCGCAACAAGACTCTCGCGTCTTCGTCTTCCACCACCCCCCCTCAGATGTCGTGCAAACGGCGGCAAAAGGTTTCGCGGATGCCGAGCGCGGCCAAAAAGCCGATCGCCGCGAAAACCGGAAACAGCAACATCGCATGACCGAACGCGGTTGCGCCATAGAGCCGGATGCCCTGCGCCATGCGTCCATGCCAGCCGGAATCCAGCATCCAGCCAAAGAGCGGCTGCAACCCGGCGGCGATGCCGATATTGAGCGTATTGACGACGCCGCTCGCGGTATTGCCGGCGCGGGGCGGCGCGAGTTCCTGCGACAAGGCGAAGGCCGCCATCAGCGAACCGCCGCTGATTCCGAGCAGAACATAAAGCGGCCCAAGGAACCACGCTGAAACCGGGGGCAGAAACGGCATCGCGAGCCAGACCACGAAGCCAAAGGCGAGCATGCCGAGAAGCGGTCCTTTGCGCCGGCTCAAACGATCGCTGATCCACCCGAGCCCCGAGCCGCCGAGCGCCCAGCCGCCAAGCAACAGCGAGTTGATCAACGCGGCGTCGGCACGGCCTAAATGCTGCACCTCGGTCAGGTAGCTCAAACTCCACAAGCCGCCAAAGGCCAGCGCCGGCGCCGAAGAACTCGCCGCCACGACGGCGATCAGCCACATCTGCCGATCGCGCAGCACGGCGATCAGGCTCCGCCAGATGCCGTGCCGATGCTGCCGCCGCCGCTTGATAAGCCATTCCGGATCGCGCAACAGGAACCACAAGAGAAGCGCTAACAGAAATCCGAACCCGGCGGCGCCCTGCATGGCCCGATGCCAGCCGAAGCGGTCGACCAGAACGGCAAGCGGGGCCTGCGAAACGACGGCTCCGACGGTGCCCGCCGCCATGGTGAGGCCGGTGACGAGGCCGAGCCGCTCGGGCGGCAGCCACAAGGCGCCAAGCGCGATGGCGCCAAGGAAGGCCATGGCGCCGCTCGTGCCGCTAACCAGCCGGCCGAGGTCGGCGACGGCAAGGCTCGGCGCGAGGCCCAGCAGAAGATTGCCGGCGACATAGATGATGGCGGCGGCGATCAGCGCGCGGCTCGGCCCGAAACGGTCCAGAATGAGGCCGACCGGAATCTGCATCGCGGCATAAGCGTAAAAATAGAAAGCGGAAAGATTGCCGAGGCTCGCGGCATCGGCGCCGAATTCGCGCATCATCGGCTGGATAAGAACGCCCGGGCTGATGCGGATGAAGAACTCGAAGCCATAGAAGCCGGCGGCGAGGCCCCAGATCGTCCAGCCGAGGCGGAGCGAGCCGCCAAAATGGGGCGGGATGGCGGGATCGGCGACGCCGGATGCGGTGGTTTCGGTGACCAGGGTTGGATTTCCGTTCTCAGGATACGGCGGGCACGGCCTCGGCCACGCGGGCGGTCACTCTAATCATCGCGGAAATCGGGCGCCACAGCTTTCCCGGCATTCCTTGCATGCGCAAGGCGTGGGATAGGGCGTCAGCGCTTTTCCGTCGTCTCCATGGCCGAGAGGGCTCGCCCCGCCGGTTCTTTGGGCTATGATGGCCCGCCTGCCACCCATTCGTCGCGATTGTAAACCGGTTGTCCGGCCATGCCGCCGCAAGTCACCGCCGATCCACCGCCGTTCCGGGTCCTCGAACCGGCCGCTGCCAATGCCGCGCGCGGCCTCCAGCTCGTTCTCTGCTGCGATCACGCCAGCCCGACCGTTCCGCCGCGCTATGGGGATCTCGGTCTAAAGCCCGGCGAATTGGCACGGCATATCGCTTGGGATATCGGCGCGGCGGCGGTGACCGGGAAGATCTCGGCGGCGCTCGACGTGCCGGCAGTTCTCTCCGGTGTGTCGCGCCTGGTGATCGATTGCAACCGCGATCCCGCCGACCCGACGGCAATTCCCGCCGTCAGCGACGGCACCGCCGTCCCCGGCAACCAGGACCTTGCCGCCGCGGAAATCGCGGTCCGCGTCGCGCGCTACCATACGCCCTATCACCAGGCGATCGCGGCCTGCCTTGGCGAGCGGGGCGAGAGGGCGGTCGCGCCCGCGCTGATCGCCATCCACAGCTTCACCCCGGCGCTCGCCGAGGATGGCACGCCAAGACCTTGGCATGTCGGCGTGCTGTGGGACCGGGACCCGAGACTTGCGGCGCCGCTCCTCGCTCATTTCCGCGCCGAGCGCGGCCTTGTGGTCGGCGACAACGAGCCCTATTCGGCGAAGGGCAACTCGGGCTATACGCTGCGCCGCCACGGCGCTACGGCGGGCTTCCCCCATGTGCTGATCGAAATCCGCCAGGACCTCATCGCGGCGCCGGCCGGGGTCGCCGAATGGGCGGGCCGTCTTGCCCGCGCGTTCACGGAAACCCTTGCCGCTCACGGCCCCTTCAACCGCGAGTCCTTCTAGAGTGGCCCCCATGCCGGAAGGCACGAAAGCCGGTTCGTCGGGCGTCGGGAGCGTCGCTGAGGGTGCTCAGCGACGGGTCAGAACTGCACGATGGCGCGGAGAAGGCCGGTGTGTTGCTCTGGTAGCCGGAGCGATCTTCCGCAACCGAGCCCCGCCGTCACCGTCGGCGCGCTTGGGCCCGCGCCATCAAGGCCGGCCCGTCGCGCGCCCGGCCCAAGGCCGTGGACTAAGGCAGAATCCAGTACCGTGCTGGCTTTTCTCTTCGCGCGGCGGCTATATATGGCTCGTTGTAGGGATTGATGCGCCGCCGGTTCCCGTCGTGGGATCCGCACCGGCCGGGAGACGAAGCGATGGATGAGAAAACCGAACTTGAAGCCGCCGCCTTTCGCCGGCTGGTTCAACACTTGCGCGAGCGCACCGACGTGCAGAACCTCGACCTCATGAACCTCGCCGGCTTCTGCCGCAACTGCCTTTCCAACTGGTATCGCGAGGCGGCGGAGGAACACGGAGTCGCTTTGTCGAAAGAGGCGTCGCGCGAGATCGTCTATGGCATGCCATACGAGGAATGGAAGGCGAAGTACCAGAAAGAGGCAAGCCCCGAGGCGCTCGCGGCTTTCACGCCGCATCGCCACTGATCTGAGCGGCCGCTAAATCGCGTCCTGCCGCCCTTCTCTTGACATTGCTCTCGATATCGCGCCGCTTAGGGCGCGAGGCCCGGGCGATGGTTCAAGCATCGTCCGGCAGGCTCCATTCCCGGCGCAATTCCCGTCTCACCTTCTCGATCTGGGCGCGGCGGCGCATGGCGTCAAGTTCGATGAGGCCTTGGGCCAGCAGCGGAATCGACCAGGCCAGTCCGTAGCCAAGGGCCGCGCCGCCATACATCAGCACCCAAATGTTCGGATTCTCAAGCAGGCTGAAAGCGGCCTGGATGCCGCCGCCGGCCTGCCAGAGAAAACCAGCGGCAAGAACGACGCCAGCGGCATTCGTCATCACCAGGCAGGCGAGATGGGACCACATCCAGTCGTTTTCCAGCATCACCAGAACAACGGTCGGCGCCAGCCCGACCATGGCGATGAATACGTAACCGGGCGACAGGATGAGCAGACCTCCGCCCAAGACCAACGCCAAAAGAATCACGGCGAAGCCGTGACCGACGCTTGTGGCGCCCTGCCGGGGCAACGGCACGCCCGGCAGGGCGGCCGGCATCTGGCGGGCGCGGTGGAGCGCTGCCATTCGCCCATTTGACGCGCCGCTGCCTGACCGGCTGTTCGGCGATCCGCCGGCCGGCCCCGGCCCCGGTTTGCGGCTCGTTCCCGAACGGCCTTTTAGTGGACCAGCCATATCCAGGTCACGCTGCAGGCGATGAGGAAGGCCGCGAAGCCGACGGCATTGGCGATCTGATGACCGTATTCGGCGGCGGCGCTCGCGCGCGCCGGGCCGTTGCCCTCGATCATGTCGATGGCGTTGGCCAGTGCGTGGTCGTTGGCGGTGGCTTGGCGATAGCCGGCCTCATCCCAAGCGAACCATTCGTTCAGGTTCAGGCCCCTGACCAAGGCATTGAGCTCGCCTTGGCGGCCCAGGGTCGGCAGGCGTTCCAGCAGGCGCTCGCGTGCCTTCGCGTTATGCAAGCTCTTGATCAACGGGGTCAGCGCCGCGGTAGCCCAGGCCGTGAGGCCATGCAGAGGCATCGGCCCGTAGAGCGACTGATAGTCGCCAAGAAGCGCCACCTCAGCACGAAAATCGCCCACGCGCTCTCGCTGTTGCCGCGACAGATTGGCGACCCGGTACTGATAGGGACGCATCTGGGTGGCAAGGAATGCTGCGGTGTGCCGGTCGATGAACGAGGTCGTCGTGCTTTTCTGTGACGCCGCCAGCCGATCGAATTCAGCAAGCAGCGTCGCCGGGCTGTCGCATTCACCGCTGGTCTGCGGACTCTGACAGGGAAGCTGGGGGTTGAGTTCGTACAGGCAGCGCTCGATGCCAAATCCGGGCGCCGCATCTTGTGCGAAGCGCCCAAGGTTCTCGGCAAAGGCCGGTTGGATGGCGTTTGGCTCGGACGGGTTCGGCCGTGCCGTTTCGGCGAGAAGCCCGCTGCGAAAAAGCTGTATGAGACTGTTGAGCCGCGCCGATTCATTGGCCAGAACCGCCGCCGCGACCAGCGCGGGTAAGCCATCGCGCATCACCGTGAGGTTGCGGAATCGGATCGGACCGAAGGGATCGAGAAAAGCGCAGAGCCGGGCGGCGAATTCGGCTTCATCGGCGATCGGATAGTTGATCTGGCGTTCGCGAAGCTCGCGCACGCGCTTTGCCATCGCGCTATTGCCAAGGGATTGGTGCAGCCAGATTTCGATGCTGCGGTTCATGCAGGCGGCCAGTGCTTCCTTGGGGAAGGCATTGAAGGCCTGCGCCAAGCTTGTCACGCTGTGGTGGCTGGTGCCGCGAAAACGGAACGGATGGCCGGCGATACGCGGTGTGCCGCCCGAAGTCTGCCGGTCGGCGCTGCCGTTGCGCCAGCGATGCACGTTGTCCACGTTCCAGCGCAGCGCCGGTTCATCGCGCAGAATGCCGCGCAGCAGCGATTCCATGGCCGACCCGGCGCGGACCGAGCCCATCGCCGCGACGAACGAGCCGCTGCGCTGACGCGTTTGCAAGAGTTCGGGCAACGCCGCCAGGTCGCGTCCCGTAAGCAAGCCGGCGACGACCATTCCAAGTGCATAGAGATCAGCATCGGCGCCACCTTCGCCGCGCCCCTCGGGCAGGGCCTCGTTCCGTTCCAGCGGCTCGAAAATGGCGGGCTGCGCGGCGCCCGGCGCGGCGCTCACGCATTCGCCGAGCAGGAGTTCGTCATAACGGTCGGCGAACCGGAAGAAGATGTTGTTCGGCCGGATCGCCCGATGCGTCATGCCGCGCTCGGCGAGTTCGAACACCGCGCTCAAAAGCAGCGGTAGGATGCGTTGCGCGATTTCGCGCTCGCTTGTCGGCTTGAATTCGGCGAGGCTCGGGCCGAGCGGCCGCTCGAACAGGACGACGAAACGCCGGCCGAGGTCCTTCAAGGTGACGGTGCCCGCATGCAGCGGATTGACGAGGCCGTGCCCCGAGATTCGCATCAGGTCGTTCAACGGCCGCCGCCGCCACATCAGACTCGCGGGACAAAGAAGGGCATAGAGCGGCGCGTCCGGCCTCAGGCTGTCAACCGCAAGGCAGGCAACGCCCGAGGGCGAATCGAATTGCGGTAGCGGCCGGTCGGGGAGGAGCCGATAGCGGTCATCCGGCCCAAACGGAGCACCGCGTGCGGCTTCCTGCGCATCTACGCCAAGTGCGGGCCCGTCCACGGGCAGAAAACCTCCCAGCAAAAAACGGAAGTGTGCCCTGTTAATGAACCATGGCCGCGGTTACAAAGCGGTTAAGAGGCGGCCGGCCACGGTCAAGCCGACGCGCGCCGCTGACGGCGTTGAAAAGACTTTTGATGTCAAGCCGTTAATCGGCGAAGGGGTCGCGCACCGAGATCGTGTCCTCGCGCTCGGGCGAGGTCGAGAGCAAGGCCACCGGGGCCTCGATCAGTTCCTCGATGCGACGGATATATTTGACCGCGCTGGCCGGTAGATCGGCCCAGCAGCGGGCTCCGTGCGTGCTTGCCTGCCAACCCTCGAGCACCTCATAGATCGGGGTGATTTCCGCCTGGCCTGTCATTGTCGCCGGCAGGTAGTCGAGCCGCGTGTCGCCGCATAGATAGCCGGTGCAGACCTTGAGCTCGGGCAAGCCGTCGAGAACGTCGAGCTTGGTCAGCGCGATGCCGTCGATGCCGTTGATCTTGACCGACTGGCGAACCAGCACGGCGTCGAACCAGCCGCAGCGGCGCGGCCGTCCAGTATTGACGCCGAATTCCTTGCCGCGCTCGCCGAGGCCGCGGCCGATATCATCGGTGAGTTCGGTCGGGAATGGGCCTTCGCCGACACGGGTGGTATAGGCCTTGGCGATGCCGAGGACGAAACCAACGGCGCCGACGCCGAGGCCAGAGCCGATCATCGCCTGGGCGGCGACGGTGTTGGACGACGTGACATAAGGATACGTGCCGTGATCGATGTCGAGCATCGCGCCTTGCGCGCCCTCGAACAGGATACGCTTGCCGTCGCGCCGCGCGGTGTCAAGCCGCCACCACACCGGGTCGCGATAGGGCAATACCTTGGGTGCGATGGCGCCAAGCTCATGCATTACGATGCCGGCGTCGAGCTCGGCCTCGCCAAGGCCGCGGCGAAGCGCGTTGTGATGGGCGAGCAACGTCTCGACCTTGCGCGCCAGCGAGCCTTGATCGGCGAGGTCGCCGAGGCGGATGGCGCGGCGGCCGACCTTGTCCTCATAGGCCGGGCCGATGCCGCGCCGGGTGGTGCCGATCTTGATCGCGCGGCTTGCGTCCTCGCGCAGTGCGTCGAGATCGCGGTGCAGCGGCAGGATCAGCGACGCATTGTCCGCGATCTTGAGGAATTCCGGCGTCACCGCGATGCCGCTTTTTTCCATTTCCTCGATCTCGGCGACCAGCGCCCAGGGATCGATGACGACGCCGTTGCCGATAATGCTGAGCTTGCCGCGCACGACGCCCGAAGGCAGCAGGCGGAGCTTATAGGTGACGCCATCGATGACCAGGGTGTGGCCCGCGTTGTGTCCGCCCTGAAAACGCACCACCACATCGGCCCGCGCCGAAAGCCAATCGACGATCTTGCCCTTGCCTTCGTCACCCCATTGCGAGCCGACAACTGCCACATTGGTCATGATGCACCCACTGATTCAATTCCACCCACGGCCAAGACATGCGTGCAGCCGAGACGCTTGGCCTCGGCCCGAATATCGGCCCCGGCCTTCAAGCCGCGCAAGGTGCGCCAGCCTTCCGCCTGCCGCTTCGCTTCTTCGTCCGGCGCCGCCTCGGCCGGCAGGAACAGCAGCTTCGTCGCGGCCGGCGAGGGCAGCGCGCGGAGCAGCGAATCGAGATAAAGCGTGACGCCGGTCGCAGGCTCGGCCGCGCTCATATAACGGCCGCCGCGGCCAAGCTCGCCGCGCACGCCGCGCGCGAACAGCGTGAAGCTGATGCCGGTGTGATATTCGAAATTGCGAACCTCGCCGATGTCGATGGTAAGCGGCAGGGCAGGCACCGCGGCTTTTAGCCGGCCGGCGAGTTCGGCGAGCTCCGCCACCATGGCCGCGGCGTCGCCCTTGAGGTCCAGCGTCTTCAGCGCGCGAAGCGCGCGGTCGGCAGGCCCGGTGGAGGCGAGGATGCGCTGCAGAGTAGGGTCCGCCTTGCCCGCCGCGGCGGCCAGCGCGGCGGCGTCCTTTTGGTCGAGCGCGAGACGTACCGCCTCGGTCGCTGCTTCGTCGAGGCCAAGATCGCGGCACACTGCGGGCACCACCATCGGCTGGGTCAGGTCGAGCGAGGGATTGTTGACCCCAAGCCCGGTCACCGCCCGTGCCGCCATGACGACGATCTCGACATCGGCGGCCAGCTCGGCCGCGCCGATCAACTCGGCCCCGGCCTGGGCGAACTGGCGCTCCGGCCGCAGCTGGCTGCCACGCACCCGCAAGACCTGGCCGGCGTAGCAAAGGCGAAGCGGTCGCGCCATGCCGACAAGTCGGGTTTCGGCGATGCGGGCAACCTGAAGCGTGATGTCGGGCCGGATGCCGAGCATCTGCTGCGAGGCCGGGTCCATCACCCGGAACATTTGCGGCGAGAGCGCGGCGCCGCCTTGCGCCAGAAGCGAGCGCTCGAATTCGATCAGGGGCGGCTTGACGCGCTGATAGCCGAAGCGGGCGAAGCCGTCGAGCAGGCGCTCGGTGATCTCCGCCTCCCATTCGGCCTGCGGCGGCAGGCCGTCGCGAAGCCCCGCGGGGAGCAGCCCCTTATCGGCATCGGTGGTGGTCATGGCGAGCGGTGTTAAAGCATACTTGCGCCGCAAGGCCAACCGGAAGTCGGGTTCACCCGGCGCTTGACGTGGACGCGCCGTGCGGCCCGAAAGGCACGAGGCCGGACGGGCGATGGCACAGCCGGAGCGGCCTCAAAGTCAGGTCGGGCGCGGCGGGCGGTTCAGAAGTTCAGCGTCGCGGCGCGCCGCACCATGGTGAGTGAGCGCACTTCGGCCAGCACCTTTTCCGGTATTGGCCCGTCGATCTCGACCAGCGCGATCGCCTTGCCGCCTGGCGCCGCGCGGCCGAGATGGAAGGTCGCGATATTAATTCCGGCGGCGCCGAGCACGGTGCCGAGCCGTCCGATGAAGCCCGGCTTGTCCTCGTTCTCAAGGAACAGCATGTGCGGGCCAAGCTCGGCTTCGACCTTGATGTCGTCGATCTGGATCAGGCGCGGCCGCCGATCGGCGAACAGCGTGCCGGCGACGACGCGTTCGGCGCCGCCGTCGACCACCGCGACGCGGATCAGGGTGTGATAGTCGCCGCTGCGGTCGTGCGTGATCTCGGCCACGTCGATGTCGCGCTCGCGCGCGATCACCGGCGCATTGACCATGTTGACCGAATCGAGCAGCGGTTTCAGAAGTCCCTGCAGCGCGACCGCGGTCAGGGGCCGTGTGTTCAGGCCGGCGACATGGCCTTCATACTCGATACTGATCTTCCGCGGCCCGCTCTCGACGAGCTGGCCGGCAAAGGAGCCAAGCTCACCCGCGAGCTTCATATAGGGCTGCAGCTTCGGCGCTTCCTCGGCGCTGACCGACGGCATGTTGAGCGCGTTGGTCACCGCGCCGACGAGAAGATAGTCCGACATTTGCTCGGCGACCTGGAGCGCCACGTTTTCCTGCGCCTCCATCGTCGAGGCGCCGAGATGCGGTGTCGCCACCAAGCCCTCCATGCCGAACAGAATATCTTCCTTCGCCGGCTCGACCGCGAAGACATCGATGGCGGCGCCCGCCACCTGGCCGGATTCCATCGCCGCCTTCAGATCGGGCTCGACGATCAAGGCGCCGCGGGCACAGTTGATGAGGTAGACGCCCTTCTTGCACTTCGCCAGGCTCTCGCGGTTGATGAGGTTCTTGGTCTGCTCGGTCAAGGGCGTGTGAAGGCTGACGAAGTCGGCGCGGTGCAACAGCTCGACCAGCGTTACCTTCTCGACGCCGAGTTGCAGGGCGCGCTCCTCGGAAAGGAAGGGGTCATAGGCGACCACCCGCATCTTCAGGCCGAGCGCGCGATCGGCGACGATCGAGCCGATATTGCCGCAGCCGACGATGCCGAGCGTCTTGGCATAAAGCTCGGTGCCCATGAAGCGGGATTTCTCCCACTTGCCGGCCTGGGTCGAGCGGTCGGCCTGGGGAATCTGCCGGGCCAGCGCGAACATCAACGCGATGGCGTGCTCGGCGGTGGTGATGGCGTTGCCGAAGGGCGTGTTCATGACGCAGACGCCGCGCGCTGTAGCCGCCGGCACGTCGACGTTGTCGACGCCGATGCCGGCGCGGCCGACCACCTTCAGGTTTCGCGCTGCGGCCAATAGCTTGGCCGTGACCTTGGTGGCGGAGCGAACGGCGAGGCCGTCGTAGTCGCCGATGATGGCGATCAGCTCATCCGGCTTGAGGCCGGTCTTGATATCGGCTTCGACGCCGCGGTCACGGAAAATCTGCACCGCCGCCGGGCTCAACTGATCCGAAATCAGAACCTTGGGCATGGCGTGCTCCTCAACTCCTGGCCGCGGCCCGGGTCTCGGCGAAGGCCCAATCGAGCCACGGCGTCAGAGCGGCGATATCGGCGGTCTCGACCGTCGCGCCACACCAGATGCGAAGGCCGGGCGGCGCATCGCGATAGGCGCCGACATCGTGCCCGGCGCCTTCATTTTCCACGCGGGCGGCGAGAGCCTTCGCCGCCGCAGCCCGGTCCGCGGCGTTCAAGCCGAGGAACCAAGGATCGACGATCTTCAAACAGACGCTGGTGGTAGAGCGGGTTTCCGGCACTTCGGCGAGAAAGTCGACCCACGGCGTCCTTTCGACCCAGGCGGCCAGCGCCTTGTAATTCGCCTCGGTCCGCGCGATCAGCCCTTTCAGCCCGCCCGAGGCCTCAGCCCAGTTCAGGGCGTCGATCTGGTCCTCGACCGCCATCATCGACGGAGTGTTGATGGTCTCGCCCTTGAACAGGGCCTCGTTCAGCTTGCCGTCCTTGGTCATGCGGAAGATCTTCGGCAGGGGCCAGGGCGGCGTGTAGCTCTCGAGCCGCGCCACGGCGTGCGGGCTCAGACTGATCATGCCGTGCGCGGCCTCGCCGCCCATCACCTTCTGCCACGACCAGGTGGCGACGTCGATCTTGTCCCACGGGATGTCCATGGCGAATACGGCCGAGGTGGCATCGCAGATGCTTAAACCTTCGCGGTCGGCCGCGATCCAGTCGCCGTTCGGCACTCGGACGCCCGAGGCGGTGCCGTTCCAGGTGAAGACGACGTCGCCCGTCCAATCGACGGATTTAAGGTCGGGAAGCTTGCCATAGTCGGCGATCACCCCCTTGACGCTTTTCAGCTTCAGTTCCTTGGTCGCGTCGCCGACCCAGGCGGCTCCGAAGCTCTCCCAGGCGAGCACGGTAACCGGCCGCGGGCCCAGCATCGACCACAGCGCCATCTCCACCGCGCCGGTATCGGAAGCGGGAACGATGGCGAGCTTATGGTTGACGGGGATGCCGAGGATTTCGCGGCTTCTCTCGATCACTTGAAGCAGCTTGGCCTTGCAAACCGAGCTACGGTGCGAGCGGCCAAGGGTCGCGGTTTTGAGGATTTCGGGGGTCCAGCCAGGGTGCTTGGTGCACGGGCCGCACGAAAAAAATGGCGTCCGAGGACGCCCTTCCGGTTTGATCATCGGCGTTCCTTCCAGAACGATTGCGCCCCGTTGGGGGGGCGTGTCCCGCCGCGGAATCTAGACCCGACGTGGCCCAAGTCAATTGGAATTTTGCGCTGCGAAAGAGGCGAAGTGCCGCGAGATGTCAGGGAAAGGCGCTTGGCGGACCGCTGTGATGGCAACCCCTATCCGCCCAGGCTGAGAGGTTTTCCGCCAGTCCGCTGGCAAGGGCACGCAGATGGGGGCACGCAGACTAGGGCACGGCCTTACGCCGAGACCGGACATCTGAGGCCGGCTTCTCGCGCTTCTTGGCGTTGCCCCCTTAACGGGCCCATAATAACAATCGGTCGAATATGCATTGATGCCCCAAAACGGCGACGAGGCGGGCCGTCCATGGCGATGACGCCGCCATTTGCTTTCGATACCAACCAGCTCCAGGCGGCGCCGATGCGCCGGCTTGCGGCCTATTGGCTCTCGAAATGCGCTGCCAGTCGTCTGCCGCGCCGCGCCGATATCCGGCCCGAGGAGATCAGGGGCGACCTGCCGCATGTCTATCTGGTCGATGTGCTCAGCAATCCGCTCGGCTTTCGCTTCCGCCTCGTCGGCACGCAGGTGACGGTCTTGAGCGGCAAGAGCTATACCGACGCGATGCTGAACGAGGCCGAATATGGCCCGAACTGGCAGGTCATCTTCAAGGCCTATCGCGAGGTGGCGGTGCGCGCCGCGCCGGCCGCGGCCGCGCTCTACGCGCCGTGGCTCGGCCGCGGCTTTCAATATTACGAGCGCTTCCTCGGGCCGCTTTCGGACGACGGCCGCGCCGTCACCATGATCTTCGGCGCCCTGCACACGATCGAGCCGCCGCCGGCGAGCGCGGAAAAAATCTAAAGCGCCTCGGCGATGGCCTGGCCGGCGTCTTTGGTCGAGGCGCTGCCGCCAAGATCGCGGGTCACCGTCTTGCCCTCGGCGACGACGCGCGCGATCGCCGCCTCGATCGCCGCCGCCGCGTCCTTGTGGCCAAAATGCTCCAGCATCATCGCGCCCGACCAGATCTGGCCGATGGGATTGGCGAGGCCCTTTCCGGCGATATCCGGCGCCGAGCCGTGCACCGGCTCGAACATCGAGGGGAATTTATGCTCGGGGTTGATGTTGGCCGAAGGCGCAATGCCGATTGAGCCTGCGACCGCGGGGCCGAGGTCGGACAGGATGTCGCCGAACAGATTCGAGCCGACGACGACGTCGAACCAATCCGGATGCTGCACGAAATGCGCGCTTAGGATGTCGATGTGGTACAGCGCCGTGGTGACGTCGGGATATTCCTTGGCGAGCGCGCGGAAGCGTTCGTCCCAATAGGGCATGGTGTGGATGATGCCGTTCGATTTGGTGGCCGCGGTGAGATGCTTGCGCTTGCGCGAGCGCGCAAGCTCGAAGGCATAGCGCATCACGCGATCGACGCCTTTTTTCGTGAACACCGACTGCTGCATCACCATCTCGTCCTCGGTGCCGGCATAGAGGCGGCCGCCGATCTCGGAATACTCGCCCTCGCAGTTCTCGCGGATGATCACCATGTCGATATCCTCGGGCTTGCGGTTCGCCAGCGGCGAGCGCGTGCCGGCGAGAAGCCTGACCGGGCGGCGGTTGACGTATTGCAGGAAGCCGCGGCGGATCGGGATCAAAAGGCCCCAGAGCGAGACATGGTCCTGGACGCTCGGATAGCCGACGGCGCCGAGGAAGATCGCCTCGTGCCGGCTCAGCTGCGCCATGCCGTCTTCCGGCATCATGCGGCCGGTCGAGAGATACTTCTCGCAGCTCCAGTCGAATTCCTTCCAGCGGTATTGAATGCCGAACTTGCGGCCGGCGGCCTCGAGGACGCGGATGCCTTCCGGCACCACTTCATTGCCGATGCCGTCGCCGGCAATGACTGCGATCGAATGGGTCAAGGGCATCTCCTTACAAACGCTTTGTTGCTCGCGGCGCGGCCCCGGATCGGGGGCGCCGCCCCGGGGTTAAGCCTTGAGGCAGGCGTGGTTCAGCGGCCCGCGGCCGTGGCCGAAAGCCGGCGCGGTGTGGATGGCGCGCGCGACAAAATCCTCCGCCCGCGCCACCGCCTCTCGCAGACCGAGCCCTTGCGCGAGCCCGGCGGCGATGCCGGAGGCGAGCGTACATCCGGTGCCATGGGTATGGGGAGTCTTTTGCCGCGGCTTGCCGAAGATTTCGCGTCCCTCGGCGGTCACCAGAACGTCGGTGACCTCGGTCCCCGAAAGATGGCCGCCCTTGACCAGCACGGCGCGCGCGCCAAACGCCATCAGGGCGCGGCCGGCGTCTTCCATGGCCGCCACGTTGGTAATCTTCCGCCCGGTCAGCGCCTCCGCTTCCGGCACGTTCGGGGTGAGCAGGGTGGCGAGCGGGATGAGATCGGATTTGAGCGCGGCGATGCCTTCCCGGTCGAGAAACGCGCGGCCGGTGCCGGCGGCGAGCACCGGATCGACGATCACGGGACTCTGCGCCGCCCGGTTGCGGATGGCGGCCTGGACGGCGCGGATCGCGCCCGCACCCGGCAGCATGCCGGTCTTGATCGCGTCGGCGCCGAGGTCGGCGAGCACCGCCTCGATCTGCGCCGCGATCAGCTCGGGGCTCACCGGCTCAACGCGGTAAACCGCCCTGGTGTCCTGCACGGTGATGGCGGTAATCGCGGTTTCAGCATAGGCGTCGAAGGCGGCGACGGTCTTGATATCGGCCTGGATGCCGGCGCCGCCGCCCGAATCCGAGCCGCCGATGGCGAGCACCCGGCCGTGGAGCGCGGCCATGCCGCTTCAGGCGGCGAGGCGAGACCGCAGCGCGCCGACCGCTTCCTCGACCGCGGCGATGACAAGGGCCTCGTTCTCGCCTTCGCCCATGACGCGGATAACCGGCTCGGTGCCGCTGCGGCGCACGATAAGGCGGCCGTGCTTGGCGAGCTTGCGCCTCGCCCCGGCGACCAGCCCCTCGATCGTCTGATCGTCGAGGCGAATTTCAGGCGGCATCGGCACGTTGCGCAAGATCTGCGGCATCGGAGTGAAGCGGCGGCAGACCTCGCTCAGCGGCCGGCCCTGCTCGACCACGACGGAGAGCACCTGCAAGGCGGCGATCAGCCCGTCGCCGGTGGTGACGAAATCGGTCATGATGATATGGCCCGACTGCTCGCCGCCGAAATTGCACCCCAGTCGGCGCATCTCCTCGACCACATAGCGGTCGCCGACGCGGGTGCGGTAAAGCGCGATCCCGTGCTCGCCCAGGAAGCGCTCGAGGCCGAAATTCGACATCACCGTCGCCACCACGCCGCCGCCCGTGAGTCGCCCATCCTTCTGCCAGTGCTCGCTGATCAAGGCCATGAGCTGGTCGCCGTCGATGAGCTTGCCGGTCTCATCCGCGATCAAAACCCGGTCGGCGTCGCCGTCCAGCGTGATGCCGAGATCGGCGCCATGAGCGATCACCGCTTCCTGCATGGTCGCGGGCACGGTGGAGCCGCAGCCCTTGTTGATGTTGAAGCCGTCGGGGCCGACGCCGATCGGAACCACCTCGGCCTCGAGTTCCCACAGCACGGTCGGCGCGACGCGATAAGCGGCGCCGTTGGCGCAATCGATCACGATCTTGAGGCCGGAAAGCCGCCGCCCCTTGGGGAAGCTGCTCTTGACCCATTCGATATAGCGGCCTTGCGCGTCCTCGAGGCGCTGCGCGCGTCCAAGGTGCTCCGGCGCCGCCAGACCTTCATGCAGGCCGTTCTCGATGCCGGCCTCGATCTCGTGCTCGACCGCGTCCGAGAGCTTGTAGCCGTCGGGGCCGAAGAGCTTGATGCCGTTGTCCTGATGCGGATTGTGCGAGGCCGAGATCATGACGCCAAGATCGGCGCGAAGCGAGCGCGTCAGCATGGCGACGGCCGGGGTCGGCATCGGCCCGACCAGGATCACGTCCATGCCGACGGAAACGAACCCCGCGGTCAGCGCGGGCTCGATCATGTAGCCGGAAAGCCGGGTGTCCTTGCCGATGAGGACGCGGTGGCGATGGTTGCCGCGAAGGAACCGCCGCCCTGCCGCCATGCCGACCTTCAGCGCCGTCTCGGCGGTCATCGGTTCCTGGTTGGCGGCACCGCGGATGCCGTCGGTGCCGAAAAGCTTCCGTACCATGCCCCCCTCGAGACCCGAGCGTCAGGCGCCGGGTTGGGGTTCTGGCTTGAGGTCGCCGGAGCCGTGGCCCTTCTGACCGCGCGTCGGCGGCACCGCCGAACGGCCGCCGCCGGTGTCGGGCGGGGTAACGGGCTCGCTCGGCCGGGTGATGGTCTCACCACGCAAGAGCGCCTTGATCTCGTCCCCGCTCAGCGTCTCATGCTCCAAGAGCGCCTTGGCAAGAAGGTGCAGCTCTTCGAGGTTCTCGCCGAGCAGACGGCGCGCCGTCGCCTCCGCCTCCTCCACCAGGCGGCGGATCTCGGCGTCGATCAGTTCCGCCGTCGCCTCCGACACGTTCTGCTGCTGCGCCACCGAATGGCCGAGGAAGATCTCCTGCTCGTTGCCGTGGTAGCGAACCCGCCCCAGCTTGTCACTCATGCCGAACTCGGTCACCATCCGCCGCGCCCAATAGGTCGCCTGCTGGATGTCGTTGGACGCCCCGGTGGTCACGTTCTCCGCCCCGAACACCATCTCCTCCGCGACCCGGCCGCCAAAGGCCATCGCCAGCCGCGCCTCGATCTCGCTCTTGGTGTGGCTCAAGCGGTCCCGCTCCGGCAGGCTCATGGTCACTCCCAAGGCCCGCCCG
>JBJKQL010000046.1:0-54774 GCA_046705265.1 Ferrovibrionaceae bacterium
CCGGCCGTTCCTTGACCAGATGCCGAATCTCCTCAGCATAGTCTTCCAGGCGGGAGAAGCTCCCACCCCGCGGCTTCGCCGACCGTCTCCCTTCATTTTGCCACGATTGCAACCACTTGACCGCAGAACTCGGGCTGACAGCAAAACGCTCCGCTGCCTCTCGCCGCGACGCCCCTTCTTCAACCGCCTCAATCACACGTTCCCGAAAATCCGCCGAGCAAGCCTTGAGCATCGCCTCTCCCTTCAGAGCCGATTCAATTCCCAACACTCGCCCAGTCAACCATCCGCCGCAATACCCGATTCTATTTCGACGGGAACCGCGCTAGTAGAGCGGCTCCTTGAAACGAATCATTACCAGTGATTTTCCAACAGCCTCAACAACGTGCGTTCAACAAGGAAAAACTGCTTGTCCATCGTGTCCCCCGTAGGATTCGAATCAAGGAAGCGATCTACTAGAGGCCGAGTCGCCCGGTGACCACACCATCACGCTCGGCTTTTTTTCCGCCGAAGCCACGGGGTCGCGTTATGATCGCATGATCAGGAAGCGGCGCGACGCGCCAGAAGGCCGATCGCCGCAAGAGCAAAAGGAACGGAGAGGAAATCATGCCAAGGCGCTACAGCGACAAGATGTTCACAATGGACCACCTGCGGGCAACCGCCGAGAAGTGCAAGAACTGGGGACGCTGGGGCGCGGACGACGAACGCGGCACGCTGAATTTCGTTGGGCCCGAACAGTTGGTCGCTGCCGCCGCCCTGGTGCGCCAGGGCAAGGCCTTCTCGCTCGGCCTCAATTTCGATCGCAACGGGCCGCAGCGCGGCCTCTGGGGCAACCGCTTCAACCCGATTCATATCATGCTCGCGACCGGCACCGACGCGATCGCCGGCGCACAGGACAAGGGAAAGCTGCGCTATGCCGATGACATCGTCTCGCTGCCGATGCAATGCGGCACGCAGTGGGACGCGCTCGGCCATATCTTCTACGACGACAAGATGTGGAACGGCTATGACGCGCGCCTTGTCACATCCGACGGCGCGGAGAAGAACGGCATCGAAAAGGTGAAGGACCGTATGGCCGGCCGGGGCGTGCTGCTCGACGTCGCCCGCCATCTGAAGCTCGATTACATCGAGGACGGCATGGCGATCACCGTAGAGGACCTAAACGCGACCGCCGCCGCGCAGGGCGTCGAGATCCGGCGCGGCGATTTCGTCATCGTCCGCACCGGGCAGATGGGTGATCGGTTGCGCAAGAGCGATTGGGGCGGCTATGCCGGCGGCGACGCCCCTGGCCTCGCCTTCGAGACTTGCACATGGATCTACGAGAAGGAAATCGCGGCCATCTGCACCGACACCTGGGGCTGCGAGGTGCGGCCGAATGAAACCAAGGACGCGAGCCAACCGTGGCATTGGGTGGTGATACCGATGATCGGCATCACGATGGGCGAGATTTTCTATCTCGAGGACTTGGCGGCGGATTGCGCCGCAGACAAGGTCTACGAGTTCTTCTTCTGCGCGCCGCCTTTGCCCGTCACCCGCGCCGTCGGTTCGCCGATCAATCCGATGGCGATCAAATAGTAGGAGGTGTTTTCGCCGACGCCGGAAACGGAAGCTTCAGCGCCCGAAGTCGTAACGACCGCCGCGTTCAAGGGCCCGGGCATAGGCTGGGCGAGCGTGGATTCGCTCGAGATAGGCTTCAAGATGCGGGTGGCGGTCGCCCAAGCCGATTCGCGTCGCCACCGCCTCGATCGGAAAGCTCATTTGAATGTCCGCGGCACTGAACTGAGCGCCGGCGAACCAAGGCGACCTGCCGAGCTCGCTTTCGACGTAATCGAGGTGGTGCGCAATCTGCGGTCCGATATAGCTGCTTTGCACTTTTCCGGCAATACGCCGCGCGATGGGACGGACGAAGAACGGCATCGGACCCTGCGGCAGACGCGAAAAAACCAAACCAAGAAGAAGCGGCGGCATCAACGAACCTTCAGCGTAATGCAGCCAATAAGTATAACGAAGGCGCTCCGGCGTCCCGAGTGGCGGCGCAAGCCGCGCTTCTTCCGGCTCTTTACGGCCATAGCGCTCGATCAGATATTCGACGATGGTGCCGGTTTCAGCCAGGGTCAGGGGATCGCTCGGACCCTCGTCGCTAATGACCGGCGATTTTCCGAGCGGGTGTATGGCACGAAGCTCGGGCGGCGCGAGCAAGGTTTTGGCGTCGCGTTCGTAGCGCCGTACCTTGTAATCCAAGCCGAGCTCTTCCAGGAGCCAAAGGATGCGCTGCGAGCGCGAATTGTTGAGATGATGGACGGTGATCATCGAGAATCCTCGCGGAGAGACCGGGGAATGCTACACACCGCATGGTAGCGCTCGCATCCCGCCTTGGATACGATATCCTTGCGCGTGTCGCCCGCTATACCGCGCCAAAGGTCGCCTGAGACGCCCGGACCAAGCACGGCAAATGCTGGCGGCAGTTGCTGTCCCAGGCAACCACGTGAAGGAGGATCGCCCGCTCCGCTTCTGCTGGATATGCCGGATCGGCAAGATGCCGAAGCAACTCGGGATCGTCGTCAACGACCTCGGCCTCGGCCCAAAGCTTCGACCGCCGGCCACACTCATAATCGGTCAGGAGAAGCGTGACGCGGCTGTTCTCGGCTATATTGCCGACCGTGATATATTGCTTGTTGCCGGCATAATCGACGAAGCCCAACTGCGGTCATTGATCACCTTCAGAAAACCCGGCGCCCCACCACGATGTTGCGCATGCGGCCAGCCGGCACGATTGGCAGTAGCGATCATAAAGCTGTCCAGCCCCGCTATATAGGCTTTAAGACCATCGCTCAGCCGATCGTCCATGGGCTCCCGGGTCTCTATTCGGGCGCAATGGTCGCCTGTGCCGCAGCGCGATTGCACCGCCTTGACTGCTTCGGAAAAGGCCACTTTCGTGAAGGCCCGAGTCACGACGCCGCTCCCTCGGCATCGGCCGGTACCGCCCTTTTATAGGCGCCAAGCGGACTCGCGTCTTCAATCGATCCGCGATGGTACACTTGCCGCCAGCGGCCGCCGATCGTGCGGAAGACGCGGCTCGTGCGAATGGCGAGATCAAGCACACGGCCGTTCGCCTCGAACCGGCCGCGCTCGCGGCCGACGGCGTAAAAGAGTTCGTCCGCGCGATGCAGCGTATAGTCGAAGAAAAGCCACGTGAACGCTGCCAGGCGCGGCAAAATTCCACTCATAGAGGGCGCGGATATCTCTCCAACCGCGATTGATGCGGCGAAGCGGATTATCCATGCTGATGTTGGTCGAGTTCGACCAGTTTTCCGCCATCAACGCGAGATCCTGAGTGTTGAAAGCACGATAGAACTCCGCCAGTGCCTGAACGGGATTGCTAAGGTCGGTCAGCACCTCACATACGGTGATCGGTGTTTGAATCGGGATCCCCATCGCCGCGGCTGCGTGGCCCTCTGTCATATCTTCCTCCTCAAACAATTCGAGGGGCGATAACGACGGAGCGCCATTTCCATGATAATCAAAATAATCCGTGATATATTATTACGTATTTCGGAAGAATATCCACGTCTCACTTGGCCAACCTTCAAGCTTTCGTCGCGATCCTTGATAAAGGGCAGCCTGACTGCCGCCGCCGAGACACTTGGCCGCTCGCTGCAATCGATCAGCCGCTCGCTCGCCGCGCTTGAGGCCGAGATCGGGGTCGCGCTCATTCGACGCACGACGCGCCGGCTGAGCGCGACCGAGGCCGGACTTTCGCTTCATCGCCGCCTCAAGCCAGCGCTCGCTGAGATCGAGGACGCGACCGCGGAAGCCAAGAATCAACGCACTGAGCCGCGCGGGCTTCTTCGGATCACCGGCTCGACGGCTTCCTCGGCGCTCTATCTTACGCCGGCAATCGAGGCATTCCTCCGTTCCTATCCGAAGGTCGAAGTGGAACTCGAGAGTTCGGACCGCTATGTCGACCCTGTCGAGGAAGCCCTCGACCTCGCGGTGCGAATCGGCGAAATGGCCGATTCAAGTCTAAGGGCGCGACGCCTCGCAACGCTCCGTCGCGTGATTTTCGGCGCGCCGGACTATTTCGCCCGCCACGGCCATCCGTGGCGGGTCGAGGACTTGACCCGACATTCCTGTATCATCCACACCGCGGCGCGCGAAGGCGACGCCTGGCCCTTTATGATCAAGGGCAAGACGCGACGGATAAAGGTGACAGGACGCTTTCGCACGAGTGCCGCATCTTCGGTGAACGCGGCTTCTGTGCTCGGGCTCGGCATCGCCAACGCGCCACTTTGGCAGGTGCGCGAGCTTGTGGATGCCGGCAAGGTGGAACTGGTACTTACGCGTTTCGAGCCGGCGACGGTGCCAGTCTACGCGGTGACCAGCGCCTCGCGCCTGCCCTCGGCGACGGTTCGCGTCTTTGTCGAGTTCTTAGCCGACAGCTTGAAAGCCCGGCATCTCTGAACTCAAGATATCGATGCCCGGCGTTCGAGAAGCCGCATCACCGCCTTGAAGATGCGCGGCACGTATTGGTGTTTATAAGGGAAGACCTCGGCCGAATCCATGAGGTGGACGACCATTGCCGGATCGGCTTCAAAGACGAAGACCTGCCCGTCCGGCATGATGGCACAATCGATGCCAAAATATTCGAGACCAATGCGGGCTGCGATCTCGGCCAAGGCCCGCATCTGATCGGCACCGAAAGCGGCACGGATATCAGCGAGAAAGCGGCTCTCTTCTTCCCGCATCCAGGAATTGTCGTACATGCCCGCATTGTAATAATGCACCATCCAATGCCGCGAGATCGCGAGATGGCACGGATAGGCCTCGCCATCGACAAAGATCACGCGGTACTTGCGGAAATGGCCGTCGGCGCTGCGGTAATCGACGAAGGCGCTGATATAGAAGGCCTCGGCCGCGACCTTCCCGAGATAGCCTTCGAGGTCCGCAGGAGCGTCGATCTTCGCGAGGTCGATTCCAGCTTGGGACATCACCGGCCGGATCAGAAAAGGCCATCCGATTCCAGCCGTGGCAAGAAACGGTTCGAGCCGTTCAGGTGCGAAATCATCCCGCGTAACACGCCGGATCTCAGCCATCCGCACGTTCGAGGCGTCTTCAAGCCGCGCCGTCACGCCGTCACGAGAAAGCGTGTGGACGATGCAGGGATCATTGAGCACCGGCTTCGCTTGCGTCTCCACCAGCCGGCCGGCAAGATCGAGAAGCGGTCGCGCCTCGTCCGATTCTGCGATCGCATTAAAGACGAGATCGTAATCCGCGATCGATCGCAGATCGTCAAATGCACGTTCGTCCAGAACGTAGAGCTTGTAGAGCGTCGTACGGCTGCGATCGAGAACGAAGTCGAGCGGCACATTGGCGGCCCAGGGCCCAGGCGCCAGAAGGATCAGAACCTTGCGCTCGCTCGGCGCAGCCAGACTCGGCTCGACGTAGAGCCTCTGGCGCTTCAGGGCCTCCGCCTGATGTTTGAGTGCGAGAGGAAGATCGCCTGCAATCTGCGCCGCAGCAAAAATGCCGAGATGCGCCTCGATCAGATCGGGCGCATGTGCCACAGCGTGGCGATAATGCTCCACCGCCTCCGCGTATGCACCGTTCGCCACTTCCGCGTGGCCAAGGGCCAAAGCCGCCGCAGCGTTCTCGGGCTCCTTGGCGAGCGCGACGCGACAGGCATCAAGCGCCGCTTCTATTTGGCCAAGCGCCAGGAGCGAAGTACCGAGCCCGGCCCAGGCAACCGCCGAATTCGGTGCGAGTTCGATGCTGCGGCGAAAGGCCTCAGCCGCCTCTGCGGCACGCCCGCTTTCGTGCAGTACGACGGCAAGATTGTTCTGGATTTCGGCTATCGCGGGGTGGCGGGTCGCCGCCTCGGCGAAAACCGCAAGCGCTTCGGCCGTGCGGCCCGCCATGCGAAGGAGAACGCCGACGCGGTTTTCGGCATCGGCAAAGGCAGGGCGCAGGCGAAGTGCGCGCCCGGCGGCGGCGAGAGCCTTGGCCGTCTCGCCCCTGGCCTGAAACGCGGCGCTCAAGGCATTTTCGGCATCGGCATCCTGCGGCGCCGCGGCGATCGCCCGCTCGAGGAAGCAGATCGCGTCATCGCTGCGCCCGAGGGCGAGTGCGCTCACCCCGGCAAGATGGAGGGCCGGCGCAGCGTCGGGCTCGGTGGCAAGAATCCCTTCACAGAGGCCGAGTGCCTGAGCGAGGTTGCCGGCGGCATAGTCTCGGTAGGCGGTCGTCAGATCGCCGTCCATCAGCGCGGTCATCACTAGCCCTCGATCCAATTCCCTTGTCGCACCGCATCCTTGCGTTCGGCACGGTCTCTCGATCATGTCCCGTTGAGGTTAAAGGAGGGATAACGGCGCCTCTACAGGGGCGTTTTACCGCGACTTTGACAGAGCGACCGAAATGCCGGTTAATCATCACTTTGTATCGGCCTCTTGAGGAACGGTGATATGACCATCTCCGGCAATTCGGCACAAAGCCGCGACATCGCCCACGTGTTGCATCCCTATACCAACCTTGCCCGGCATGAGGACGTCGGCCCGCTCATCATCGAGCGCGGCCGAGGCATCTATGTCTATGACGAAGGCGGCAAAGAATATATCGAAGGGATGGCCGGGCTCTGGTGCGCCTCGCTCGGATTCAGCGAGCCGGAGCTGGTCAAGGCAGCGCACGAGCAGATGAACAAGCTGCCCTTCTATCACAGCTTCGCGCATAAATCGACGCCAGCCCTGATCGGACTCGCGGAAAAGTTGAAAGCCTTCGCGCCGCAACCGTTCTCGAAGGCGCTTTTCGTGAATTCCGGCTCAGAAGCCAACGACACCCAGATCAAGCTCGTCTGGTACTACAACAACGCCATCGGCCGACCGGAAAAGAAAAAGATCATATCGCGCAACAAGGCCTATCATGGGGTCACGGTAGCAACCTCAAGCCTTACCGGCCTCCCGCTCGCGCATCGTGATTTTGACCTTCCCATTGCGCGCATCCTGCATACCGATTGCCCCCATCATTACCGCTTCGCCGAGCCCGGTGAGAGCGAAGAAGAATTTGCGTCGCGCCTCGCCGCCAATCTGGAGGCGATGATTGTGGCGGAAGGGCCGGAAACGGTTGCCGCTTTCATCGCGGAGCCGGTCATGGGTGCGGGCGGCGTCATCGTGCCGCCCAAGACTTATTTCGAGAAGATCCAGGCCGTGCTGAAAAAATACGACGTCCTTTTCATCGTCGACGAAGTCATCTGCGGCTTCGGCCGCACCGGCAACATGTGGGGCAGCCAAGCCTTTGACATCACCTCGGACGCGCTTTCCTGCGCGAAGCAGCTGTCTTCCGCCTATCTGCCGATCGCGGCGGTGCTGATTTCCGAGCCGATCTACCAGGGGCTGGTGGCGGAAAGCAAAAAGCTCGGGGCCTTCGGCCATGGCTTTACCTATTCCGGCCATCCGGTGCCAGCCGCGGTTGCGCTGCGCACCCTCGAACTTTACGAGGAGCGCGACATTCTCAGCCATGTGCGGCGCGTTGCTCCCCGCTTCCAGGCACGCCTCAAGCGCCTCGGTGATCACCCACTGGCCGGCGAGGCGCGCGGCATCGGGCTTATCGGCGCCATCGAGCTTGTCGCTGATAAGAAAACCAAGCGTTCTTTCGATCCCGCGACCGCGGTCAGCGCCCACGCCGCCGCCACGGCGCAGGACCTTGGTCTCATCGTCCGGCCGATGGCGGGCGACGTGATCGCCCTATGCCCTCCGCTTATCATTACCGAAAGCGAGATCGACGAGCTTTTCGACCGGCTCGAGCGATCGCTGAACGAGACTGAGACCTGGGTGAACAAGAACGGTTATCGTCAAGCCGCCTGATCACCCGAGATGTCCTCTCGACCGGACGCCGACCGATTAGACGTGCTGGCCGCCGTTGATGTGAATCTCGGCACCGTTGACATAGGACGACGGCGGCGAGCAAAGAAAGTAGATCGTCGCCGCCACTTCCTCGGGGCGACCGAGCCGCCGCAGTGGAATCTCATGCTCGACGATCTCCTGAGTGCCGGGCGAGAGAATAGAGGTATCGATCTCGCCGGGCGCGATGGCGTTCACGCGGATACCAAGAGGGCCGAAATCGTGGGCCATTTCGCGGGTTAGCGCTGCAAGCGCCGCCTTGGCCGTAGCATAGGCGGCGCCGGCAAAGGGATGAACGCGGGAGCCCGCGATCGAGGTCACGTTAACGATCGAACCCTTGGCGGCACGCAACTCCTGAACCAACCCGCGCGCCAAAAGAAGCGGCGCAAAGAAATTGACGTCGAACACGGTCTGCCACACACCGATATCGGTATCGAGGGTGCCAAGGCGCTTCCCCTCAGCACCCTTCGGCGAGATGCCGGCGTTGTTGACAAGAGCGTCAAGACGCCCATTGCCGAGCCGGCGGCGAAGATCCTCGATCGCCTTTGGCAACCGGTCACGATCCGCAAGATCGATCTGCACGTGGTTTTCAGCGCCGCCTTCCCAGGGACAATCCTCTGAGAAGGCTTGGCGTGAAATCGTGATCACCCGCCAACCCGCGGCCGAGAATCGCTTGACGGTGGCATGGCCAATCCCGCGGCTGGCGCCCGTCAGCACCAATGTTCTTTCGACTTCCGCCATCGAATCAGCCTAGCCGAAGAACCCCACGCTTACCAGTAGCCTCGCTTGCCGGCTCTAGACGTCGAGATTTTCCACCGCCGGCGCGTTTTCCTGGATAAAGGCCAGGCGAAGCTCGGGTTTCCGGCCCATCAGGCTTTCAACCCTGAGATCGGTCGCGGCGAGGCCGTTCTTGTCTTCCGGCAGAACGACGCGATAAAGGCTGCGTTTGCCGGGCTGCATCGTAGTTTCCTTGAGCTGCGCCGGCATCATCTCGCCGAGGCCCTTGAAGCGGCCGATTTCGACCTTGCCGCCCTTCGCAAAGGTGGTATGGAGAAGCTCGTCCTTGTGGCGATCGTCACGGGCATAGGAAACGGTGCCGCCGCTACTCAGACGATAGAGCGGCGGCGCGGCAAGATAGAGGTGACCGGTCGCGATCAAGGGCCGCATCTCGCGATAAAAGAACGTCATGAGAAGCGAGGCAATATGGGCCCCATCAACATCGGCATCAGTCATGATGATGACGCGCTCGTAACGCAGGTCCTGCTCACGACAATGCTCGCCGGTGCCGCAGCCAAGAGCCTGGATCAGATCGGAAAGCTCCTGATTCCCGGAAACCTTGCCGCTGCCCGCCTGGGCGACATTGAGGATTTTTCCCCTCAGTGGCAACACCGCCTGCGTCGCGCGGTCGCGCGCCTGTTTGGCCGATCCGCCCGCGGAATCGCCCTCGACCAGGAATATCTCAGTGCCAGCCGCCGCATCACGCGTGCAATCGGCAAGCTTCCCCGGTAAACGAAGCTTCCTTGTCGCCGATTTGCGTCCGATGTCACGCTGCTCGCGACGCTTCAGGCGCTCCTCGGCACGCTCGATGATCGTCGCCAGCAGCGCATTAGCACTTGTCGGGGCACCCGAAAGCCAATGGTCGAAGTGATCCTTAGTCGCAGCATCAACGAGGCGTGTCGTTTCCACCGACGCGAGACGCTCCTTGGTCTGGCCTTGAAACTGTGGCTCAGGAATGAAAACCGAAAGCAGCGCCTTTGCCGCGCCGAGAACATCCTCGGGCGCGATCTGCGCCGCACGGCGGTTGCCAACCAACTCGCCATAGGCCTTGAGGCTCCGGCTCAAGCCCGAGCGCAAGCCGGCCTCGTGCGTACCGCCCTCCGGCGTCGGAATTGTGTTGCAATAGGAACTGATGTCGCCTTCGCCGTCCTCGGGCCAAGCGATTGCCCACTCGACGCTGCCCTTCGCGTCGGGAAATTCGGCACGACCGACGAAGGGTGCCGGCGTCACCGTCGCGCGCCCCTCCAGCTCGGCGGCGAGAAAGTCGCCCAAGCCTCCCGGAAAATGCAGCACTGCCCTCTCCGGTGCCGCGCCGCCTTTGGCACCACCCGGCCAATGCCAGCGAATCTCGACGCCGCGCACCAGATAGGCCTTAGCCCGCACCATGTTGAAGAGCCGCGCCGGGTCGAAATGCGCCTTGCCTCCGAAAATTTGTGGATCGGGATGAAAGGCGACGACGGTGCCGCGCTTGTTGCCGGCCGGGCCTTCCTTCTTGAGTTTGCCCATCGGCCGACCGCGTTCGTATGATTGCGACCAGCGTGCCTGATCGCGCGCAACCTCGATCGTCAACCGGTCGGAAAGGGCGTTGACCACCGAGAGGCCGACGCCATGCAGCCCACCGGAAATCTTGTAAACCTTGTTTGAGAACTTGCCGCCGGAGTGAAGCGTGGTGAGAATGACCTCTAGCGCGGACTTGTCCTTGAATTTTGGATGGCGATCGACCGGAATGCCGCGACCATTGTCGGTGATGGTGAGAAAATCATCAGCGCCTAGCGTCACCTCGATGCGGCTTGCAAAACCCGCCACAACCTCGTCGATGGCATTGTCGAGCACTTCCGCCGCAAGATGATGGAAGGCGCGATCATCGGTTCCCCCGATATACATGCCGGGACGCCGACGCACCGGCTCCAGCCCCTCCAGTACCTCGATATCCTTGGCCGAATAGTTGTCGGCCGAACGTTTCGCGGATTGAAACAGATCAGTCATACCGGCTAAAACAGTGGCTAAATGATGGGTTTCAGAGTATAGGGGGTAGAGTAACGGCAAACAACAACATCTGGGGTAAATCTGTGGCCCAACCGGCTACTCCCGAAAAATACGCGCTGTCACCGGCGGCACACCGCGAGCCGGTCATTCGCGCTGTACCGATGCCCTCCGATGTCAATTCCAACGGAGACGTCTTCGGTGGCTGGGTCATGTCGCAAATGGATATCGCAGGCGGCATTTTGGCGAGCCACGTTACCGATGCGCGTGTCGCAACCGTCGCGGTCACGGCAATGACGTTCAACAACCCGATCCGCGTCGGTGATGTGGTTTCAATCTATGGCGAGGTGGTCAAGACGGGGACCACCTCAATCACTGTGGCGATCGAGACTATCGTCACGCGGCGCAAGGATCCCGCCACGATCCGTGTCACTGAGGGCACCTTCGTTTATGTCGCGATCGGTGACGATGGACGACCGCGTAAATTATAACGGTAAAATAACCGAGACCAACATTTTCTCCCGGTGAGGCCGCGAAAAGGTTAATCTTTTCAAAGCAGTCACCATCATGCTTCAGTTTTGTCATTTGCTTCTCTCATGGTCAGCCATTTAAGTTGACGCGCCATCGGCGAGCCATGGGGTGCGCGTACGGAATAAATCGCATCGCCGGTCCTGCTAGTGCCCGCTGCAGCCAACAGCACGGAGAACCGTGATGCCCGTGGTGAGCCCTCCATATGCGATCTATCGCAGTGCGCAAGCGACGCAACCCTTGTTACAAATAGGACGCCGCTTACGCCTTAGCGATCTTCGCGCGGCCACCAATCGGACCGGCCGAGCGCTTCGCTGGACACCGACCGCCTTCCGTGAAACCGGCTTGGCGTCATGGTATGGATGGACGGATCATCGGACGGCAAGTGGTGAGCCCTATAATCCGCGTGCATTGACCGCGGCCCATCGCTGGCTACCGCTCAACACACGCGTCAGGGTTACCGATCTCGAGAACGGCCGCTCGGTCACGGTTCGCATCAACGACCGCGGGCCATACGTGCGCGGGCGCATCCTTGATCTCTCGATCGGCGCCGCGCGCGCCCTGCATATGCTGAGAACAGGCGTTGCGCCGGTACGCATCCAGGTCGTGGGGCACCAGAGGCTAGACCACGAAAAACCCCCGCCGGTTGCCCAGCGGGGGTTTGATGCATCGTCGATGGCCTGGGTCAATCAGACCGAGTAGTACATCTGGAACTCTATCGGGTGAGGGCTGTGCTCCATGGCATAGACCTCTTCCCACTTGAGTTCGAGATAGCCGTCGATCATATCGTCGGTGAAGACGCCTCCCTGCTTGAGGAAGGCGCGGTCGGCATCAAGCGCCTGCAACGCCTCCCGTAGCGAGCCGCACACGGTCGGCACCTCCTTCAATTCCTCCGGCGGCAGATCATAAAGATTCTTGTCCATCGGTTTTCCGGGGTTGAGCTTACTCTTCACCCCGTCAAGACCCGCCATCAGCATCGCCGAGAAACCGAGGTAGGGATTACAAGCGGGATCTGGGAAACGCACCTCGACGCGCTTCGCCTTCGGTCCCGCAGTAAAGGGAATGCGGCAGGATGCCGATCGGTTGCGTGATGAATAGGCCAGCAGCACCGGTGCCTCGAAGCCCGGGATCAGGCGTTTATAGCTGTTTGTGGTCGGGTTGGTGAAGGCGTTGATTGCCTTGGCATGCTTGATGATCCCGCCAATGTAATGCAAGGCGGTGTCGGAAAGATCGGCATAGCCAGAACCGGCGAAAAGTGGCTTGCCGCCCCTCCACAGCGATTGATGGGTGTGCATGCCGGAGCCGTTGTCGCCCTTGATCGGCTTGGGCATGAATGTCGCGGTCTTGCCATAGGAATGGGCGACGTTGGCGACAACGTACTTGTAAATCTGCATCGCGTCGGCAGTCTTCAGCAGGGTATCGAAACGGATGCCAAGTTCGTGCTGGCTCGGCGCCACTTCATGGTGGTGCTTCTCGACGGCGACGCCCATCCCAGCCAAGGTCGAGAGCATCTCGCTGCGAAGGTCCGTGGTCGAATCCACCGGGGGCACGGGGAAGTAGCCACCCTTGATCGGCGGTCTGTGACCCGTGTTGCCGCCTTCGTAGACACGACCCGAATTATAGGGGCCCTCGACATCGTCGAGAAAGACATAGCATTCATTCATGCCAACCTTGAACCGCGCGTCGTCGAACACGAAGAATTCCGCTTCCGGGCCAAAATAAGCAGTATCGGCGAGCTTGCTCGAGACCATGTAGCGCTCCGCGGCGCGGGCGACCGAGCGTGGATCGCGGCTGTAGGGCTGGCCGGTGGTCGGCTCCAGCACGTCGCAAACCAGGATCATCGTGGTCTGCGCCATAAACGGATCGATCACCGCGGTGGATGCGTCAGGCATCAGGGTCATGTCGGATTCATTGATCGCCTTCCAGCCGGCGATCGAGGACCCGTCGAACATGATCCCTTCCGTAAGCAGGCCCTCGTTGATCTCGCTGACCGGCATGCTGAGGTGCTGCCACTTGCCGCGTGGATCGGTGAAACGGAAGTCAACATATTTGACGTCTTGTTCCTTAATGGTCTTCAAGGCAGTCTTTATGGGACTATCGGTCCCCTTGGTTGCGGCCATATCGGTCCTCTGATTGCTGATTGTTCGCGGGTTACTGGTGTGTCACGGGCGGAAGCGGCGGTCAGATGGCATCGTTGCCTCGTTCGCCGGTGCGGATGCGGACGGCTTCCTCGACGTTGGTGACGAATATCTTGCCGTCGCCGATGCGTCCGGTACGCGCCGCCTGCATAATCGCCTCGACGGCACGTTCGACAAGCGATTCATCTAGCACGACCTCGATCTTGACCTTGGGGAGGAAGTCGACGACGTACTCGGCGCCACGGTAGAGTTCGGTATGGCCCTTTTGGCGACCGAAGCCCTTGGCTTCGGTGACGGTAATCCCTTGGAGGCCAACTTCATGCAGGGCTTCTTTAACTTCGTCGAGCTTGAACGGCTTAATAATCGCTTCAATTTTCTTCATCGGTCGATTCCCTTCGGGACCGGAGAACGCTCCCCGGTCCAGGTCAAAGCAACCTCTTTCGAGGCAAAGCCGACACTCTCCGGCCGGCGCGGGCCGGAACTTTCGTAACCAGAGCCTGCTTTATGCGCAATAGCATGGTGCGTGCCAACCGGCAAGCGAAGGACATTTCTATGGTTCCCGTCATTTTCAAGGGGCTTATATGAGCTTCATTACGCCTAATATTTGAGCATATAGTATAAAAATTGGGCGATTGATGAGAGTTGCTTATGTCAATTGCTCAGAAATCGCTTTCCCGTTTTGCTGAAGCCAATTTGCAATCCGGCTTATGGCAAGGCGGATGTTCTCGACCGAATTGGCGTAAGAGAGACGGATATAGCCTTCGCCGCTGTCGCCGAAGCTAGTACCGGCAATGATCGCGACCCCCGCTTCCTCGAGAAGCCGGTCCTGCAATGTGCGGCAATCGAATCCGGTGCCGGTGACGTTCGGAAAAGCGTAAAAGGCCCCGCCCGGACTCGCACAACGGATACCTGGAATCCGATTCAATTCGTCGACCACGACATTGCGACGGGCGGCAAAAGCGGCCTGCATGGCTGCTACGGCATCCTGCGGTCCGGTAAGGGCAGCGATGCCAGCATATTGCGCTGCGGCATTGACACAGGAGTGGGTGTTAATGGCAAGCCGCGTGGCGAGCTCCGCGAGCCCTGAGGGCCAGACCCCGAAACCGAGGCGCCAGCCCGTCATGGCATAGGTCTTCGACCAGCCGTCGAGCAAGATCAACCGAGAACGCAGTTCCGGCAGGGTGAGAAAACTGAAATGCTCAGCATTCCCGTAGATCAAGCGGCCATAGATTTCGTCCGACATGACCGCGACCTCCGGCCAGCGAAGAAGACCGGCCGCAAGCTTCTTGGCCTCTTCCGGCGCGATGATCCCGCCCGTAGGGTTACCAGGGCTGTTCAAGATGATCAGCCGGGTGCGCGACGTCACGCGGGCGAGGACATCCGCGGCGTCGATGCCAAAGCCGAGTGTCTCCGGCAAGGGATAAGGCACCGGTCTTGCCCCGGAAAAGGCAATCATCGAACGATAGATCGGAAATCCCGGATCGGGATATAGAATCTCGGCCCCGGCTTCGCCGAACATCAGCATGGCAAAGGCCATAGTGACTTTGCCGCCGGGCACGATCACGACATCTTCAGGATTGACCTCAGCGCCATAGCGCTCGCCAAGATGCGCACTCACCGCCTCGCGCAACGGTAGGATGCCGTTCGAGGGCGTGTAGCCGTGATGGCCGTCAGCCAAGGCCTTCCGCGCCGCATCGACGATATGGGGCGAGGTTGGGAAATCGGGCTGGCCGATGCCAAGATTGACGACCGAGCGGCCTTTCGCCTCTAAGGCCTTGGCCCGGGCGAGAACCTCGAAAGCGCTTTCGGTTCCGAGTTCTCCCATACGTTTGGCGAGCTGCATATCTCTCCCCTCTCGGTGATACCCGGCCGCCCTCCCGGCATCTGACAACCCTTTCTGTCCGATGGACGGGTGCTGCGCAAATGGCAATCTCGCGAACGGAATCATGGTCTCAGGCTGAAGAGGCGCCATCTTAACCAAATCCTGCCTCTCGACGTTGTTATGCCACAGCGACCCAGCAACGCGAAGGCGGTTTGCAAGAATCGGCGCGAAGGGCAATACGACCGTCCGTATCGTGGCTTCATAGCCGGGGGACTTGCCCCAAGAGGTCTTCCTCCCTAAGCTGAGGGGCTTGAGACAGACCTCTTGAGGCATCAGACTAGCCGCGGGTGGAGGCACCTCGGAGAGAGGACAGGGCGGTGAAACACCGGGTACAAATTCCGTTGCGGCACTTCTTCGCCACGCCGCCGACGCCTTGTCCGTATTTGCCGGGCCGCTTCGAGCGCAAAGTGGTGACCCTTCTCGCTGGCGACGACCCAGACCGACTTCATCAAGCCTTGAGCCAAGCTGGCTTCCGCCGCAGCCAGGATCTCGCCTACCGGCCCGCCTGCGACGATTGCAGCGCTTGCGTTCCGGTGCGCATTCCGGCCGCAGCATTCAAGCCGACGCGCTCATTGACCCGCGTTCTCGGCCGCAATCGGGGTATCGTGGGACGCACTCTACGACCCTCCGCCGCGGTCGAGCATTTTCGTGTGTTCCGGCGTTATCTGCTTTCGCGTCATGCGGGCGGCGGCATGGCGGACATGGACTATGGCGACTACCGGGCGATGGTGGAAGACACGCCGGTCGAAACCCACCTCGTCGAATATCGCGATCCCGACGAACGGCTCTACGGGGTTTGCTTGGCGGATCGCATGGCCGATGGAATCTCGCTCGTTTACAGCTTCTTCGATCCCGATTTTGCTGCTGTGAGCCCCGGCACTTTCATGATCCTTTGGCATGTCGAGGAAGCGCGGCGGCTCGGCCTCGATTACGTCTATCTCGGCTACTGGATCGCCGATAGCAACAAGATGGCCTACAAGACCCGCTTCCAGCCTTTGGAGCGCCTGGACGCCGAGGGATGGCGTCAGATGGAAATTTAGAGAACGGATCGCGTTCACGGTCCCCCAACGTGAAACACCCGTCTTATTCCCGCCGAACCGGCACCGCCTGTTGAGCGCGGCCAAGGTCAGATATCGAAGCGGTTCGCTTTGCTGAACCCGCGCGGCGGTAGCCGTCCGGAGCCAGCTCGGCGTCCGAGCCAAGGCGCGAGATCGGTTTCGGTTCGAATCCGGTCTCCGAGACGCCAAGAGAGCCCATCCGCCTTGTTTAGCACCTTGGCGTCACCGAGCCCGCCATCGCGGTACTTCTGCAACGTGACACCGCGGCCACGGACCATGATCGGCACGTCGCTTAAGGGAAACAGCAGAAGTTTATGGTTGTCGCCGATGCAGGCCACCGTGTCGCCTTCCGCCGGCACACAGACCTTTGCTTCGGTGCCGGATGCCAAATTAAGGACTTGCTTGCCAGCACGGGTCTGCGCCAGGACTTGATCCTCTTCGACAACGAAGCCTTTGCCGTCGGTCGCGCTGATCAAAAGTTTCCCCCCCGGCCGGTGAACGAAGAGTGCCACCACATCTTCGCCCTCGCCAAGGTCGACCAGAAGCTTGACCGGCTCACCCTGACCGCGACCGCGCGGCAGACGATCGGCTTGCAACGTGAAGAAGCGTCCGCTGGTGGCGAAAAGCATCAGCTTGTCGGTGGTCTCGGCGTGCATCCAGAAACGGCCGCGGTCGCCTTCCTTGTAGGTCGTCTTGCCATCGTCCACAACATGACCGCGCATGGCGCGGATCCAACCCTTGGCCGAGCAGATGACCGTCAAAGGCTCGCGCTCGACCATCGCCTCGACGCTCAGCTCGGTGACGGCCGGGGCCTCTTTGAACGTCGTTCTCCGGCGGCCGAGCACGGTCTTCGGGCCAAACTCGCGCTTGACGTCCGCGATCTCGGCACCCACCGCCCGCCAACGTGCCTTTTCGTCCCGAAGCAACGCCTTGAGTGCCCGAGCCTCCGCCGTAAGGGATTTATGCTCACTGCGGATTTCCGCTTCCTCCAAACGGCGCAACTGGCGAAGCCGCATGTTCAGGATCGCTTCCGCCTGCAGCTCGCTCAAGGCAAAGGTGCGGCAAAGCTTTGCTTTCGGTTCGTCCTCCTCGCGGATGATCTTGATGATCTTGTCGAGGTTGGCGAAGGCGATCAGGAATCCGTCGAGGCTCTCAAGCCGCCGCTCGATCTCCGCCAAACGGTGTCGGCTTTTTCGTATCAGCACGTCGT
The DNA here is from genome assembly GCA_046705265.1 of Ferrovibrionaceae bacterium. Taxonomy (GTDB): domain Bacteria; phylum Pseudomonadota; class Alphaproteobacteria; order Ferrovibrionales; family Ferrovibrionaceae; genus JAJYTL01. The sequence continues at coordinate 17,463 of JBJKQL010000046.1, forward strand.
GCCGGTGATCGAGGTAGGCCTGCAACACCTCACGGAGATTCATCACCCCTGGAACCTTACCGCCAGCGAGCACCGTCATATTGAGGCCGACGCGTACCTCGAGATCGGTCTGACGGAACAATGTCTCCATGAGCTGCTCGGGATCGATGGTCCGGCTCTTCGGCTCGAGCACGACGCGGACGTCTTCGGCCGATTCGTCGCGGACGTCAGCGAGCCACGGAAGCTTGCGCTCGACCACGATCTCGGCCAGCTTCTCGATCAGTCGGCTCTTCGCCACCTGATAAGGAATCTCCGTAATCACGATGCACCACTGGCCGCGCCCGATATCCTCTTTTGCCCAACGGGCGCGCAGCCGGAAGCTCCCGCGTCCTGTGGCATAGGCCTGGATGATGCTCTCCTTCGGTTCCACGAGGACGCCACCGGTGGGAAAATCCGGCCCGGCGAGATGTTCGACCAAGGTCTCGACCCTCGCCTTTGGCGCCTTTACGAGGTGGAGCAGCGCGTCGCAGATTTCGCCGATATTGTGCGGCGGGATATTGGTCGCCATGCCGACTGCGATACCGCTCGCCCCATTCGCCAAGAGATTGGGAAAAGCGGCCGGCAGAACCACCGGCTCCCGATCCTCACCGTCATAGGTCTCGCGAAACTCGACGGTATCCTGATCGATGTCGCGAAGCAGCAATTCCGCGACGCGGCTCAACCGTGACTCCGTATAACGCATAGCGGCGGCGTTATCGCCATCGACATTGCCGAAATTGCCTTGTCCGTCGACCAGGGGATAGCGTTGCGCGAAATCCTGGGCGAGGCGCACCAGCGCGTCATAGACCGACTGATCCCCATGGGGGTGGAACTTGCCGATGACATCCCCGACGATGCGTGCCGATTTCTTGAACCCCGAATTCGGATCGAGCCTCAGTTGGCGCATGGCGTATAGCAGCCGGCGATGCACCGGCTTCAGTCCATCGCGCACGTCGGGCAGCGAACGGGAGGTGATGGTGGATAGCGCATAGGCGAGATAACGGCTGGAAAGCGCTTCCCCCAGGGTCACTTCGTGAATGGGTGACGGAATCGGGGTCTGGTCGGCCATGGCGCTAACCTACCCTAGATATGGTGTCTAGGCGAGCCAAACCCTCAATCAATCGCTCGCGCGCCACGGGCATCTTGCGCTCATGAGGCGCAAAGACACGCTGTTCGAGAAAATGGCCTGTCAGGCGGAGCCCGTTTCGGATATCGATCAAGGGATCATTCGCGGCCGGTGCGCCACCGCTTTCCGCAAGAAAGGCCGGTAACGGCAACAGCCGGTCTTCGTAGCCGCCAGCATGGCCAAGGGCAACGGCGCGACCCGTTCGAGGGGAGACGTAGGCGAGACCTTCCGTCGCACCGCTTACGGCGCAGGCTTCGAGATCAAGACCATAGCCAAGCTCGGCCAAGAGCCCGAGTTCGAAGCGGGCATAGACCGCCGGCCATTCGGCGCTCATATCAAGCGCCTGCAACAGCGCCTGGAAGGCCGCAAACAGCGTCGGATGAGGCTCGTGCTCGGCAAGCGTCCGTTCAGTCAACGCGGCCGCAGATATCAAGGCAAGAAGCCGAAGCGGTGCTCCGAAGGCTGTCGCTGCGTGGGCGGTTTTGAGCTCGAGCCGGTATTGGCCAAGATGCTCCGAAAGACGCGCACGCCATTCGGCGGAGACCTCATTTCCGGGCTCGATCACGCCGCGAAGTCGCGGGCCCATGGCGCCGCGAACAAGGCCCGCATGCCGTCCATGCTCGCGGGTCAGCAAGCTGACCACCGCAGCATGTTCGCCATGCCGCTGGCGGGTAAGGACGATGCCGTCGTCAATCCACTGCATGGCTTGAGAATAGCGGAGCCAAGGCGACGGCGCATCTTCACGGCCGCGTGACGCGCCCGACGATCTGGCTCAGCCCTCCTGAGGAAAATCCAGCCCCATCTCGCGATAGCGCTCAGGATCGTCGAGCCAGCCGGCGCGCACCTTGACGAACAGGAACAGATGGACGCGGCGGTCGAAGATTGATTCCATCTCGCGCCGGGCTGCGCTGCCTATGGCCTTTATGGTCTGGCCCCCCTTGCCGAGCACGATCGGCTTCTGGCTTTCCCGCGCCACATAGATCACCTGATCGATGCGGAGACTGCTGTCAGGTTCATCGTTCCAGTTCTCGGTCTCCACCGTCGAGGCATAGGGCAACTCTTCGCGGAGCCGGAGAAAGAGCTTCTCGCGAGTAATCTCGGCGGCAAGCAATCGCTCTGGAATATCGGCAAGTTGATCCTCGGGGTAGAGCCAAGGTCCCTCCGGCAGATGACACGCGAGATAGGCCCGGAGCGCGTCGATGCCGTCGCCCGTCAAGGCCGAAATCATGAACGTCGCTTCGAAGGTAAAACGCTCGTTCAGCGCCGATGCGAGGCCGAGAAGATTGGGTTTGTTCACCTTGTCGACCTTATTCAGCACCAGGATGGCCAGACGTCCGAGATTCGCAAACTCGCTGAGGAGCCGCTCCACGTCGGCGCCAAGCCCACGTTCTGCATCGATCAGGACCAGGATGCGGTCCGCGTCAGCCGCGCTCTTCCACGCCGCGCCCACCATGGCGCGATCAAGACGCCGCCGCGGCTGAAAGATGCCCGGCGTGTCGATGAAAACGATCTGTGTCTCGCCGACCACGGTAATGCCGGTGACGCGGCTTCGCGTGGTTTGCGCCTTTGGCGTTACGATCGCAATCTTGCTGCCGACGAACTGGTTAATCAACGTCGACTTACCGGCGTTCGGCACGCCGATGATCGCGACGATGCCGGCCCTGCTCGAAGCCCCCAAGGACGCGGACCGTGGATCGGGGTCAGGCATGCGGCGCCATCGGCTCTGCTGCTCCGAGCGCGGCAAGAAGACGTGCGGCCGCGGTCTGTTCCGCCTCGCGTTTGGATCCGCCTTCGCCTCGGGCCTCGGCACCGCCAGCAGCGGCGCCGCCCGCAAGCTCGGCCGTGACGACGAACCGCGGCGCGTGGGCCGGACCTTCGTATTCCGCCAGACGATAGGTGGGCGGCGTGAGGCCGTGCCCTTGCGCCCATTCCTGAAGCGCGGTCTTCGCATCTTTGCCAGGAGGGCCAAGATCATCGATCAGCGGCGTAAATCGCGCCAGCACGAACCGCTCCGCAACCGCAGCACCCCCGTCGAGATAAAGCGCCGCAATCACCGCTTCGAGCACGTCGGCGAGAATCGCCGGCTTCTTCGCGCCTCCCATTACCTTCTCGCTGCGGGACAAGCGGATATAGCTGCCGAGATGCAGCCCTGTCGCGATTCGGGCAAGGCAATCCTGGCATACCAAGGCGTTATAACGCTGCGCGAGATCGCCCGCCTTGGCACGCGGAAAACGCCGGAAGAGATGAGTGGCGATGATGAGTCCAAGCACGCGGTCGCCGAGAAACTCCAGCCGATCATAATCGGAGCGCCGCTTCGGCCGGTCTACGCTTGGGTGGGTCAACGCCTCGGTCAGGAGGGCGGCATCGGCAAAGCGATGTTCGAGCACCTCCTCGAGTCGGGCGAGTTCAGCCATGGATCAAGAGATGAACTTAAATATCCGGTCGAAGCGGATATCCCTTGGCCAATCCCACACCTTCCAGAATGGATATTTGCCGTTGGTGGAAAAGAACAACATATCCGCGCGGCCGACCAGATTCGCCGCCGGCACATAACCGACGCCCCCTTGGTCTGGCGGCACACGACTGTCGTCCGAATCGTCGCGATTGTCACCCATCATGAAATAATGCCCAGGCGGCACAACATAGACCGGCGTGTTATCGAGCGGTTCCGTCGGGTCCATATAGATCGCGTGATAGCTGACGCCGTCTGGAAGGGTTTCGATGTATTGTGGATAACGATTGACGACGCCGTCTCGACCCTTTTCGACGAAATCATTGATCCGGACCCGCTTCACCGGCTTGCCATTGATGTAAAGCAGGCTGTGCCGCATCTGGATGCGATCACCGGGCAGGCCGATGAGCCGCTTGATGTAGTCGATCGAAGGATTGCTGGGCAATCGGAAGACGACCACGTCGCCGCGCTTCGGCGGATTGAAGAAGATGCGTCCTGAAAATGGGAGTATGTCGAAGGGAAAGGAATAACGGCTGTAACCATAGGCATATTTGGCAACAAACACATAATCACCGACCAAGATCGTCGGCTCCATCGATCCGGAGGGAATGTTGAAAGGTTCGAAAGCAAAAGTCCGGATGGCGAGCGCAATCAGAACCGCGTAGAAAATCGTCCGAATGGTTTCGCCGACGGTGGCCCCTGACTTAACCTTCGTCTTCTTGCGAGGTTCGTCGCTCGCGCCCACGGTACAACCCTCATCGTCAATGATCAAAAGAACGCGGCGGCATCAAGCCAAGGGAAGCCGGCGCTGTCAAGCGCCATCGCCGAGATGGCCGGTATCATCGGAGACGGCGGAGATGATAACCACGGCTTCGGCTATGTCGCGCTCATCGGTCATAGTGAGGTCGATTACGGCCCTCATGCCGCGCGGTGTGATCTCGCGCAGGCGGCGCAGCGCGCCGCCTCGAAGCTCGATCGTCGGCTTGCCAGAACGCGCGTTGACGACGCCGATATCGCGCCAGTACACGCCTCGACGAAAGCCGGTGCCAAGTGCTTTGGCGCATGCCTCCTTGGCGGCAAATCGCTTGGCATAAGAGGCTACGCGGTTACGCCGTCGGTCGGAACGCATCCGTTCGGTGTCGGTGAAAATGCGCGTTATAAAGCGCTCCCCGAAGCGCGCGATAGAATTTCCGATACGGCTCACGATGATAACATCGTTGCCAAGGCCGAGGATCATCGTCACCTCACGCCGGGCGCATGACGGCGAAGGACCCACGCGTCTCGTTCATCACGGCCCGCATGCGGCGAATCGCGCTGTCGAGGCCGCCGAACACCGCCTCGCCGATGAGGAAATGGCCGATGTTGAGTTCGACCACCTCGGGAATTGCGGCAACCGGGCCGACGTTATCGAAGGTGAGGCCATGTCCGGCATGGCATTCGAGCCCGAGCTTGGCGGCCTCAGCCGCCGCCTGGATCAGGCGATCGAGCTCTCGTTGGCGTGCCGCACCCGTGGCTTCGGCATAGGCGCCGGTATGCAGTTCCACCACTGGTGCGTCAAGCGCCTTGGCGGCCGCAAGCTGCTTCGGATCGGGCTCGATGAAAAGCGCGACGCGGATGCCCGCAGCATTCAACCTCTCAACGCAGGGCCGAATCGTTTGCCGCTGGGCAGCAGCGTCGAGCCCGCCTTCAGTCGTGCGCTCTTCGCGTTTTTCCGGCACAAGACAGCAGGCTTGCGGCAGATGGCGGAGCGCGATCGCTAGCATTTCCTCGGTTGCCGCCATTTCAAGATTGAGCGGCAACGCGATCTCGTCGGAAAGCCGATCGATATCGGCATCGGAGATATGGCGCCGGTCTTCGCGGAGATGGGCGGTGATGCTATCGGCTCCAGCCCGAGCGGCGAGTTTCGCGGCACGCACTGGATCGGGATGAGTGCCGCCTCGCGCATTGCGGATGGTTGCGACGTGATCGATATTCACGCCGAGCCGCAGCGGCGTCAATTTCACGCTCACCGCTCAACCCCGTGCCCGTCGCCGCGGCGGCTTGGCGCGTTGCGTCGATAGGTGATGATCACCTGACGGATGGGATAATAAAGCGCAAACCAGGCGACCGTCGCAGAAAGCACGCCGCCGAGAGCCATCGGCACAAGAATATCCCAGACATGGTGCGTCAAATACGAGAAGCCGACTCCCTTGAGAGCAATCATTGGATGGCCGGGCAAAAGCTGATGGCCGAGCCAATACGTCCACCACCAGATGAAGGGAAACGTCCAGGGATTGCCGATCAGGGTGCCGATCGCCGCAGCCACCGGATTGGCCCCAAGCAGCCAAGAAAATCCGACCCCGAGCACGATGTGAAAGCCGAGAAAAGGCGTGAAGCTCACGGCGCCACCACACGCGAAGCCGGCTGCGATGCTGTAGGGCGAACCGGAAAGACGGACGAGGCGCAAGAAAACATAACGCAGCCGGCGTTTCCATCCGGCTGACGGCCATAGAAGCTCCGCCACGCGGCGGCCGAGGGGAGGCTTTATGCGGCGCCGAAACATCTCAGCTCGCCGGCCATTCGCGTGGATAGAAAGGACAATACCCGCCGCTCATCCTCGCGCCCGCTCCACCGACGTAATCGCGGGATCCGCCCGCAGCGCGGCGATAATGTTGGTGAGATGACGGACGTCCCTTACTTCGATGTCTACCACCATTTCGAAAAAATCCGACGACCGGTTGGTGATCTTGAGATTGGTAATGTTGCCGTGATTGCGGGCAATCAAGGTCGAAAGCACAGAAAGCGAGCCCGGCTCGTTGGTTACCACGGTCGCGATGCGGCCCACGTGAGCCGATTGCTGACCGTCGGTGTCGACATCCCAGCCAACGTCAAGCCAGCGCTCGGGCTGATCGCTGAGCTGCTCCAGGGTGTCGCAATCGATGGTGTGAATGGTGACGCCCTTGCCGGTCGAGATGATGCCGACGATGCGGTCGCCCGGCAGCGGATGACAGCAGCCCGCCATGTGCACTGCCATGCCGGGAATGAGGCCGCGGATCGGCACCGCGCCACCTTTGCTCTGACGCGCGCGGACACGCGCGAGCGGTACAACTTTGTCGTTCTCGAGCCTGATCTTCTCGCCGGGAAAGATCGCTTCGATCACCGCCCGTCCGCTCAGGGTACCGTCGCCGACCGCGGCGAAAAGATCCTCGGCGGTCCTCGTCTTCAACACCTTCAGGGCATTATCCAGCGCCTTGTCGGAAAAAGTATGGCCGCTTTCGCGAAACGCCTTGAGCACGATTTCGCGGCCGAGGTGAACATATTGGGCGCGTTGCTGGTTACGAATGAAGCGGCGGATGCGCGAACGTGCGCGGCCGGTGACGACGAAGTTCTCCCAAGTCGGCGATGGCGTCTGGGTTCGCGAGCGGAGTATTTCCACCTGATCGCCATTGTTGAGTTCGGTGCGAAGCGGCATCAGGCGGCCGTTGATCTTGGCACCGACGCAAGTATCGCCCACATCGGAATGAACCGCATAGGCGAAATCGACTGGCGTCGCCTTGCGCGGAAGCGGGATCACATCGCCTTTCGGCGTGAAGCAGAAAACTTGGTCCTCGAACATGGTGAGCTTGGTGTGTTCGAGGAACTCCTCGGCACTCGAGGCATGCTCCAGGATCTCGAGAAGTTCGCGCAGCCATCGATAGCGGTCACTCTCGGTTTCCGGCACCTGCTGCTTGTACTGCCAATGCGCTGCGACGCCGAGTTCGGCCACCTCCTGCATCTCCTGGCTTCGGATTTGCACTTCAATGCGCTGGCGCTCGGGGCCGATCACCGTGGTATGCAATGACCGATAGCCATTCGGCTTCGGCGTCGAAATATAGTCCTTGAAGCGGCCGGGAATCATCGGATAGCTGCTATGCACCGCGCCGAGCGCGTGGTAGCAGGCGGCGACGTCCGCAACCACGATACGAAACGCCATGATGTCGGACAGTTGCTCGAAGGAAATGTTTTTCCGCTCCATCTTGCGCCAGATGGAATACGGCAGCTTCTGACGGCCGGTCACGGCGCAGTCGACGCCTTGCTCGGTCAAGGCACGCTGAACCTCGGCGGCGATGCGCTCAACCAGATTGCCGTCCTGGCGGTTCAGGAACTCAAGGCGCGCGAGCACAGAGTTGCGCGCTTCTGGATTGATTTCGGCGAACGCAAGATCGTCGAGTTCATCCTTCATCGCCTGCATGCCGATGCGTTCGGCCAGCGGAGCGAAAATCTCCATCGTCTCTACGGCAATGCGCCGGCGCCGCTCCGGCTCAAGGTAATGCAGCGTCCGCATGTTGTGCAGACGGTCCGCGAGCTTCACGAGAAGCACCCGGATATCATGCGACATCGCGAGAAGGAGCTTACGGAAGTTTTCCGCCTGACGTGTGCGGTCGGAAGGAAGTTCAAGGCGCGAGAGCTTAGTTACGCCGTCCACCAGGGTGGTGATCTCGGGACCGAAAAGTTCCTCGAGTTCGCTATAGGTGGCGAGGGTATCCTCGAGCGTATCGTGGAGAAGCGCCGTAACGATGGTCGCGGTGTCGAGCTTCATGCCAGCGAGAATGCCGGCAACTTCAAGAGGGTGGGAGAAATAGGGGTCGCCCGATGCTCGCTTCTGGCTGCCATGCGCTTTCATGGAGAAGACATAAGCACGATCAAGCAGATTTTCATCCGCTTCCGGATCGTAGGAGAGGACCTTCTCGACGAGTTCAACCTGCCGGATCATGCTCCGTCCTCAGGCCCGGTCGCCGCGGCAGTCGACCTGCCCCCAAGCGTTACTCGCCGTCGTCGCTCTCTGTCTCGTCAACGTCGCCTTCGGCTTCATCAGCCGTCTCGGCTGCCTCCTCCGCGGCTTCGGCCGGTTGCGTCTCCGCCCATTGGCCGCCCGCCATCAGGCTGGCCATGTCGTCCTCGACCGGCTGATCGATCTCAACCCGCTTCTGCAAACCGCTGATCAGCGACTGGCGCACATCGTCAGACATATTCCCAACCTCAGCGATCTCACGCAGCGCCACCACCGGATTCTTATCGTTATCGCGCTCGATGGTGAGCGGCACGCCGGCTGAAATCGCCCGCGCCCGCTGCGCCGCCAGCATGACAAGCTCAAAGCGGTTTGGAACCTTAAGGATGCAGTCCTCGACCGTTACGCGGGCCATGGCAAGGTTGTCTCCGGAATTCTTTGCAGATTACGGGATAGATAGACTTTCGATCCGCCAATTACAACTGTTCTGTTATACAGATTTTGCTTACGTCTTAACCTATAGCTACTCCCCCGTCAGGCTCCGGGGGCAATGGCTCGACCTCCTGCTCGGGTCCGAGAGCCGCAAGCAGTTCGGTAAGGCCGAGGCCCGAGACCGGGTGGCGCCAGAGAGGGACGATCTCGGAGAGCGGCAGCAAAACGAAGCGTCGTTCGTGCAGCCGGGGATGCGGCAAGATCAAGTTAGCGCTTGCGATCACTGTTTCGCCGCAGGCAAGAAGATCAAGATCGAGGACGCGCGGCCCGTCCCGTAGCTTGCGTTCGCGGCCGAATTCGCCTTCGATCTTGAGCAGCAACGCCAACAGCGCCGCGGGCGTGAGATCAGTCTCGACCGCGGCGACACCATTCACAAACCAAGGCTGATCGGAGGCCGGCACCGGGCGACTTAGGTACCATTTCGAGCGAGCCACCACCTTGGGCCCCAAGGTTTCCAGCCGGACGAGCGCTGCCATCAAGGTCCTGACCGGGGGGCCATAAGCGAGCGAAGGCAGATTGGCACCAAGTGCGATATATGCCATTAGTAATCACTCTTGCATTAAAAATCTCGCGAGCTATGTCTTTTTTGTAATGTCAAGACAATCGGCTCCACGAGGGTATTCCCATCTCGTTTTGCGGTCGACCACGCCCTTCCGTCGTGGACCGGTGCCACTGGATCGATGCTCGAGCACGAGGCCAAAACCTCGTATCGCCCCAAAAATCAGCCAAACGAAACGTGGTCGACTGGTTGCAGCAATTAGGGGCCTCGAGACACTTAGGTATGGCAATAAACAAAAATGCCAACCCGAAATGCCGCGCCTTTGCACACGCTCGAACTATTATGCCTGGGATATACAAAAGGGAATCTGCTATGTTGAATATTTATCCACAGGAACGAATTGCTTTATTTATCGATGGAGCCAATCTCTATTCGGCCGCGCGCGCCCTTGGATTTGATATAGACTATAAGAGGTTACTTGAAGAATTCTCGACCAAAGGCCAACTCGTGCGTGCTTTTTATTACACAGCCTTGATGGATGATCAGGAATATTCCCCTATTCGGCCGTTGATAGACTGGCTCGATTATAACGGCTATACCATGGTGACGAAGCCGACGAAGGAATTCACTGACGCGCTTGGTCGACGTAAGATCAAGGGAAATATGGATATTGAGCTAGCAATCGACGTCATGGAGATGGCGCCGCATCTTGATCATGTCGTTCTGTTTTCGGGCGACGGCGATTTCCGGCGGCTGGTCGAGGCGGTCCAGCGCAAGGGGTTGCGGGTGACCGTGGTTTCGACCGTGCGTTCGCAACCGCCCATGGTGGCAGATGAGCTGCGCCGTCAAGCCGACAGTTTCCTTGAGCTGCAAGACTTGGCACCGCGTATCGCGCGAGACCCAGCCGCCCGCGACTCAAGCCATCAACGGCCCCACCCTAACGACGATGAGGCGGATGCCGCCAAGCCAGGTGGCGAGATGCTGCATACCGCGTGAAGGTTTCAGAGCCTGGCGGAACGAAAAGGCATTCCTCGCGTGGCGAGCGCTAAGGGGGCTTCGGGCCCGGGTTTCGATTGTAGCCTATGTCCGCGCCTCGTCACGTTTCGCCGTGCCAACCACGCCGCCTATCCGAGCTTCCACAACGCGCCGGTGGCTTCCTTTGGCCCATTGTCGGCAGGTCTTCTCGTGGTCGGCCTCGCGCCTGGCCTCAAGGGCGCCAATCGCACGGGCCGGCCGTTCACCGGCGATTATGCTGGAACTCTCCTCTACGGCAGTCTGATTCGACACGGCTTCGCAGCCGGCACCTATGGTGCGGCGCGCGAAGACGGACTTAAGCTCGTCTCTTGCCGCATCACCAATGCCGTGCGCTGCGTGCCGCCTGAGAATAAGCCGCTCCCGGCCGAGATCGCGACCTGCAACCTATTTCTGGCCGCCGAGATTGCCGCCATGGCGGGACTGCGTGCGATCCTCGCCTTAGGCGCCATTGCCCATAATGCCGTCATCACCGCGCTCGGACTTCGGCGTGCACACCACCGTTTCGCCCACGGCGGCCGTCATCCGCTCACGGACGGCCTCGCCCTGTTCGACAGCTATCATTGCTCGCGTCTCAATACCAACACTGGCCGGTTGACCGAGACCATGTTCGATCTGGTTATGTCGAACGTCCGGCAGCACGTCGATAGCAGGCGGTAAACTGTCTTCGCCAAACAACCGGATCGGTGTCAGCTGTAGCGCTCTTCCTTCCAGGGATCGCCACTATTGTGATAACCGCGCTCTTCCCAGAAGCCCGGGCGGTCTTCGGCGAGGAAGGTAATCCGCCGCACCCATTTGGCGGATTTCCAAAAATAGTATTGCGGCATGATGACGCGGACCGGCCCTCCGTGCTCCCGGGTCAAAGGATCTCCTTCCCAGGAATGAGCCAAAAGGACATCCGGGGCCGAGAACATCTCGAGCGTCACGTTGGTGGTATAGCCATCGTGGCTGGCGAAAACAAGAAAGCGGGCGCTGTCTTGCGGTTGTACCCGATTTAGGATCTCAGCCGTGCGGACGCCCGTCCAATGGTTGTCGTAGCGCGACCAAGCGGTGACGCAATGGATATCGGAGGCCACGGTCTCCTGTGGCAAGGCCTGAAATGCTGCCCAGTCGAGAGTGAGCGGTTGCTTGACCAGCCCGTCGATCTGAAGCTTCCAGTCAGCCGTTGAAACCAAGGGCTGCACGCCGAGATCGAGAACCGGCCAGTTTCGCACCTGGTGCTGACCGGGCGGCAGCCGATCGCGGCCCTCAGCACCAGTCAGAAGCCGCCCTTCCCGCGCCCATTTCTGCTTGGCTGCGATGAGTTTTTCCTTGATCTGACCAAATGGCCCGGTGATCCCGCCTCCAGCACTCCCCGCAGATTGCACTTTGTCCTTATCCTGCATCATTTCACCGCTCGCGGCGCATCAGCCGCTCCTTCTGCCGCTGCCAATCCCGCTCCTTGATCGCGGCGCGCTTGTCGTGCTGCTTCTTGCCGCGACCGACTGCGATCTCAACCTTGGCACGACCCCGCTCGTTAAAATAGAGCGCGAGCGGGATCAGGGTCACGCCGCCCCGCTTCAATGTCCCAATCAAACGGTTTACCTCACGCCGGTGCAGAAGCACCTTGCGCGGACGGCGGGTCTCGTGGTTGAAACGGTTGCCACCCACATATTCCGGAATATAGGCGTTATAAAGAAAGATTTCTCCCTCGCGCTCGGCGGCATAAGAATCGTTTAGATTGGCGCGGCCGGCACGCAAGGACTTCACCTCGGTACCGACCAGCACCAATCCCCCCTCCAGCGCCTCGTCGATGAAATAATCGCGGCGCGCCTTACGATTATCCGCCACGATCCGCCGCGCTGACATGTCCCTAATTGAGCAGCCCGACCGCTGTCATCGCCTGGCGCACTTTCTCCTTGGTGCCATCCGCCACCTCGACTAACGGCAGGCGGATATCGCCTGTGCAGCGCCCGGTCAGGCTCACGGCGTATTTCACCGGTGCCGGATTGGTTTCGAGAAAGAGCGCCTCGTGGAGCGGCGCGAGGCGGTCGTGCAGCTTGCGGCCAGCGGCGAAATCGCCGATAAGGCAGGCTTCCTGAAACTGGCTGAGCTGACGCGGCGCGACATTGGCGGTGACCGAAATGCAGCCGACAGCGCCATGAGCCATTTGCCCGAGGGCAAGCACGTCGTCACCAGAAAGCTGGCAAAAATCTTCACCGATCGCCCGTCGCTGCTTAGTGATACGAGTAACATCGCCGGTCGCTTCCTTGACGCCGACGATATTCGGCAGAGCGGCAAGCCGTGCCATCGTCTCGATTGACATGTCGACCCCGGTGCGGCCCGGGATATTATAAATGATGATCGGCAGGTCAACCGCTTCGGCAATTGCACGGTAATGGGCATAAAGGCCTGTCTGCGTCGGCTTATTGTAATAGGGCGTGACGATGAGCGCGCCATCGGCCCCCACCTTCTTGGCGTGGCGAGTCAATTCGATTGCCTCATCGGTCGAATTGGAGCCGGTGCCGGCAATTACCGGCACGCGCCCCGCCGCCGCCTCGATGCAAAGCTCGAGGACGCGGCGGTGTTCGTCATGACTCAAAGTTGGCGACTCGCCAGTAGTGCCGCAGGGCACCAACCCGTGCGTTCCTTCGGCGATCTGCCAGGCAACAAGGGATTGAAATGCCTTCTCATCCACCTTGCCGTCGCGGAACGGTGTGATCAAGGCCACCAAGGATCCCCGGAACATCTTAACGTCCTTTTCCGAATTCCCGTGCCACGATACTGACCGAATGTGGCCACGGCAAGCCGCATCGCGATTGCAAGACAGCGAAGCTCTTGTATCATGTCGGCCTCTCCCGGAGGGGGAAAATGCGGCATCTCGTCCTGGCGGCTTTGCTGATCGTGGTGGGCGGAGCGGCGTGGCCGTCGGCGTTCGCGAGAGCGACGCCGAGCGTGCGTTCGCCGAACATCCCGGCAGAGACGGCGCTCTATCGCGAGGCCATCAATGCTATTCTCGCGAAGCGCTTCGCCGACGGTCGCCATATCGCGGCACGCGGCAAGTCAGCAGTCGGCAATACGCTTGTCACTTGGCTTTGGTTGACCCGCTCCGGCACCAACGCCGGCATCAAGGATTACATCGAGTTCCTCGATCGGCATCCCGGCTGGCCGAAGCGCTGGACCATGAAACGCGATCTTGAGCAACTCCTTGCGAGCGATCCGGATAATGGAATGGTGACGGCTTGGTTTGCGGATCATGCTCCGGCCACCGGCCGCGGCATGGTGCGCTATGGTGAAGCTCTGGTCGCAGCGAACTCGAAGATTGATAAAGAAAAGGGCATCGCGCTGATCCGTCGCGGCTTCATGGTCGGACTATTCACTAGAGCGGAGGAAACCGCGATCCTGAGGCGCGATCGCAAGGAGCTCAGAACCGCGGATGTGGTGACGAGGCTCAAGCGGCTAATCTGGTTCGGGCACGACGACGAGGCTAAACGGCTGCTGCTTCTGGTACCGCCGGCCGACCGTGCCTTGGCGGAGGCACGTCTCGCACTTTCGGAAATGCGTCCTGGCGTCGAATGGTACCTTGCCCGCGTGCCGGCTCGCCTTCGCAATGATCCCGGCCTGATTTTCGACCGTGCGCGCTGGCGTCGACGTATGGGTCTGGACGACGGCGCGGCGGTTTTGCTCGAAAGCCCGGCTGTAGGTCGCGACTACCCTTATTTCTGGTGGCGCGAGTCCGATATCGAGGCCCGCCGTCAACTCGCGGAAGGCAACGTCACCCGCGCCTACCGCTTGGCGCTACACCATGGAAAGATCGACGGTGCGTCCCTCGCCGAATCGGAATGGCTCGCCGGTTGGATCATGCTCCGCTTTCTCGACAACAAGGTGGCGGCACTCGATCACTTCCATCGTTTCCTCTCCATCGTCCATACGCCGATCAGCCGCGCGCGCGGGGCCTATTGGTATGCCCGCACCGAGGCAGCGCTGGGCAACGCCACGGCAGCGCAACATTGGTACAAGGTCGCCGCCACCTACCCCACCACCTTCTACGGCCAGATGGCGACCCTGTCCCTCGGCCACCGCGGCCAGCTGAAGCTCCCCGTCGCGGATCCACCGAGCGTGGACGACACAAAGTCCTTCGCTCGCAACGATCTCGTACAAGCCGCGACGATTCTGGCGGCAAGCGGCCACCCCAATCTAATCGATCCTTTCATCGCCGTGCTCTGCCGAGGGATGAAGACGACGGCCGAGGCGGAAGAGATCGCACGCCTCGCCACCCAGCTCGGCCGGCCTGACCTCGCCGTCAACGTGGCAAAGCATGCCGCCGAGCATGATATCTACCTGCTGCGCTATGACTTTCCGTTGATGCCGCGCCTGATTCGAACGCGCGGACTCGACAATCCTGACTTGATTCTTGCGGTTTCACGCCAAGAGAGCGCGTTTAAACCAACCGCACGCTCGCCTGCTGGGGCCCTTGGCATCATGCAGCTCATGCCGACCACCGCCCGCGAGACAGCTCGAGAAATGCACGTGCCGTTCCGGCTCCATTTGCTTACCGCAGATCCGGCTTATAACGTCCGGCTCGGCAGCCACTACCTTGACCGGCTGATAAGAAAATACGATGGGGATTATGTTCTCGCCCTCGCTGCCTATGACGCGGGCGACCACAACGTCGCCAAATGGATCGGGGCTTGGGGTAATCCGCGGCGCCCCGGTGTCGATGTGCTCGACTGGATAGAACTCATCCCCTTCGCGGAAACGCGTAATTACATCGAAAGGGTGATGGAAGGCCTGGAAGTTTATCGGGCGCTTCGGCATCCTGGATCGCCGGTGCTAAAGACCCTAGCTGAGGACCTGCAAGGCAGGCCGCTAGCACCGGCTCGAGCCGTGACCGAAAGGCGGCGGCCCGGCATTATAGATCGAGACGCCCACGTGGCTTCCCGTCGCGCCCCGTAATTGGGCGGGGGTTGGCCACGCGCTGTTCCTGAGGAGTCCCCCTCGATGGATGCCCCCTACCGCGAACATGTCTTCCGCAGCGAGGACGACATCCCGCTTTATTGCCGCGATTACGGCCGCGCGGGCACCGGATCGACACCGGTGCTCTGTCTTGCCGGTTTAACGCGAAATTCCAAGGAATTTCACCCCATCGCCTCGCATCTTTCGGCAACACGCCGCGTGCTTGCCCTGGATCTCCGCGGTCGCGGTCGCTCGGGCTACGACCCAAACTGGCACAACTACAATCCCATGATTTATGTGCGGGACGTTATTTCACTACTCGCCACCCTCGGAATCCCGCGCGTCGTCATTCTCGGCACCTCGCTCGGAGGCATCTGCGCCATGGGCCTCGGCGCGGCGGCACCGACACACCTTGCCGGTGTGATTTTGAACGATGTCGGCCCAACGCTTGACCCGAATGGCATTTCCCGCATCGCAGGCTACGTCGGCCGCGATGTGCGGATGCCCGATCTTGCAACCGCCGCAGCGGCCCTCAAGCAACAATTCTCTGCCGCCTATCCAGCCCGTGACGATGCCTTCTGGCTCAACTTGGCCGACGCGATTTTCGTCCCTGATCCGGCGGGCGGCAATTTCCGTCTTGATTACGATCTTCGCATCGGGGAAGCGCTGCGCGAACAGGCGAAGAGCGGCGCCGCCATCGATCTCTGGCCCCTCTACCGCGGCTTTGCCAAGCTGCCCGTGCTCGCGGTACGGGGCGCGCTCTCCGACGTGCTCGACGCCGAGACCTTCGATCGCATGGCGGTGGAGAAGCCGGATCTCGTGCGGCTTCTGATCCCAAACGTCGGGCATACGCCGATTCCCCAGGAAGAGCCTTTTCTTTCTGCTCTTGATCGCTTTGTCGCGTCTCTCTGATCCATAATGCAACGAAGCACCGATATGTTTCGCGCTCCCGAACTTGCCGATATCATCGCCGCGGCCACAAGGCTGCGCGAGGTCGCACGGCGAACGCCACTCCTTGAATCGCCGATCCTGAACGATGCCCTCGGCTTTCGCCTTCTGGTCAAGGCAGAGGTGTTGCAGTTTTCTGGGTCGTTCAAGTTCCGCGGTGCTTATAACCGCGTCGCCCACCTCACACCGGCTGAACGGGAGGCGGGTGTCGTCGCCTTCTCGTCTGGCAATCACGCGCAGGGCGTCGCCTTGGCGGCCCGGCTCTGTGGGGCGCGCGCAACCATCCTGATGCCCTCCGACGCGCCGCGGATCAAGCAGGAAAATACTAGAAAGTACGGCGCTGAGGTGATGCTCTACGATCGCTTGAGCGAGGATCGCGAAGCCTTGGGACGGCGGCTTGCGAGCGAGCGCGGCGCGACGCTGGTGCCGCCCTTCGAAGATCCAGCCGTGATCGCCGGTCAGGGCACGATAGGGCTTGAAATCGCAGCCGCCTGCCGCGACATCGGCGTGACGCCCGTTGCGGTAACCGTGCCTGTGAGCGGCGGTGGACTGCTTGCGGGCATCGCAACCGCACTCAACGCGGAAATGCCGGAGACCCGCGTCTTTGCCGTCGAGCCAGAGGGATTCGACGATACCGTCCGTTCGCTCCGCTCCGGCCGGCGCGAAAGCAATCCGCCCGGCCGCCACAGCATTTGCGATGCACTCTTGGTGCCGATCCCCGGTGAGACGACGTTCTCGATCAACCGTCGGCTCGCCGCCGGTGGACTCGTCGTGTCGGACACGGAAGTGGAATCTGCCATGATCCAGGCCTTCCAGAATTTCAAGCTGGTGATCGAACCGGGTGGCGCGGTTGCGCTCGCGGCGCTTCTCGCCGGCAAGATCGATACGGCGGGCCAAGCGGCGGTCGCGGTCGCTTCCGGCGGCAATGTCGACGCGGCATTCTTCAGCGCCATTCTCGCCCGTGGCGCACGTTAAAGTTTTCTCGACGGACCGGCGCTTTCCCCTTATGGTGCGGTGCGCCCAATCGTCGAACCGGAGATTGACCCGACTGCAGGGCGGCAGATCGGACCGTCATATGCCATTTCCCATCCATGGCGATCCGGGTCGGCGGTAGAACGCATCGCACCGGCCACAGCGGCACGGTTGCCGGCGCCATGAATTCGGGCCGCTGCGAAAAGATAACCTTGGGCGGAGAACCGTGCTTCTCTCTCTTCATCATTACTTCATTGAATTCGAGAACCTTCTGAGCATCGGCGTTCCCGAACTTATTAGTAAATATCGCGATTATACCTATCTGATCATCTTTATCGGAACGTTCTTTGAAGGCGAAACATTCGTGTTGTTTCTTGGTTATGCGGCACAAAAAGGTTACCTAGACTTGCCGCTGGCGACGATGATGGCTTGGCTAGGGAGTTTTGCTGGCGATCAAGTGTGGTTTCAAATGGGGCGCCGGTTCGGCAAGCCGTTCTTGCATCGCCGCCCGCACTGGGTCCTTGCCGCCAGACAGGCGCTCGCGCTCGCCGAACGGTATGATGCTCTCTTTATTCTCACCTTTCGTTTCATGTACGGCATCCGCAACATCTCGGGCTTTGCGCTCGGCTTGAGCAAGATCACGTCAGTCCGTTTCTTGGTATTCAACTTCATCGCGGCCGGTATCTGGGCGGTGATTTTCTCCGGCGGCGGTTATCTGTTCGGTCATGTCTCGCAAGCAGTGCTAGGCAAATGGGCCGAGGTGGTCGGCCTTTCACTGCTTGGTTGCTTCATCGCTACGAGCTGGACCGCAATTCTCATTCAGCGCCGGCACATGAAGCGGGCCGCGCTTAAGTTCAACCTCGACGACGTAACTGACCCGGTAAGGACCGGGAATCGACGCCGGGAGACCATCGGCAAAAAGTAAAGATTGGCATGCGGGAAACAGCAGAGTGTGAGCAATGGCAATGACGCGTAAACCGAGTGGACTCGCCATCATCTTCTTCACGGTCTTCATCGATCTTGTCGGATTCGGCGTGATCATTCCGCTATTGCCGTTCTACGCGGAGCATTTCCACGCGACGCCCGACGTGGTCACCTTGTTGATGGCCGTCTACTCGTTGACACAGTTCTTTTTTGCGCCGTTCTGGGGTCGGCTCTCCGATCGCATCGGCCGCAAGCCGGTGCTGATGATCAGCCTCTTCGGCATTGCTATCGCCTATGTCGGCGTCGGTTTTTCCCAAAGCCTTTTAGAACTGTTTCTCGCCCGCGCGGCGGCCGGCGCGATGGCGGGCAATATCGCCGCAGCCCAAGCCTATATTTCCGACGTGACGCCGCCCGAGAAACGCGCCCATGGCATGGGAATGATCGGCGCCGCCTTCGGCCTCGGCTTCATTCTCGGCCCGGCGATCGGCGGTATTCTCGGCGGATCAGACCCGACCAACCCGAATTTCATCGCACCGGCGCTGACCGCCGCCGGACTTTCGCTTTCGGCCAGCTTGTTCGCGCTTGTCATGCTAGAGGAATCACATCACCCCGAAGATGGCGTGCCCGGGCCCCGGCGCGGCCGCTTCGATGTGCTGCGGCAAGCGCTTACCACTTCCGGCCTGCAACGACTGGTGATTCTGTTCTTTCTCATCACCTTCGTCTTCTCGGGTATGGAATCGGTTTTCGCCTTGTGGTCGGAGCGGGCTTTCGGCTGGGGTGCGACGCAGAACGGCTATGTCTTCGCTTATACCGGCCTTGTCGCCGCCGCGGTGCAGGGAGGCCTGATCCGTCGACTGCGCAAACGCTTTGGCGAATCCTTGCTCATCCTGCAAGGCGCTGCGGTTCTGCTCATCGGCTTTTTCCTTATCCCGTTGTCGCACTCTCTCCCGCTTCTTCTCGTAGCCATGGCCTGCCTGGCCTATGGCGCAGGTCTTTGTTCGCCATCTTTGAGCAGCCTGATCAGTCTGCATGCCGCCGACAACGCCCGCGGCGGAACACTTGGCGTGTCGCAATCGGCGGCGAGCCTCGCCCGCATTCTTGGCCCGGCCGCGGCCGGCGTCATGTTCTCTCTCGGCGGACGCAATCTACCCTTCATTGCCGGCGGTGTGGTGGTGGCTCTTGTGCTTGTGATCGCGCTTGGTCTGCGCCGCACTTCGAAAATCTCGGGTAACGTCTAACGCCCTGCCGCTATAAGCGGACCCGGGAGGGACTTGGACTCCCGGTATTGCCCCCCTCACATTTTTTTAACCAACCCAGAACGAAAATGGCCTCACCGCTCGCCCGGTATCGGGCGGCGGTGCGGTCTAAACGATCGGGTGGAAACAGGCGTGGCGATACGTGTCTTACGAGATAAAGCCAGCGCAGGATTCGCCGGGGGAGCGCCACACGGCAGCTTCTCGACGGCGGCGGCCTCACGACCGGCGCACCGTTAAAGGAGAGAAGGGATTTGCCGCCCGGACGCGCACGAAGCCCCGCCGCGGACAGGCTCAATAAGGAGAGCGCCGCGTGCTGGACCTAATCGCGCAAGCCAAACAGCGGCATGTCGCCGGCGACATCGGAGCCGCGAAGAGCCTCTATCTGGAGGTTCTGAAAGCCAATCCACAGCACGCGGATGCTTGGTATCATCTTGGAGTTATCTGCTATCAAATCAAACAATACGACCTCGCCCGTCAGGCGATGGAGAACGCCATCGCGATGCGGCCCGATTTCGCGATCGCTTGCGACACCTTAGGAAATCTTTACTGGGATATCGCCGATTTTGACAAGGCGATCGATAACTTCCGGCGGGCCACGGCGCTCGCACCGAAGAACGCTCAGGCCTGGTTCCACCTCGCCAGCGCGCTCGCCCTGAATGGCGACTTGCAGGGGGCGGTCGCCGCCTACTGGGAAGTGATCCACCTCACGCCAAAGGAATTTTGGCCGCACCTTAATCTAGCCGAGATACTGCATCGTCTCTGGGAAAATATCAGTGCCGAAACGATCGTTCGCCACGCCATCAAACTCAAATCCGATGTTCCTCAGGCCTGGACTCTCCTCGCGCGTACCCTTGTCAACCAGGGTCGCGCAGTGGAAGCGGCTGACTGCATCAACAAAATCATCGAGAGGTGGGTCGATGACGATGACGCCCTTCTCAGCATCGCAGAGATTCTTGGCTACTGGAAAGCCTACGACTACGCAGCGCAGTTCTACCGTCTTATGCTCACGCGCCGCCCCGATCATCCCTTGGCGCTGTCGCGCTTAGTTGATATCCATCTATCGCTCTGTGATTGGAAAGACTTCGACCAGTTTGTCGCGCTTGTGGTCGGTTCGGTCGAGCGCTTCATCAAGCAGGATAGCGCGGTTCCCCTGGATATCTTCAACCTTCAGGCCGTGCCCATACCACAGCATTTTGTTCTCGAATCGGCGCGTCAGCGTTCTCGAGTTCTTGCGCGTCGCGCCGAGGAGAAAAAGGCCGCACTCAATCTTAATTTCTCGTTCCTCAAGACTCCGCACGGCGACGGCGGGCGCATCCGCGTTGGCTATCTTATGCCCTATACGCATCGATCGAGCCTGCCGCTTGCAATCCAGGGCCTCATCGAACAGCACGACCGCAAACGATTCGAGATTGTCGGCTATTCGCTGATGGCCTGCGACCTCAGCGAGGAGAGTGCCACCTTCCGCAATACATTCGATAAGTTTACCTATATGGTCGGTTGGCGCCCGGAAGTCGCTGCGCGGCGTCTCCATGCGGACGGCATCGATGTCATGATCGACACAACCGGGCATACCAGCGTCCATTGGCAAGACGTCATCGCCTACCGTCCAGCTCCGATCATCGCCCATTATCTTGGCTACTCCATCACCACCGGCGCCGACTACGTCGACTACTTGATCAGCGACAAGCGCTATATTCCGCCGGAATGGCAGCAATATTGCTCGGAAAAGCTGGTCTATTTGCCGGATTCCTTCATGACGCCGCTGCGTGGAAAGATTTCAGATAAGGTTTTCACACGTGCCAGTCAGGATTTGCCGGAGGATGGCTTCGTCTTTGCCAACTTCAATCACCCCTGCAAATTTGAGCCTTCGATCTTCGACATCTGGATGCGTATTTTAAAGCGGGTGCCAGGCTCCGTGCTCTGGCTTTGCGATTGGATACCAAAGAGCATAGACAACCTGCGCCGCGAAGCGGAGCAACGGGGTGTCAGTGGAACTCGGTTGGTCCTGGCCAAGCGCGAGGCTCATGCCGATCATCTGAGCCGCCTTCGTCTCGCCGACCTTGTGCTTGATAACCGTTATCATGGCGGCGGCGTCACCACGTTGGATGCCCTTTGGGCGGGCGTCCCGGTACTTTCTTGTGCCGGCGAGCGACCTGCGGCGCGGCTTGGCGCGACGCTTCTAAGCGCGGCCGGAATGTTGGATCTCGTCACCACGGATCTTGCCGAATATGAGCGTCAGGCCCTTATCTATGCTGAGAACCCCGCACTTCTTGCGTCGGTGCGCGCGCGTGTGGCCAAATGTCAAACTTCACCACTCTTCGATCCAGACCGCTACCGGCGGCACGTCGAACACGCCTATGAAATGATGTGGAAGAACTATTGTGCCGGCCGGCCGCCGCAGGTCATCGAAGTACCAGCGCTGTAAGACGCGATCGCTTCACGACTTTATGAGTCGAGGCATAATTCTTGCCTTACGGTGGCCAGACGGCGCCCGAACACACCCCGACCTTTCAATCGGGCACCAGCAGGAAATCGTGAAACTCCGACCACGCTCGACGAGAGCCATCCTACAAGCCGAGGTAGAGCTTCTTGACCAGATCATTGTCGACCAGCGCCTCGCGCGATCCGCCCTCGAATTCGATGCGCCCGTGAACGATAACGTAACCACGATCTGCAATGCGCATCGCTTGCGGGAAGTTTTGTTCCGCCATGAGGACGGTGAGTCCGAAGCGTTGTTTGAGTTCCGCGATCTTTTTCACGGCGTGCTGCACCAAGAGTGGAGACAGGCCAACGGACGGCTCGTCGACCAACAGAATGCGGGGCGCCGTCATAAGCGCGCGCGCGAGGGCCAGCATCTGTTGCTCGCCCCCGCTCATATTCCCGGCGAGCTGACGGCGGCGCTCAGCTAGGCGCGGAAAAGCCTCATAGCAGAACGCCAGGTTCTCGGAAAGACGGCTACGCGCGGTGGGGCGGTACGCACCGAGCAGAAGATTCTCCTGCACGGTGAGTTTAGGGAATAGACGCCGCCCTTCCGGCACCAGAACGATGCCAAGCCGCACCACGTCCTGTGGCGGCATGCCGATCAGGTCGTGCTCGGTGTCATCGATGCGTGCGACGATACGGCCGGCGCTCGGCCGCACCATTCCCATGATACACTTGATCAGAGTGCTTTTCCCGTTTCCGTTCGTGCCGAGAAGCGCCACCGTCTCGCCGTTGTTAACTGCAAGCGAGAGCCCGTGTAGCACTTGCACGTTACCATAACCTGCGTGCAGATCCTCGACATGCAGACTATTCGCCAAGATACGCTTTCTCCACTTCCGGATTGCGCATGACCTCCTCCGGATCACCATCGGCAATTTTCCGCCCAACGACCAGCACCACCACGCGCTCAGAAAAACGCATCACCGCGCGCATGATATGTTCGATCATGATCACAGCTATGCCGCGCGCCTTCATGTCGAGCAGGATTGCAAGGATCTCGTCGACTTCGGTCGAAGACAATCCCGCCATTGCCTCATCGGCGATAAGCAACTTGGGTCGCGCGGCGATTGCGCGCGCCAGCTCTAGTTTGCGCATCTCGGCTTGAGTAAGACTGCCCGACGGCTGATCGGCCTTAGCGGCAAGACCAATCTGCCGCAGGACCTCAAGCGCTTCCTCGGTCGCCTCGTCAGAGTGGCGTGGTTTACCATTGTGGGGGTGTGCCGCGTAAAAAAGCGGGATCAGCAAGTTGTCGAGCACGCACATGCTCGCGAACGGCTTCGGAATCTGGAAACTTCGCGCCAGGCCGAGCCGGGTGCGGCGATGCGGCTTAAGGCCGACGAGGTCATGGCCATCGAAACAGATCGAACCCTGTTCGTGGCGTAGCACACCCGTAATGCAGTTGACCAAAGTGCTCTTTCCCGATCCGTTCGGGCCGATCAAGCCCAGCCGCTCGCCGCTGTAGACATCGAGGTCGACATCCTCAAGGGCGACGAATCCTCCGAAGCGCTTCGTGACCTGCTTGACTTTGAGCACCGGTTCGCTCATCGCGTGCATCGCTTCCGACGCCGGAAATATTTCTGCGCCAGACCGACAATCCCCCGCGGCGCGATACTGATGAAGACGACCAACATGACTCCGACCAGCAACACATTGAGTTCCGACGACACGGTGACCGTGATGGCCTGCTGCGCGGTGCCGATCAAGAGCGCGCCGATGACCGGTCCAATCCAGTGAGCGGTACCCCCGATCATCGGCATGGCAATGGCGTTCACGGCGACGACCAGACTGAAGGCAGAGGCAGGGTCGACAAACGTGACGAAGAAAGGATAGGGAGCACCGGCAACTCCCATCATCGCGCCCATCACCATGGTCGAGATGAGCTTGAGGCGTAATGTGGGCACACCGGCACATTCAGCGGCAACCTCGTCGTCCCGAATGGCGGTGAGACCACGACCGAGATGCGATGATACCATGGCGCGCGAGATCGCCACGGATCCCACCGTCAACAGCAACATGACCATGAACAACATTTGGATGTAGCTGTGGAACCACAAGTGATTCGCAGGCGTAAGAATGTAGGCACCGCGCGCCCCGCCCACATAGGACCAGTTACTGACGAGGGTCGCCAGCACGATAGCCATAGCAAGGGTCGCGATCGCGAAGTACACACCTCTCAGGCGTAAGCTGAGGTAACCGACTCCGAGGCCGATGAGGCCGCAAACAACGGCGGCGGCAGCAAGCAGTACCGGCAGTGGTAAAACGTGACCGAAATATTTATCCAAAAAGATTGAAGTGTATGCACCGGCCGCAAAAAATCCGGCGCTACCGAAATTCACATAGCCCGTGAATCCACCCAGAATGTTCCAGGCCACTGCCATGAGGATATCTTGTAGAATTACATAAAGGGCGTTGAAGTAGTAGTCGTTATGGAGCACCTCAGTGAGCCCGAGCCCAGCGACCACGATGAGGCCTGCAAATAACCAAAAAGAGCTTAACCTGAATTTCATCTAGCGCCTACCAAAGAGCCCCGCCGGGCGCAGAGCAAGAGTCAGCAACAGCACACCGAAGGCTACGGCCGGCGACCATGACGGGCCAATGAAAGTGGCCACCAAACTTTCTACGACGCCCAGGATCATTGCCGCGACGAACGTGCCGTTGATACTGCCCATGCCGCCAAGCACGACGATGGCGAACACCCGGCCGATGTAATCGCGGTCGATAGAGGGCTGGACCGGTCCGATAATAATAAGGAGCGCGCCGGCCAGCGCCGTCGTCGCGATCGCCAGGCCGAAGGCGAATTGCTTGATCCTTACCGGGTTCGCACCCATCAATTGTAGCGCCAAGTGGTCCTGGGCTACCGCCAGGATCGCGCGCCCCGTGAATGTGCGTGAAAGATACAGATATACGCCGCCGCTCATCACCAACGACGTGACGAAAGGAACCACGAGGCGCAACGGCAATCCAACCGGACCGAGGTTAACACTTTCGCCGATGTAAGCCGCGCTTACGAGACGGTAGTCGACGCCGTAGGTCAGCATCAGGACGACTTCGATGATGAACATGACGCCGAAGAAGAACGCGAGCCCGCTTAGGGACTCCTGTCCCGTGCGCTCGAACGCCATGTAATAGATCCGGTATGTCGCAACGCCAATGCAAAAGAAGACCGGCATGGCAAGCAGCCCGCTCAATACGGGGTCGAGCCCGAAGCGGCTATTCAGGACATAGGCGACGTAAGAGCCGACAACGATGAAAGCAGGATGTGCTATGTTTACGATGTCGAGCTGGCCAAAGCTGATGGCCAGCCCGATCGACACCGCCGCATAGAAGCCGCCGAGCAGAACCCCCGCGACGAGGGCATTCGAAAGAAGATCAACCGAAAGCACCGCCGCGCGGGGCCCTGTTTAATACCAATCACTCGTTAAAGGGATAGACCATCTTCCCCGACTTCCATTGCCGTGGATAGAGCACAACCTGCGTACCCGGCTTGGTAAACTGCTCAAGGTTGTTTGGTTTCACGTTGCGGAACTGAACCATCAGCACGCGCGTTCTGGCCCACTCGCCGTTCTTGCCGAACTTCACCTTCCCGACCACGGTGTTGAAGCTATGCGAATGCATATAAACGGCGAGCTTCGCTTGGTTTAAACCGTGCGTCGCCTCGATCGCCTCTCCCAACACCTGCAGATAAGCGTAGGCGTAAGGAGGCAGGTACTGGCCCAGGGGGTCGACGCCCTTTCCTTTTGCCGCTTTCTCATATTTCTTCAGAAACGCGTTGATGCCAGTGAAGTTAAGTGTCGGCGCGGGGACCCAGAACGTATAATTGACGATGTTGTCGAGCATCGGGCCCAGGTTCTTCTGGATGGCCGCGAACTGCAGGCCAACCATGCCACCGCCGAACATTTTTGCCTTAAGGCCGACTTCGCGCGCCGCTTTGACGATACCGACCGACCCGGGCGGATAGGAGGCCACGTAAACGAGGTCAGGGTGTTCCGCCTGGATGGCCCGAACGATCGGCGTAAAGTCTGGCGTTCCGGGTGGGTAGGTCTTGTCGTAGACAATTTTCAGCCCGGCCTTCTTGGCATTCGCACGCGCGCCCGCCGCAGCGTTGAGAGCGAAATCAGAATCCGCTGCGATGATCGCGATGGTCTTCGGCTTTGGATTCTGTTCCATGGCCAGCTGGAAGAAGCCTTTCGACCAATCGAGCTTCGGCTGCGGCCCCGATGGCATGATCTGAAAGTAGCGGTCATAGTTAAATTGCGTGTTGACCGCGAGCCCGAAGAGCGACGGGAAGACCAAGCCCTTCCGCATCACGATCGGCATCGCCGGAGAAATTTCGTTGGTGCCGTAGCTCGATACCACCAAATTGACGTGGTCAACGTCGAGAAGCTTCGTGTAGATCCCGGGCACCTTGGCGGGATTGGTCGCGTCGTCGTAATAAACGAACTGTACCGGCCGGCCTAGCAAACCGCCCTTTGCGTTGATATCGTGACGCCAGATCTGCATCGCGATCAACGCCGCTTTGCCGGCCCCCGCGAGGCCGCCGCTCAGCGCCATGCTGAAACCGATCTTGATGGGTTTCGCAGCTTGCGCCGTATTGGAAAATACCGAGCCGGCTGTGACAGTCAGCGCCAGCGCACCCACCATCAGCCAAGCACGTCGCGACGAGCGATGTTTGAGCATCTACGAGCCCTCCCCGTGTGTCTTATAAAAGCATCCCCTTGTGGCGAACCTGAGGACGTTAAGTGGAGTCTATAGACAATAATCGCTTCATGCACAAGGGAGGGTCGCCGGACAACCCTCACGGATTCAAGGAGGCAGTAGCGGAGACCGGGATTGCGGCGGTAGAAGCGACGAAACAGAAGCGAGTCCTCGATCGATGGGGGACAAAGGCTCACGTCAGCTTGCCGAGAGCCCGCAGTATACGCTCCGGCGTTATCGGCTGCGAGGTCACCCGCGCAGCGAAAGGCTTAAGCGCATCGTTCACCGCATTAAGCACCGCCGCCGGCGCGCCGGCGACGCCGGCCTCGCCCGTGCCCTTGGCGCCGAGCTCGGATTCGGCCGTCGGCGTTCCACGAACATGGCCAATTTCGATATCCGGCATTTCGGCTGCCATCGGCACCAGATAATCCGCCATATTGGCGTTCCGCATCTGCCCTTGCTCATCGTAAAGGCATTCTTCGTAGAGAGCTCCGCCGATGCCTTGAACGATGCCGCCCCGTAACTGTTCGGCAACCAGAAGCGGATTGATCACCGTGCCGCAATCCTCGACCACCCAATGCTTGAGGAGCGTGACGCGGCCGGTTCCGGCATCAACCTCGACGTGAGAGGCCTGAACGCCGTTGGTGAAAGCAAAAGGATAAGCGCGCGGTACGTAATGGCGCGTTACCATCAATTCGGGATTCACGCCTTCCGGCAAGGTATCGGTGCGGAAATAAACCGTACGAGCGATCTCGGCGAGATCGAAGCGCGCCGCGCCGTTTGCCACCTCAATCACCTTGCCATCCCGGACGTCGAGGTGCCCAGAAGGCGTCTGTAGAAGTGCGCCGGCAATTTCAACGACGTTGGCACGCAACGCCTTTGCTGCCTGAAGCGTCGCCTCGCCGGCGATGCCCGCCGCGCGCGAGGCCCAGTTGTCGCCGCCCTCAGGCGTGGTTTCGGTATCGCCGGTGACGACGCGCACTTTCGCAAGCGGTATCTCGAAAACGCTCGCCGCGATCTGTGCCAGCACGGTTTCAGTGCCTTGGCCCTGCTCGCCGACGCTGACCTGCAAAGCAAGGCCGCCTTCAGGATCAAGGCGGATGGCGCAGCCGTCCTGGGCCGCGATCGGCGCGCCGCCGACGCCATAGAAAGCCGGGCTCGGGTTGGTGATTTCGATAAAACTCGCCAGTCCGATGCCACGATGCACGCCCTTGGCGCGAAGCGCCGTCTGCTCAGCGCGGAGCGCATCATAATTCATCATCGCGAGCATCTTCTTGAGTGCGCGATGATGCGACAAGCCTTCGAACTTCAGTCCGGTGGTCGAGACCGCCGGATAGGCATCGTCATCGATCAGATTGCGCCGGCGCATTTCAGCGGGATCAAGATCGAGCGCGGCCGCTGCCTGGTCGATCAGCGCCTCAGTCACGGTGCAGGCAATCGGGTGGCCGACGGCGCGATATTGCGACATCACCACCTTATTCTGAAAGGCGACTCGGGCACGGGCGCGATAAGAGGGAAAATCGTAGGGTCCGCCAATGAGGTTGATGACCTGATTGGCTTCAACGGCGCTGGTCCGCGGATAGGCGGAATAGGGCCCGACGCCGGTCACGGAATCGGCGGCGAAAGCGAGAATGCGTCCTTCGGCATTGACCGCCATGCGTCCCCGTACGCGATGGCCGCGGGCGTGAATGTCGCTGATAAAGGACTCAAGCCGATCGGCGATGAATTTCACCGGGCGCTTGAGCAGAATCGCGAGTGCGACCGTCGCCATCTCGTCAGGATAACAATGGATCTTGATGCCGAACGAGCCGCCGATATCGGGCGCGACCACGCGGATGTCGCTTTCGGCAATGCCAAACTGGCGCGCGAGCAGCGACCGCATCATGTGCGGCGCTTGGCTCGATTGATAGAGGATTAGACGTCCTTCGGTCCCGCGATAGTCGGCGATGACGCCGCGTGCCTCCAGTGTCACGCCGGTCTGGCGCGCGAAATCGAAGGTATCCTCGACCACCACCGCAGCGTCCCCAAAGGCCTGTTCCACGTCTCCAACTTCGATCGAACGCTCAAAGGTAAGATTGTCGCCAAGCTCCGGGTGCAGCACTGGCGCGTCATCGGCGAGCGCGGCTTCGGCATCGATCAGCGGCGGAAGCGGGGTGAAATCGACCGAAACCTTCTGCGCCGCATCCTCGGCCGCCGCCTGCGAGCGGGCGACCACGGCGACAATGGGCTCGCCTTGGGCGAGGACACGATCGACGGCGAGAGCTGGCTGCGGCGCCGACTTCAATCCCTTGAGATGATCGAGAACGCCGATCCAAGGCTTACAGATGCCAATGATATCAGCCCCGGTGACAACCCTGACGACATCGGCGCTCGCAGCAGCGGCAACTGTCTCCACCCGTTCGATGCGCGCATGCGCGTAAGGACTGCGATAGAAAGCGACATGGAGCATACGCGGCAGCGTAATATCGCCGATAAATTGGCCTTGGCCGGCCAACAGCCGGCGGGCGTTCGGCCGTGCCACGCTGCGCCCGATGTAGCTGTTCGGGCGATCAAGAAGAGACAGCGGACTGGCGCGATGGCGCGAGGATTCCGATGCGTCTCCGTTCATGGGTGAGCCGCCTGCCGTCGCCGGGCGGTTGCCTCCACCGCATCGACAATGGCTTGGTAGCCGGTGCAACGGCAAAAGTTGCCACTCAGGAATTTGCGAATTTCCGCGCGGTCGGCATTGGGGCGCCGTGCGAGCAGCTCGGCCGCGGCGAGCAACATGCCGGGCGTGCAATAGCCGCATTGCAATGCGTTGCGCTCGTGAAACGCTGTCTGCAGATCAGCAATCTCGCCCCTGTTGCTAACACCCTCGATGGTATCGACACGCCGGCCTACGGCCTGAATCGCGTAGACCAGGCAGCCGCGCACGATACGGCCATCAAGCCGCACCGTACAGGCGCCGCAGACACCTTGCTCGCAGCCGATATGGGAGCCGGTAAGATCCAGCTCGTTCCGGAGGAAATCGACGAGATGAGTGCGTGCTTCGGCGCGCCCCGTCACGGTTTCGCCATTGACGATCAATGTGATATCGAGCGAGCGCTTCAGCCCTGTCGATGGCGACGACGGCATCACGTCCCTCCCCTCGCATACCGGCGGCTGCCATGGTCTCCGGCAACCGAGTAAGCACGAATTATTTCAGGGGCCGAAGCGCTGTCAACCGAGGAGGTGACCGGCGCCTCCCTAAGCGGCGCGACCGGACATGCCCGTGCCAACGGCACGCCACACAACGAACCGGCAGTTCTGGCCAAGT
Source organism: Ferrovibrionaceae bacterium (assembly GCA_046705265.1). Lineage (GTDB taxonomy): Bacteria > Pseudomonadota > Alphaproteobacteria > Ferrovibrionales > Ferrovibrionaceae > JAJYTL01. The sequence goes on from JBJKQL010000046.1 coordinate 47,335, forward strand.
CACATCGATTCGCCATTTTCTCGTCTATGCCACGGTTTCGCTTCGCGCTTGCACGCTGGCCACCCTTGTTTTAGCTTATCATTTGATCAATGAAAAAAATGGGGAGGGCATCATGCCGCTCACGCGTTTGCAGCATTTTTTGGTCTACGCCGCAGATCTCGAAGCGACCAAGAATTTTTACGTCGATGTCCTCGGTCTCAAGGTTGGCAAGCGGCCCCCTTTCAAGTTTCCGGGCTACTGGCTTTATCTCGGCCGCGACGCCTGCATTCATCTCGCCGCGCCCGCCGCCAATGCGTCGCAGCTCTATCATCTCGGCCACCAAGGTGAAAGCGACGGGGCGAGCACCGGCGCCATCGATCACATCGCTTTCCAGGGCGCGAACTACACGGCGATGCTGGCCAAACTCAAACGGCTCGGGTTTGAGATGCGCCTGCGCACCGTGCCGGAACAGGGCTTGCGGCAAATTTTCATCAAGGACCCGAACGGCGTGACGCTCGAGCTTAATTTCGCCGCCTCGCGGGCCGCGAAGAATCTGTCTCGAAGCCCGGCAAGGCGTACGACCAAGACGGCGGTGCAGAAGTCAGCCAAAGCGAAACCCGCAAGCAAGACCGCCACCCCGCGGCGGCCGGCGGCAAGACATAAACGCACGGGCTAGGTGATGGTGGTTCAAGGCGCCGCCAAACCGCGTGATCAGCGGCCAACGCGGGAAGAGATGCTGGCCCGTGCACGCGCCTTGGTGCCGGCTTTGCGCGAGCGCGCGGCTCGTGCCGAAGAACTTCGCCGCCTGCCCGACGAGACCGAGGCCGATTTCCATGCCACCGGTCTTTTCCGCATGGTGCAGCCGGCCCGCGTCGGCGGCGCCGAACTCGACTACCGATTGCTCCTCGATGCGGCGTCGGAAATCGCCAGAGCTTGCGCGTCAAGCGCTTGGAATCTCGCCAACCTTGCAAGCCATCATTGGATGCTGGCCTTGTTTCCCGAGGCCGCGCAGAACGAAATCTGGGGCGAATCACCTGATCATCTCATCGCCTCCGCGCTGATCTTTCCGGCTGGACGCGCCCGCCGCGTCACGGGTGGCTATCGCTTGAGCGGCCGCTGGCCTTTCTCGAGCGGCGTCGACAATTCAGCTTGGAACATGCTGGGCGGCACGATCGTGCACGGCGACGGCACGCCCGAGCTCCGCATCTTTCTCGTGCCACGTGCCGATTACCACATCCTCGATACTTGGTATGCCATGGGCTTGGCGGCGACTGGCAGTAAGGACGTAAAGGCCGATGACGTTTTTGTTCCCGAGCACAGGACGCTCGCGATCGAGGACTTGAAGAACGGCACGCCGCCGGGGCTCGAGATCAATCCGGCGCCACTTTACAAGCTGCCTGTGTTTCCGCTCTTCCCCTTTATCTTGAGCGGCGTAGCGCTCGGCATCGCCGAGGGGGCCTACGAATCGCACCTTAACGCCCTCAAGTCTCGCGTCGCGACCTACTCCGGTGCCAAGGTCGGCGACTTCCAGTCGGTTCAGATCAAGACCGCGGAGGCAGCCGCGCTGATCGATACCGCCGGGATACTGATGCGGAATGTGTGCGACCACGCGGCGGCGATGGCGGCGGCAAGCCAGCAGCCCGATGCCCTTACCAAGGCGCGGTACCGGCGGGATGGCGCCTTTTCGGTCAGCTTGTGCGTCCGCGCCGTCGATCTGATCTTTGGTCTCGCCGGCGGAAGCGGCATCTATGCGCGCAACCCGATGCAACAGACGTTCCGCGACGCCCATGCGGTTGCTTCGCACATCGTGTTCAATTTCGACGCGATGGGCATAACCTACACTCGCGCTGCGCTTGGCCTGCCGCTCGATAACCCCACTCTGTGACGGCCGGCATGCAAGAATCGTCACCTAAACGGACCATAGCAGGCGCGCCGCTGGCGCAGCAGGCCACGGCACCCTTGAACCACGTCCAGAGTTTCCGCCGGGCGCTTAGCACCTTCGCGACCGGGGTCGCCATCATCACGACGACAAGCCCGTGCGGCGAGCCGACCGGGCTCACGGTAAGCTCTTTTAACTCAGTCTCGCTGGATCCACCGCTCGTGCTGTGGAGCCTGTCGCGCCGTTCCTACAACTTGGGCATCTATCATGACGCGAGCCATTTCGCGGTGAACGTGCTGGCCGCCGATCAGGTGGCGTTGTCATCGCGATTCTCGACCCCTGGGCCGGATCGCTTCGCTGATCTCGCTATCGAGGCAGGAATCGGCGGCGTGCCGCTGTTGCGCGACGTGGCGGCCTGTTTCCAGTGCCGCACCGAATTCCGCTACGAAGGCGGTGATCACATGATCTTCGTCGGCCGAGTCGAAGCCTTCTCCCACAGCGAGCGCATGCCCCTCGTCTTTTGCCGCGGCACCTATGCCGCGCCGATGCCTCTCGCCGGGGTTCAGATTGCCGACCTGCAGCAGGACGCCTGACGGGATGGCCGAGGCACTCCGCAAAGTCCGACGTCGGCTCCCGCCGGCCGAGCGCGAGAAGCGCATCGTCGAAGAAGCGATCCGTTTTTTCTCGGAGGTCGGCTTCAGCGGCCGCACCCGCGAACTCGCGCAACGCATCGGCATGACGCAACCGCTTCTCTTCCGCTATTTCCCGACTAAGGCGGCGCTGGTTGAGCGTATCTACCAGGAAGTCTTTCTCGACCTTTGGGACGAGAGCTGGGAGGCCCTCATCCGGGACTGCAACCTCTCTCTACGCGAGCGATTGATCCGATTCTACGGTGCCTATACGCGGGCGATCTTCACTTATGAGTGGATTCGAATCTATATGTATGCAGGACTTCGTGACGCCAAGCTCAACCGCCGTTACATCAAGCGCATCGAGGAGCGTATCCTGAAGCCAATTTGCGACGAGATCCGCGCGGTGGCCGGTCTTCCCGCCAAGGCAAACACCCCACGCGGCCGAAACATCGCTCTCGAGCTCGCCTGGACCATGCATGGCGGCATCTTCTATCACGGTGTGCGCAAGTACATCTATGGCACGCCGGTCGCGAGCAATCTTGACGCCGTCATCATACAGGCGGTGGACGCCATGCTCGCCGGTGCCGCCGCTTTTTTCAACCATCCCGACCATGGCCGGGCCAGAAGGCCCGGCGCCGAACCCTTAACCCTCCATTGAACCTTCGCCATCCGTATAGCGAGAAGGGAGATCGAATGAAGCTTGGCATGTTCACGATGCCGGTCCACCCGCAAACCCGGTCCTTAACCGAAACCTTGAAGGAGGATCGCGAGGCGACGATCCTTGCCGATCGTCTTGGTTATTGTGAGGCTTATTTCGGCGAACACCTCACCGACGCCTGCGAGACGATCACTTCCCCGCTCGCTTTTATTTCGAGTTTGGTTTCCGACACCAAGACGATCAAGCTCGGTACCGGCACCATCAACCTACCAAATCATCATCCAGTGCAGGTTGCGGCCGAAGTGGCGATGGTGGATCATTTGCTCGAAGGCCGGCTCATGTTCGGCATCAGTCCTGGCGGGTTGCGATCGGACGCTGAAATTTTCGGCAACCTCGACGCTGACCGAACGGCCATGCTGGTCGAATCGATCGACCATATTCTCGCCATCTGGTCCGGCGAGCCACCGTACAGTCGGCAGGGAAAATACTGGAGCTTCTCGACTGAGCGCACCCTGGCGCCTGCCTATGGCCAGGGCATCATGGTCAAGCCCTATCAGGACCCGCATCCGCCGATCGTAGTCACGGCCGTCGCACCGTTTTCCAAGGGCTTGGTCTCTGCGGCCGAGCGCGGCTGGCTGCCTATCTCGGCCAATTTCCTGCAGCCCCCCTGGGTCGCGTCGCACTGGCCGAAATACAAGGAGGGCTGCGAGAAGGCGGGCCGAGCCGTCGACACGACGAACTGGCGTATCGCGAAGAGCATCTTCGTCGCGGACGATGACAAGGTGGCGGCGCGCTACGGCAAGGGACCGCAAGGTCCCTATTCATTCTATTTCCGCAACCTGATGACCAAGCTGGTCGCAGGTGGCCGCAGCAATCTCTTCAAGCACCACCCCAACATGGATGACGGCGACGTAACCCTCGATTATGTCCTCGACTCGCTTGTCATCGCGGGCTCGGTTTCGAATGTCGTCGACCAGCTTCTCGCGTTCCGTGAGCAGACCGGCGATTTCGGAACACTTCTCTATTGCTCGCACGACTGGGTCAACCCCGAACTCGGTAAGCGCTCAATGGAACTGATGGCGACGAAAGTAATGCCGGAGATCAATAAGGTACTCAAGGCCGCGGCCGTCGCGGCGTAACTTCGGCGCGCTTCTCTCTTAGCCCTGGCGACGACCAACGCCCGTGCTAAGCTCGCCGTACCGCATGGGAGGAAACGCCATCTTGGGAGGAACGATGAGGCTTGCGATTCTCGACGATTATCAGAACGCCGCCTTGGGCCTCGCCGATTGGGGACGGCTTAAGGACAAAGTGGAGATCACCACCTTTAGCAAACCGTTCGGTGGCGCCGAAGCCGTGATCGCCGCACTGCAACCCTTTGACGCCGTGGTGCTGATGCGCGAAAGGACGCCGTTTCCGGCAACCGTGATCGAGCATCTGCCCAAACTCAAGCTCATCATCACCACGGGGCTCCGAAACCTCGCGATCGATGTCGGCGCAGCGATCAAGCGGGGGATTACCGTCTCAGGCACGCGGACGTCGCCTGAACCCGTGGTCGAATTGGCGTGGGCGATGATACTCGGCATCTCCCACAACATCGCGGCAGAAGACCGCTCGATGCGCGCCGGCGGCTGGCAGGTCGGCCTTGGCCATACCCTCGCCGGCAAGATTCTCGGCGTCGTCGGACTCGGCAAGCTGGGACGCCGCGTCGGCGAGATCGGTCGCGTTTTCGGCATGGAAACCATCGCCTGGAGCCAGAACCTGACGCCGGAAAAAGCGGCAGAAGCGGGGGCCCGCCACGTTTCGAAAGAAGAGCTCTTCGGCAGCGCCGACGTCATCACCCTCCACGTCGTTTTGAGCGCACGCACCCGTGGCCTTGTCGGGGCGGCGGAATTTGCCGTGATGAAGCCCAGCGCCTATCTGATCAACACCTCGCGCGGCCCGGTGGTCGATGAGACGGCGTTGATCGACGCGCTGCGGAATCGCCGCATCGCCGGCGCCGCGATCGACGTTTACGATGTCGAGCCGCTGCCCGCCGAGCATGCGCTGCGCAAACTCGACAACACGTTGCTCGGGCCCCATATCGGCTACGTCACGGCAGAGAACTACGCCGGAATGTATGCTCAAGCCGTGGAGGACATCGAAGCCTATCTCGCCGGCAAGCCGCTCCGGCTTCTCACCGCCTGAACCGCCGGCGCCCGCGCGCCCTGACGACGCATCAGTTCCGATAAGAGGGATCGATGCGGTCGATCATGCGCATCAAGGCCGTCCACTCACGCGGACTCATGTCGCGGTAGTTGGGATCGAACTGCGCCGCCGTGTGTTCCGGCACGCCCTGGTTCGGCTGGTTGATCTCGGCATTGGCCGAGAGGATCGCCATCTGCACGTCGCAAGCACGCTCGAGCCAGAACATCAGGCTGAAGGCCGCGGCGACCGTCGGTCCGCAGGTTAACAGTCCGTGATTGCGGAGAATCATAACGTTCTTATCGCTGAGATCGGTAACAAGACGCTTTTGTTCGTCAAGATCAAGGGCGACGCCCTCGTAGTCGTGATAGGCGACGCGGCCGTGAAAGCGCATCGCCGTCTGGGTGAGAGGCAGGAGGCCGTCCTTCAGCGCCGAAACTGCCATGCCGGCGCGCGTATGGGTATGCATCACGCAGCCGACATCATGGCGCGACATGTGAATGGCGCCGTGGATCACGAAGCCCGCGTAGTTGACGTCGTTTTCACCGGCATCCACGCCGCGGCCCTCTATATCCACCTTGACTAGCGACGAGGCGGTGATCTCGTCCCACATCAACCCATAAGGATTAAGCAGGAAGTGTTCGTGCGGACCCGGAACCCGCGCCGAAATATGGGTATAGATCATGTCTGTCATGCGGTAGTGATTGGCGAGGCGATAGCATCCCGCGAGGTCGACCCGGGCCTGCCACTCCTCGGCGCTCACCCGCTCCTTCACCGAAAGGGCCTTCGACTTCTCGGCCACCGCGACAGCCATGGAACGTCTCCTCAAATTTTCTTCCAACGACGCAGACTAAGTCTCGGGCAGCGTCTTGGCACTGTCAATATCGGGCTATCCTGAGGGAAACAGCCTGATCGGTGGCGGCCGCCAGCAAGAATCGGAAAAGCGGTTCGGCTTTACTCGTCTGCCGCTATATAATATCGCCATTATATTGCCGTCCTATTGGCTGGCTTGGTCTGGAGGCAACGATGGCAGGCGCATCGGTGGTAAGGAAATTGACGGCCGGCAGCGAATGGCGTGACGATCCCCTGCGCGTTCGGGCCGCGATCCGGCGTGGCGCCTACAATGGCCAGACGGCCGGCCTTGCGCCCGGCCGCGTGCAGGCCAATGTCGCCATCCTGCCCGCCGACTGGGCTGATGAATTCCTGCGGTATTGCCTGCAGAATCCGAAACCCTGTCCGGTTCTGGCCGTGGCACGACCGGGATCGCCGGCACTGCCGGCACTTGGGCAAGATATCGATATACGCACCGATGTGCCGCGCTATCGCGTCTTCCGCGACGGTGTTCTGACTGCGACGCCGACCGACATCCGAAACTATTGGCGCGACGATCTGGTCGCATTCGCGCTCGGTTGCTCCTTCTCCTTCGAACAGGCTCTGATCGAGGCGGGGCTCGGCATCCGCCATATCGAGCAGAACACCACCGTCCCCATGTACGTGACTTCGATCGATACCGCACCGACTGAGCGCTTCCGCGGCAAACTTGTGGTCTCGATGCGGCCCTTCCGGTCGGCCGACGCTATCCGAGCGGTGCAGATCACGACGCGCTTTCCCGGCGTCCATGGCGCACCGGTTCATATCGGGCTGCCGGAAGCGATTGGCATCGTCAATCTTAACAGGCCGAGCTTTGGCGATCCGGCCGAGATCAAGCGGGACGAGCTGCCGGTGTTCTGGGCCTGCGGCGTCACGCCGCAGATCGTGGCCAAGGCAGCCAAGCCTCCGCTTTTCATCTCGCATGATCCGGGTCGGATGCTGGTTTGCGATCCGATGAACGCGACATATGCCACGTTTTGAACGAGGCCCCGTCGGTTCGCGTCATTACTCGCCGTATAGGATTCTCTCGGCAACTTGAAGAACACCTCGATTGCCAAGTGCGTGATAAAACACACCGTGTGTTTATGCTCTTGCCAGATGCAGAAGATTTCGCGCTAGCATTACAGTTGCTTTTTTCGTTTGATATGCGCGCGCCTTGCTTCCGCTTGATGTGCGCGTCGCCAAAGCGACCATGCGATGATTGTCGCCGGCTGGATACGCCGCTGAGCGAGCTTGATGGC
>JBJKQL010000047.1:0-4077 GCA_046705265.1 Ferrovibrionaceae bacterium
CCTGGACTGGTGACATGATGCATCATCTCCTATGCTATTGATAATTCAGTGTTCGTTGTCGCGGATCTGGTGATACTGCACGCCCCGTCGTGATCGCGGCCCGAACCGCCGGCGAACCAAGAGCGGATTCCTGAATGGCGTAGGGCGCACCCGGGCAGGCCTGTCTCGCCGGCAGCAAGCCGTCCCGGATCAAACGTATGACCGTCATACTGCTGACCCCCAAACGGCTGGCCGTCTCTTGCAATGTCAGTTCGCGGCGCTCGGCACGCTCACCTTGACGATAAATCGCAATGTGATGGGTATTGCGAAATTCCCGCACCCGCTGCTGAGACCACGTCTTCCCCTTGGCGGACCGAATACCAACCCGATTGAGAACGGCCGCGATGCTTCGATCCGGTAATAGCCGGGCAAGCTCACGGATCACCTGCTTGCTCTCTGCGCTGGTCTTCCAGCGATGCTCTCCCACGCGGTTCTTCACTACGTCCAGCGACGTATGATCACCACCCTTCCAGTGCAGCGCGAGCCGTAGCAACGTTGGTTCAACGACGACGACAATCTCCTCAAATACCGCTCGCAACATACGTTTGCGTATCGCGGCGGAGGCCTTCGGATGATTCCACAAGCACGGCAAATCCGTCGCCAAGGCGAGAATTTCGCCACGCTCGGTCTCGGTCAACGCCGGCACCTGTGTCCGTCGAGCGATGCGCATCTCCTCTTCCAGCCGCGCCACCTCCGCAAGACGCTCATTCCATCGCCTCTCGAGATCGCCGGCAACCAAGCGGTTGTCCGGATCCACTGCGTCATACTGCCGGTGCGCACGTGCCGCCTCATAGCGTGCCCGCTCTACCGAGAGCTCCATCTGCTGCAGACGCTCCGAACTCGCCTGTTCGCGATCGGCAATCGCCTGCAAACCAGCATCGAGGCCGAGCGGAGAGATCACGCGGAGAAATTCCGCCGATACCGCCGCGTCGACTCGCGCGTTCCCGAATGCAATACACTTGATTCGCCGCGCATGGTTGATATTGCTGTCGTTGCAAACATAAGACGCACCGCCATGTCCCGTGCGATAACGGACCTTGAGCTTGCGCCCGCAATGGCCACAGCGTAGCAGTCCGCCCAACAAGGCACCGCCATTCCGCACCGATCCAGGCACCATCTGCCCTTTCATGTTGGCGTTCGCACCGATGATCTGCTGGTTGCGCTCATAGTCGCCCCAAGAGATGTAGCCCTCATGATGGTCGCGGATCAGTACTTGCCACTCCTCCCGGCGGCGCTGGATTCCGCGGCTAACCACTTTGCGGCCGGATTCCAAGCGAACACACGAGCTGCTCCGCCCAAAAACATAAGCACCCCCGTAGACCGGATTGGTCAATAGTCGGTGAACCGTATTGTAGCGTGGCAGATGCCATTCCACTACTCGCCCTTGCGGGCCGTAGATAACCATCGGCATCCTGATGCCCTCATCGCAGAGCCATAGGGCAACCTGGCGGATGCTGCCAATCTCCGCGAATTTCTGGAATACCAAGAAGAGTGCGGCTCGCACTTGCCGGTCGGGGTCCAGCTCCAGGCGGTCGTCGGTACCGCGCACGTAGCCGACGGCGACCGTCGTATGCAGGTCCCCGCGCTCCGCTTTGAGGCGCAGCGCCTCTTGCGAGCGCTGCCGGAAGATCGAAAGCTCGAGCTCGCTGAAAGCCCCTTTCATGCCGAGCAGAAGGCGATCATTTATGAGCCGCGGATCATAGACGCCATCTTCATCGATGATCAGGCTATTTACCACCGCGCAGAACTCCAGCAGCGTGTGCCAGTCCCGTCCGTTGCGAGCCAGGCGGGACGCCTCGATGGCGAAGACCGCTCCAACGGCGCCGCCGCAAATCGACGCCAACAAACGCTCGAAACCGGGCCGCGCCGTCCCACCCCCGGAGCGGCCGAGATCGTCGTCAATGACGATCACATTCTCCCAGCCGAGCATGCGGGCTCGCGTCGTCAGGCCATACTGGCGCCGGCGGCTCTCCGGATTGTGCAGCAGTTGCTCCGGTGTCGATTGCCGCACGTAGACATAAGCGCCGCGTTTCAAATGTTCCGCCGTGATCTTATTCATCATCACTCTCCCGCTTTCTTGCCGAGGCGGCGCCGCATTCGGTCAGAGCGACCTTGAGGAGATTTATGATCTCCAGGCGTGTCGCCGGGTCGAATCGCCGGCGCGCCAGATCGCCGGCCGCCATCACGACAAGATCGGGTTGCACTCGCGCGTTCTGTCTCTTCATCGCCTCTCTCCGTCCCAGCCGACTCGGATGATGATGGCGATAAGGATACGCCCAGCGCCGCAATCAGGTGGCGGAGCTCCTGAAGGCAATCGAAGGGAAGTCGGGGTACCGATACCACGGGCAAGGTCGCCGCAGGGTCTTCGGTCATCCATGCCGGCAGCAAAACTCGGCACCCGTTCGGTTGTTCAATTATGAAGTGGATGCGACCCGCATGAGTAACACGCCGCAATACCGTGACCTGCTCCCCGGCACGCGGGTGGTGCCGATATCGAACGGTCACCTCAAATGGCTGTTCTTGGGCACTATGTCGCCCCTTCGCCCGGAACAGGCAAGACCACTGTCGTCCGCGCCGCCGTAAACGGCATCGCTGCGATCTCCAAACGTCCAATTTTCCTCGCAGCCCCCACCGGCAAAGCCGCAAGGCGCCTCATGGAAGCCACCGGCCAGAGCGCATCGACTATTCATCGCCTCCTCGGTTACTCTTCCGCCCTCGGCGGGTTCTGGCACCACCAGCACAACCCGTTCAATGCCGGGTCGGTAATCGTCGATGAGGCATCGATGGTCGATCTCGCACTTATGGCGGATCTCCTAGCGGCCCTGCCGAAAAACTGCCGACTGGTCCTCGTCGGCGATCCGGATCAGCTTCCGCCCGTGTCTTTCGGCCAGCCCTTCACCGATATGCTGGCTTCCGGGCGTTTCCCGGTCATCCGCCTTTCCGCGATCCTCCGCCAAAGCGAAGGCAGCACCATCGCCCAAGTCTGCCAGGCAATTCGCGAGGGACACGTTTCCCATTTGCCGTCCTATACCAAGGGGCTGGATCTGTCTCTCCTGAAGGTACCTGATGCCGACGCCACCTCGGCCCTGGCTGAAGTCGTCAAGGATGTCATCCAAGGAGGTTGCAATCCGTTTACGGGCCTCCAGGTCCTGGCACCGATGAAGAACAGAACCTGCGGGGTGCACTGCCTGAATGAACTGCTGGCCCAGATCTGCAATCCGGCCGGGGACGTCACAAGTCCGACCTGCCGCCTCGCCGGCGGCACGGGCTCCGTTGGTGACAAGGTTCAGCAGCTCGTAAACAATTACGATAAGGGTGTCTTCAATGGCGATCAGGGCCGCATCGTCGAGATCGCTCACAAACCATTCGGGGGGCTCCGAATTGCTGTTCTATTCGGCAACCGGGACGTCCCCTATACCGCCACCGAAGCCGCCGCCGAACTCGCCCTCGCCTACGCGATCACGATCCATCGCTCGCAAGGCTCGGGATGAACCAGCCTCTTACTGAATAGGGCGTTTTCAAACGTGTTTCGCGATCTTGTTTCGATGACGATGCGGTTTGGGGCAACGCCGAGTTCGGTCAAGAGCCTTTTGCTGATCCGGCCTTCGGCCAATGGCGGAGCGGCGAAAAGGTCGGGAAACATTATGGGTGTACCGCCGGTGACAACGATTTCCGCTTTCGGATAGCGCCGGGCTAGGATTGCTGTTTCTATGAGCCGCTGCGAGGCTTGGTTCAAAGCCGGCGCGTCCCGCGCCGCCGAAACCCAGGGATCCACGTAACCGCCAGGCAGGATAATCCCGCGCACCTCGTTAGGAGGTTTCGGCAACGGGAAGCGACTTTCGAGCGGCGATCCGACCCAGCTTGCTACGGGCAGCGCACCGATCATGAGGAAGGCAGCAGTTACCGCAATGACTAGCAGCCTGTCGGACTTAGCGCATTGCGAGCGGTTGGGTTAGAATCGAGCTCTGGTTTTCGCCGGGCGGGGGACATTTTCGATGAGCAACTTCCGGACGATCGATCGCGAAACAGGGTTTTTGC
>JBJKQL010000048.1:0-20084 GCA_046705265.1 Ferrovibrionaceae bacterium
CGCTCAAGGAAGCCCGCGCTCAGGTCGAGACGGCGCGCGAGCGGGGCGGCGAGGAACTGCGCCGTCTGCGCGAGGAGTTGACGGCGGTCACGGCGGCCCTCTCCACCCGCGAGGCCGAACTCAACGACATGCGCCAGCAGGTTGAGCAAGCCCACACGGAAACCGCCAGACAGGCGATCGAGGCCGAGCTGACGGCGGCGCGGAAATCCTGGAACGCCGGCTTGAAGGAGCGTATGGCCGCCATCAAAACGGCGGAAGGGATTCGCGACGTCAAAAGGGCGGAGCGGCTGGCGGCGGCACGTGCCGAATCACAGAGAAGGATTGCGCGGTACATTTCCCGTGGGCTTGTGCTAGCCGCGTCCCTCGCAGCGGTGGTAATGCTTTATCCGCGCCTCAAGCCGATCCTGCAGCAAGGCTGGTGGCTCCGAATTGTTCACTCTTCTAGCCAGGTCGAGCGACCGCCCCACAAGGCCGTCCCACCGGCCCACGCCTTGGCAACGGCATCGACACACGTTGCCGAACAGTCCGCCGTCATTAATGTGGCGATCGCGAACGTTCGCTCGGGCCCATCGAGCGAGGCCCCGGTGATCACGACGCTGCCACGCAATACGAAAGTGGCGCTGGTCAAGCGGAGTGGGGACTGGGTGCTGATTCGCTTCAACAGCAAGGGCGAGCAGAACAAGCAGGAAGGATGGGTGTATCGCTCGTTACTCGATGATCCTGGCTCCGCCGCCACGACGGGGGGGCGCGGAACGAGCGAATGATCGGCGCAAGAATTCCCGCAGGCCAGCGATCCTGAGCGCCGCCAAAATGCCTGGTGGCACAAAACCTTCCTAAAGGACGCCTGAGAGGGTTGACAGGATCTGGATTGCTGCGGGCCCCAGGAGGACGATAAATAGAAGCGGCATGATGAAGGCCATCATCGGAATTGTCATAAGGACGGGGAGCCGGGCCGCTTTTTCCTCGGCCTTCATCAGCCGTTCGTCGCGAAATTCACTCGAGAGAGTGCGCAATCCCCTGGCAAGCGGCGTGCCGTATTTCTCGCTCTGCTTCAGCGCATTGACTACGGCGCGGATCGAGGCCGTGTCGGTGCGGTAATTGAGATTATCGATCGCCTGCCGGCGATCGGGCAGAAATCCGAGTTCAAGCGCGGTAATGTTAAGCTCATCGGCCAAGAGCGGAGCGGACAGCGCGATCTCGCGCGCGACCCGCTGCAGCGCGGCGTCGAGACTGAGGCCTGCTTCTGCGCAGATGACGAGGAGATCCAGCCCGTCAGGCAGACATTTCTGCAAAATGGCGCGACGTTTGTCGGCCGCATTGCGCACGTAGACGTCGGGCGCCGCCGCTCCGGCCGGCACTGCCACGATGATCGCAAGAATGCGCATTCCGTGCGAGAGGTGAGTGCCAAAAAAGACGAAGACTCCGGTCGCAATCACGAAGACGACCGGGGCGAAGGCTCGCGCCAAAAGGTAGGTGATGGCCGCATCCCGTGACCGCCAGCCGGCCGGAGCAAGCTTTGCCATAGAGGCGACGATCGCCTGCTCGCTGAGCAGGCTGAAGCGCCCAGCCAATCGCTGCATGGGGCTGCTCTTGACCTGCCGACGCCGGCCACGACGGCGGGTAGACGTCTCATGAATGAGCTCGTCGCGCCGAGCCGCCAGGGCTTTAAGGCGCGGTGCCACGCGGTCACGCTCGAAAGCAGCCTGCCACAAGGCGACGACGCTGATGAACGCCGCGAGCGCCGCCACCGCGATGATCATCGTGTTCGAGGACACGAAAAACATACCATCGAGATTCATATTTGGAAGCTCACCATCTTGATCAGTACCACCACGCCGATGGCAAAGCCACCGAGGCCGACAGCGAGAAGCGTGTGACCATCGTGAGTATGGAACAACGGCGACATATACTGGGGGTTGATCAGATACATGCCTGAACCGAGAAGGAACGGCAACACCCCGATCACCCAGGCGCCGGCGCGCGCCTCGGAAGACACAGCCTTGACCTTGAGATAAAGCTGCCGACGGCGGCGCAGGATATCGGAGAGATTTTCGAGCGTCTCGGTAAGATTGCCGCCCGTTTCGCGTTGGATCGAGAGGCTGACCACGAAGAAACGGAACTCGGCCGAATCGATTCGCTTCGCCGCCGCCCACAAGCTTTCGTCAAACGGCTGCCCGACTTGGACGGCATCGACAATGCGGCGAAATTCGCCACGAATCGGCTCGGGCATTTCCTGCGCCACGACGGTGATCGTCTCAATGATCGGCAAACCGGCGCGAAGACCGCGCACCATGAGGTCGATCGCTTCCGGAAATTGGTTGTTAAAGGCGGTGATGCGGCGGCGGATCAATCTGGCGACGACGAAATGAGGTAACCCAATGCCGCCCGCTATACCCAAAAGAATCACCACGGGAAGGGGAAGGTGGAACAGCTTCAAAGCAACGGCGACTACAACAATAAGGACAATATTGGCGGCAAGATAGCGTGCAACCGTGATGTTCCGGCCGGTCCGCGCCAAACGATTATGCAGCACGGCCGGGCTCGGCAGCCACCGCTTCAAAAGACGGTCAAGGCCGGGATTCGCGCTGTAGATCTCACGCCGGCGGAGCTGAACGGGCAAAGCGCCGTTTTTTGTTCTCTCTGGCTTCTTATCGTGTAAGCGCTGCAGCCGCCGTTGAATGCGCCGCTCCTTCGCGCCACTCTGAAAAATGAGTATAAATCCGAGGCAGAGCAGAAGCCCAATGCCGGCAATCTCGAGTGCGGGGATGAGAGTGGGATTCATGCAGGCACCGCCGGCGCGCGGATGGCCTCGTTCAAGGCGCGGTCAAGGCCGTAGTATTCCGCCTTCTGCAAAAAATGCGGCGGTAGGCCTGTAGGCTCGAAGGCGCCGCGGAGCCGCCCCCGTTCACCCTCGCCTTGAAAACGGAAGGTGAAGAGATCCTGAGTCGTGATGACGTCGCCCTCCATCCCCACCACCTCCATGATATGGGTGATGCGGCGGATCCCGTCGCGCATGCGGCTCACCTGGACGATCATGTGCACGGCACCGGTGATCTGGGTGCGAATCGCGACCGCCGGTAAGTTGAGTCCCGCCATGCCAACCATGTTCTCGAGGCGCGTCAAGGTTTCACGCGGCCGGTTGGCGTGGATCGTACACATGGACCCATCGTGGCCCGTGTTCATCGCCTGCAGCATGTCGATTGCCTCGGCGCCGCGGATTTCGCCGAGGATGATGCGATCAGGACGCATGCGGAGTGCGTTACGAACGAGGTCACGCATGGTGATCTCGCCACCGCCTTCAAGATTTGGCGGGCGCGTTTCGAGACGCACCACATGCGGCTGCTGCAGCTGCAGCTCCGCCGCGTCTTCGATGGTGACGATGCGCTCGCCGTGATCGATCGACCGCGACATGGCGTTCAAAAGTGTCGTCTTGCCGGATCCTGTCCCACCGGAAATCAGGATGTTGAGACGACAGCGTGAGGCAATCTCCAGCACCTTGGCCATGGCCGGCGACATGTTACGCTGCGTCGCCATGATATCGAGCGTGATCGATTTCTTGGCGAATTTCCGGATCGAGATGCTCGGCCCATCGATCGCAAGCGGGGGAATGATCATATTGACGCGGCTGCCATCGAGAAGCCGCGCGTCCACAAGAGGACTGGACTCGTCGATGCGCCGTCCGATGCGCGTTACGATACGGGTCGCGACATTCATGACGTGGCCGTTGTCGACGAAACGGACGTTGCTGAGTTCGAGCTGGCCGCGCCGTTCGATATAAATCTGCTTGGCGCCGTTGACCATAATGTCGGTGACGGTCTCATCGGCGAGGAGCGGCTCAAGGGGACCAAGTCCAAGCATATCGTCAAGAAGGAGCATGACGATCTGTTGTTGTTCGGCGCGGTTGAGTTGCCGTTTGGCCTCGGCCGCAAGTTCGCCGACGATGTCGAAAAGCTGACGTTCAAGTTCATCCCTCGGCATCACCGCCGCAGCCGCCACCTCGATCCGCTCCAAGACCTTCGGTTGCAGTTCGCGCATGACCGCCTCGACGCTGAAGCGGTTGTTTTCGCCGGCGGTCGGATTTTCCGATGCGCCATAACCACGAGCCTTGGCGGACATCGTCGCCTGCCCCGGCTGGAGACCGGTGCCGCGCGGGAGGCTTGGCGTTGCCACCCCGGCGGCCGGCTGTTGCCGTTCCGCCATGACCTCGTTCAGGAGTTGGGTGACGAGATTCCGTTGTTCAAGCGCGCTGATGCCCGCCTGTTGGGCCTGCAGCTCGCGGGCGACCAACTCGCCAATCACGCGGGCGAGCTCACCGCGGCTCTTGTCCGCCCGTACCTTCGGATCAAGCTTCTCCTCGATCTGGGCGCGTAGGGCTATGAGAATCCCGCCCTTCTCCGTCGCGACGGCCGGCTCGGCCTCGCTTGGCGGGCCTTCGGGCGCCTGCGCGTTGTGGTTAGACATTTCCGTGCGCAGTCGATTGCTGCCCTGCCAAGCCATCGCTAGCGTCCGAGACGCCGCCAGAAGGGCCTTGCTTTTTTGTTCGTCTTGTCGTTACCAGTCAACACCTCGACGACCTCGCGGAAGGCCTTGATGGTAGGGCTGTCGTGCGCGACAACCGGTATCGGCCTGCCGGAATTATTGGCCGCCGCGACCGCCTTGGCATCCAAGGGAATGATGTGATCGAGCTTGCGCCCGACATGACGTTCGAAGTCGGCGGGCGCGAGGCTCGCCGCCGTGCGCCCCGCTATGGTCAGGAGCCGAGCTTCTGGCGCCCACACCCGGATCGGCTCCAAAAGCCGGGTCGCATCGCGTATTCCGGCGACTGAGAAATCGCAAAGCAACAGAATATCGGTTGCCGTGGTGAGAACCTGATGCTGCACGAATCCGGTTCCGCGCGGCAAGTCCACAACCAGCCACGGCAGCTTGTCGCTAACCGCCTTGAGGAGGACCGAGACGCCGGAAGGATCGATCGCGGGTTCGCGGGTCAGCGGTTCTTCGGCACCGAGCACGTAGAGATTGTCACTTTCCTTCACCATCACCCGATCAACGAAGAGGGTGTCGACGCGGGATGGCTGCTCGAGAGCCTCCCACAAGCCGCCACCCGGTTCGATATCGAGAGCAAGAGCTGCCGTGCCAAACTGAAGATCGAGGTCGATCAATCCGACCTTCTGCTTGCGTTCGTGGGCAAGAAGCCAGGCAACGTTAATCGCCGCCGTGGTGGTGCCGATACCGCCGCGGCTGCCCAGCACGGCGACGATGCGCCGTTCGACCTCGTCCGGAGCGGGCGCCGGCCTCTCGGCCTGCATCGCGGTCTGGATCGCGCCATAGATGGAATCGGGCGCGAGTGGCTTCACGAGGTAGTCCGAGGCACCGGCCGCAACCAGCTCGCGGAACAACGAAACGTCGTTGGTCGCGCCGAAGGCGAGGACCCGCGTGCCGGGTGCCGTCGCAGCCATCAACGCCGCAATGTCGGTAACCGGATAGGCCGAGGCCGAGAGATCGACGAGAAGAAGCTGCGGCGAGATGTCGGGATCGACCCAGCGGAGCGCGGCGTCGATTCCACCGTCGTCGATCAACGACGGCGGTAGGTCGAGCTTTTGCAAGGCGGCGGTCATGACGCTGCGGCTTTCGGCGTCGGCGACGAAGGCATGAAGCGGCGCTCGTGTCGAGGGCCGTGAATTGCGATCCAGCGGAACAATTTTCGACATGAGGCTGTTCATTGCGTGCCGCCCCCTTGGTTGGAAGAAGACGAAGATTGTTGTTGCTGGCCATTGCCGCCACCCGAGCCACCGGACCCGAACGACACTTTCCCGGCTTGGTAGCGCTCGATCCCGTTGACCCCTTCGGCAGCGTCGGCCGGGCCGAGCGTACGGCCTTGCAGAAGATCGTGTGGATCGGCAACCATCTGACCGAGATCGTAGACGTTGGCGCAGCCATAGTTGCTGTCGACCGTGTTGCTGAAATCGGCCGAAGCGGGCTTGCTCCAGTCAGGGCAATTCGCCGGCGGCGTAACCCAATAGTGATCGACCACCACCAACACGGTCTGAGTGGAAGCCGCGGGATTGAAACGGGCCTCGGTTGCGTCAGTCAGGCCGAGCCGGGCGAGAGCACGCATCACGGAAAGGCGCTCCTTGGCCGTACCCCCTTTCAGCATGATCTGGTCGCCGGGCTGCACGTTGTGCTTGGCGAGAAAGGCGGCAAGCAGCTCGATTTCCGGTTTCGCCGGTCGCGCCATGGCCGGCGCGAAGCGGACGGGATGAACAAAGCGCTGATGGTTCACGACATTGATCTTTGGCCGCGGCGCCCAGGTGAGAGGCCCCCCATTCGGCGATCGCGGGCCAGTGGCGCAGCCCGAAAGCAGCGCGAGAGCGAAGAATGCAGACATTATCTTGAAGCGCGACATACCCGCCCTCCTATTCCAACTGGAATCCGACCGGCCCCTTGAGGCCGCTCGGCACGGCAGCCGGCGGCGGAAAGCCGGCCCCTACTGGTTCGCGGTGATAGGTTATGCCACCGAAGATGCGCTCGACGTCATTCGGCGCCACCAAACCATCAGTCGGGGCTAGAAGACGATGCGAGGTCGGGCGCACGATATAGGGGGTCACGATCACGACAAGCTCGCTTTGGTTGCGCTGAAAACTGGTCGAGCGGAACAAGGCACCGAGGATCGGCAGATCACCGAGGCCAGGATACTTCGCGACATTCTCGTTCGTGTCGTTCTGCAACAGTCCGGCGATGGCGAAGCTTTGTCCGCTCGCGAGCTCCACCGTGGTCTGCGCCTGGCGGGTTTCGATGCCGGGGATGGTGAAGCCGTCGAGTGTGATCGACCCTGTCTGGGTCAACTGGCTGACCTCGGGGCGCACGAGAAGCGAGATGCGGTTGGACGAGACGATGGTTGGCGTGAAGTTGAGCCGGACGCCGAATTTCTTGAACATGATGGTGATGGTTGCAGCGCAGCTGGTGGCGCTAGAGCATGTCCCAGTACTTTGCGGTACCGGAATGGGGAATTCACCACCGGCGAGGAAGCTCGCAGGATGACCCGAAAGCGCCGTGAGATTAGGCTCCGCCAGAATCTGCGCCAACCCGTTGTTACTCAGTGCGTCAAGGAAGGCCGAATAGTTATTGCCACCAAAAGTCTGCCCAAAGGCGAATGTGTCAGGGCCCACATTTGGAGGCGTAGGAAACGAACTGATCAACGGAAGCGGCGTGTTGCCAGGATTGAGGAATGTCGATCCGCCGTTGAGAAACTTAAAGGCGCCCAAACCTTTACCACCTGTGGCGAATGCGCCACTCCAGTTGAAGCCAAGATCCTTGATTACCGTGCGCGACACTTCGGCGATCCGGACGCGGAGGTTGACCTGGTTCGGGCCGGTCACCTTCAAATGATCGATGACGCTGTCCGAGGTGTCGACGATCCGCTTCGCGATCGACATCGCCGTCGCGGCATCTGCAGCGTCTTGCACATTGCCGGCCAGCATTACGCCTTTGCCGACCGGCGTTACGGTGATCGGCGTTTTCGGCAGGACGGTGCGGAGGGCGCGGCGAAGACCGCTCAAGTCCTGCACCACGTTGACCGTCGAGGCGAGCAGCACACGGTTGCCACTGTCCACCGCGTAAAGCACGGTTTCGCCCGGGCTCTTCCCGTAAAGGTAGACCAGGCGCGGTGATTTCACCTGCACATCGGCAATCGAAGGATCGGCGACGAATACCGTGTTCGCGGCCCCCGGCAGGCGAATGAGCGTTCCCTTATCCGCTTGGACATTGATCATCCGAGCAGGCGGCTGCAGCGCGACCCCATTGCCAGCCCGTGCCGGCTGAAGGGCGGCCGGACCAAGCAACAAGCCGCAGACAAGGCCAAGAGCGATGCGGCGAGGCATCGGCAAGATGCGCGTGACAAGTCGGCGAGTCATAATCATCGGGAAGCCCCATGGCCCGCCGCGCCGGCGGCCGCTCCGCGCAGGATGGTGACAACCGGCGCATGATAAGGTGCCGTCCGACCCCTCGTTCGTGGTCTTGCATTCGGCGAGGGGAATGGCGGCAGCAATGGGCTGACCTGAGAATCGAGCGTATAGCTAACCTTGGTCGCAACCGGATGTACGCGCGCCGACAACGCGGGCGGTGCCGGCGGATCGACCGTGGCAAGCTTGACGAGGTCCTTCTTCCCGGCCGGTGGATCGACCGCGGCAAGCTCGACAAGGGCCTTCCTGCCGGCCGGCGGCGGGTCGAGAGCCGCGACCTTAGCCGACGCCGTACTGCGGCCAAGGCTCCGAAGGCTCAAGGAAAGGCTTCCCATGACTTCGGCCACGTTTACGATCTGAACCTGTTTTGGCGTTACTTCGAGTGTCGCCGTCTGCTGACCACTTGTATGTCGAGAGTTGGCTTTGTCGAGCAGCTTCGCTCCCATCGCTCCCTTCCAGTCCGCAGGATTAAGGTTCTGATCGATTGCGAGCACCCGCAAGTTGCGCAGGATGGTCAAACCGGCGTGTCGCATGATTCGGTTGTGCTGCCCGGGCAATCCTTCAGTCAGGATGAGGTCGACCCGATCGCCGGGCGAAACCATGCCATGCAGCCCCGATGTAGCGGTGACGCCAATCGAAACAGCGCGCATGCCGGGCTTCAGCGCCGCAGCGAGAAAGCCATGACTGCCAGGCGCCACGCTTTCGGTATCGGTTATCGGTTCCCCCGCAGCGACCGGCACCCGCATGACGCGGCCGGCCAAGGCGCTCCGATGCACATGGCCCTCAACAACGTAATTCTGGTCGACGGTACCTCGCGGCCAGGCCTGCCAGCGCAGATCGTCGGCACGAAGAAACTGCCCAGGTGAAAGATTGGCCGCGGCGACCAAGATCGAATGCGTCGGCGCGACCTTCACGGCGACATGCACCGGCTTGTTAAGACGCTTCTCGACCAAATGGGCGGCGATCCCCGCCAACAGCACGGCCACGACAAGCATTCCGATGGTGCGCATGCGCATGATTCGATACTCCCTTGCGGCTCAGCCGCGCGGTAAAACGGCGGCGACATAGAGGCCGCCGCAGGCGATGGCAACGCCATACGGCAAAGTGTGCTGACGCCAAGCCTTGCGATTAAAGCCCGAGGCGCGAATAGCGAGAACGAGGACGATCAGAGCGATGACGCCGCCCGAGATCAGCGTGACGGCGATAAACGGAAACCAAAGCTGCGGCCCTGCCCACATCCCAACCACCGTCATCAGTTTTACGTCGCCGCCGCCGAGCCCTCCGCGAGAAAACAACATCGCGCCGACGATGAAAATCACGGCACCGATCTCAAGTCCGCCAAGGCCAGACAAGGCCATGGTCTTAAAAAGCGCCGGCCCGTTCGCACCCGAGGCGCTGGCCCCGAGCCAGAGATTTAATGGCCAAAGCGCAAGCAGGGCGAGGCATAGCCGGTTCGGGATGATCCGCGCTTTGACGTCACCATAGGCTGCGATCGCGAGAATAATCGCAAACGACCAGACGACAGCCTCATGCAGCGGGATCACGATCATGCCCTCGCGAAAATGCTCCGGAAGGTCGGACATCGGTCCAGCCTTCCGGAGGCGTAGTGGTTAGAGATCAGCCCCGATACTGGTGAACAGAGTCTTCAGATCTCCGCCCAACGTTGTAAGGACCGTTACGCAGGCGACCCCAACCAGCGCGGCGAGCAGACCATATTCGATCATGGTGACGCCCGACTCATTCGTGAGCAATGTCTTGAAGGCTTCCAACATCGTCATCTCCTGTACTGATTAGCGCGCAAGGTGTTCGCCGAACTCTCCTCCAGAGAAATTCCGTGCGAGGCCTAATCAACACAGAAAATTGTTATTAACGTCTTAATGTTGTGTGAGCACTTAGTGTCACGCGAGCGGCATCACTCGTTTTCGATGTGGGTTTTAAATGTGAGTTCTGAAGCCGGAGACAGTGAACCGACCGGCCGATGACGCGAGCGCGCCGGGCGGCGCCAAGTGCTGGCCAAAGGGCCAGAGATTCAAGGGCCAAAGAGATAAAGCAGCGCGAGGCATAGCCGATTCGGGATGATCCGCGCTTTGATGTCGCCGTAGGCGGCGATCGCGAGGAGAATCACTGGCGGCCAGACGACAGCCTCATGCAGCGGGGTCACAATCAAGCCCTCGCAAAAATGCTCCGGAAGGTCGGACATCGGTCCAGCCTTCCGGAGGCGTAGTGGTTAGAGATCAGCCCCGATACTGGTGAACAGAGTCTTCAGATCTCCGCCCAACGTTGTGAGGACCGTCACCGCGGCGACCCCCACCAAGGCAGCGAGAAGGCCATATTCGATCATGGTCACGCCCGACTCATTCGCGAGCAATGTCTTGAAGGTTTTCAACATCGTCGTCTCCTGTGCTGATTAGCGCGCAAGGTTTTCGCCGAACTCTCCTCCAGAGAAATTCCGTGCGTACCCTAATCAACGCTGAAACTTATTATGAACCCCTTAACGTCCCGTGGCGTGCATGAATAATCTTTTATATGCAACCCGTAGCCGCCGACCTGAGCGAGCCGAGCGGCACAAGCCGCTGGCCAGGGATCAGAAATCAAGGATCTAGAGAAAAGCGGGGCGAGGCATGGCCGGTTTGGGATGATCCGCACTTTGACGTCGCAGTAGGAGGCGATCGCAAGAAGAACCGCAGGCGATCAGACGACAGCCTCATGCAGCGAGATCACGATCATGCCCTCGCAAAAATGCTCCGGAAGGCCGAACATCAGCCCAGCCTCCCGGAGGCGTAGCGGTTAGAGATCGCCTGCGACCGTCGTAAACAGCGTCTGCAGATCTCCGCCCAAGGTGGTGAGGACCGCCACCGCGGCAACTCCGACCAAGGCAGCGAGCAGACCATATTCGATCATGGTCACGCCCGACTCATTCGCGAGCAACATTTTGAAGGTTTTCAACATCGTTATCTCCTGTGCGATTGGCGCGCAACGTTTTCGCCGAACTCTCCTCCAGAGAAATTCCGTGCGTAGCCTAATCAACGCAGAAAGTTATTATGAACTTGTTAACGCCCCGCGACCGGCATGGTTAATCTTCGATGTGTAACCCGAAGCCGGAGACAGGGGACCGGCCGGCCGATGACGCGAGCGAGCGAGTCGGCACCCGAGAAAAGTCGCACGCCTGCACGCCGCCACGGCGCCAGGCACTTGCCAGGAGCGGGACAAGCAGCAACGGCACGAGATGCGCGTAAGGCAGGATCCAGGGCACAAGTCCCGGGGCGAACCAGAGCAGGGAAAATAAAATCGGCTCACCGGGAGCAAAGCCATGCTCCAGCCGGTCCTCCACAAGCAATGCAACCGCGAGAGCGACGCCGAGGAGGTCATAGGCGTGCAGATACGGACTGGCGAGGGCTGAAAGGATGAGGAGCACCGGCACGCTGCGCGTACGCAAAGCGGCCGAAATAGCGGCCAGCGTTACCAGCCCTTGCACGACGAATGCGGCCGGCACCCCAAGCGGCCGGGCAAGCGCGAACACGCTGATCAGCCCACGGGAGAAGTTCTTCGGCTCGCCGGTCAGCAGCACGTTGCTCATCATGGGGCTGGTGTAATGAAAAAATCCCACCCACGCAGCCGGACCAAAAGCCAAAAACGAAGCCGCCGCCAGCAGTAGGGCCGCCAGCGCCGCGTAGAGAAAGGCAAGTGGCGCGCGGCGAAGCAAAAAGAGCGGCAGCACAAGCCCGAGCTGCGGCTTCAACGTAGCGAGACCAATGAGCGTGCCCGAGGCGCGTGGGCGGCGCGCGAGCAGAAGCAGGCCGCCGCCCAGAAGGGCCGTCATCAACGCCCCGTTCTGGTGCTCAACCAGGCTCTCTAGCCCCGCAGGAGCAAATAGCATCGCGGCCACGAACCACCAGCTCTTGCCGGCAAGTCGCAGCACGCCCGTCAGCAGCAAAAACGTGAGTCCATCGAACGTCAGCACGTCCCACCACGGTGGCAACCACGCGAAAGCCGCGGCAATCAGCCCGTAGCTCGGCGGATAGCTCCACAAATGATAAGGGAGCCGGCCGTACAGCCGCTGCAGAAAGGCCTGGTAGGCGGCATGGTTGAACAGGATTGGCAGCTGATGGTGCAAGAAGAGGAACCCGCCGGCCCAGAAATCCAGACCGTCGCGCAGCGCCTTGCCGACCATGCCGTGCCGCTCGCCCCACGCTATGACATAGGCCTCGGCGAAGGAGGGCACAGCGCAGAGCGCCACCAGAAAAGCAATCTGCAATCGCGGGATGGTTCGGCTTATTCGGCGCATCTGCACTGTAATCCCGCGCTTTCTCTTCGCATCTCAAGAAAGCCTGTCGGAGATTTCACCCTGGCCTAGAACCGGAATCGCGCCGATTTAAGACAGCGGAACGCGCGATTCCGCGCTTAGCGTGACGGTGCCGATGGGTAGAAAGGCGGTGAGAAAATTGAACGGATAGGTCGCCGTGATGGTGACGAAATTCGTGCTGCCGCTGACCGAAGAAGCGGTCGTCACCGAAAGCACCGCGGAGGAAAGACCGACCGCTGCGCCGGCGACCTGTTGCGTCAGCTCCTGGCTGGTCGCGCTCGCGTGCGCCATGGCGTAACGGCCGGCCACGGACACGGCGTACTGCAGCGTGTTACGCTCCCAGAGCGCTTGGCCGATTTGGATAATGCCGAAGATCAGCGAGAAAATCACCGTGGCGGCAAGAGCGAATTCGACCATCGCGACCCCCGCTTCGTGGCGAAGAAGGTGCGCGCAGGAACCGGTGCGGCGACAGATGCTTCGACCGGAAGAGCGATGGTTTTTCTGAACGTGCTTCACGACGATCAGCCGGTGGTCTCGACCGGCAGCACCGCCGTACCGGTCAAAGTCGTGGGATCCGATAGCCCGGGCCAAGGCAGCAAGGTGTGATACGGTTCGGTTACCGTGACCGAGAGATAAATCCGGCTCTGTCCGTTATCCTGATCGGCCGAGGCGCAAGGCCCGCTGCACGACACCGCAGTACCATCGTAGCACTGGCACGCGTCCGTCACGGTAAGATTGCCAGGGCTGAGGCTGGTCGCGCCGAGGGCGGCCGCCTGAATGCCTGCGCCATTGCTAGGATTGGCGATGCCGTACCCTGCGGCGGCGCGGGCGGCGACATTCAACGCCATGGCGTCATAGGCCATAAATCCGAAATCGACGAGCCCCGTAAGCAGCACGGCAACCACGGGAAGAATGAGCGCAAGCTCCACCAGGGCGTTGCCTTGAAAGTCGGCGCGGATCTGCCGGATGAATCGGGCGTGCTTCATGTCATTCCACCAGTTGTACATCGGTAATATTGACCGGATTGATCTGTGATGCCGCGCAAGCCGAGTTCGTGGTGTAGTTCGATATATCGCCGACATTGCCGTTTAGCACGACCTGCCAAGCGACCAGCTCGGTGCAATTCGTAGTGTTGCTGAAGTCGCCGTTCAGTTGCGTGATGCTGTTCGGGAAATAGAGCGCGCCTTTTAGAGAGGAATTGGCGTTGCCGTTGAAGGTCGATACCTGGCCCGCCGGTGCATTGCGATCCTGGACAAACAGCATGCCGGGATAAGGGTACTCCGTCGAATCCGTCGTATCGGTCGGAGCCTGCAGGTTGACCGTCGCCGTGCCGTTGATTTGCACCGTGCCGGTCGTGCCGTTGCCGCCGTAGTTGGTGAGGACGAAGGTGACGCCGGAACCCGGCGCCGAGCAATCGCACTGCACGTCCGCATGGCCATTGACCTGGAAATTACCGCCGTCGATGTAATAGGTGCCGGGCTCGAAAGTGACCGATACACCCTGGTTGATCGTAATACCGCCGCAATAGGTGCCCGGATGGGCGTCCGTTGTCGTGCTGTAGGTCTGCGTCGTGGTGTAGTCGCAGGTCGCGGGACTGGTGATATTGATATTGCGGAACGGATCGAGGATCGGGGTTATGCCGGTTTGTGCGGGCTGCGTGAGAGTGGTCGTAACCTGTCCGGTGACTTCAATATTGCCGACCGCCGCGAGCGATTGAGCGCTGAATTGCGTGTTGCCGCTCATGTAAATGGCGTCGGTCGGATTGCTGGAATCCGCGGCCAACACGCAATTGCCGAACGTAATGTCGGAGTTCCCGTTCACGGTCACGGTACTGGATGCGGCCGAAGGGTCGAGACCCAGAACGCAGGCCTGTTCCGTCGTGTGCATTGTGGCGACCGCCTCAGTGCCGATATCAAAAGCTGAAATATTGAAGAGCTTGGAAAAAAGCGGCAGCTGCTTCTTCTGCACCAGAACCTGGACCGCCGTGTCGTTGCCGGCGTAGGGCCCGCTGTCCGGGGGGGTATTAACGGCAATCGCGTCCGGTATCACGGAATTCTTCGCAATCGCTTCCTTGGCCGCGGTGACGGCCTGAGCGGCGGTACCGCCCGCCTTGAGCTCCCAGGCGCCGGCCAGCGCCCCGGCATCCGCCGCGCTTTGCAGGCTCGTCCGGAGCGCGTGCCATTCGCCAACCTCGACCGCGAGCCCCGTGAACCCGAGAAGGGCGGGAAGCGCCAGCGCATAGACGATAAGTGTGACGCCGGCCCGGTCGGCGAGCATCGACCGTGGCTCCCGGAGGAGCCCGTCCCACACGAAATGCCAAAGTTGCAATCGCCGGCTCATGGTGCTGACCTACCTCGCTGCTGCGACGCCTAATCGCCGCTCCGTTCGAGGCGCCACCCCTCATCGCGGGCGAGCGTCGCCGTACCTCGTACCTGACCATTCTGTCCAGGCGAGCCAAGTGCGAGAATGGCGTCTCGCCTGACCCAATCCGAAGATTTCAACACAGGTCTTAAGGAAAGGTTACCGGGCGAGACCCCTCGGGCCGGGCCAAGTCGACCAAAACATCCATTCCACTTGGTTCAGCTGACGGAAGCCCCTGTTCGGCGTCGCTTTCGACACAAAATGGTTACAGCCTGGAACAGAGCCTTGGCCCCCGCGCCGCGGCTTGCGGCGGATGTCAGCCCAAAAAGTCAGTCGAAAAAAAGCGACGGGCAACGAACACCCCGCCACCTCGGGTGCGGCCCGCCTGACAACTGGCCCGCTGGTCACTCGACCAGTTGAACGTCGGTAACGACGAGGGGATTGATTTGCGCGGCGGCGCAATTGGATGTAGTCGAAAATCCCGCGTTGCCGTTTATGAGCACCTGCCATGCGATCAACTCGGTGCAGTTCGCGGAATTACTGAGGTTACCGTTCAACACTACCTCACCATTCGGAAAATACATCGCCCCTTCGAGCACCGAATTGACATTACCGTTGAAGGTCGCGTTCTCATTCTGCGGGGCATTCCGGTCTTGCACGAACAGCATGCCGGCATAGGGATAATCGGTGGGGTCGGAGGTGTCGGTCGGCGCTTGCAAATTCATCGTCACGTTGCCGTTCATCGTCACCGTGCCGGTTTGGCCGTCGCCGCCCTGGTTGGTGAAGACGAAGGTGACCCCTGAGCCCGGGGTCGTGCAATCGCATAGAATCGTAGAATTGCCGTTGAAGATGAGATTGCCGCCGTCGATGTAATAGGTCCCAGGCTCGAGCGTCACCGTCGCGTTGCCGTTGACGTTGAATCCGCCGCAATAGGTGCCTGGTTGCAAGGTTGCCGAGGAATTGTAGTTTTGCGTGCCGTTGTAATCGCAGCCTGCCGGACTCGTAACATTCAAATTCGCGAAGGGATCGGGAACGGGGCTCGCGCCGGTTTGCGCCGGGTCGGTGAGATTGATTGAAACATTGCCGTTGGTCTCGTAATTCCCAACGGTAACGATCGACTGTCCGGTGAACGTCGCATTGCCGTTGATCAGAATTGCGTCGTTGGGATTGCTCGAATTCGCAGCCATGGAACAGTTTCCGAACTGCACGTTGGCATTGCCGTTCAGATCGACGGTCGCGGGATCGGAGGAGGGATCGAGCGCCAGCAAACAAGCTGAGCTAGAAGGCTGCATCTTCGCCACCGCCTGCGCACCGATATTGAGTGCGCTCACATTGAAGAGCTCGGCAAATAGCGGCAGTTCCTGCTTGCTCAGGACCACTTGAACCGAGTCGTTATTCCCTGAATAGGACCCGCTGGTCGGTGGCGCATTGATGGTGATCGAATCGGGCGTGACGGGATTCTTTGCGATTGCTTCTTTCGCGACGGCGATTGCCTTGGCGCTGCCCCCTCCTGCCTTGAGCACCCAGGCGCCGGCAAGCGCCCCCGCATCCGCCGCAGTCTGCAGCTTGGTGTGGATCGTGTACCACTCGCCCACTTCAACCGCGAGGCCGGCGAAGCCGAGGAGAACGGGGAGCGTCAACGCGTAGATCAGCAGCGTCACGCCAGCCCGATCACGGGCGATCGCCTTCGGCAGGGCGATGAGTGCCCGCCACTGGAAAACCCAAGATCGCCATCGCTGGCTCATCGCACACTGCCCCGCTGCGGCTTCCGGACCAGGTCAAATCGGCACTCGCCCTCGCGACCCGAAGCCCATGCCCTTGTTCGATCGGCCGACGCCTGATTTCCGCTCACCCTCACCAAAATCGGGAACGGTCAAGCATGACCCATCGCTTTTGCCCGAGACGCATTCGCCCTTTCAACTAAGGCTGTGCCGCCGTGCCCCGGAAAGCCAAAGCCGGGCGCCGATTCCGGCAAGGCTCGGCCAAGGATTTCAGGTCAGGTCTTAAGGAAAGGTTACGATCGCTCGAAAGGGCTTGTGGCCGGCGGCGCCGAAAGGCCAATATGCGCGCCGGGAAGGCAGGGGTGATTCGCCTGCTGGCATCAGGATTTTACCCTGTTTCCGATATCGTCTTTTATCACCAGCGATCGGTACGAGATCGGCCATGAGTCTTCTGTTTTCGCCCCTCACCTTGCGCAAGCTGACCTTCCGAAATCGGGTCTTCCTATCGCCGATGTGCCAATATTCGAGCGAGGACGGCCTGCCGAACGACTGGCATCTCGTGCACCTCGGCGCCCGCGCGCAAGGTGGCGCGGCGCTCGTCATGGTCGAGGCCACAGCGGTAACGCCGGAGGGCCGCATTTCGCTGAACGATTCCGGCATTTGGTCGGATGCGCACGCAGCCGCCTTCCAGCCGATCACCCGCTTCGCGCGAAGCCAAGGCGCCATCCCCGGCGTCCAGCTCTCCCATGCCGGGCGGAAAGCCTCGGTCGAACCGCCGTTTCGCGGCAACCGGCCGCTAAAGGCGGCGGAGGGGGGCTGGCAGCCGGAAGCGCCAAGCGCCCTTCCTTTTGCCCCCGGCCATGCCATGCCGCGCGCGATGAGCACGAACGAGATGGATGCCTTGGTCGACGCCTTCCGCGCCGCAACCAAACGTGCGAGCGCGGCCGGCTTTGAGGTCGTCGAAGTACATTTCGCGCATGGCTATCTGTTGCATGAATTCCTATCGCCGCTCAGCAATCGCCGCGACGACGACTATGGCGGCAGCCTGGAAAATCGGATGCGCCTGCCACTTCGCGTGGCCGAGGCGGTGCGTGCGGCATGGCCCGCGGATCTTCCCGTGCTGGTCCGCATTTCCGCGAGTGACTGGGTCGAAGGCGGGCTCGATCTCGCGCAATCGCTGGTGCTGGCCGGCCGGCTCAAGGATCTCGGCATCGACCTGATTGATTGCTCGAGCGGCGGCCTTGTGGCGAACGCCGCGATTCCGGTGGGACCCGGCTACCAAACGCCCTTCGCCGCCGCCATCCGCCGCGAGGTCGGCATTCCAACCGCGACGGTCGGTCTTATCACCGACCCGGCGCAGGCCGAACACATCCTGGTCACCGGCCAAGCCGACGCGGTGTCGCTCGCGCGCGAGATGCTCCGCAATCCTTACTGGCCACTGCAGGCGGCGGCGGCACTCGGCGCCGACATCGAATGGCCGATCCAATATCGGCGCGCCAAGATCAGGTAACGGGCAGCGCGATAGCGAAATCGGGCAACGGCGCTCCGGCCGGCGGTTCGACGGCTGGCGGCAGGCAACGTTCGGGCGGCAGACGAACCATCGCCGTCGTGCCGATGCCGGGATGGCTTTCAAGCTCCAGCCGGCCGCCGTGCAACTCGGCGAGATGAATGCTCAACGGCAGGCCGAGGCCGGCCCCTTGGTGGCGCCGGTTTAGTG
Organism: Ferrovibrionaceae bacterium; assembly: GCA_046705265.1. GTDB lineage: Bacteria > Pseudomonadota > Alphaproteobacteria > Ferrovibrionales > Ferrovibrionaceae > JAJYTL01. The sequence continues at coordinate 18,061 of JBJKQL010000048.1, forward strand.
CGCTATCGACTTGACCGAACGGGCACAGAACCTTGCGCATATCCTGCGCGGCGATGCCGAGCCCGTTGTCGCTGACGATGAGCGAGACGCCGCTCGTCGCGTCGCCCTCCGCGCTAACGGTTACCCGGTCGCCGGTGATGGAGAATTTGATCGCGTTCGACAGCAGGTTGAGGAGGATCTGGCGAAGCCTGAGCCGATCGGCCTTAAGCTGCGGCATAGGCGGCAGATCTGCGCAATCGAGAGCGACACCCGCGCTTGTGGCAAAAGGAATCATCATGGTCACGCTTTCGACGAGAAGATCGGAGACCGCGACGACTTCCTCATGCAGATCGAGCGCTCCCGCCTCGATGCGGGTCAGGTCGAGGAGATCGCTGATCAAGGCAAGGAGTTGATGACCGCTGCGTTCGATATCGGTCGCATATTCGCGATAGCGTGGATGGCCGAGCGCACCGTAGGGTTCGCGCGCGAGGAGCTGTGCAAAGCCGATCACCGCATTCAACGGCGTGCGTAATTCATGGCTCATGTTGGCGAGGAATTCGGATTTTGCCTGATTGGATTTTTCCGCCGCTTCCATCGCCTCGCGCAAGGCGGCCGTGCGCTCCGCCACTTGGCGCTCGAGCGAACGGGCGAGATGACGGGCGCTTGCCTCGCGTTCCGCGAGGACAGCAAGATTCGCCCGAATCTGCCCCTGCATCTTGGTGAAGCTGCGAAAGACCGAACCAAGCTCGTCATCGCGGTCAATCGGTAGCAGGGTTTCAGCCGGCCTCGACGGATCGCGCTCGACGCTGCGCAAGGCGCGGTCGAGGGCGATCAGCGGCCCGAAAACGAGAAATCGGAGCATCAGCATGGTAGCGGCGGTGATGATGAGAGAACCAATGGCCAGAAAACGCGCCAAGGACTGCCATGTCCGATCGAACACGATGCCGAGATTGCCGACGGAGACCGAGATCACCGCCGCCCGGATGGGCCCGTAATCAAACGGAACAGCGCCACGAACGAGGCCGGACGACCGTCGCTGAACCGCAGGGAACACGGCTAAAGGTTTGCCCGCCACGTCGACGAAAGCGATGCTCCGGATATGGGCGAAACCAATCAGGTCTTTTGCTTTGAGGACGACCTCGGCCGGCGAAAGGCCAGGCGGCAAGTCATCGAGAAGAGCGGTCGCCGCATCTTCCGCGGCGACGCGGTCAGTCGCGATCCCGTTCTGTCGCTCGTTGCGATAAGAGAACGTGAGAACTACGCCCTCGACTACCAGCACGCTGACAAAGATTGCGGCCGTGACCCGCCAACACAATCGACAGCGAAACCAAAAGAGACGATCGAACAGCCAGCGCATGGTCGCCTTTTCCCAACACCGCGGAGGGAAAGGCGCTCACCCTCACATGCCGCTGTTGTTCCCCCCTGCCTTCATGACGCGGCTCGCACCGTTACATTCCGGTTCAGGCTGTGCCTCGCACCTTTGCCATAACTGGTTAATAATTCATGAATGGAAAATAATGGCGCAAACGAGCCACGGCGGCTGCGAGATGTCGCGGTGCGGTCAAAAGTCGTGGGGTAAGCGAGCCAAGTCGAGGCCGCGAGAACCATCGTCGGCCAAGGCAATCATCTGTCCGGATAACGTTGCCCGTTGCGCAGAGAAATAGAGCGGCTTTCGCGAGCGAGCGTAGCGCAGACCACTCTAAGCGGTCGCCCTCTGGTCAAACAAGGGCGCCGCACAACCTACCCCGGACGCCGGCTCTAGCAGCCTGTCGGACTTAGCGCATTGCGAGCGGTTGGGTTAGAATCGAGCCCTGGTTTTCGCCGGGCGGGGGACATTTTCGATGAGCAACTTCCGGACGATCGATCGCGAAACAGGGTTTTTGCTTCCTCCATCGGTCGACGAGTGGCTGCCCGAGCAACACTTGGCGCGCTTTGTCGTCGAGGTGATCGACGGCCTCGACCTGCGGGCGATGAGCGGCAGTTATCGCGGCTCTGGCTCGGCGTCGTACCATCCGCGAATGTTGCTGGGCATTCTGGTTTACGGC
>JBJKQL010000049.1:0-21386 GCA_046705265.1 Ferrovibrionaceae bacterium
GGGACGAAAGCCGCCTTGGGGAAAGTGGTAATGCGCTATGAACCAATGTGGCACAGGGCATTTGCCGGCTAGCACAGGTGAATGACGGCTTTGTTCGGGCGACAAATTTCAAAGTGAGGCACGACCATAGAACGTTGGCCCTTGACGCGGATCAATACGCAAGCCGGCTTAGGCCCTATTGTCTTATCGGCATCACCTTGTCGCCACGCGCTTTCAAGCGGGAGAAGAGGTCTCATGTACGCGACCCTGATGGTTCACCTCGAAGTTTATCGCGAGAACAGCCAGCTTTTACGGATCGCGAGCGACGTGGCCGAGCGATTCGACGCGGCCGTGATCGGCATCACGGCCTGTCAGCCGATCCAGATCGTTTACGGTGATGGCTATATCTCGGGCTACGCACTGGGGGAGGAGCGTGACGATCTCGAAAAAGGCATGAAAACCCTTGAGGACCAGTTTCGCGCCGCATTGGAGAAACAGGGACGAAACCTGGAATGGCGTGCGTCGGTAACCTTCGGCTCGCCGTCCGAGTATGTCGCTGGCGAGGCTCGCAGCGCGGATCTCGTCGTCACGGGCGTGGCGCGAGGCCAATCGTGGCTCGATACCGCGCGCCGAACCAACATCAGCGATCTCGTCATGCGGATCGGCCGGCCGGTTCTCATTGTCCCCCCTCATGTCGGGACGCTCAGCGCAAAGAATATCTTGGTCGGCTGGAAGGACACCCGCGAGGCGCGCCGCGCGGTCAGCGATGCGCTGCCATTCCTGAAGAACGCCTCGCGGGTCGTCGTCGTCGAGGCGGCGGACGATGTTCTTCTCGCCGACGCGCAGAGGAACGTCCAGGACGTCGCGGCCTGGCTGAAGCGCCATGGCGCCAAGGCAGAGGCACTGGCCCTTGAGCCGAAACAGGAAGCAACCACCGAACTCGCCGCCGTCGCGACCATGGTAGATGCCGATCTGATCGTTGCTGGCGCCTACGGGCACAGCCGGTTCCGCGAATGGGTGCTCGGCGGCGTGACCCGCGATATTATGGAGCATCCCGGCAACTGCTCGCTGGTATCTCATTGATGGCATGGCGAGCCGGCGACCTGAAGCGCCGGGACAGGAGAACGCCGTGCAAGCAATGGAGCTGAAGAAGCCGCGAACTGCCCTCGAGTGGCGGGAACGACCCGATCTTCAACCGGGACCGGGCGAGATCCGGGTAAAGGTTCTGGCCTGTGGCGTCTGCCGCACCGATCTTCACGTGGTTGACGGCGACTTGCCCAAACCCAAGCTTCCGATCATCCCCGGCCATGAGATCGTCGGCCGAATCGACGCGATCGGAAGCGGCGTCAACGGCCTCAGGCTCGGTGAGCGTGTCGGCATCCCCTGGCTCGGCCATACCTGTGGCGTCTGCCCCTACTGCGCCGGCGGCGAGGAAAATCTCTGCGACCGGCCGCTCTTCACCGGCTATACCCGGGACGGCGGCTTCGCGACGGCGGCGGTCACCGACGCGCGGTACGCGTTCCCTCTCGGCGAGCGGGGTACCGACGTCGCGCTCGCGCCCTTGCTCTGCGCCGGGCTGATCGGCTGGCGCTCGCTCATCATCGCCGGTAAGGGCCAAAGGCTCGGTCTCTATGGCTTCGGCGCCGCCGCCCATATCGTCGCCCAAGTCGCGATCTGGCAGGGACGATCAGTTTTTGCCTTTACCCGTCCGGGCGACGCCACGAGCCAGGCCTTCGCCCGGCGGCTCGGCGCCGTCTGGGCCGGCGGCTCCAATGAGGCTCCGCCGGTACCCCTTGACGCGGCGATTATCTATGCGGCCGTCGGCGAGCTCGTTCCCTTGGCCCTGCAAGCGGTCCGCAAAGGCGGCCGCGTGGTCTGCGCCGGCATACACATGAGCGACATCCCAACCTTTCCCTACCGGCTGCTCTGGGAGGAACGTCAGCTTGTCTCGGTCGCCAACCTGACCCGCCAAGACGGCATCGACTTTTTGCGGCTCGCGCCGGAAATCGGCGTCGAGACCAAAACCACTTCCTATCCGCTCAGCGAAGCCAACCGGGCACTTGCCGATCTTCGCGCCGGCCGCTTCGAAGGCGCCGCCGTCCTGGTTCCCTGATCGACCGGCCCTGCCTCCCCGTTCGCGATGAGGCTGCACCGACAGGCCGCACCGATATGGTGAGCGGGCGCCTGGTGGGTCAGTTCCGAGGCGCGGCCCCCGCTGAGCGGATAAGATCGAGAGCCGCGGCCTTCAGCGCATCGAGCGCCGCTTCGGCGCCGAGCCGAGGCCACGCAACCACGCCGGTCCCTTGCCTCACCTGTGCGGCGACAATTGCCGCTGTGGCATCGGAGGCATCCCCCCGTCTGGCGTCGACGCGACGCATCAGAACCGCGAGCGGCGCTTCGAGCCAAATGCCGCTGAAGGGAACCCCGCGCCGCGCCGCCACCTCGGCAATCGCTTCGCGATCCACCGGCCGGAGGTGCGTCGCATCGACGATCACCGCCTGCCCGGCACGGAGTGCGGTCTCGGCAAGATCGTAGAGACGCTGATAGACCTTGGCCGAAACCTCGGCACGATAGGCCGATTTCGGCAGCCGCACGGTCTCTGGCATGCCGAAGAGACGCTTGCGCTCGACGTCGCTGGAAAAATGAAGCGCCCCCGGCGCGCGGCCGAGGTCCGGCGCCAGCGCGGCGGCGAGCGTCGACTTTCCGGTTCCCGACAAGCCGCCGACCGCGACGAGCCGCACCTGCGAGGCTTCGAGGAAACGCGCCGCGGCCTCGAAATAAGCGCGGGCCGCGGCGCGGCGCGGCGCCTTCGCTGGATCGAGGCGAATTTCGGCGGCGATGACCTTGGCCCGGATCGCCGCGCGCAGACTAAGAAAGAGCGGCAAGGCAGCAAGGCCCGCAATTTCGTGCAGTGGGTCTTCGACCGCGCCGAGATAGCGGTTAAGCACGCGATTGGCCTCAAGGCGCAGGCCGCGCTCGCATAGGTCCATAAGCAGGAAGGCGAGGTCATAAAGGATATCGGAAGTGGCAATCGCCTCATCGAATTCGATGGCATCAAAAAGCACGGGCTCACCCTCGATCAAGACGATATTACCGAGATGCAGATCTCCATGACAAAGGCGGACGGCGCCGGCCGCGGCGCGGCGATCGAGGAGGGGCCGTGCCTGATCGAAAGCCGTCGTCAGCGCCTTGTCGAACGCGACAAGCTCGTGGCGCGGAAACAGGCCTTCTCCTGTTGCCAATTCATCGACGGTCTGTCGCAAAAGCCGGCCGAAAGCTGCCGTCGCCGCCTCACCGTTTCGCCGCGGCGCCCGGCGATGCGAGGCGGCGACGGCCTCGGCCAATTTGTCGGTCAGCGCCACACCGAGCGGACCTTTTGCCACCAGGTGGTCTAGCGTTGCGGTTTCATCGAAGCGACGCATATGAACCGCCCATTCGAGCACCTCGCCCGTACCGCCGAGGCGAAGCCCATCGCGGGTGCGCGTGACCGGCACGACACCGAGATAAATCCCGGGCGCGTTGGCACGGTTGACGGCAATCTCGGCCTCGCAAGCCAAGCGTCTCTTTTCCAATGTGGAGAAATCCATATAGGGATAGCGCACTGCGCGCTTCACCTTGTAAACCTCGGTGCCGGCAAGAAAGACGGCCGCGCCATGCGTATCGATGCGGATCACGGGCTCCGCGCGGCCATGGGTCACGGGATTTTGCAGGAAGGCGAAAACCTCGCCCTGATTACCCCCTGCCGAAGAATTCATCGGCCCGTTCCGCTTATGATGCGACACGCCTCGCCCGTGCCCCCCGATCGCGAGCGCATCATCACGACGATAGCGGCGCCTTGACCTCGATCAAGTCCCCTCCGGACCGGGCGGCACTTCGCGCTTCCGGTGGTTAAACCGGAAGAAGTGGGTGCGGTGCAGTTCGCGCCCTGAGCCCGGCGATCACGAATCGATGCCGTGATGCCACTGCATCAAGACGCTCTGCTTTTGGTGCCACAGGCACAGCCAAGTGAATGCAATCGTGGCTCGTCGCGCCCACCCATTGTCCGCCTTGGCAAGACCTTTCTCATGCCGTCTGGCGCCGCTCTCATGCGATGAACTGGTGAGGCCGACGTCGCGGCCAACCCCTTCGCATTTCGGTAGTCACGGCAGAATACCTCGTGTACCAACAGGTCTGAGGTCTCGATGCTAAGGGCGTGAGCGTGTTCCAACTGCAAGACCATCGCGGTTTGCCCCGGCTGCGGTGCCCGTTCGAGGTGTTCCCGCTGGGCCGAGTCGATTTGTTTGATCTGCGTATTGACGAACTGCAAATGCGCTACCTCCTGCTCGAATCCTGCCAAAGTATTAGGCGGGACGGGAGCCCCCCCGGCGTGCGCGCAGTATCGAGACGAGCTGCCACACTGCGCAATTTCGGATTGAAGCCGCGAATGCGGAAGTGCACGAAGGAGGCTTTCATCCGATTGATCAGGCTCGTACGCTTGCCTACCGAATCCTTACGCTCGCGGTTTGGGCGCTTCGCGTCCCCCTCTTCCAGCGTCGGAATCACAGCCATGCTGGAGTGTTTTTCCTCGTCTCTCGGTCGGCCGAGAAAAACCTACTTGAGTTGTCCGACATCCAGCCGGTCGGTCTTCCCCCGCCGATGTTCGCGCGACACCGCAATGATTGTCCTCTGTTGGTTAAGGGCGACGGGAAATTTGCCGATATCATTCTTCGGTCGAGACATGGCACTTCTCCTTCAGTTCCATCACACCGACGATGTTATCTCGTTGCCTGCCTCCACGGCATCTTCGCCATGATGTCAGGAACGAGGTCCGGACGGGCCGGCCTCAAACATCGCAAGGAGGAATGTCTGCCGTGAATCACTAAGTCGGGCTCGATGCTTCGATCAAGGAGACAGCGATCTGCGTGATGGAGGAGAGGGGAAAGGCTGTCCGAGAGTGCCAGGCGGCCACCTCGCCGGTGAGGGTGGCCTGATCGGTAGCGCAACGGGCCAGGCATTGCCGGTCGAGGATGCCGATCTCGATCTCGGCCATGTTCAGCCAGCTGGCGTGCATGGGTGTGAAATGCAATTGGATACGGCGGAGGACGCTGGCAGCAGCTTCCTCGCCAAGGACCTCCTGGAAACTGCTGCGCAGATCAGTGTTGAGGGTTGTCCAGCACGAGGTGCACCTTGCGCGCCTGGGGGTAGCAGCGGCGCAGCTTTCGGCAGACAAAGCGGACAAAATGCTCCTTGGTGCGCCGCTCGGTCACCTGCACGTGGCGCTTTTTCCCGCGCGGTTCGACGGCCACGACGATGTTGCAGGTGCCAGCGCGCTTGTACTCATAGTCCTGCCGCAGCGGCGCCCCGGGCTTGGCCGGCAGCGAACGACGCGTCTCGCGCAACAATTGCTTACTCTTCTCGTCCAAGCAGATCACTGGCTCCTTGGTTTGAGCGCGGGACGGTTTCGTCGTCCTAAGCTGCGCTGCGCCAGAGACGCCGGAACTGCCGCTCCGACATTCCTAAAAGCCCGCCCGCCTCCATCATCTATAGTTTCCTCGCCTCCCAGCGGTTCAATAGGTCGAGAAACTTCTGCATCCTGCGGTCCGGTAGCCACATTGCCCGGTCCATCCATGTGCCTCCTTCCCGGAGGCATATACCGGACAACTCGTGTGCTACCGAATCCGGACAACTCGTGAGCTTACGACACTGATTGAGTCAGCGTGTTGCGATCGGGTGGGGATCCATATAATATGTGACACGATACTAGAAATTGCTGTCGGCATGCAATTTGTTGCGCGGTCGCGCAACTTTGAGCGCGACTAAGTATAAAGATGTCATCATTCTACCTCAGATCTTCGGGTAAATTGTCGCTGCGCCGAAATGATACGGTACGGAAATTCCGTTCGCTGTTACATTCGCGCTCGCACGGTCGCAAGGCCGTCCGGATAGGCCGTGAGAATTCGGACTGATTCAGTAGCCATGTTTCGCCATCGTCTGGCATAGCCACGCAACTTCGAGCGCGACCAACTATAAAGTTGTTATCATTCTACCTGAGATCTTCGGGAAAATTGAAATCTTCGTGGCGCAGAAATGACGCGATACGGACATTCCGTTCGCAATTACATTCGCGCCAGCACGGCCGCAAGGCCGTCCGGATAGGCCGTGAGAATTCGGATTAATGAGGCAGGAGAATCTTGATGTTACGAGGATTTATCTTCGGTGTATTGGCGACCATTTTTATTGCTCTGTTGTGCGGCTACATCGTGCTGAGCAACGGCCTTATACCGGCCAACGCCGATGCCACCCCCGGCGCACTGGAAACATGGGCGGCAGGGATATCGCTCGATGCGACCCTCGCTCGCGACGCGCCAAAGGGGCCCGATCCAGTTGCATTGACGGACAAAAACCTGATTGCGGGAATCGACCTTTTTGGTCAGCACTGCGCTATCTGCCATGGCACTGCGCAGGGCGACAAATCGGCATCGCCGGTGGCGAAGGGCGAATATCCGCGGCCGCCGCAATTGGCAACGGACGGCGTCGAGGACGACCCGGAAGGCGTCACGTTCTGGAAATTAAAGCACGGCATCCGCTGGACCGGCATGCCGTCGTGGAAGGGCACGCTGACCGACAAGCAGATGTGGACGCTGGCGCTGTTCCTGAAGCACATGGACAAGCTTCCCCCCGCAGCGGAGCAGGCCTGGCAAAAGGTCAAGAACTGAACCATCGAGCATGAACACGTCACGCACTCCCGCACGGGACATGTTCCAATCGACCCCCGTGCGGGAACCGCGTTGTGCTGCGGCCGCGACCTGGAGGATCGCGGGTGTGCCGGAATTTGCCTGCTTCTGCTTAAGCGGTCTATTAGCGCCACATCGAGAGGACCTTTTCTTGGCCAAGCGGTCGAGCATTGCGGTTTCATCGAAGCGACGCATATGAACCGCCCATGCAAGCACCTCGCCCGTACCGTCGAGGCGAAGCCCATCGTGAGCGCGCGTGACCGGCGCGACACCGAGGTAAATCCCCGGCGCATCAGCACGGTTGACGGCAATCTCGGCCTTGCAGGCTAAGCGCCGCTTTTCCAACGTGGAGAAATCCATATAAGGATAGCGCACCGTGGGCTTCACCTTGTACCCATCAGGGCCGGCGAGGAAAACGGTGGCACCTTGGGTATCGATATGGCTCACCATTTCCCTGTGGCCATATGTCGACGCCTCCTGAAGAGAGGTGAGAACCTCGCGCTGCTTTTCCGAGCGTGAGCAACTCGTGGCTCTGGTCCGACGACTGACGCGAAAAGCATGGCCCGCGATACCGTCTGAAACAAGTTCGCCTGAGCCCTTACCGGCAACCGGCTGAAAACCGATCTGTTCAGTCGTGCGCAGGCGACATATCCCCATTCGAGCGTAAGGCCGCCCGTATGCCCGTATCCTCTGATCATTCAAGAGACCGCGGGGTGGCGGCATGCCCGCCAATGCTCGTGCCCGTCATCGGCGACTTGCGGTAGAAGCGCGCCTCCGAACCGCTCCTCTCGCTCGATCGCGTCCGACTTTACACCGAGATTCGGATTCGCAACGGAGCCTTCGAGCGACAATCTGATTCCTCCCTGGAACCAAGCCTACAGGCGCCGTGTGGTTATGTCTCGGACCGCGCGAGCCGCATTTCTTGTCGGGGCCAGCGTCGCACCTCCAATTCACCCCATGACTCCGGCAACGTCTCCCCCCGGCACACTGCCGAGCGGGATTACGCAATGCCGACTACTTTAGTGCCTTGCGCAGCTTGGCAGCTTTCGCTTCCAAATCGGCAAGCCGTTGTCGCGATGACGCTGAATCCGCGGCCATCCCCGGAATGTTTATCACCTCCGAAAGGTGCCAAACGACGGCAGCCTCACGCTTCCATCCCTGGATGCTGCCGGCATTTGAAGGATGCACGGGATGCGACCCGCCCGGTCCCGACAAGCTGACGTCACGATCGTCACGTCGAATCATTATCTCAACCACATCTGCCTTGTCGTTGATGCCATAGAGGTAGCCCACAAGTCTCTCTGTGCTGCTGGCTCGACGCCCACCCTCTCTCCGCATCGTCTCTCCTCCTATCCTGGAGGCCTACAGCTTCCGTGGCCACGCCGCAGCCATCGTAAACACCTAATCGTCCATGGGTGCCCCTAGCCGCCACATCGACGGACGGGGCGTCGCCATTTCCAATCGTTCACGAGGACGTGGCCAAACATATCCATCGACGTTATTAATGGGCGCACAAGTACTCCCATGCCGGCGCCAAATCAAGGTCATAGGCCAGAAAACCCGCCGAACGTCATCGCCTGAAGGTCAAGAATTTTCGCTCAAACAGCAGCCTTTCTGCCGCGTGCATGACGCCGCGATCAGCACCGGAAAGAGCGTCTAAAGACGCTCCGAAGCCTGTCCGTCGTCCCGAAGGGCCTTTCTCAGAGTGTGACAAGGCACTCGATCCGCGACCCACCCCGGCAGCGCTCGGAGCTAACGATCGAGCAGTAGGCTAGGTTTAAGACCGATCGCAAACCGAACCGCACCCCGATCAATCTCTTGTGGGAATGCGGGACGACTTTAGATGGCACGCCGCTCAGCCCGGAAGTTCTTTCGCCCAATGCGCAGGCTCATGGCTGTCAAGGAAGGCTCGGAACTCGACTGCCGGAAGCGGCCGCGATATCCAATAGCCCTGTAATATTTTGCAGCCAAGCTCTGTCAGTGCCTTGGCGGCCGCCTGGCTTTCGACCCCCTCTGCCACCGGCTCGAGACTGAGGTTCCTCGCCATGTCGATGATTGTCTTGACGATCACGGCGCTGTCTTTCGAGACCAGCATCTCCCCGACAAAGGATTTGTCGATCTTGACTTCAGTGAAGGGCAGCCGGCGCAACTGGATGAGCGATGAATAGCCGGTGCCGAAATCGTCGATGGCGAGGCCGAAATCCTTTAGCCGCATGCGGACAAGGATATCCATAATCCGGCTGGCGTCCTGCATCGTTGCCGTCTCGGTGAGCTCAACGGTAAGCGCCTCACGTGGTACGCCGTGGGAATTGCAGAGGCCAACCACGCGGTCGGGCAGGTTCAAATCGCTCAAGTTGCGAGCCGAAATGTTCACGGAAATTCCAAGATCTATGCCTTCCCTGCGCCAATGACCCGTCTGTTTCAACGCAGCATCCATGACCCAATCTGTTAGCCGATCGATGGCGAAGCTGCTCTCCATGATAGGCAGAAACTGCCCCGGCATGAGCATCCCCTTCGACGGGTGCCACCAACGAATCAAGGCCTCAGCGCCAATGACGCGGCCGGACTGGGTGTCGAGGCGTGGCTGGTAATGGAGGGCAAGCTCCTGCCGCTCGATTGCGCGTTCGATCTCTGCCGGCTCGATCGGTCCGGTTCTTTCCTTCAGCGCATCGAGCTGCCGGCGTAATTCCGCGGCCCGGACCGGCTTCGGCAGGGTGCCGACGATATCAAGACCTTCCTGCGTGCCAAGCTGCCGCGCCGTGTTGAGCACGCGCTCGTCGGCACCGCTGGTGAGCAAGATCTTTGCCGTTATGAAGCCGCGAGCGAGTTCGCGCAAGAGTTGGATTCCGTCGATTTTCGGCATCTTGAGGTCGAGAACGATGACGTCAGGGCCCCAGCTGACAAGTTGGGTACGAAGCGATTCCGGATTATGCACCGCAAGCACCTCGTAGCCGGATTCCGCCGCAACGCGTCCGACAAAGCGAACGAACTCGGCGTCGTCGTCGACAATGAGAAGGCGGATATCCGGCATGCCGATGCCTCCCAAAGAATCACCTTTGTCCATTGCTTCTACGCGCTGAATACTTTACGCAACGTTTCCGCGAGTTGCTGTTTACGATAGGGCTTGCTGATGAGCGGCGCCTTGAGCGGCTCCCCGCCATGACTGCCATTGCCAGCCTGAGTGAAGCCGGAAGTGAAGAGCACCTTCAACCCCGGCCTCAGCAGCACCGCCTCGTCGGCGAGGGCTCGCCCATCCTTTCCTCCCGGCATGACCACATCGGTGAAAAGCAGGTCGATGCCGTCATTTTTCTCTAGGATCTCCAGCGCATCTTGAGCGTTACCGGCAGCAAGCGTGCGGTAACCCAGACTCTCTATCTGGCTGATGACAACTTTCCGGATATCCGCGTTATCCTCGACGATCAGGATTGTCTCTTTACCGCGCGGCGCGGGCTGCGGCTGGGTTGACGACGAAGCCTCGTCCTCGTCTACGGCCTGCGCTGCGCGGGGCAGCCAGAGCTTGATCGTCGAACCATGGCCGGGTTCGCTGTAGATCTTGATATGGCCTCCCGATTGCTTGATGAACCCATAGACCATGCTTAACCCAAGACCGGTGCCGCGTCCGGCGTCCTTGGTCGTGAAGAAGGGATCGAACGCCCGCGCGATCACCTCCGGCGGCATGCCGGTCCCGGTATCGGATACGGCGATTTCCACATAATCTCCGGGAGCGACTTCGACTTGTCGTCCGGCATACTCCGAATCCAAGTGCGCGTTTGCGATCTCGATCGATAAGGTCCCTCCCTTCGGCATGGCATCGCGAGCATTGACCGCCAGATTCAAAACCGCCGTCTCAAGCTGAGTCGGATCCGCGATGATCCGCCACAGACCTTCCCCGGCGTGCAATCGAAGCGTAATCTGCTCACCCAGTATTCGGCTGAGAAGTTGGGTCATGGCCTGAAGCGCTGCCGCGGGAGCAATAGGCTCCGGGCGCAGGGATTGTCTTCGCGAAAAGGCGAGAAGCTGGCGCGTAAGTTCCGCGCCACGCAGACAGGCGGCGAGCGCCGCCTCGATCAGTTCTGACGTCGCCCCATCGTCACGCACTCGTTCTTCAGCAAGATCCAGATTGCCAATCGCGACCCCCAAGAGATTATTGAAGTCATGCGCGATGCCGCCCGTCAGCTGGCCGATCGCCTCCATTTTTTGCGCCTGCTGAAGCTGCCGTTCGGTTTGCACCTGTTGGGTGAGATCGTTGATGACATAGAGAACTCCGGTCCGCTCGCCCTTTTCGTTCTGCAGCGGAGCCGAATTGATGCTGACATCGAGAAGCCTGCCGTCCCGGGCCATGCGTCGGCCGCGTACGCCGACGACGGCCTCGCCTGCAAGCGTGCGGTTGAAATGAGTCGTGAAATGATCACGCTCCGAGACCGGAATCGCGGGATAGGGTCGCCCAACAACTTCCACCGTCGGCCAACCAAACAATCGTTCGGCTGCGGGGTTCCAAAGAACGACCTTGGTATTCTTATCGAGGCAAATGATGGCGGCGGGAGATGCGTTGATCACGGCATTGAGCGTGTCGTGTGCTTCTTGCAACCGGCGCATTGCGTCGACAAGACTGCCGCTGCGCTGTTCAAGCGTCGCCGCCATGAAGTCGAAGGTCGATCCCAGAGCGGCAATTTCATTCGCACCGCCCGACGAGCCCGCACGTGCGCCGGTCTCACCCTCCGCAAGCCGCGCCGCCGCCATGCCGATGCGGCCGATTGGCCCGATCACGGAACGATCTGCGAGGTACCAGGCGAGAGCCAGGACCGCCGCTGCCGCCGCGATGAAAACCGCGATATTGACATACAAATTGGCTAATGGCTGTGCGACGACCGCAGTCACCGGCATCGCGATAGCAAGAAGCAAGGGCGGTTTGCTACTCACGACGACGGGTTCGATCGCCGCCAGAACCCGCACGCCATTGTCATTTACCTCGACGTAACGATCCTTGCCGGTGCGCATTGCCACGCCGAGAGGCGTCTTCGCGAGATTCCGGCCAAGCCATGCTTGCGGTTCCGGCGACCGGGCAATGACCGTACCGTCATGGTCCAGAACCAGCAGATAACTTCCCTTCGGAAGTTTTTCCGGCCCTAGCAGGGCGTGCCGGAGCCACTTGAGATCGAGCGCGACGAACGCGACAAGGCGCTCGCCACCGGGCCTGCGACCGGCGAGGGCGAGATTGATGGACGGCATCCGCGTCGCCCGGCCGACCTGATAATTGCCGACGGCAAAGTTCCCGCTCGCCAGAGCGGACTTGAACCAGTCTCGATCACTTAGGTTTATGGGGCCGCGCTTCGCCGCCACAGCGCTGCATGCCAACATCCCGTCCGGCGTGACAATACCGGCGTTGAGCACGCCGGCCGCCCGTTGTCGAAACTGCGCCATTTCAGCGGAACATTGGTTCCAATTGCCGTCGTCAACGGATTGGCGGCTCGACAGCCCGATCAGCACCTCACGCTCATTCAAGAGAACTGCCTGCGCGCTATTGGCATCTGCAGCCGCGAGTTCGCCGATCTCGTTGCGCGCCTTGGCGAGGGCCGTATGGTATTCTCCCACCAGGTCGTACCCGATGAGTGAAACGATCGGAATTGAAGAGATTACAAGGATAAATATCAAGCGGGCTTTCAGGCTAGATACCATCGTCCCCGTGACTTACCCCCTTCCGCCGAAATCAGCCGGAGATACCAGAACGATACATGGGAATTTCATACCAAACGATCCCACGTTTCTGGTTGTTCGTACTTATTGTAACTCAGCAGCGTAGCTCGAAAGAACCCCAAAGGCCTCGTTATCGACAACCCGGCGCGCTCAATCGCACTCAACTCCGGTCCGGCTCCATCATTTTCCGGGCGCGGAATTTGATGGCTGGCATCGCAGCCTATCGATCTTTGTCAACAACGGCGGTCACCCTGTGGCGAAGGTGAAGTTTACGTTTTGTTTCCGCGGCAGGGAAGTCGATATGTCGTCGATCTAAAGACCACCGCTCTCTCATGAGTCGGAGGTCGATCCCACCCCTTTGCTCCGGATCGCAAGTTTTCCGCACCAAAATTGTCCCGAAGTCCGATTTTCAACAATGTCCCAAATCGCCGCTCGCGTGTTCTGCATCGGACGACGCATCAATCATGCCGCGGCGGTGGCGCCGGTCAAATGCGCGATAAGAGCCTCCTGCGATAGCGTTGCATGGCGTGCGCGATGGCGCACCAGCGCGTATTCACGTTGTGGCAAAGCGATCGGGATTTCCCTGAGCTTGCCGGCGGCGATGGCGGAGGCGACGACGTGGCGCGAGATTATCGTCGCGCCAGCGCCGGCTTCGACCGCCTCGCGTACGGCCTCGTTGCTCGGCAAGACGAGGAAAATGTTGAGGTCATCGAGCGACAGCCTTTGACGGAGAGCCAAATCCTCAAGCCCGCGGCGGGTGCCTGAGCCCGGTTCGCGGATCACCCAATTGATGGTGCGAAGATCAAGGTCCCCCGATGCTGCAGCCGGCACAAGCGACTGACCGGAAGCGACCACCAACACCATTTGGTCATGGTCGATCCGCGTCCGGATCAACGCCGGATTCTGGGTCGGCCCTTCGACCAAGCCGATGCTCACCTCCCCTTCGGCGACGGCGCTCTCAACCTCATGGGTATTGCGAATCGCAACATTGAGCCGCACGCGCGGATTGGCGGCGTGGAAGACCGCAAGCCGGCGGGGCAGCCAGTAGGTGGCAATCGTCTGGCTGGCCGCGATGGCGACCGGGCCTGCGGGGGAACCGGCGCGATCCTCCAGCACTGAGCGCGCCTGCGACGCGCGGTCAAGCACGGCGCGTGCCTCGCGCAGGAATATTCGACCGGTCTCCGTCAGCTGGATGCCGCGACCGATGCGGTCGAAAAGCCTGACCTGATAGGAGGCTTCCAAGGCCGCAATCGCGGCCGATGCCGCCGATTGACTCATATGGAGGGCCTCGGCGGCGCGCGTGACATGCCGCCGCTCGGCAACCTCGACGAAGATGCGTAACTGATCGAGCGTCATAGTGGTAATCAATCGATTTTATCGATAATAATAAGATATACAATAGATAAAAACGTTTATTGCGACCTCGAATCGGGGGGGGTATCGTGACCCGAGAATGACCGCCTAGCGGGAGGACGCCCATGGTCACGTTCAATCCCTTCGCCGAGCTTTCGGCGTCCATACCGCCTGCGGTCATGCAGGCTTATGTCGCTCTGATGGCGTTCTTGGTCGTCGCCGGCACCTTGTTCGACGTCGTTCATAAAGGCAGCGCCAAGTACTTCTTTGCGAACATGCGCGACTCCGAGAAGAAGGCAAAGAGGCCCCTCGGCGGCGGCGAGAAAATCACCATCGCGGTGCAGACCGCGGTGGTCGATGTCGCGGCCTCGGGCGAGTTCTGCAACCAGCGCCGCCGTGTCGCGCACTTGTTGGGCATGTACGGCTTCGTCATTTACGTCGTCACAACCGCGATAATGGTGTTCGGCTATCCGACGCCTGCGATGCCGACGCCCGCTATTCTGCCGGTACTTTGGTACATCGGAGCGCTCATGGTATGCGTTGGCGGCTACTGGTTCTGGTTCTTCATCCGCGTCGATGTTGCCGCAGAAGGCCAATCGCCGTTCCGCCTCATGCGGGCTGATCTTTTCGTCACCATGCTGGTCTTCAGCGCGACCTTCGGTTTGATCTGGGCCGTCATCCAGCTTGGTGGTGAGACGGGCTGGGCATACCTCTTCCTGGCACTTTATCTGATCGCCACAACGGTATTGTTCGGCTCGATTCCGTGGTCGAAGTTCTCTCACATGTTTTTCAAGCCCGCCGCGGCGTTCGAAAAGCGAGTCTCCAAGGCCAATGGCTCAGCCCTGAACTTGCCGACCCAGACCCGTGACGATCCTGAACAACAGAAAAGACACTCCATGGAATTATTGCGAAACGCTCCGATGCGAATGGGACTTGGCATCAAGCGTGAGGCGCCCCGCCACTATTAGGAAACAGCCCGCACGTTCTATCGGAACAGATAAGGAGCCGGACTTATGCCTACCTTCGTCTATATGACAAGGTGCGACGGATGCGGACATTGCGTCGATATCTGTCCCTCGGACATCATGCACATCGATAAGACCTATCGGCGCGCCTACAACATCGAGCCGAATATGTGCTGGGAGTGCTACTCCTGTGTCAAGGCTTGCCCGCAGCATGCTATCGATGTGCGCGGATATGCCGACTTCGCGCCGCTCGGTCACAGCGTTCGCGTCGACCGCGACGAAGAGAAAGGCACGATCGCCTGGAGAATCAAATTCCGGAACGGTACGGAAAAGAATTTTCTGTCACCCATCACCACCAAACCGTGGGGCCAGGCGATCCCTAACCTCGCGAGTGCGCCCCCACCCAGCCAAGAAATGCGCGACGGTCAGCTGCTATACAACGAGCCGAAATATATCCGCATGGATGACGGCGGGCTGCACACGCTTGAGTCCTCTGGTCTCAAGATGAAGAAAGGCGTGTATTACTGATGGCTTACCAAACGATCGTCGAAGACGGCATCGATATCCTGGTCGTCGGTGCAGGCCTTGGCGGGACCGGTGCCGCTTGGGAGGCCAGATTCTGGGGCCAGAACAAGAAGATTGTCATTGCCGAAAAGGCCAATATCGATCGCTCAGGTGCCGTCGCCCAGGGCCTCTACGCCATCAACTGCTACATGGGGACCCGTTGGGGCGAAAATAACCCCGAGGACCATGTCCGCTATGCTCGCATCGACCTGATGGGGCTGGTGCGGGAAGACCTGCTGTTTGATATGGCCCGTCACGTTGACTCCACGGTGCACCAGTTCGAAGAGTGGGGCCTGCCCATCATGAAGGATCCCCAAACGGGGCGTTATCTGCGTGAAGGGCGATGGCAGATCATGATTCACGGCGAGTCCTACAAGCCGATCGTGGCCGAGGCCGCCAAGAAATCCGCGGACAAGGTCTTCAACCGCATCTGCGTCACCCACCTGCTGATGGACGACGGCAAGGAAAACCGGATTGCCGGTGCCGTCGGCTTTAACGTCCGCACAGGCAACTATCACGTCTTCAAGTCAAAGACCGTGATCTGCGGCGCGGGAGGTGCCTCCAACATCTTCAAGCCACGTTCAGTGGGCGAAGGTTCTGGCCGCACCTGGTATGCGCCCTGGTCGTCTGCGTCTGCGTATGGACTCATGATCAACGCCGGCGCCAAGATGACGCAGATGGAAAACCGCATCGTGCTGGCGCGTTTCAAGGACGGTTATGGCCCGGTCGGCGCCTACTTCCTGCACCTGAAGACCTATACGCAGAATGGTCTGGGCGAAGAATATGAATCCAAATGGTTCCCCGAACTCCAGAAAATGGTCGGCAAGGAATACCTGGATCCAGAAGCTTCGCACTTAACCCATCGGCCAATCCCGACCTGTTTACGGAACCATGCCTTGATCAGTGAAGTGAATGCCGGCCGCGGCCCCATTCACATGGTGACCATGCGCGCCTTCCAGGATCCTCATCTGGAAGAGGTCGGTTGGGAAAACTTCCTCGGTATGACCGTCGGCCAGGCGGTCTTGTGGGCCGCCACCGATGTGGACCCCAAGAATGAGAATCCCGAGCTGACCACGTCCGAGCCCTACGTGATGGGTTCCCACGCGACCTGCTCAGGCGCCTGGTGCTCGGGTCCCGAGGACGTTTCCCCGCCCGAGTATTTCTGGGGCTACAATCGCATGACGTCGATTGAAGGTCTGTTCGGCGCCGGTGACGCCGTCGGCGGCACGCCGCACGCGTTCTCATCCGGCTCCTTCACCGAAGGCCGTCTCGCGGCTAAGGCCGCCTGCAAATACATCGACGACGGGAAGGCCGAGGGCATCGTCGTCTCCGAAGAGCAGATCGCCCGCCGCAAGAGAGAGATCTACAAGCCGCTGGAGCACTACAAGGTCTACCGCAATGCGATCGTGGCAGGCGACGTCAACCCGCACTACATCAATCCCAAGCAGGGCCTGGACCGTCTGCAGAAGCTGATGGACGAGTATTGCGGCGGGGTGACCGTCAACTACATGACCAACGAGAAGCTTCTGAATATAGCGCTCAAGAAACTCAAAATCATGGAAGAGGATCTTGAGAGCCTGGCGGCGAAGGATACTCACGAGTTGCTGCGTGCGTGGGAGTTGAAGCACCGTCATCGTGCGGCGGAGTGCGTGACGCAGCATACTTTGTTCCGTAAGGAAACCCGTTGGCCGGGCTATTACTACCGGGGTGATGCCATGAAGGTGGACGACGAAAACTGGCACGTGCTGACCGTTTCGCGCCGCGATCCGAAAACCGGTGAATACACCATGGAGAAGGCGCCCTGCTATCACCTGGTCGGTGAAGACGCTTAGCAATAGCCCCAGAAGTTCGCGTGAAACGTCTGCATGGGCGCAAGAGAGTCAACATGTCGGGTGTTGGTCTCTTTAGGTCACAGAGAGCCGTGCGTGAACATTATTGAAAAGACCGATGAGGAGATAAAGGCCATCGCCGATCTTCTATGGCGCGACCTCGTGAAAAACTCCAACGAAGGCAAGTACGGAGAGTTCGTCAAGAATTTCTCTGCTTCCCTGGCGCTTGCCATGGATCAAGTTGAGGCCGGCCGCCAGTTTGCGAACAGCGATCTGGCCAGAAATTTGTCTGAAGACGCCGATTATCTCGGCACTATCCGCCGGGGCGAGCACGTGACGGTTCTTTACCGGCAGCGCAGCACCAAGAAGGCGGGCGAATGGCTCGGCCGGCTTGTCCTCGGTTACGAAGACGGAAAGATCAGGATTTTCGGCGCGTCCATCTTCTGAGCACGTCATTCGGATTCGACATGAGTGAACCCATCCAGGACGGCAAGTTTGTGGAGCTCACCTACAAGGTGATCGACAAGAGGTCGGGCCACGTCCTCACCATGGTGGAATTTCCGCTGGGCTATGTTCATGGCCACAATGAAATTCTCGCCCCTTCCGTCCACATGCAGTTGGAGGGCAAGTCCACTGGCGACGTCATCGAGGTGCCGATCGACGGAAATGAGATTTTTGGCGTCAGAGACGAGTCACTGGTCTTTACTGATAACATTGAGAACGTTCCCGAGGAGTACCGGCAGGTCGGCACCTCCATCCTTATGGAAAACGACAGGGGCGAGACCCGCAGCTTCCTCGTAACGCGGATGGACGACGAGACACTGACCGTCGACGGCAACAATCCGCTTTGCGGCAGGGAGGTCGTTTTCACGCTCGAAATACTGACGGTGCGTGACGCGACCGACGAAGAGATAAAGGCAGGCGGCGCAATCGGCGCGGGGGCGGATGTCGACCCGTCCCTCATCCGGCCTGTTTGAGGGGCTATAGTGACTTAGCCCTGCAATCCCGGCTTCACGGCAAAAGGTGACTTATGAGCGAGCAAAAGCCAACTACCAAAGTTCCTGACGGCCATACGCGCTTCTTGACGACGCGCCAGAAAGAGCCAAATGAAAAGGGGTTCGTCGGCTACGAGACCATCTGGGAACGGTTCCAGACGGAAGCCGAATACAAGACCCCAAAACGGCCTTAGGCGTCATACCGTAGCGTAGATGAGCCGGATCGCGCGACGCCTTTCGGATGCTGCATGCCTGGGATCTTTTCTTGCATGAGTGCATGACCCTGCCGGCCGGAGCCGTCTGCAAGGGTCGTCCTGTCGGGGCCGATTGATTGAAGGAACCGCCATGGTGCAACGCATACCGCCGCACGGAAGCGGCAGCATGATCGTCGCGCAGATTTCCGACACCCATATCGCGGTGGACACGCCGGACGCCGATCGCAGGGCGCTGGACCTCGCCCTCGCGGTTTCCGATATAAACACGATCGATCCTGCGGTCGATTTGATCATCCACACCGGGGACATCGTTCACAGCGGACGGCAGGAGGAATACGCGCGTGTCGCCGCGATCCTCGCCAAGGCGCGCGCGCCGGTCTATGTCGCGGCGGGAAACAAGGATAACAGGGCGAATTTGCGCCGAGCCTTTTCCGCGCGCGGCTATCTTTCATCCGATTCCGCTTTCATCGACTACGCGATCGATGATTATCCCGTAAGACTGATTGCGCTCGATACACAAAGTTCGGACAGCAACAAGGGCGATTTTTGCGAGCAGCGGGTAGCGCGGCTGATCGGCCTGATCGATGCCGAGGACACCAAGCCGATTGCGGTCATCACGCACCATCCGCCGTTCATGGTGACCGTGGGGCCGGACCCGCTCAACTTCAAGACGCCGGAGGCGATGGAGCAGCTGCGGCACGCCCTGCAGCATTCGGGACGGGTCGCCGCCGTCTTCAGCGGCCATGTGCACCGCGCGACGGCCGGCCGCGTCGGCGGCATTCCGGCGATGGTCGGGCCGTGCACCGCGACGAGCTTGCGCAAAGGCGATTATCCGGCCCGCATGAAGGGCCAACCGGTCTATCACCTCCACCGGTTCGATCCTGCTCTCGGGGTTGTCACCGAGACTCGCATCGCCGGAACCCCGTCCATGGCTTGATCTTTCTCGAAGTCATTTCGCCTTGACCTTGCTGATCTCGCGGAAGGCGGTCAGCGCCCTCTGCCTGGCATACCCGTGATCGACGATCGGACACGGATAGGTCTTCCCCAGAGCGATGCCCGCATCCGCGAGCGCAATCGGCGGCGCCGACCAAGGAGCATGGATAAACTTGTCGGGCAATTTCGCCAATTCCGGGATCCATCGCCTGACATAACGGCCATCCGGATCGAATTTCGTGCCCTGAAGCGATGGGTTGAAAATCCGAAAATAAGGAGCGGCGTCCGCGCCGCAGCCCGCCGCCCATTGCCAGCTTGCGGCGTTGCTCGCGAGATCAGCATCGACCAGCGTATCCCAGAACCAGTCCTCACCAAGGCGCCAGGGCTGCAACAAGTCCTTCACGAGGAACGAAGCGGCGATCATCCGGACGCGATTATGCATCCAGCCCGTGGTCCACAGCTCGCGCATGCCGGCATCCACGATCGGATAACCCGTCAATCCCTGCTGCCACGACATGAGGTCTTGGTGATTGTCGGCCCAGGAAAACCGCGCGAATTCCGGCCGAAGCGGCGCCACCGGCAAGCTCGGAAAATGGAATAGCAAATGATAGGAAAATTCGCGCCACGCGATTTCCGAAAGAAAAACCTCCGACGCCTGCGGCAGGGGATTGCCCGTTAGCGTGAAGACGCGCATCCGCGCGGCCTCGACGATCCGGTGCGGACTGATTTCGCCGAAATGGAGATGCGGGGAAAGTCGCGAGGTACCCTCGATACCAGGCAGGTCACGCTTTTCATGATAGGTCAGCAATGGTCCATCCACGAACGCGTCGAGCCTCTCCAGGGCGCCGTCTTCGCCCGGCTTCCAAGCCTTGACGAAGCCGCCCGCCCAATCGGGCTGCCTCGGGCGCAAATGCCAAGATGATAGATCATCGCTTTCAGGGAATGTTTCAGGTGCGCGAATGGACGGCGGCGCGGGGGTCAGGGTTGCGGTCCGTTCGGCCGGATGAAGGGCGCGGCGGAACGGCGTAAAAACACGATAAGGCACGCCTTGCTTGGTCGCCATCGCCCAAGGCTCGCACAACAATGACGCGTTGTAGCTCTGGACAGCCAATCCGCGGTGGCTCAATGCCGTCTTGATCCGTGTGTCGCGTTCGACGGCGCAGGGTTCATAGCAGCGATTCCAGAAAACCGCGCTGGCTGCGGTCTCTGCGACAAGGGATTTGAGTGCGGATTCCGCCGGTCCGCGGCGAAGAACAAGACGGTTCCCGCGGCTCTTCAGGGCCTCGGATAGACGTTCGAGCGAACCATGAAGCCACCAGCGCGAGGCGCCGCCCGGTGCCCATGCCCCGGCGTCAACGTCATCGAGAACGAAGACCGGAACGACCGGCTCCCCAAGCGATATCGCCGCATGAAGCGCCGGATTGTCGGATAGACGCAGATCGCGCCTGAACCATAACAAACTTGTCAAGCCGGCGCGCCGGAATCGGCGCTACCCATGCGCCGACCAAACCGGTCCCCTTTTGAGATCGAGGAAATTTCGGCGAGCGATTGATACGGAACCGATTCGCTCTTCATCCAATGTTTCCCGAACGGCTTCCATGTCACAATCGAGACTATAGCCACTCCGATCTACGGTCTAACGATTGCTTGGTTTCCATAATTCGGAACCCGAAATCACCGCTTCCCACCGCGACCCGTTTCGCGCCGTGGCTGCGATAGGCTTTCGCCCGGCCGGCCGACTTGGTGCCAGCCACCGTCGGGGATTAAGCGAGTTCATCCCCGCCACTTTCGATCATCCGAGTCTTCGACGTCTAGTCGTTCTAGCGGTAGCGCGCTGACGGTCACCCTGTCAGGGGGGCTGACCCGCTATTTCCCATTCGGAAATTAAAAGCACCCTATGCAAGGACGGCCGTTTGCGCTACCGGAACTGCTTACCCATCACCGACCCCTTGGAGAGGGCGGTCAGATAAACAACCAGATCGGTCATCTGGCGGCTGTCATAAGCAGGCGGCTTGCCCTGCAGACCACCCTTTATGCAATGGACGATCTGTTGTTCCAGCGTCACGATGCGCTGTCGTCTCGGATTGAAGTGTGGAAACTGCGCGGCGGCGCCAACAAGGCTCGGGAGCGTGGCTCCGCTCGGCAA
>JBJKQL010000050.1:0-14200 GCA_046705265.1 Ferrovibrionaceae bacterium
GCTCAACCGCCCGAATCCTGATCGCTTCCAGCGTCTTGTGATCCAGCTTGCGCGCGTCTTGCCTCGCCATCCAATCACTATACACTAATTCAAACACAATGTGAAGATACTTATGAACTGATTAGTAGCAATGACACCAAGCGTGGCAGAGGAGAGAGTCAGCGATCGGCTGACAACCTTGTCGCTCGCCTGCGCTTCACCGGTCTCCAATGCCTGCGGCGCCGGAAGCGGTGCGCTGGGCCTGTCCACTCGCGTGTGAACGCGATTGCCTTCGACCGTATCCCCGGTCTCTGCCCACTCGCCTTGCGTCCACATGAGATAGGCGAGCCGCGGGCAGTAGACGAATTCGTTGACCATCCGGGCGGGGATCAGCGGTGTGTCACCGGTAACTGGTGGGGCGGGTAGGTGGAATTCGAGTTGTCCGTCGGCCGGCATCAACATCTCATTCCACTAGAGCAGCCGTGCGCGCGCGAAGTTCATGTATTTTCCATTTTTGACGCGCCGCGCGACCACGACATGATCAACGCCGAGATGTAGAAGTCCGTCGACTTCACGTAGCTTGGGATGTGACAGCAAAACCCCGATTGCAGTTAGACTCGCGGGGTCTCTCCAGATCGGCCAAGCGAACGAAAACCCCTGGGATCGGTATCCGCCCAACAACTCCAGAACTCTGCCGTTCTCGCCAGGCACGACCGTGAGACTCGGCAATCCGATCGCGGCAAGCATATTGGCTCCGTGTTCAACGCCTTGCTTGTCGTCTGTGGGCGCAGCCCAGCGGTATGCATGCCGACTGTCTTCGACGGGATCCCACCGAAATGAAGGTGTCTCATCTTCTCTCCGCCATTTCCGAAAAATCGCATCAGCGATCACGTCGGAGGCCGGCACCTGCTTCCTATTTCGCGTCGGCAGGGCTTGGAGGCTGCAAACTGAAGCTATCGTTTTCAGAAAATTGGTTTGAGCCACGTCGAGAAGGCACAGTGGAGTACGCTCCACAACCTTGTTCTTCACCACTGCATCGCTTATCAAGGCCGACCACAAGTCGGCCATGCGCCTACTTCCCTGCGAGGAGGCTGAGGCAACCTCTGCCAGAATTTTTCGAGCCTCTTCGGGTGAGAGCTTCAGCTTCGACAATCCCTTGAAATCGTCTGCCTGAACAAGGGTGCCCGCACCCTTTACGGCAGCCTTG
Source organism: Ferrovibrionaceae bacterium (assembly GCA_046705265.1). GTDB lineage: Bacteria > Pseudomonadota > Alphaproteobacteria > Ferrovibrionales > Ferrovibrionaceae > JAJYTL01. The sequence continues at coordinate 1,187 of JBJKQL010000050.1, forward strand.
GCCACGTCCCCGTGGTTTATCTCCCGCGCAAGAAACAGGCGCGGCCTGAGCGGTGGTCGATCGATATCCCAGGCGGCACGCGGGTAAAGCGCCGGGTCGGCAGTCTCCAACGCGCGTAAGAGTCCTAGCAGCGCAAGAAAGGCAAGCAGATTGTCCGGCTCCAACCCGTCAAGGCGATAAGATTTTTCTGCCGTCATTCCCCGATCTCCTTTGCGGTGCGTGCGCGCGCTTCTTGGGAAGCGCGATGATCGGCGAGACGAAGGATCGCTTCCATCCGCGCCAGTTCCCAAACGCCGTAACGAGCTTTAAGGCGCGCAAAGAGCGACGGCCAATCGAGGCCATTCCAGTCGAAGGCAAGAGATTGCGGCCCGACGTCCGGGTTTTTTTCTGTTGGATCATAATGCGGAAAGAAAGGGCGCCCATAGCCGTGGTGTGAGCCGACGAGCCAGAGGACAAGATCTGGGTCGTTGGCCCGCGTTAAATCCGCATGCGCGCGCGCCAGCCTCACCGACAGCGCCTCATGCCGCCAACGCTCAGGTAGACCCGCTTTTTCGCGCGCCGCGGGCGGCAGCATGCGGCCCGATTTGGCGAGAACATCTTTCTCGTCGTCGGCATCGAAGCCCAGCGGATCGCCGAAATGCAGCCAGGCCTGGAATCGCGGATCACGTTTTCCCTGGTCGTGAAGAAATCCCGCCAGCTTCAAATCCTCGACGCGGTTGGCTGGCAGACCGGTGCGCTTCGCAAGGTCTTGGGCTTTGCCCTCGACGTCGCGGCTGTGTTGATCCAACGAAAGCGGGAAATCGAAAACCGAGCCGGCTGTATCGTCTTCGGTCGAGTTGGGGCCGCCGTCTTCGCCATGATCCGTGACCTGCGCTATTTCAGGAAATTTGACCCCGAACGGCGCCAACAGAACCACCCCGCGCGGTTCCCCTTTATCGGTTTGTCCATAGAGATCGAAGTCGATAACGATGCGCGGCTTACCACGCCAGCGCTTGGCTTCGCCGAGCCATTCTAGTCCCTTTCTGACCTCCTCCGGCAATTCGAGATCAAGCAAGGTCTGTCTGACCGTCTCCGGATTTTCCGCTCGCAAGCTGGCCAGCGTTCCCGCGAGCGCCTCGTCGCTCACGTGTTGCCCAGTCAATCCCGGCGCCACACGCACGGCAAACTTCTTTTGTGCGAAGGGTTTGGCTGCTTTTTGCGCCACATCCTCAACAGTTCTTCCTCGTTCGGAATTCGGATCCCAACCGAACTCATCCACGCCGCCATAGCTTGCCGGAACGATGATGGTATCGCCGGGCCTAAGCGCCAAAGAATCTATCCATTGCGAACGCTCATCCTCTCCTCTCCAGCGGAAAACGCGCCTTCCACCCCGACCTTCCTCTTTATCAGGCACAGAAGCAGGTACGTCGGCTACGTCAGCAGCGGATGCACGGTACCCTTCGAGCCAGCGCCGCACCGCCCATATCGGCAGCTCGATTGCTTCGCTTGAGCGCGGCGGAACAAGCGTCATCAGACGGATTAAATCCTGATCATCCCAAGCAGGATCAATGTCCGCCCGCCAAACGATTGTGATCGAATCCGGCTGGCGAGCCGGGCCATGCAGATACAGCGCCACATCCGGATCGGCAGCCGGAATCGGCGCGGTCTGGCTTAGAAGATCGAGATGAGCTGGAAGAAGAACGGGTGCCGCCGGCTTCTCAGTCAGCGCCGTATCAGGCGGTGGAGTGCAACGAACCAATGCGTCCATGGCGTCGATACCGAGATCGATCGTCAGCTTATTGTCCTTCGCCCCTTCAGCTAGATAGTCCCAGGCGGCCTTTATGGCCTTGCCATAGACGGCATCGTCCGCCCGCGCCGAAATATCCGCTCTATCCGCGATAATTGCCGCATAAGGCTTGATGTCGCGGCCATCGCGGTTGAGCCGGCCGAAACGCTGCCGCAAAGAGTCGACCGGAGCAGCCTCAGTGATGAGCGCGTCGAGATCAATATCCACTCCGGCTTCTATACATTGGGTCGCAACGAGGACGAGCGGCCTTTTGATGTCACGCGATTCGCCGGTGTGGATCGGCTTCAGCTTTTCGACAAGATCATCGCGGTCCACCGGCCTTGCCGGTCCTATCATCAGGACGACTTCAGGAATTGCCTCTTCTATACCACCGTCATCCGGCTTTTCCACAAATTGCTTCCTGAATTGTTTAAAAACCTCCCGCGCCCTGGCAACACGGTTGACGACCACACCGATCACTGGCCGCTGAACGCCATTTTTGCTGTCTTTGAAGTGCTTGAGTCCCTCCTTAATCTGACTGACAATAGCCGCCGCGCGGCGTGCAAGGTCTTTCGTGCCGCTGCCGCCCTCGTCATCCGCATCATCGATTTCGGCGGCCTCTCCTGTCTTCCCTTTTGACTTGGCGGGCGCAACAAGCAACACAGGCTTTTCGGCTTCCAGGCGCCGTTTTAGAATCAGGTTTGCCCTGTCATCGTTGTAGAGCGGAAAAACATCTTCGGACTTTTCTCCAGGCGTGGCGGAAAGGCGCGCGAAATCCCAAGGCGCGGTAACTTTTTCCTTGCGCCATTTTTCACCACGGTAACGTTCAACCCAGTCCAACGTTTGCCTGAACGGCTCGGCGAGATGCGCCTCGTCGAGCAGAATAAGGCAATCCGAACCGATCAGGCCGGCATGGACCGGCTTCATGGAATCGGAAACGCCATAGCCTCGAAACAGAAGCCGTGAGCCAACCTGATCCACCGTCGAGCACAGCACCGTCGGCTGAGAGGGTGTGCGCGCCCAATCGTCCTCGCGTGGAATGCCGCCGCGTAAACGCCGCACAATCAACGGCGGGCCATCGCCGGAAAGCACCCTGAGACGCTCGGCCACGCGCGCGGTCACATCCCCAACATGAACGGCAAGCGCAGCTTCAAGGACGCACGCCCGTTCAAAGGCGTCGTCGACCACCAACCGGCGGTCCACCACAAAGGCGATGCGGACGGGCGCGCGCCGCTCCGGGCCGAAATCGGCTTCCAGCGCCAGATGAAACAGCGCGATATCGATCGCCGCCGTCTTGCCCGATCCCGTCGGCAGATCGAGCGTATCGGGCCATGGATTTTTTGTTGCCAGATGTTCCAGTAGGCGCTTCTGCCATGGAAAAGGCGGATAGCCGTAAACCTCCGCGAAGAAGGCGCCGAAATCGTCAGCGGTCAGCATCGGCGCCCCCGTCGATCGGACAACACAGCCCTAATCCCACAAACCGTCCGGCGCCCAAGATTACTGGACCGTCGACGGGCTCAGCGAAGCGGATCACGGCATGAGCGAGCTGACGGCTGGCGAGTGACGGCGGCAGCCGCCAGTTCATCCAGCGCGGCGCCTTGCCCGAAGGATAGGCGGACGGCGCACCTTCGACGGCTGAATGCTTGTCGATAACGATCGCTTCCGGCGACGGCAGACCGATGTTGACACAGGCTGTTTTGATCTGCGTTGCGGCTTCGCTGTCGCGAGCGGCTCCTTTCTCTTTCAGATGTCGGTCGAGCACGATGGGCGTAACCGTTGCGAAGACGCGGGCTGGCCGAATGTAACGCGCGGGATCGACCGATCGTATACCCGGCGGCGGCTCGAAAGTCGGCGAAAAATGAATCGGATCGAAATGCTCACCAATATGGAGCTTCAGTGTTTGGCGGCCATCAACTTCAAATCTGCGTAGCCGCCGCAAAGCACGGAGAAAATCCGAGTCCCTCAAAATTTCCTTGTCCGCTGCCGGCGGAATGAGCGCGAAACCTATCACATGACCGTCGGCATAAGGAAAACCGGCGAATGCCAACGGTATGATTGCAAGGTGCGGGGCGCGGGCCGGCGCGCCATCCATCGCGTGGCCGCTGACGACTTCGGGAATTTTATTTTCGAGTCCGATCTGCCGATATCCGCTGAGAAGCATATCTCGCAGCGTTTTGGCGACAAGAGCGCAAGCGCGTACATCCGGCATATCGCCTGTGATGTGCTCCAGAATCAACCAGCGATCGCTGAACAGATTTGCACGTGTGGGCTTCGCCTCCCGCTCCGGCGGGACGCGCGCGCCCTTTTGTGGCCGGTCTTTCTTGTCGGCCGATATCTCGAAGCGAGCATAGGCTTGGCGCAGCTCTTTCAGGCGTCCCTGATAGACACTGCGCCGAGGTCGCTTTGCCGCGCCCCATTCCAGCGCACCTCGATCCAGCAGAAAGCGGCACCGCGTCAGGCTGGCGGAGTGGCCAATATAGGCTGTGTCGTGGGCCAATGCCTGCAACGCAGAGAGCATCGCCTCATCGGGTTCTGCGTCAGGCCAATACAGGCGGATGACGGGGTCATGCGGGCGTGTAGCGGGAAAGTTTCGTTCTTTCAGGCCCGAGCCTTTTCTTTGATCCGGCATGACATTCCATGCCTGAAGCCAAAGCTTCTTGTTCCCTCCCTTTTCAGGAGGAGAAATGCCCTTGGACAGAAAATCCCTATACCAACGTAACTTGTTGAGGTCACCCTTTGGTGTTTCGAAATCATTTGGCGGGACATAAGCGGTTGGCGTTGTGCGTGGTTCCGCCTCGGACGCAAGCAGATATGGCGCCGACCGCATCTCCAACCATTTGAGCGCTCTGCGCTCTTCTTCCCGTTCGCCTCGCGCAGCCCAGCTGGCGACCAACGCGGAGAAGATGCGATCGGGCTGCGGCGGCCAGTCCGGTGCTTCGTTGTCGGGACCTATGGCAGCAAACGAAATGCCCGACAAATATTCAATTTCCAGAACCAGAGTCATCGCCGCCCGTCTCTTCTTCCTCGCTGCCTTTTCCGGCAAGAGCCAATTCCTGACTCTTTTGAACAATATCCACGAGCTTGTCCTGAGGCTTGAGTTCCAGTGGTTTGGACGAGAGCGAAAAGCCGACACTTTGCGCGGTACGGTATACCGCGTCGTAAAGCGTTCGCGCTAGCGTGCGGTCAATTTCGATTGCTTCCGTCGAGCCATCAGATCGCACGATTTCGAGCGGCGCACGGCCGTCACAGACGAGATCGCAACGCGACCGCAGCGCGTAACCCCGCGCATCTTGCTCGGTGAGCGCGATAAGACCGAGCGCCGCAAGCAGGCTGCGGCCTGCTGCGTCTTTCTCGGAGCTACCGAAACGAAGCCGACGCAACGCTGCCAAGCTCAGCACGAAGCTGTGCTCGAGATGATCGCAAGTGACGCCTAAAGGCTGAACAGATGGTTTGATATTGCCATGGCCGATGAGGGACGGACGCCCGGACTTACCCTTCTTGGCCGGAAAGAGTACAGGCTCCTTGTTTGCGCCCTTCGTGACCGCCTCGTCTTCTTTAGCCGTCCAGTCGCTGGGATCGGCGTTTGCCTGGTAGATTTTGACCCTGTTGAGGATGCCGAGGGGATCGATGCGACTACCGGTACGCCGACCCGATGTTTGAATTTCGCTTCCACCGGTTCGCTGGTTCATGACCACGTCTTCGACCGGCACATCGACACCAATGATTTCGGAGATCAAGCAACGGGAAAACTTTGCGCCGAGACCACCGCCTTGCCCGGTCGAATGCCACGCGCCAAACAAGAGTGCCGTTGGCGATGTTTCGAGCAGCGCCGACGCATCCGCTGCTTTCGCCTTGGCGAGACGCTGGCCGACATCGCTCTCCATGAAGGGGGTGCCGTCGTATAGGCTGTCACGTAGAATAGCGTCGTAGACGCGATGCGGGGCGTCGAGCGATGTGATCTTGCTGATGCCGTCGAGGTTGACTCCGGTAAAATCGACTTCGACATAGGGAATGGAAATGCCGTCGGAGATGGCGGCGAGCAGGCATTCCTCAAGTCGATTTGCCTGCGACTGCACGCTGTCGACCAGGACGCACCAGACATCTTCCCCGTTCAACCGCCGCCGCTCGTAAACGTGTCTAGGCGGCGCATTTCGGTTCGCTCGTTTAGCCTCATCGGATGGCGGATAGGTCGCCGGAAAGACCTTATCACCTTTGCCGCCCACCGGCTGGAGCACCTGACGCCGACGCAGGGCGGCATCTTTAGCGACTATCAGATTAAGCGCAGAGATGTCCATGTTCTCCTCCGTAGTCAACCGATCCTGTCGTCTGTACTGCGGTTTGGGAAAGCGCCATCAGGCGCTTGAAGTTACTGTGGCGTTGGTCGGTTATTCCTCCTGGGGTTGTAAGGAAGTATAGGACCTCTGGATGCCGTGTCGAGACCGCTTGCTTCGTCTATGAAATCGGTTCGCAAAGTCAGGCGCCTTGTAACCTCGCCACATCGTGGCGTCCACCTCACCGTGGCCAAGTCTATGCGACTGTCATCGGCGTGGCCTCTTCCGGCAAGGGTGCACCTCCATCGGCATATAATCGTCTAGCTTCTCGAGAACGCATCATCGAGGTCTTGTATTCGACAAGATAACTAGGTTCCCTACTCATACGTGGCCTGTGACACGCGAAACCCTGCATCTTCACTCCAGTCTTTATCGGTATCGGCGGTCGGGAAGCCACCGCCCCTTTTGCTGTCAAGGAGGCCGTTATTTAGACCCCCGATCCGCGCATCTGCGACGAGAATTTTCCCAATGAACGCGCTGACAAAGTCGTCCTTCTCCTTACCCTTCCGCTCCGCCCCCAACTGACTGAGCGTGTAATGTTTTGCGTAACTTCCATCAGGTAAAAGGACAAAAAGAACGACATCCTGACCGTTTAATGGTTTCCCATGCGGCAGGGCCGGCTGCGTCTCGGCTTCGCGCGCATCAACGTCATCCGTGCCGGCTGGGGGGACGGCATCATCTACGGTTTGTTCGCCCCGAACATACTGTTGAGATTTAATGAGCGCTTCGGCGCGGTCCTGGAGCCAACCGGCTACGCGACACGTTTCGGTCTCGAGTTTTTCGCTCTCTTGGGCAGGCGCCGCCTCAAAGAATGCTTCCACTTCCTTCTTTTCGGATGACGTTCGCGGCCAATCAGCTACGCCCTCTCGTACCGGCAGATAAGTGCGCCAGATGACAACAGTCTGATTATCGGACTCCACCCACCCGCGCAGCCACGGCGCCACATCGGGCCGGCCGGCGTGTCGTTCCAACGAGGTCATAGACCAGGCATCGACAAGCGCACGCGTCAATGCGGGACGCAGGGGTTCGGGCGTTGTCGCCTCGCTGATTTTCTGCTCTAGCGCCTTATCCATCCCGGCACATAGCTTCAGCTCGCGTAACGCCCCAGGACTTACATCCTTTCCAATTCCAACATCTTGAAGCTCACCAAGCACTGAAAGCGAACAAAACGCAACAGATTCGCGCAATTCCTGCTCGTTCAGTGCATCCAGCTTCTTTGGCGTCGGTTTATCACCATGAACGACAATAATCGTCGCATCAGCTTGGCCGCGCCGATTCACACGGCCAAGCCGCTGCACCATCCGTTCCCAGGGAACAAGATCGCAAACCATGTGGTCGGCGTCGAGATCGATGCCGACCTCGCCCGCCGATGTCGCAATCAGAAATGCCGGTTTCGCCAGCGGGGGCGAGCCTGCGAGAAAGCCGTGATTCTCCAACCATGCTTTTGCTTCTTCACGCTCTTTGATGCGTCGAGCACCCACAAACAGTTCTGTGTCACCCTTAGGCTCGGCCCCTTTCTTGTCGGGCGCAATCAGCTTGTCGAGCCCGGCTTTCACCTTTTCGGCCACCTCGCGACTGTCGCAATAGATAAGAGATCGGGTGGATTTTCCGCCCTCCTCCGAAAGCTTCCATGCCTGCCGCACCAATTCGTCGGCAAAAGCGTTCCTGTCGTCGCCAGTCTTTACGAAACTGAGAGTCTTCTTTGCTGAAAGGCGGTCTTTAACGATCGTATCGGAGAGATCATCTTCTTCCAGGCGAAACACACTTTCCACGGCGCCGCCATCTGATACGGCTTTAGCGCGTCCAGTGGCCGACAGGGATAGCAACTTGAATGGTGGAACGACGCCAGAACCGGCGCTGGGGCCGAGTTCTTTCGTTCCGTTTGCGATCTGCCAAAGCAACGCCTCGAACGGCGGCACGAGATGCGCTTCATCAAGAACGACCAATGTATCTGCACCAATCAAACCCGCATGATAAGGGCGCATTTTGCGCGAAACGCCGTATCCTTCGAATAAAAGCCGCGAGCCGATCATGTCTACCGTTCCGACGACGATTGCCGGAGCAGCCGGATCGTTGAGCCATTCGCGGTTATCGACATGCGCGCCGCGCAGAGTCGAGATGGGGAGCGTGCCGTCTAGCTCAAGCTGTTCCTTCAGATGGCTTGCATCGGCTTCAAGCGCGGCGCGCAGCTTTTCGGCCTCTGCCGTCGCCTGATCGACAACAGCGCGTCGGTCCACAATGTAGACCAGCCGGCGCGGAATGGCCTTCCGCGCGTCTTTCTTTGCTAGAGCGCGCGCCACGAGCCAAATTGCCATTACAGAGGTCTTGCCAAGTCCGGTCGGCAAATCGAGAGCAGCCGGAACCATTCCGTCCACAAACCGATCAAATAGCCGATGCTGCCACCGCATCGGCGAATAACCCGTCAGGCGGAAAAAATCGCCCGAGAAAGATTGGGAATGTGTGCTCATTCCTGCGCCGGCTCTAAATTGCGCTGGGCGAATTAGACAGCGATCCGGTTAGATTCATTGCGCCCCTCTCGTCGCGGCCGGCGCAGAAGCCTTCGCTTGAAATGTCCACCTATTAGCTGCAAACGATACCTACGTTCGGAATGCAACTCAAGGTATATAGTATGTCGGGAAAAGCTACAGCCAAGATGCGAGACGGGTGGCTGAAAGCGCGAGTCTCCCGCGATCAAAAGGCGCTGTTCCAGCGCGCTGCCGAACTCCAGGAGCGCACCCTTACTGATTTCGTAATCGCGACTGTGCATGACGCGGCCGTGCGCGTCATCGAGGAAACCCAGATGATCCGGCTGAGTGCCTCCGACAACCGGGCGTCTGCCGACGCGCTCATTAATCCGCGAGAGCCGAATGCTCGGCTCAAGGTGGCCGCGCGACGATATCTCAAGCGGACTGGTGCCTGAGAGTGGCCGCTGCCGCGGCGGCACTCCGCGTCGAGCTCCTATCGGACCGGCATGTTCGAGAAAACTTTGCCAGCGGCGTCGAGCCGCTGGATCGGTATCTGCGACAGCAGGCGAGACAGGACCTAAGGAGGCACATCGCCTCGTGCTTCGTGCTGGTCGGCGACAGCGGCCGCGTTCCGACCGGCTATTACACGCTGGCGGTAACCGGCATCGCACTCACGGCGTTGCCCGAGCCGGTTGCGAAACGCCTGCCTCGTTATCCGGTCGTGCACGCGACTTTAATGGGCCGTTTGGCGGTCGACGCTCATTATCAGCAACACGGGGGATGGAGCGCGCATGATTCTCGACGCTTTCAGCCGCATTCTTTGTAATGAGATTGCATCCTACGCCTTCATGATCGACGCCAAGGACGACAAAGCGGCGTGGTTCTATCAACGCTATGGCTTGCGACCCCTCTTCGCAGGCGGCCGGCGACTGCTCAGCCCCACGCTGGAGATCGCCAAATTGTTTTCGTAGCACCAAATGCCGCCATAACCGTTGACCTGTGACGCACTTTTCGAGTTTCACGCGTCGGCAGTTTGAATTCGCTCCCCATTTGAATCTGTCGGCCCCGGTTGGTGCGTCTCGGATCGGCGGACGATCCTGTTTCATCGCCCAAAAAAACTCATAGCTATGCCCCCGTCACGATATCCGAAATCTACCACACCTAACGCAAGGAAAGGACTTACCTGCCCCGACCGCCCTGTCCGCGACCAACTCCTAGGCCTAGGCTTTGGCGTTGCGCCTCCTGCCACTGTCGTTCCTGTCGCTGCCGCTCGGCTTCGCGTTCTTCCGGCGTCATGGCAGCTAGCCGAGCGGCTTCTTCCTCCTGTATGCGGCGCTGGTGAATGGCATACTCAAGCTCGTTGAGCTTTGATTGCATCAACTTGCGCCGCTGGTCGACTTCTAGCTGCACCAGGGCCTCGCGTTCGCGGATCTGCGTCGCCGCCTCGTGCCATTTCGCGCGTGCGCTTCGGAAGTCGGGCCTTCGTAGTTCCGCCTGCTCGCGTGCGTCGGCCGCCTGCTTTTCGAAGGTGGCCAGGAGGTCGTTTTTCCACCAACCGCGATCATGCAGCAAAGATCGGATGCGGTGTCCGCCGCGCCACTGATCGACGCTGGCTTGGCAAGCTCTTGCGCGCGCGAAGAGAGCTTGTGTGACGCGCTTTGTTTCGTCGTACCGAGCGAGGGGTTCCAGGGCCTCCCGCCTATGCGCTCGCAGCACTGCATCGTGGTTGATCGCGGCCGCAGCGTCGGGGAGAATAAAAAGTTTGCGCTCGGCCAGCAGCTGATCGGCCGTCATCCTCCGCCAGCGCTCGCGCGCTTGCTCCACAGATTCCGTCGTGAGCCGGCGTTGCACCTCGGCTGCCCGATGCGTCTTTTCCTGCTCTCTCCGCTCGCGCTCACGTTTGATCCGCTCGGCTTCCCGCGCGGCCCGCCGCTCGATCTCGGCCTCAAGGCTGATGATTTCCGCCGATACGGCGTCGTACTGCTCGGCCAGGTCGGCCGCCTCGCGCTTCGCTGCGTTTAGTTCGACGATCCGCGCTTGGTGTTCCGCTCGCTCGGTCTGGTTGCCGGCTCGCATATACTCGGCACGGCCAAGATGGATTCCAGGCTCGCGGTCAATGCCGCGAACGCGATAACTCCGGTGATCCACGCGCGCGTCGGCGCCGGCGCGCTCGAGCGCGTGATTGCATCGTCGTGCCCAATCGGCGCGGTATTGCGCAATGACCGCCCCGCTGGTCTTGGGACTGTCCAGCACTCTGGTTTTGGCCCCAAACCCGGCCGGGCCAAGGCTGCGGGTGGTCGCGAGAATGTGGGCGTGCCAATTTCTCTCATCGCTCCCTTCGGCCGGCGGGTGGATGGCGACGGTGAGGGCAATGCCGTGCTGGCTTATGAGCATGTGCGCAAACTCGCACGTAATCCTCTCGCGTTCGCTCCGGCTGATCTCATGTGGGAGGGCGAATTCCCATGTCCTCGCGACTTTCGAATCCTTGCGACGTTCGGCGCGCTCAGCTTCGTTCCAGAGCTTCGCTGGATCCTGCGCCCAATCGGGGGCACCGCGGGGCGCAAAACTCGCGGTGAACTCTGGCCGATTATGATGGCGAGAATAGTCTGCCGTTTCGCCGGTCCGCTCGTCACGAATCCGACTGCGCAGGACGTAGGCCGCCGCCTTGACGGCGGAGTGGCCGGCCCTTCGCGATACTGCCCCGACGTGCAAATGATACTCGGCCATCACTGCTTCCCTTCGCGTCCAGGCGCTCGTCCCCGCCGCATGCAACGCTCGAGGCAATGCTAAAGTGCGCTATTGAACAAAACAAGAACATTTGTATATTACCGCAGAGCAGATGCGGGGATCAGGAGGAATCACAATGCCGAATTCGGCACTTGAAGAACGCGTCGCGGCGGCAAAAGCCAAACGAGACAAAATCGCGGGCAAGCTCGCGCAGGTCCACGCCAGGCAGCGGAACCTCGAAGCTCAGATCACCGCCATCAACGGGAAGCAGTCTACGCGCAGGAAAATTCTGGTCGGCAATGCGATCCTCGCGGAAGTGCGCGACCGCATCGCAAAGGATACGAAGGATCCACTTGCTCACGAGATTGCGAAGATTATCGCCCGTCGGCTTACCAAGCCGGCAGATTTCGAGTTGGTTTTCGGCCGTCGACGTGAGGCCTCGACAGCGCCCTTGAAGCCCGAAGGCGAAGCCGCCTCCTGAATGCAGGCAGGGGCGGATCGACACCGGGAACGCCATCGCGCAGGCCATTCGCTTCACCGTCTCCCCCTGCCATCGTGGACTTCGCGAACGATCGCGCAATAAACGCCATGCCGTCGATCCACAAGGCGGGCAGCCGGCCGGGCAATCCGGAGAGCCCGGGGCTATACGATAAGATCTTCAGCTATATCATGAGCCCCTCGCAACGAAGGGCACCGCGGAGGCGCAGCCAAACAGGCAGCGGCATATGTTCTTGATATGTTCCCGTTCTGGCGGTAGACTTTGAAAATGACAGAGGATGAGAGACCGCTGCAGCCGGCAAGCTCCCCGGAGGTGATAGATGCGCTTTCGTTCGCGTTTCGCTACGACGGTCGGCGGCTCGCACGAAGTGCGGAAGAGTTCATGGCGCGCATCACTGCGGAGCGCCTCGTCGCGCATCTCGAGCGTTCGGGCTTTGTCGTGATGAAGCGGCCGCAGCGCCCTTCCCATAGCACCCATGGGCTTGGCCAGGGGAGTTGATCGACGGAGTTCTCGGCCGATTGCCGCATCGAGCGCGCCGGCAACGGCGTGTCATTCCAGAAATTCGCCAGCCCGCCGTGTGGGGATTGCGAAACATGCCGCCGCCGTCGTTACGGCGGTGTTGATGAAGCGTTGGAGTAATATATGACGGCACGTCCCTTGAGGTCTCGAATCTTAGCGGTGATCTTGTCAATCAGCCCATCTGGTCGCCCGGAAAATGCCCCCGTAAGGAGAACCCGCAGGAGGTAGTCCCTGATCGGTCGCACGTTGCCAAGCTGATCCGGAAAATGAGACTGAAAGTAGATTATCGGTATCAACGCATTGTAGGAGGTCAGGGCGGGCGCGCTTCTGATGTAGGTCTTACTTGTAAAAGTTTTGACTTAACCTGACAATTTGGGGTGAAATGGCGGGGATTGCCGGTGGGGCAAGCGTTGCGGCCTGTCCCTTGGGAGGCGGCTTACGGGAGCCCCACCGGCCATGAACCACGGAGCCTAAGATGACGCAAGAACAGAAGATCATTCGCGCCAAGGTGGGCTTGCTTGAACTGGCGAAGCAGCTCGGGAATGTGAGCCAAGCCTGCAAGATGATGGGTTACAGCAGAGACAGCTTCTACCGGTTCAGGGAACTCTATGACAAAGGCGGCGAGTTGGCGCTTCAGGAGATCAGCCGCAAGAAGCCGATTGTGAAGAACCGGGTTGCGCCGGAGATCGAGGCGGCGGTGGTTGAGCT
>JBJKQL010000051.1:0-29914 GCA_046705265.1 Ferrovibrionaceae bacterium
CGGTTCATCGACCAGGACGCGCCGGCCAAGATGTACGACGCCGCCGGCCTCAACGCCGCCCATATCGTCAATACCGCCCTCAACGCCCTCGGCCGCCCCGCATTCTTCGCTTCCGCTTGAACAGGCGTCCCGCACCGCCGCGGCATTCGCTTGGGTCGGCGGAAGGCGGGTCCGACCGGGAGGCGCGTCGCGCCAAAAGCGCGAAGGGCCGTGTGGATCAGCTGCTCGTCGAACGCGGCCTTGCTGAAAACCGGAACCGGGCGCAGGCGCTGATTCTGGCGGGCCGTGTTTATGCGGGCGCGCGGCGGCTCGACAAGCCGGGACAGAACGTTCCCGCAACGCTTGTGATCGAAATCAGAGGCAGGCCTTATCCATGGGTATCACGGGGAGGCGTCAAGCTCGCCCACGCACTGGAACACTTCGGTCTCGATCCGGCAGGGAGTGTCGCGCTCGACATCGGCGCCTCCACCGGTGGCTTTACCGATGTCTTGCTCGCGCGCCGCGCCGCCCGGGTCTATGCGGTCGATGTCGGCCATGGCCAGCTCGATTGGCGGCTTCGCTCCGATCCCCGTGTCCGCGTTCTTGAGCGCACCAACGTGCGCCATCTCGGGCGCGGCGAGGTGCCGGAGCCGGTCGGCTTGATCGTCTGCGACGTCAGCTTCATCGGCTTGAAAGTGGCCTTGCCGGCGGCGCTGCGCCTCGTGGCGCCCGGGGCTATTCTCGTCGCCCTGATTAAGCCTCAGTTCGAGGTCGGGCCGGCGCGGGTCGGCAAAGGTGGCATCGTGCGGGATCCGGCCCTGCACGATGAGGTCTGCCGCGATATTTCGGCCTGGCTTGGACAGCAGTCCGGCTGGCGGGTGATCGACATCGTCGAAAGTCCGATCACGGGCGCCGAAGGCAACAAGGAATTTCTCATTGCCGCGCGCCACCACCCTTGAGGTTCAAATCGCTGCCTTGAGTGGCCGCGGCGAAGGCATCGCCGAAAGCCCTAAAGGCCGCCTCTATGTTCCCGGCACCCTTCCGGGCGACCGGGTCGAGGTGCGGCTCGGCCCAAAGGGCCGGGAAAGCGAAGCGGCGGAAATGATTGCCTTGCTCACGCCCGGGCCGCATCGGATCGAGGTCGCGTGTGCGCATTTCTTTGTTTGTGGCGGCTGTGCGCTGCAAGGGTTTGCACGTCCAGCCTATGAAACCTGGAAGCGTGAACGTGTGGTGGCGGCCCTCGACCGTCAGGACCTTGGATCAGTGCCGGTTGCGCCCTTGGTGTCGATTCCGCCTGGTGATCGCCGGCGCGCCGATTTCGTCGCCCGCCGCATCGGCGCGCAAGTGCTGATCGGTTTTCATCGCCGCAGGAGCCACAAGATTGTCGACATCGGCGAGTGTCCGGTGCTCGATCCCGCACTGGTGCGCCTGCTTCCTGCCTTGCGTCAACTACTCGCCACCATTCTTGAGCCAAGTGGGGCGGTTGACTGCAAGGTAACCAAGACGGCAACCGGGGTCGACCTTGTGATCGTCGGCGATCTCAGCTTGACGCTCGATCAGCGCGAGCGGCTTGCTGATTTTGCCGAAGCGGCTGACCTCGCGCGCCTCGCGATGCGGAACAGTAAGGGCGATATCCTCGATCCTATCGCCGTCCGTAGACCGCCCGCCATTCGCATCGGCGATGTCAGCATCGCGCTTCCTCCTGCCGCCTTTCTGCAAGCGAGCCCGGCGGCGGAAGCGGTCCTGGTCGGGGAACTGACGGCGGCTTTAAGGGGCGCCCGGCGCGTTGCCGATCTTTATGCCGGCCTCGGCGCCTTCGCCGCGCCGCTCTCGACGCACGCCGTAGTACACGCGGTCGAGGGCGACGCAGCAGCGGCAGGTGCGCTTCGCCTTGCCGCTGCGCGGGCCGGGCGCCGGATTTCGGTCGAGGTGCGTGACCTTGCACGCCGGCCGTTGGGCGCCGCGGAACTCGACGGCTTCGATGCGGTGGTTTTCGATCCGCCCCGCATCGGCGCCAAGGAACAGGCGGGCGAGATCGCACGCTCGAACGCGCCGCTCGTTGCAGCCGTCTCTTGCGCGCCGTCAAGCTTTGCTCGCGATGCCCGCCTTTTGGTCGCGGGTGGCTACCGGCTGGAGCGGGTTTTGCCCGTCGATCAATTCGTGTGGTCAAGCGAAGTCGAAATTTTTGCGGTTTTCCGCCGTCCGGGCTGACGCTCGCCGCTCTAGCGTGCCTGGGTGTGGTATTCCGGGTTTGGCTGCATCTCGATCGCGGCCGCCATGCGGTTTGACATATTGAAGAAGGCGGCGACCGCCGCGATGTCCCATATCTCGGTATCTTTCCAGCCGGCATCGCGCAACACTTGGCGGTCTGCCGCAACCATCTTGTCCGGCGTCTCCGTCAGCTTGACCGCAAAGTCGAGCATGGCTCGCTCCTTGGCCGGCAATTCGGCGACGCGATAGTTCATCGCCATCATCTCGCCGAGCTCAGGCTTGGACGAAAGCTGACGTACCGCGGCGCCATGGGCGACCAGGCAGTAGTAGCAGTGGTTCACCGACGAGACGGCAACGGCGATCATTTCACGCTGCAGCTTGCTCAAGCCCGAGGGACCGAGCATCAGACCGTTATAGAAATCGACGAAGGCGCTGAGTTTATCGTGGTCGAAGGCATAGGAACGCAGCACGTTCGGAACGAAGCCGAGCTTCTCCTCGCATTTCCTGAAATAAGCCTGGAACTTTGCGTCCAAACGCTCGACCAGCGGTTCGGCAATATCGAGTGCGTGAATAGGCTTATCGTCGACCATCTAAGACCTCCCTTCCGGGTTCCGCTCCCATTTGCGCGCGATGGCGCAGCAGGTGGTCGGCAAGCACCGCTGCCATCATGGCCTCGCCGACCGGCACGGCGCGAATGCCGACGCAAGGATCGTGACGTCCCTTGGTCGATATCTCGGTGTTCTGACCGAAACGGTCGACGGTATGACGCGGTGTTAGAATCGACGAGGTTGGCTTGACCGCGAAGCGGACGACAACATCTTGGCCACTCGAAATTCCGCCGAGGATGCCGCCCGCCTTGTTGCCACGGAAGCGGAGCTTGCCGTTTTCCATTTCCATTTCGTCGGCATTCTCTTCGCCGCTGAGTTCGGCGGCGGCGAAGCCGGCGCCGATCTCGACGCCTTTGACCGCGTTGATGCTCATGATCGCTGCGGCGAGATCGGCGTCAAGTTTGCCGTAGATCGGCGCCCCGAGGCCAGCCGGCACGTTTTCGGCCCGCACTTCGATCACCGCGCCGGTGGAACTGCCTGTCTTGCGGATGCCATCGAGATAATCTTCCCAAACCGTCGCCGTCTTCGCGTCGGGGCACCAGAAGGGGTTGTTCGCGACCTCGGTCCAGTCCCAGCGCTCGGGGTCGATCTTGTGCGGCCCAATCTGCACTAATGCGCCGCGGACGAGGGTGGTGCGGCCAAGTACGAGGCGGGCAACGGCGCCAGCCGCGACCCGCGCCGCGGTTTCCCGCGCCGACGCGCGTCCGCCGCCCCGCCAGTCGCGCACGCCGTATTTGGCAAGATAAGTGTAATCGGCGTGGCCGGGGCGAAATTTGTCGCGGATTTCGTCGTAATCCTTGCTGCGTTGATCCGTGTTTTCGATGATCAGGCTGACCGGCGTGCCGGTGGTGACGCCCTGGAACACGCCGGAAAGAATCTTCACTTGGTCCATCTCGCGACGTTGGGTGGTGAAGCGCGACTGGCCGGGCTTGCGGCGATCGAGCCAGGGTTGGATGTCCGCCTCGCTCAGAGGAAGGAACGGCGGCACGCCGTCGACGACACAGCCCAAAGCGGGTCCATGACTTTCGCCCCAGGTCGTTACGCGGAACAGATGGCCGTAGGTGTTGTGCGACATGACGGCCGTCCGCGCTGGATCAGACAGTGCTGATGTCGGGGGCGTCGACCGCCTTCATGCCGACCACATGATAACCGCAATCGACATGGTGTACCTCGCCGCTGACGCCGCGCCCGAGGTCGCTCAAGAGATACAGTGCCGCATCGCCCACCTCCTCGATGGTGACGTTCCGCTTCAAGGGCGAATTGAGTTCGTTCCACTTCAAGATATAGCGGAAATCGCCAATTCCACCAGCGGCGGCAAGGGTCTTAATCGGGCCAGCGGAAATGGCATTGACCCGTATCGCCTTGCCGCCGAGGTCGACCGCGAGATAGCGCACGCTGGCCTCGAGCGCCGCTTTCGCAACTCCCATGACATTATAATGCGGAACCACCTTCTCGGCACCGAAATAGGTGAGGGTAAGAAGACTGCCACCGGCGCCCATTAACGGCTCGGCGCGCCGACATAGATCGGTGAAGGAATAACAAGAAATCCGCAGTGACATGGCGAAGTTGTCGGCCGTAGTGTCGATATAACGGCCCTTTAGCGCTTCCTTGTCGGAATAGGCGATGGCATGGACCAGGAAGTCTAGCCGGCCCCAGGTCTTTGCCAGGGTCGCGAAGACGGCATCGAGGGATGCGGTGTCGGTCACGTCGCAAGGTAGCACGAGGGTTGAGCCGAGCTGTTCCGCGAGCGGTCGGACACGCTTGCCGAGTGCCTCACCCTGGTAGGTGAAGGCCAGTTCGGCGCCGTGGTCGGCAACGGATTTGGCGATGCCCCAAGCGAGTGAGCGCTCGTTGGCAACCCCCATAATCAAACCCCGACGTCCGCTCATTAAGGGGCGGTTATCAACCATAGATTCCTCTGCTTGGGGCAAATAACGACAAGTGGCGCGCAATCCTACACCAACATCGACGGGGGTCAACGGCAGTGCCGATCATTCGATTTTCAGGCGTCCCCGAACGTCGTATTCTTGTTTTTTGCTCCAGTTCCGCACGAATTGCTCCAGTTCTGCGTCCGGTTTGTCTGGCAGCACGATCTTGAGTCTAACGTATTGGTCGCCGGCCGGCTGGCCAGCATGGCCCACGATCCCCTTGCCCTTGAGACGGAGTGTTGTGCCGCTGTTCGATCCCTTCGGGATCGTGAGCGCGACCGCTCCGGCGAGCGTCGGCACATTGACCCTGGCGCCAAGCACCGCCTCTGGCAATGACACCGGGAGTTCCACATGGATGTCGTTGTCGACGCGAGTGAAAAACGGGTGTCGCTCGACTTTGACTTCGATCAGCGCGTCGCCCGGCGGACCGTTGTTCAAGCCGGGCTCGCCCTGGCCCTTCAAACGAATCTGCTGGCCGTCCATGAGACCAGCCGGAATCTTGACATCCAATGTCTTGCCGCCGGCGAGGCCGAGACGTTTCGTGGCCCCGCGCGCCGCCTCGATGAAGCTCACGGTGAGATTGTAACGAATATCGCCGCCCCTCGCCCGCACCGGGCCTCGCCCGCGGCGGAAAGCACTGAACAGGTCGGAAAAGAGGTCTTCCGATTCCTCCGTATCGAAACGGAAGCCCTGGAAGCCGCTGCTTTGAGCCTGTCCGGTGAACGGCCCGTGCTGTGGCCCATATTGCGGGCCGCGTTCGGCCCCGCTCGCATCGATCTCGCCGCGGTCGAAGCGCTGGCGCATCTTCTCATCGCCAAGTATGTGGTAGGCCCCCGTGACTTCCTTGAAACGCTCGGCGAGGCGCGGATTGTTTGGATGCCGGTCGGGGTGAAGCTCCTTGGCAAGTTTACGATATGCCCTCTTGATTTCGTCCTGACCGGCGCCACGGGGAACGCCGAGAACCTCGTAAGGATCCTTCATTCAGCCTCCTGCGCCCACTGCGGCAGGTGAAACAAATGTAACAGAAAGAAGATATGCTACCACGGCCACCATGGGGAGTGGTTAAAGTCTCTGATCCTCGTGCGAGCGGGCAAAAGACATCGTCTGTCGGGGCGGAGCACGGCTTCGGTCGACTGAAAATGTACCTGCGGTTAGAATGATCGTGGAATACCCGCGTGGCGCAAAGCTGAGGTGAAGGCAGTGTCGATCGTCGAGCAGTCAGATCCGATCATGCTTTTTTCCGCATGGTTCGCGGAGGCACAAAGCCGCCTCGGCGATGGCGCCACCGCGATGTCCCTCGCGACGGCGTCGACCGCCGGTCGACCCTCCGTGCGCATGGTGCTGCTCAAAGGCTACGATGTCCGGGGCTTCGTCTTCTATACCAACCTCGAGAGCCGCAAGGGCCGGGAACTGCGCAATAATCCCGTTGCCGCGCTTTGCCTCTTTTGGCCGCCGCTGCAACGTCAGGTGCGCATCGAAGGACCAGTAGCGGCAGTCGACGCCGCCGAGGCCGATGCCTACTTCACGACCCGCCCGCGCGTCAGCCAAATTGGAGCTTGGGCCTCGCGGCAGTCGGAGACAATGGCGGGACGCTTCGAGCTCGAAAAAGCCGTGGCTCGGGTGACGGCGCGCTTCGCGCTCGGTTCCGTGACGCGGCCACCTTTCTGGTCGGGCTTTCGCCTAAGCCCTGAGGCGATCGAGTTCTGGCAGGATCGGCCGTTCCGGCTGCATGACCGGGTGCGATATCAGAAGACGGAAGACGGATGGACGCGTGAAAGGCTTTTTCCATAGGCAGCTGGTACAGGAGCCCGCCAAGCGCGGCCAGGCGCTTGATAATCGAGTGCTTCTGTCCCTCGTGACCAACGCGGCCGTAGGCGTCGCGTTAATCCTGATCGCGATCAAACTTTTCGCCTGGACCCGCACCAATTCCGTGTCGATGCTGAGTTCGCTCGTGGACTCGCTCCTCGATGCCATCGCCTCCGGCGTCAATCTCCTCGCCGTACGCCACGCGCTGCAGCCGGCCGACCGTGAGCATCGCTTCGGCCACGGCAAGGCCGAATCGATCGCGAGTCTGGCCCAGGCCGCGATCATCGGCGGCTCTGCAGTGTTCCTGTTGTTTCAAGCCGCGGCACGATTTTTCCAACCGAGTGCCGTCACCAACGACGTCGAAGGCATCGCGGTGATGGGAATCTCGATCGTTCTGACCACAGTTCTGGTCGCGCTTCAACGCTACGCGGTGCGGCGCACCGGCTCGCTCGCGGTGCACGCCGATTCGTTTCATTACACGTCGGATATTCTGAGCAACCTATCGGTCATCGTCGCGCTGGTTCTCGCCGCCGATCTCGGTTGGGGCGTCGCCGATCCGCTGTTCGCGATCGGCATTGCGCTTTACATTCTGTATGGGGCTTGGCGGATACTCACTCGCGCCTACGATCACCTAATGGACCGTGAGTTTCCGGACGACGTTCGGACCCAGATTCGCGCTATTGTGCTCGCGAACCCCAAGGTTATGTCGATGCATGATCTGCGCACGCGTTCGTCGGGTGTTACCTCTTTCATGCAGATGCACGTCGAGATGGACGGCTCGATTACCCTCGCGGATGCCCACCGGGTCGCCGACGAAGTGGAGAAGGCGTTACTTGCGGCTTTCCCCGGAACCGAAATCATCATCCACCAGGACCCAGCCGGGATCGACGAACCACGCCGGGATTTCCGGCGGACGTGAGGGGCTTCTGATGCGTCCGGCGGCCTCTGCTGGTTTGGCTTTTGCCCTGTGACACGGTATCTTTGACGCGACTTAGAATGGAAAAAAAGCGAAAGCCTGGGAGGCGAGGATGACGATACGGCAGATCTTAGTGCCCCTCGTCGGCTCCGACGATGACGGTGTGACTCTGGCCGCGGGTCTCATGGTCGGTAAGCAGCTCAACGCCCATGTCGAGGCGATGCACGCGAGCGTCGACCCGCGCGACGCGGTGGCCTTTGTCGGCGAGGGCATGACCTCGCTCATGATCGAAAAGATCATTGATGCCGCAGATACCGAAGGACAGGATCGCGCCTCGCGCGTGCTTGCGTTGTTCGGCCAATTAGCGGGTACTTTTGGCGCCACCTTGACCGCTGAGCCGGTCGCGCAAGGGTTTTCCGCCGGTTTTGTCCGTCGCGTCGGCCACGAGGACGACCTGATGGCCGAGCGTGGCCGGCTCGCCGATCTTATTGTCGCCAGCAAGCCGAAGAGCAAGGAGGAACCCGGACATTCTCCGCTTCTCGAGGCGGCGCTGCGTGAAACCGGCCGGCCGGTGCTGGTGGTGCCGGGGCCGATGGAGGAAAACTTCGGCCGCGTGGTGGCGATCGCCTGGAATGGCTCGATGGAGGGGGCGCGCGCCGTCACCTTCGCGCTGCCGATCCTCGAACGCGCCGCGCGGGTGGTGATCCTCTCCGTCGCCGACGAAGCAAGCTTCGGCCCTGGAGCGGCGGACGCCGCGGCCTATCTCGCTTGGCACGGCATCACGGCAACGGTCGTTCAATCGGTTGCCAAGGCGCCGTCGCCCGGCCGCGTGCTGTTGCACTCGGCGGCCGAGCAAGGCGCGGATCTCATGGTCATGGGTGCCTATACGCGCAGCCGCATGCGGCGCCTGATCTTCGGTGGCGTCACCGCCGATGTGCTATTCCACACCACCATCCCCGTTCTCATGGCGCATTGAGGCGGCCCTGAGATGACTGCCCGCCATGTGCTATGCACGGCGTCGCGACCCACAGTCGTGCGGGCAAGAGGGAGACGAAGGTGATGAACGATCGGCCGGAGATCGCAGCGGTGCGCGATGCGGTCATGCGCGTTTGCAGCGGCTTTGATCTTTCCTACTGGCGAGAATGCGATCGCACAGCGGCCTTTCCCCATGACTTCGTTAAGACGATCGCCGATGGTGGGTGGCTTGGTATCGCCATGCCCGAGGATTACGGTGGCGCCGGGCTCGGCATCGCAGCCGCGGCGGCGATGATGCAGACGATTGCCGAATCAGGTGCCGGCTTTACCGGGGCCTCGGCCGTGCACATGAACATTTTCGGTCTCAATCCAGTGGTCGTCTTCGGCACCGCCGAACAGCGGCAACGCATGCTGCCGCCCTTGATCCAGGGCCGTGAGCGTGCCTGCTTCGGGGTTACCGAAGCTGATACCGGCCTCGACACCCTCCACCTTAAAACCTGGGCTGAACGAAAAGGGGACCATTACGTCGTGCGTGGGCAGAAGGTTTGGACCTCGACGGCGCAAGTCGCGGACAAGATCCTCTTGATCGCGCGCACAACGCCGATCGAGGCGTGCAAGACGCCGAGCGAAGGCTTGAGCCTCTTTTACTGCGATCTCGATCGGCGTCATGTTCGAATCCACGAGATCGAAAAAATGGGCCGCGCCGCGATCGATTCGAACATCCTTTTCATCGACGATCTGCCGGTGCCTGTGGCGGACCGCATCGGCGAAGAGGGCCAAGGCTTCCGCTATCTCCTGCACGGCCTCAATCCCGAGCGCATATTGATTGGGGCTGAAGCGGTGGGGCTCGGCCGAGCGGCGCTTGCGCGCGCCGTCGATTATGCCAATGCCCGTGTCGTGTTCGGGCGCAAGATCGGCCAGAATCAAGCCATCCAGCATCCGCTCGCGAGCGCCTGGATGGCGCTCGAAGCGGCCAATCTGATGGTCTTCCGCGCGGCCGACCTCTACGACCACGGAGAACCTTGCGGCGCCGAGGCTAATGCCGCGAAATTTCTCGCTGCCGAGGCCGCCCATGACGCCTGCGAGCGGGCCGTTCTGACCCACGGCGGTTATGGCTATGCCAAAGAGTATCACGTCGAGCGCTTCTTGCGCGAAATCATGATCGCCCGTCTTGCCCCGGTCTCGGCCGAACTCGTTCTCTGCTACATCGCCGAGCGCGTGCTCGGCCTGCCGAAATCATATTGATCCTTTAATACCTTGCCATTTGTGTGCGTGGGAGCGTTGCCGAAGCTGATTCCGCGCCGTGGCGGCTATCGAGAAGGTGGTCTTCCCCGAAGGGCCTGTTATGATACGCCATGCCCAGCGGACCCGATTATCGCCTACCCGCTGCTCGGCCGATGCGTTCGCGTACGGCCTTTCGCGATCTTGCGCCCTCGACGCAAAGCTTCCGAGACGCGGCGTTGGCGGGGCTCAGGCGAACGCCGAAACAGCTTTCGTGCAAATTCCTTTACGATGAACGTGGCTCACGGCTATTCGAAGTGATCTGCGAGCTTGACGAGTATTATCCGTTCCGAGCCGAAATGGACCTTCTTAGTCGACACGCCCGCAGCATCGCCGCGACGCTCGGGCCGGGCTGTCAGTTAATCGAGTTCGGCGCCGGGGCGACGCATAAGATCCGGCTGCTTTTGGACGCGCTGGAGCGACCGGCTGCCTATGTTCCGGTGGACATTTCGGGCGACCACTTGCGCCAGACAGCGGCGGCGCTTGCCGCCGATTATCCGCGGCTTCCGGTGACCGCGGTCTGTGCCGACTACACGCGGCGTTTTCCCTTGCCCGACCTCGCGTCTGACGTGGAACGGCGAATCGGCATGTTTTTCGGCTCGACAATCGGGAATTTCTCCGGGCCTGAGGCTGTCGCATTTCTCGCCACCGCGGCCGAACAACTCCAAGGTGGCGGCATGCTGGTTGGAGTCGATCTGAAAAAGGATCCGGCTATTCTTAATACTGCCTACAACGACGCCAAGGGCGTGACCGCGGCTTTCATTCTCAACCTTCTCGTTCGGATCAATCGGGAGCTCGACGGCAGCTTTGATTTTGCGAAATTCGGTTATGTCGGCGCCTATAACGCTGATGCCGGGAGGGTCGAGATGTTCATTGAAAGCCGCTGCGACCAAGTGGTGCGGGTGGCGGGCCAGCCGATTCGGTTCCGGAACGGCGAGCGCCTGCATGTTGAGAATTCGCACAAATATTCGGTAGCCGAATTCCGGGCGCTCGCAACGCATGCCGGCTTCCGGCCTGAGAACGTGTGGACCGATGCGATGAATTTCTTCAGCCTTCATTATCTGGCCGCACCATGATCGAGCTACGTTCCCACCGGACCGGATAGCCGAGCGGAGCCCCGGCCGTGGTCCCGTCGCCCCGTCATTTTCCCAGCCGTTCCTTCTGGCTCTCGCTTGCGATCCTGCTTTTGCCAGTGGTCTCGGTGCTATGGCTCGCAGAAGACGCTGGCCATCTTTCGCCGGCGGCGACTGCGATTATTATCGTCATCATCGCGTTCGTCCAGGCGGGACTGCTCGCGCTCCACCTCGAGGCCTTAGGCAAGGTGACGGCCTACATAGAACGGCTTGCGGAAAAGACACCGCCGCCGGCGCCTCACGCTCCCTTGCTCGGGGATGTCGCGGCGGCAGCGGCACGGCTCCGCCGTGCTCTACAGGCAGAGCAAACCCGTCTGGTCGAAGCTCTCGCGGTCGAGGATGAAGGATTCGCGGCATTACCTGATCCGGTTCTCATGATCAACCGCGAAGGGCGGGTACGACGCGCCAACCGCGCCGCGGCGCGGTTGTTTGGCGAGCAGCTGATCGACCGCGACTTGGCCCTTGTTCTGCGGCATCCCGCGGTGCTCGAGGCGGTGCAGGCGGTGATCGACGGTGGATCCAGCCGGACCGTGGAATACGAATCACCTGGGCCGACGCCGCGTTTCTTCCGCCTTCAGGTGGTGGCGCTCTCGCCCGAGCGCTCGAAGGATGCCGCCGTGCTCCTGAGTCTGCAAGATTTCACCGCCATGAAGCGGGCAGAGGAGATGCGCGTTGACTTCGTAGCGAATGCAAGCCACGAGCTGCGCACGCCCTTGGCGACTCTGCTCGGCTTTATCCAGACCTTGCAAGGCCCGGCGAAGGATGATGCGGAGGCGCGTGCCCGCTTCCTGGTCATCATGCGCGAGCAAGCCGAGCGCATGTCTCGTCTCGTGCATGATCTGATGTCGCTCTCCGAAATCGAACTTCGCGAACACACGCCGCCCGAGACGGCGGTCGATCTGCGTCAGCTTCTGGTCTCCGTGGCCGAAACCTTGAGACTAACGGCGGCTGCCAAGAAAATGACCATTGAGGTCAAGGCCGAGCCAGATCTGCCACCGGTGGTGGGCGATCGGGATGAACTCGTCCAAGTGTTTCAAAATCTGATCGACAACGCGATCAAGTATGGCCGTCCCGACACGCCGATAGAGGTTTTGGTTAAGCGCGATAGCGGCCGCCGCGGGCCGGCGCTGGCGATATCCGTTCGCGATCACGGAGCCGGCATTCCGCGCGAACACCTGCCGCGCCTGACTGAGCGCTTTTACAGGGTCGACAGCGCCCGGAGTCGTGCGTTGGGGGGGACCGGCCTTGGCCTCGCTATCGTCAAGCACATCGTCAATCGTCACCGTGGCAGCCTGCAGATCGAGAGCACGGTCGATGAGGGTTCGTGCTTCACTGTTTTGCTCCCGGCTACGGGCGCACAAGCGGCGGCGGACTGATGATTCGGCCGGTTTGACGTAACTCACGGTCACAGCTTGTTTGTTGCCCGGGTTCGCACCATGTCATCTCCGTGACATCTCTTTGTCATATAGGCGTCATCGCGTTGGCGCATTTTAGGGCCGGCACCTCAAGGTAGGGTAGAGTCTTGATTCGGCATAGAGTTGCCGGCCCTTGCGGCCAAGGAGCAAGCCATGGTGATGGAGCATACGCTTAAGACTTACGACGACGAACTGGCGCGGCTGAAGAACATGCTGACTCGCATGGGGGGCTTAGCCGAAAGCCAGCTGACATCGGCGATCCAGGCGATCGTGAAGCGCGATTCGGAACTTGCTGTCACGACCATGACGGCGGACGCCAAGATAGACGAGCTCGAACGCGAGGTGGACAATCTCGTGGTGCGCTTGATCGCCTTACGTCAACCGGTGGCAAGTGATCTGCGCACTATCGTCGCGGCACTTCGCATCTCGGGTGATCTCGAGCGCATCGGAGATTACGCCGCCAACGTAGCAAAACGGGCCATCAGCCTGAACCAGGTGCCGGCAGTGCCGCCCGTGCATGGGATCCCGCACATGGGCGCGCTGGTGCAAGGGATGATCAAGGACGTGCTCGATGCCTTTGTCGCCGGCGACGTGGCGGAGGCGCTCGCGGTCTGGAAGCTCGATGAAGAGGTGGACGCACTCTATACCAGCCTGTTCCGCGAGCTCCTGACCTATATGATGGAGGACCCACGTTCGATCACCTCTTGTACGCACCTCCTCTTTATCGCCAAGAACATCGAACGTGTCGGCGATCATGCGACCAACATTGCAGAGCTTATCCATTATCTCGTTCTCGGCACGCCGATCGCCGAGGCGCGGCCGAAGGGCGATACCACGAGCTTTGCCGTGGCGCCGAAGCCGGAAAACAGGACCAAAAGATGAAACCACGCATACTCATTACCGAAGACGAAGCGCCACTCGTCCAAATGCTGCGCTATAACCTCGAAAGGCAGGGTTACGAAGTAGACGAAGCCGGCGATGGGGAGGAGGCCTTGCTCAAGGTCAGCGAGAACCCGCCGGATCTCATCGTGCTCGATTGGATGTTGCCGCGACTCTCCGGCATCGAAGTTTGTCGCCAGTTGCGGCGGCGCATGGAGACGCGGAATACGCCGATCCTCATGCTCACGGCGCGGACCGAACCCAGCGATCGCGTGCGCGGCCTTGATGCGGGAGCCGACGACTATCTGCCGAAGCCCTTTACGCTTGAGGAACTTTCAGCACGGGTCCGCGCGCTGTTCCGTCGCGCCAATCCCGCCGTTGCCGACGAACGTCTGATTTACGGCGATCTGATCATGGATCTGGCGGCCCACCGGGTCTACCGGGGCAACCGCGACGTGGCGCTCGGCCCGACGGAGTTTCGCCTCTTGCGTTGCTTCATGGAGCGGCGCGGCCGGGTTCTCTCCCGCGAGCAGTTGCTCGATGCGGTCTGGGGTCCCGACCTCTTTATCGAACCTCGCACCGTCGACGTTCATATCCGGCGGCTGCGCAAGGCCCTGAACGCGCCGGGAGAGAGTGATCTGATCCGCACCGTGCGCTCGGCGGGTTACGCCCTGGAGGCCGAAAAGACGGCGGCCGAGGCGCCGGTCAACTAGAGACAGCCTCATTGGAAAGCGGAACGGGCCTATGGGCGCGGTCCAAGGCTATCGCTTTGTTCTCGTAAGGCGGTGCAGTTTCGGGGACAATCGCGTCATGACGCCCGCTTGGCTGTGGGAGACTCCTTTCGCTCATCGCGGACTGCACGGACCCGAAGACCGGGTGCCGGAAAATTCCCGCGCCGCCTTTCAGGCTGCGCGGGTCAAGGAATTCGGGAGCGAACTCGACGTACTCGCGGCGCGGGACGGCGTTCCGATAGTGTTTCATGACCTGCGCCTCGATCGGCTCTGTGGTATCGCCGGCGAAACCAGCGAGCGCACGGCGGCGGAGCTTGCCGCACTCGCCATCAACAACACGCTGGAAACGATTCCAAGCTTGGCGGACATCTTGAATGTGGTGCGTGGGGGGATGCCTCTTCTGATCGAGATCAAGTCGCAGCCGGGGCGCCCTGCCGGCGCGCTTGAGGCCGAGATTGCTTGTCTTCTTGATACCTATGCCGGGCCGGTTGCCGTGCAGTCCTTTTCGCTTTCCACTATAGACTGGTTCCGCCAGCATCGACCGGACATGATTTGCGGCCAGATCGTTGATGCGCCGCGGAAATGGGATGCGGTAACCCGGGACGCGATGGCCGCGATCATTGCCGGGGCAAGGCCGGTGCCGTCATTCATCGCCCATGATGTCCATGCCCTCCCGTCTGATTTCAGTCGTTTCGCGAAGGCCAAGGGGGTTCCGGTTTTGACCTGGACCGTGCAGAATGAGACCGACGCCAAGCGGGCCCGGGAATTTGCCGATAATGTCATTTTCGAGCATTGGTGGCCGGAGCGAGCACCCTGCCGAGGGCATGGATGAAGGCCACGGTTATCGGATCAAGGTGCTCTCAGCAATCACCGAGACGCCGGCTGCCGAGTGGGATGCCTGCGCCGGGGACGAAAATCCATTCCTCTCGCATGCCTTCCTCGCGAGCCTCGAAAAAAGCCGGGCGGCGACGGCCGAGACAGGCTGGGCACCTCAGCATCTCGCGGTGGAGGACGAGGGCGGCCTTCTGCTTGGCTGTGCACCGGCCTATCTAAAGAGTCATTCCTTCGGCGAATATGTCTTCGACCACGGTTGGGCGGAGGCCTATGAAAGCGCCGGTGGCCGCTATTATCCAAAGCTGCAGGTTTGCGTTCCTTTCACGCCAGTGCCGGGTCGGCGTTTCCTGATCCGACCGGGCGCACCGCGGGATGAAGTGGCCGAACAGCTTCTCGCCGCCACCGTCGCCGTTGCCCGCCATTATGAGCTCTCGTCGGCTCATATCACGTTCTGCACCGAGGATGAGGCGCGTTTCTGCCGCGACCACGGATTGTTGCTCCGCACGGGGGAACAATTCCACTGGGAGAACCGCGGTTATGGTTCCTTCGATGACTTTCTTGCCGACCTCGCTTCGCGCAAGCGCAAGGCGGTAAAGCGCGAGCGGCGTGAGGCGCTTGGAGATGACCTGACGATCCGCACCCTTACTGGTGGCGAGATCAAGGAGTCCCACTGGGATGCCATGTACCGCTTTTATCGCGATACCGGCAATCGGAAATGGGGCCGGCCCTATCTCAACCGAGCCTTCTTTTCCGAACTCGGCCGGAATCTTGCCGACAAGGTGGTGCTGATTTTGGCCATGAAAGATGGACGGCCCATCGCGGGGGCTTTGAATGTCAAAGGCACGGATACGCTTTACGGCCGGTATTGGGGCGCGATTGAAGACCGTCCTTTCCTTCATTTCGAGATTTGCTACTACCGCGCGATCGATTACGCCATCGGCCATGGTCTCGCTCGGGTCGAGGCTGGAGCGCAGGGCCCCCATAAGCTCGCCCGCGGCTACCGGCCAAAGCCCACTTATTCCGCCCATTGGATCGCCGACGCGGGCTTTGCCGATGCCGTGCGTAGGTTTCTCGATCGCGAATGCCGCGCCGTTGCCGCGGAAATCGCCGCGCTCGATGAACATGCGCCGTTTCGCAAGCACGGCGATCAGCCGATCAAGCCCGGCTGACGTGGATCAAGGTCGCAAACGGTGCGAGAGGCGGGGTTTGGCATTCCGCCCGGCCCGCCGGCGGTGATCCGGCGTCGCTGCCGAGATGTTTGGCGTGTCGAAGCAAAATGGCATGGAGGTGCTCATGACCTATTACTTCAGCAAAACCCTCTTGCGGGATTTCGACGACGCGGTTCGGCACACGGTCGAAGCACTGAAAAGAGAAGGTTTCGGCATCATCACCGAAATCGATCTCAAGGAAACTTTCAAGAAGAAGATCGGTGCCGAGTTCCGCAACTACCGCATCCTTGGTACCTGCAACCCGCAACTCGCATTCGAAGCCCTGAAGCTTGAGGATAAGGTCGGTACCATGCTGCCGTGCAACGTCATCGTACAGGAGGTCGAGAAGGGCAAAACCGAGATCGCCGCGATCGATCCGGTAGCCTCGATGCAGGCGATCCCGAATCCTACGCTGCGAGCGACGGCGGAGACAGTGCGTGCCAAGCTGCAGAAGGTCGTTGCTGAACTCTAGCCAAGCCCTGTCTCGCCTTCCACGAACCTCGCTTCTCTCTTAATCCATCGCGCGCTAAAGTGGTTGCGCGAGAAAAAAGATCGTATTGGATAAATTCGATCCGGAACGTCAATCGCGCTCTCGGGCGGGAGGGGAGTCATGAGCCACGATCCGAATTGCATTTTCTGCAAGATCATTGCTGGCGAACTGCCGTGCACCAAGCTTTACGAGGACGCAGCGACGCTCGCTTTTATGGATATCAACCCGGTCAGTCCCGGTCATGCCCTGGCCATTCCGAAGGGTCATGCCAAGGACGTCTTTGCCATTGACGAGGAAGCGATCTCGGCAACGGTAAGGACCGCCCGCAAGGTGGCCCGCGCGTTGCGGGCCGCGCTCTCGCCAGCCGGGATCAATCTGCTGCAGTCCAGCGGGCCAGCGGCCGGCCAATCGGTCTTCCATCTCCATTTTCATGTCATTCCGCGGCATTCAGGTGACGGACTACGCTTCAATTGGCAGATGGTCCCGGGCGATAAGGCTGATATTGAGCGTATCGCCGCCCTGATACGGGCGAGAATCGAAACCTGACGCTCGCCGGCTAGAAAGTCTGGGTCTCCGCTCCGGGATGGCTCTGCGGACGCGAACTGGCCCTTGGCTAATGGGCGAATTCCTCGATCGAGCCGGGCGAGCCGCCGCTTCCGTTACCGTGCCGGTCACTCGGTCGATCACTGGGCTCGAAGTCGAAGGCAAGCTTGCCGTTTTCCAGGCGAATGCGGACATGACCACCCTTCGTCAACCGGCCGAAGAGAAGCTCGTCGGCAAGCGGTTTCTTGATGTGTTCCTGAATAACGCGGGCGAGCGGGCGGGCGCCGTTCATTTTGTCGTAGCCTTTTTCGGCAAGCCAGCTTCGCGCTTCATCGGTCAGCGACACGGTGACATGGCGGTCGGAAAGCTGCGCCTCGAGCTGGAGCACGAACTTATCGACGACCCGGGCCACGATCTCGGGGGCCAACGGGGCGAAAGCGACGATGGCGTCGAGCCGGTTGCGGAACTCCGGCGAAAACAACCGCTTAATCGCTTCTTCGTCCTCGCCTTCCTTAAGCTCGCGGCCGAAACCGATTGCCTGCTTGTGCATTTCTGAAGCGCCCGCATTCGTGGTCATCACCAACACCACGTTGCGGAAGCTGACGCTTTTGCCATTGTGATCGGTCAACTTACCGTGATCCATCACCTGCAACAGAATATTGAATAGATCTGTATGCGCCTTCTCGATCTCGTCGAGAAGGAGGACCGCGTGCGGGTGCTGATCGATGGCGTCGGTCAGAAGGCCGCCCTGATCAAATCCGACATAGCCGGGCGGTGCGCCGATCAACCGGGAGACGGTGTGGCGTTCCATATACTCCGACATATCGAAGCGCACGAGCTCGACCCCCATGATCGAAGCGAGTTGACGGGCGACTTCGGTTTTCCCGACGCCGGTCGGGCCGGCAAAGAGATAGCAGCCGATCGGCTTCTCTGGATCGCGGAGGCCGGCGCGAGCAAGCTTGATCGCCGACGAAAGCGCGGCGATGGCATCGTCCTGGCCGTAGACCACCTGCTTCAGATCGCCATCGAGGTTTTTCAGGTTGTCCGTATCCTGCTTCGAGACGCTCTTTGGCGGGATGCGAGCCATTTTCGCGACGACCGCCTCCACGTCCTTGAGGCCGATGACCTTGCGCCGGCGGCTTTCCGGCTTCAGCATCTCTGCCGCTCCGACCTCGTCGATCACGTCGATCGCCTTGTCGGGCAGCTTGCGGTCGTGGATATACCGGGCCGACAGCTCGACAGCGGCTTTCACGGCTTCCGCCGTGTAGCGCACCTTGTGATAGTCCTCGAAGTAGGGCTTGAGGCCACGCACGATCTTGACGCTGTCTTCGATGCTCGGCTCGTTGACGTCGATCTTCTGAAAGCGCCGCAGCAGCGCGCGGTCCTTCTCGATGTAGTTGCGGAATTCCTTATAGGTGGTCGAGCCTATGCAACGGATGTTGCCGGAAGCAAGTGCCGGTTTCAGCAGGTTCGACGCATCCATGGCACCGCCCGAAGTCGCGCCGGCGCCGATCACGGTGTGGATCTCGTCGATGAACAGAATTGCGCCCGGAATGCCTTCGAGTTCCACGACCACCGATTTCAGCCGTTCCTCGAAATCGCCGCGATAGCGCGTGCCAGCGAGCAGGGAGCCCATGTCGAGGGAATAGATCACCGCGCCATAGAGCACAGGGGGCACTTCTTTGCGCACGATGCGCCGCGCCAGGCCTTCGACGATTGCGGTCTTGCCAACGCCAGGATCTCCGACGTAAAGCGGATTGTTCTTGGAGCGCCGGCACAAGATCTGGATCGTGCGCTCGATTTCCGCCTCGCGACCGATTAGGGGGTCAATCTTGCCGGCTCGCGCCTTCTGATTGAGATTGACGCAATAGGCGGTCAGCGCTTCAGTGCCCTTCGGGGTCGAGGGTTTCTCGGCTTCGGCGTCGCTGTCGGCGCCGCGGACCGTGCGTTGCTCGCTGCGGCCCGGCGTCTTGGCGATGCCGTGACTGATGTAACTGATGGCATCGAGCCGCGTCATGTCCTGCTCTTGCAGGAAGGCGGCAGCATGGCTTTCGCGCTCGGAAAAGATAGCGACCAGAACATTGGCGCCCGTGACTTCTTCGCGGCCGGAGGATTGGACGTGGTAGAGCGCGCGTTGCACGACACGCTGGAAGCTCAGGGTCGGCTTTGCGTCCTCGCTCCGGGTAATGGCGAGATCGCGAAGATCCTCGTCGACGAAATGGCCGAGCCGCTCGCGGAGCCGCTGCAGATCGACACCGCACGCCCGCATCACGGCAGCCGCGTCGCTATCGTCGATCAGTGCGAGCAGGAGGTGCTCAAGGGTGGCGAATTCATGACGGCGCGCGGTCGCAAGCGCGAGCGCTCGGTGCAACGTCTGTTCGAGCTGGCGTGAAAATCCCGGCACTAGTCTTTTTCCATCGTGCACTGGAGAGGATGCTGGTTCTGACGGGCAAAGTCGACCACCTGGGTCACCTTGGTTTCCGCCACTTCATAGGTATAAACGCCGCATATGCCGACCCCCTTGTGATGAACGTGCAACATGATTTGGGTCGCTTCTTCACGGTTCTTCTGGAAAAACCGCTCCAACACGTAAACGACGAACTCCATCGGGGTATAATCGTCGTTCAAAAGAAGCACCTTGTACATGGTGGGCTTCTTGGTCTTCGGCCGTGTCTTGGTCACTACCCCAGTGACCGTTCTCCGTTCGGTGTCGCGTTTGTCGTTGGTCATCGCTTCAATCCGAATCCCGAAAGACAGGTGCCCTGCTTCTTCCACGCTCAAGGATATCGGATTTTCGCCATCGATTACCAGCCCCCCGGGTCTCCTTTCCGGATGGTTTTTTCGTCTCCGCCGCATTCCCTCGTTGTCGAAAACGGTAAAGCCCAAAGACAAAAGGGCCCGTTTTGCTTCGCGGGCCCTTTTCGCTACCAGTCGCTGTGAGATTCGCCTAAATACTTAAGGGCTTGACGAATTTCTCGACGCTCGATTGCAAACTTGCGACCAACGGATCAAGCGCTTCGCGGGCAACCTTAACGCTCATCTCGCCGATTTTGGTGTTCTGCTGCAAAAGCTTTTCCCAGGCGCTCTTTGCGTAATGTGTCTGGAGATCGAAAAACTCTTGCGGGTTCTTGACGCCGACCACGGCATTCACGGCGGCAATGTTTTCCTCGATGGCCGCCTTGCCGAACGCAAGTGATTCCGCATGCAACGCTTCGGCGCCTTTGACCATGGCATTGCTGGCGCTCATCATCGCCGCTACGGTCTCCTGGCCGGCCTTGGCCAAGCCTTCGTAACCTTTGGTGAAGCTCTCGACGCGGTCGCGATTCATGGTAAATGCCTTGCTGGCGGCCTCGGCGCCAGCCCGGAACACGGCTTCAACGGATTCTTTGGTCGTAGCGGCGATATTTTCATAAGCTTCCGTCGCCGCGGGCTTCTTTTTCTGTTGGGTTGTCGTCATCGGGGTGATCT
Organism: Ferrovibrionaceae bacterium; assembly: GCA_046705265.1. Taxonomy (GTDB): domain Bacteria; phylum Pseudomonadota; class Alphaproteobacteria; order Ferrovibrionales; family Ferrovibrionaceae; genus JAJYTL01. Next base: position 20,406 of record JBJKQL010000051.1, read on the forward strand.
CCTTCGCGTCTTCGGTGGCCGGGACATTTTCGGGGGCAATTGTGTCGTCGGGATCGTACTCCGCCTTCTGGCTCATATTGAACCTCTCTTCTGGCTCATATTGAACCTCTCACGGTTGTCACCCAACCCCTTCTTGCTGCACTGCAGCATAAGCTGAAGAACAAGTAATCATGGCTCTTCGCGATGTCAACCCCAAAACTTTTGCATTGCGGAAAAAAGATCAGATTGTCGCCGGCAGCGTCGGCTCGCCGCTGCCAAGACCAATGGAATTACTATCTAAGATTGTAATTTCCGTGAAACTTTCCACTAATTTTCTCGCTGCCGCTGATCACTTTTATGAAGGGAATGAAATCAAGCATCAGAGTGGAATCGTAAGTTGATGAAGCGCAGGGAGAAATCGGCAGTAAACCAAAAATTAGGGAATAGACAAGAGACTCACCACTAAATACACTTTTCCCGAGTCGCCGGGGTAAGGCCTTGGTGATTTCCGCTACAGCGAAGCAAGGGCTTCGCGCTGCATTGGGCGGTTCGGCATCGGCGGGGGGGCGTGCGAATGCACCGTAACTTGGGGCCATTTCTAGCATTTGCGGTACTAATAGTGGGGACGCTGGCCGTCACCCCAAGCTATGCGCGAATAACCCCTCGATTTTATCCGAATGCGGACAACCGCTACTCCGCGGTTATGATCGATGCCGAAAGCGGCAAGACACTTTACGCCTATCGCCCCGATACTATCCGCTATCCGGCGTCATTAACCAAACTGATGACGCTCTATCTGACTTTCGATGCGCTAGACAGTGGTCGCTTGAAGCTGGATCAGCTGCTGCCGGTCTCTGCCCATGCTGCGGCGCAGCCGGCGATCAAGCTGGGTCTTCGCGCCGGTGAGCGCATAACAGTTAGACAAGCGATCGAAGGCATCGTCACTGTCTCGGCGAACGACGCCGCTGTGGTTTTGGCGGAAGCGCTCGGCGGCGGCGAACCACATTTCGCCGACATGATGAATGCGGAGGCGCATCGGCTCGGATTGACGGATACGGTCTATCGCAACGCGACCGGCTTGCCCAATCGCGAGCAGCACACGACAGCCCATGATATCGCAATGCTGGCGCGCGATATCTGGCTTAACCATCACAAGTACTACCATTTCTTCGCGACCCGCGAATTCGCCTTCGACGGCCATACCTTCTATAGCGACAACCGGCTGCTCCGCGATTTCCCGGGCACTGATGGCATGAAGACCGGATTCATCAACGCCTCGGGCTTCAATCTCGTCGCCTCGACGAAGCGCGACGGCTACCGGCTGATTGGTGTGGTCTTTGGAGGCACCACCATCCCGGCCCGTGATCGGTCCATGCGGGCCATGCTGACGCAGGGCTTCGCGATCGAGGAGGCCGGGAATGCGCCGCGGCCCGAAGCCGCGCCGACTGCGCGTCTGATCGCCGCGGTCACTCCAGTGCCGCCCGCCTATGCGGGGACCAAGGCGTCCGAGCAGATGCCGGATCATATGGCGGATCAAACACCGGATCAGACGGCGTTGGTCCGCGCCTTGACGCCGGATGCTTCCTTTTCTGCAGCCGTGCCACGTCCGCTGGCGGTACCTTCCCCCATGCCCGTGGCTTATCGGCATATTGGTGCCGCTGCACGGCGAGGAACGCATTGGGCGATCCAGGTTGGGGCCTTCGCGAGGCCGCAGCAGGCGCGCCGCCAGGCGAAGCGTGTCTTGCGCGTGGCGCCAAAACTTGCCGCCCGCACGCACGTGCAGATTTGGCCCTTGTCCCATGGCCACCACCGGCTTTACCGGGTTAGGCTCGCTGGCCTGAGCGAACGCGAAGCCTCGACAGCTTGCCGTTATCTGCAGCAACAGAACATTGGCTGCTTGATGCTGGCGCCCTAACGGGCGAATCCTGAGGAGGTCGTTCTTCCCACCCAGGGGGTTGCCCTTGCGATAGGGGGGAAGAGCCGCTATAACCGCGAGCCTGCCGTTACGGCGTTCTCACGGAGTGGACAATGAAGAAGGGCATTCATCCCGATTATCACGAAATTACGGTGCAGATGACCGACGGCAGCACGTACGTGACGCGGTCCACTTGGGGTTCACAGGGGGAGAGGCTACTTCTCGAAATCGATCCCAAGTCACATCCGGCTTGGACCGGTGGCCCGCGGCGCCTCGTCGACAGCGGTGGTCAGGTCGCGAAGTTCAACAAGCGCTTTTCGAATATCGGGCTGAAGAAACCCTGATTGATGCCCGGCCTTGCGGCAGGCGTGTAATTCAGGCCGGTTTTCTCATATTCAGGCCACGCGGGTGAGGATGACTTTGCCAAGAATTTGGCGCTTGCCGATGAGATCGAGGGCCGCGTCATAGCGCTCGAGGGGATAGCGGGCGGTTACCGGCGAGGGAATTTTTCCCGCCTCGTATAATGCGAAAATTTGCTTCTGCACCTCGGCGACCCGGGCTGGATCTCGGTCGCGGTAATCGCTCCAATGCAGGCCTGCGACGGTGATATTCTTCACCAGGAGATAATTGGCGCGCACGCTCGGGATTTCGCCCGAGGCAAAACCGACCACCACCAGCCGACCGCACCAGGCGAGCGCGCGAAGCGAGGCCTCGAACACCCTGCCGCCGACCATATCGATGACAAGGTCGGCGCCGTGGTTTCCAGTCAGCTTGGACACTTGGTCGCGCAAGGAATTTCTTAGATCGGGCGCAGCGAGATCGATGATCCCATCGGCCCCATGCTTCAGGGCGTAATCTTGCTTTGCCACCGTGCCGATGCCGGCAAGGGCGCGGCCTCCAAGCGCCTTTACGAGATGTATAGCAGCGAGACCGACGCCACCGGTGGCGCCGGTGACCAGGACCGTTTCCCCCCCTCGAAATCCCCCGCGTTCGACCAGTGCGAAATAGGCGCTTTGATAAGTGAGGCCGATCGCTGCGGCGTCATCGAAGCTCATCGCGTCGGGGAGCCGGTAGCAGTGGCGAGCCGCTACCGCTACCTCTTCGGCGAAAGCGCCGTGCTCAACCTCGGCGGACACTCTATCGCCCGGTCGGATTTCGGTCACGCCTGGTCCGATCGTGGCGACCGTCCCGGCCAGCTCCTTGCCTGGAATGAAGGGCGGAACTGGCAGGTTCTGATAGGTGCCGGCGATCACCATGAGATCGGGAAAGTTCACCCCCATGGCCTCGACTGCGACGACCAGCTCGCCGGGGCCCGGCCTCGGGCTTGGCAGGTCACGAAGTCCAAGAGCTTCCGGATCAGCGAAACGATTCACGACCAAGGCACGCATTTCGGGATTCCCGGCAAGAAGCGGAGAAAGGTGCTCAGGCGGCGGCAGGGAGTACGGCGCCTGCGGGACGCACGTCCGCCTGAGCCAAGGCTGCGCGGATGCGCGCGACCTCTGCCGCGCTGAGTTTGGTCAGCGGCGGCCGCACCGCCGCCCGCGGAATGCGGCCGAGCGCAACCAGCGCCTCCTTCATTCGATTGTGCATATCGACAAAGGGATCCGCGTAGAACACTTCGGCCAAGGGATACAGCCGGTCGTTGATTGCCTGCGCGTGACGAAGATCACCGCTCCTGACCGCTTGAAAGAGGGCGACCTGAAGATCGGCAACCACACTTCCCATGCCGGAAAGGAGACCATTGCACCCAAGCACCAAGGAGCTCAAAAGCCAAGCGCTGTGGGTGCTGAGCACGGTTACCGGGCGCGGCAAGGATTGCAGCACGCGGATATGCCTCTCATGTTGCGGCACCAGGTTGCACCAGTCCTTGATGGCACGGACTGTCGGTACCGCATCGATCAATTTCAGAAGAAAGTCGAGTGAATAGCCTTGGCCGCCGGCGAGGGGATATTGGAAGGCAATCAGGGGGAGGTCGGTGACCTCGGCAATGCGGCGGAAATGGGTGAGAACCATTTCCAGATTCTTGCCAAGAATGTAGGGATTGGGCGGGAAGACGAGAAGCGCTGCGGCGCCGCCATCGGCGGCCATCCGTGCGATGCGTGCTGCCTCGATGCTGCCATCGGCGTAAACGCCATGGACCAACGGCATCCGATCGCCGATTTCGTCCGCCGAAAGACCGAGCACTTCACGCTGCTCGTCAAGGCTGCAAGAAGCAACCTCGGTCGCGTGCGCGTTGATGGTGATGGCCGTGATACCTTGAACACCGGCGAGATCGCGAAGATGCTTGCGATAGGACTGGGCGTCGATCGAGAAGTCTTCGCAGAAGGGCAGGATCGCTGCGGGAATCACGCCGATCGGCGCGAAATCGCGAAACGTCGTCATATTCTCCTCCCATCGTTTTGTGTCGGCATTGGTACTTCGGGTTTTTCGGGGTCGACCGCGCCCGTTCTTCGTGTGACGCTGCCGCGCTCGATGACAAAGGTATGATCCAAAAGATCGGCGATCAGCACGTCGTTCGATTCCGCCATCAGGATCGATAGTCCACTGCCCTTGAGCCGTGCCAGCACCGCCACCAGACGCCGCGAGAGCGCCGGCGCCAAACCTTCAGTTGGCTCATCCAGCAAAACAAGCCTACTACCGCAAAGCAAGGCCCTGGCCAATGCCAACAGCTTCTGCTGGCCACCGCTCAATTGACCCGCTGGGCGGCGTGCAAAGGCCGCGACTTCAGGCATCAGGTCGTAGATCCGGGATAGACGCTCCGCTGGGGCGTGGCCGGTAACCCAAAGGGGGAGCAGAAGATTGTCCTCGGCGGTGAACTGCGGCACGAGGCGTCGGTCTTCTGGCATATAGCCAATGCCGAGTCGGATGCGCCGATGCGCCGGTTGACCGAGAAGATTCGTCCCGTCGCAGCGGATTGTGCCGGCGCGGGCAGGAACGAGGCCCATCACTGTGCGGAGGAGGGTAGTCTTGCCGGCGCCGTTGCGGCCGATCAGGCCGCAAAGGGCACCGCGCGGTACCGCTAGCGTGACATCGTGCAAGACATGGGTGGCGCCAATCGCGACCTCAAGAGTGGAGATGCTAAGGGTAACCTCGGAGGCGGTGTCCAGCACGTCAGCGTTCATTGCGCGATCTTGACGCGCTCGCCGACTACGAGACGGCGGACTTCGGGATCGCTAATCACCGCGTCCGGCAGGCCGTCGGCGATGATGACGCCATCGGCAAAAGCGATCACGCGCTCGGCATAACGACCGACGATTTCCATGTCGTGCTCAATAAAAAGAACAGTGGTGTTCTGCGCGCGAAGCGCCGCCATGATCGTGTTCATAATCGTGAACTTCTCACCGACGCTGATGCCGCTCGTCGGCTCGTCGAGCAACAGGAGTTCAGGGGTGCGTACCGTCGCCATGGCGATGTCGAGAAGCTTGCGGATGCCTTGCGGCAAGAGACTTGCCGGCTGTTCGGCGTAGTCCTCGATGCCATAGGATTCGAGCATGGCCTTGGCGCGCGTGAGGTGTTCGTGTCGGTGCAAGGGATTCCACACCGGGAGGGCGCCATCTTCGGCGATCCCGATCGCGATCAGGAGGTTATCGATCACGCTCGCGGTGGCGAAGACCTGCGGCACCTGGAACGAGCGTGCGATCCCAAGGCCGATCACCTGGCGCGGCGGCCGGCCGGTAATGTCGCGGCCGCGAAAAGTAATGGTGCCGCGGCTTGGACTGAGATAGCCTGTTACCATGTTGATGAAAGTGGTCTTGCCGGCGCCGTTCGAGCCGATGACGCCCACTACCTCATGCTCGGCTAACGCCAGGCTGACCCCGCTGACGGCAGTAAGTGCGCCGAAGCGTTTATGCAAGTCGCGAACGTCGAGGAGCGCGGTCATGACGGCACCTGCCTGTCGCGCGGGCGGAAGACGCGCGTGAAAAGCGACCACACGCCATCCGGCAGGAAGACGATAAAGAGCAACAGCGCTGCGCCCAAGACCATATGCCAGATATGAGGCGCGTATTGCTCTGCATATGTCCGCAGCAGGACGAACAAGATGGCGCCGAGGAAGGGGGCAGCGACGTTTCCCGGGCCGGCCAGGATAGCGACGAAGACGAACTCGCCGGCCGTGGTCCAGTATGCCATTTCGGGATCTATATGGCCGATCGCCATGGCAACGATTGCGCCGCCGGCGCCGCCGAGAATACCCGCAAGGACGTATTTCACGTGAATCGCGCGGTGAACCGAAAAGCCAAGGTATTCAACACGGATCTCGTTATCACGGATGGCGGTCGCGAGATGGCCGGCGGTAGACTTGAGATAGCGGTGGACGAGTGATGCCGCGAGCAGCGCAAGCAGCGTGGCGAGACCGGAGAGCAGACGCTCGGCCGCATCGGCCCCAGGACGCAGGCCAAGGAAACTCGGTAGCGGGATCGAGAAACCGTCGGTGCTGCCCAATGTCGAACTCTTCACTAGGATGCCGTAGAGTATCATGGTGAAGGCCAAGGTGAGCATGCCGAAGAAGATGTCGCGATAGCGAGCCAAGAGAAACCCGAGCAGGAAGGCAAGCAAGCCCGAGACGGCGGCGGCAGTGACAACGAGCGCGAGTGCGTTCGACATTCCGAATTGGATGCTCACGAGGCCGACCGTGTACCCGCCGACAGCGTAATAGAGCGACTGACCGAAGGACATCAGGCCAGAACGCCAGAGAATCATCAAGCCGAGAACGACGAGGCCCTGGGCCAGGCTGACGATAAGAGCGAAAACTATCCAGCTTGGCGCCAAAGCACTGAGGCCCAGAAGCATGAGGGTGGCCACCGCAAGACCGGGAAGGGTGCGGTCCGCAGCCATGGCGGGGCCGCGCTCAGATTTTCCGCGGCTGAGTCTGGCCGAACAGGCCTTGCGGCCGCACGATCAAGACCAGCGACATGATGGCGTAGATCACGAACAGCTCCGCTTGCGGGAAAAGGTGGACCGCGGCGGCATGGGCAAACCCGGCAACGAGCGAGCCGACGATGGCGCCGACAACGCTCCCCATGCCGCCGATGACGACGACCGCAAAGGCAAGCACGATCACCTCGGCACCTATTCCTGGCTGGACCGAAATTATAGGTGCCGTGAGCGCACCGCCGAGCGCGCCGAGCACGGCGCCCAAGGTGAAGGTCACGGTAAATATCCTGGCAACGTTGATCCCAAGAAAAGTGCTCATCTCGCGGTCGTGGATCACCGCAAGCAGCACCTTACCCCCGTGCGTGCGGTTCAGCGCCCACCACAGACCGGCGCCGACGATGGCGGCGACGGCGATCAGGGACAAGTCGTAGTTCGGGTAGGGCAAAGTGACGATCGTGGTCGTACCAAGCAGTACATCCGGCTGATAGGCGTCATAGGGGTTGGCGCCCCAGATCAGCAGCATGACGTCGTCGAGCATGAGAAAGATGGCGTAGGTGACCAGAAGAACGAGAACCGCGTCGCGTCCGTACATGAAGCGCAGGAGCCCGCGCTCGATGCCATAGCCAACCACGATACCGGCGATCGCTGCTGCCCCCGCCATAACGATATAGCCGCCGGCGGGCGTCCAGCCGGCCTGGAAATAGGCGCCAACTGCAGAAGCTGCGGCATAGGCGCCAATAGCGTAGAAACTTCCGTGGGCGATGTTCAGGATCTTCATCACCCCGAAGGTTAAGGTCAGGCCGAGAGCGACAAGAAAAAGCCAAGACGCGTAAATCGAACCGTCGACCAGAATCGAAACTGCCGTGGTCATGGCCGGTGGTGCTCGCAACTTGGGCGAGAGAAACCGTGGCCCAGGCCGTCAACCTCCTCCGTGGCCCGCGACGCGGTTATTCGCACTTCGCTCCCTTCATGCCGCCGGCGATCCACTGCACGGCCTTCGTGCCGGGGGGCGGATTGACGCACCAGGCCGGGAAGTAGACGATCTTGACCAACTTCGGCGTTTTGGTTTTGGCGTCGTATTCGTAGGTGCCGTAGGCCATTTCGGTCACCGCTTGGTGGCCGCCGCCGAGCGCCATGTCAACTTCGTCGCCGACGCCCTCAAATTTCAAATAGGTCAAGGCCTTGATAACCTGATCCTGGTTCGGGAACTTGCCCGCGTCCTTTGCCGCCTTGTCATAGGCGGTTTTAAGCCCGAGCAGCGCCTGCGCCATCTGGTAGGCGGGATAGATTGGCGGTGTGCCAAAGCGCCGCTCAAAGGAATTGCGGAACCATGTGTTGAGGGGGCTCTTATGAGCAAATACGCCATAGGGACCGCGAGCGCCGACGATGGTGCCGTCCGGGATATGCTTCGAGAAGGTATACATATCGGTCTCGCCCGTGGTGAGCACGAGCCGGGAATGCTTCGGCAGATCGCGCGCATCGGCCTGCGCCAGGAAGGCGGTAAGGTCGCCGCCAAAAAGGCTCGAGTGAATGATCTGCTGCTTGTGGATCAATAGCGTTGAAATTTCGGAATTGTATTGACCGGCGAAGAGCTTCGGCCACAAGGCGACGGTGACCTTGGATTTTGGCTCGATAACCTTCATCGAATTGGTAAAATCACGCCAGGAATCCTGCCCCCAGGCGTAGTTCGGATTAATGCCGGCGTAGGTCGTATCGTTCGGATATTCCTGTTTCAGGTAGCGAGCGGCGCCGACATTGTCCATGGTCGCGGTCGCCGATGTCCGGAAGACGTATTTGTAGGCGTGATCCTCGAAAATCCGCGTCGTGCCGCAATCATAGAAAATCGTCAACATCCTCAGCTCTTCGGCTACCGGCGCAATGGCGAGGCAACTACCTGAGCTGATATAGCCGACCACCGCGTTAACGTGGCGTTGTTGCACCAGATTGCGGAAGTTCTCCACCACCTGCGTGGTCGAGCCAGCTTCGTCAATGATCACAGGGTCGATGGCTGCGCCCCCGATCCCTTTGGTGTTGTAGGGCGCCGGTAGTGCGCCGTCATTGATGGCATGGATCATCAGATTGGCGGCGTTCCGCGACGGGATGCCGAAGGGGCCGGCCGCCGGGCCGGAAAGGAACGTCACGATGCCAAGCTTCACTTTACCCTGAGCATGCGCTGGGGCGCCGCCGCAGAGCACCGTGCCGATGAGCGCAAGCCCCAAGACGACGCCGCGGCCGAATGCTCCCAAGACGGCGCGATACCTCTCTTGAACCATGACGATTGCCTCCCCTTTGCGAGCTTTAAGGTTCTACTGCCTGCCGCTTCATTTTATTGCGCGAAATGAAATTCGGCACTCTAGGTTGTGGTCAGCATGTCATCAAACCTGATGTCCCGCAAGCGTGGGGGGGTATCGGGCCGCGAAGCGGCCGGAATATTGCCCCGAGCGACAACCGGACAGCGGGCGGGGGCTTTGGAGCGATCCGCCACTAACGTGACCCGTCGTGACGATTACCGGATTGGCGAATTTTCGGGCAATGAAAAAGCGGGTCTCAATCACTAGGGTCTTTGCCGTCGATCCCTAAAACCTGTTGATGGATGAATCCTTTGAATACTTGATGCACTAGCATTACAATTGCCTTTTTATGTAAGTTCTGACTCGATGGGTCACCATGATTGGGAGGATCATGGATGGCAGGGGCATCGATCGAGACGACGCTGGAATTATGGGCGAAATCGCTGCGGGAT
>JBJKQL010000052.1:0-63449 GCA_046705265.1 Ferrovibrionaceae bacterium
CGAGGGCGCAGCACGCATTCGCGTCTCGTTGCCGAGTGCCTGCCCCGAGGCGGAACTCTTCCGTTACCTTGCGGGCCACTTCGCCACCGCGGGCCCATGAGATCGCGGTGGCGTTACCGCACCAAACCCCTCGTCGAAACCTCCAACCCACAAACCAGAATCGGATCGCGGTGTAACAGACGTCACGATTCCCCGCGGCCTGTGTTCAAAAATCTGTATAGCCGCGCCATATCACACTAAATATGGTGAATAAGGCCGGTTAATCCGGCGAAGATGGCGAGCGCGTCCTTTAACGGCTTCGTTTCATGGGTTCGTATGATGTCGGCGCCTTGAAGGGCGGCGAAAAGTTCCGCGGCTAGGCTTGCTGCACCGAGCTCGCTCGTGGCGCGGTTCACCATCGTTTTCAAAAAAGATTTGCGTGAAACGCCGATCATGACTGGCAAGCCGAATCGCGCTTTCAATCTTGGAATGTCGCGCAGCATCTGAAGCGAAGCTTCCGCATTGCTGCTAAGGAAAAATCCCATGCCCGGGTCGAGGATGAGGCGCGATCGCACGACACCTGCAGTGATCAGATCTTCGATGCGGCGGGCAAAGAAATCCTCGATGCGAGCCCAGATCGCTTCCGGCGCGATATTCCGGCGCTCGGCTTTCCAGCCGTCGTGGATTGCGTGCATGACAACAAGGCGGCACGTTCCATTCGCGAGCTCGGGCCAGAAGCTCTTTTCGGAGAAACCGTGAATGTCGTTCAGATAGGCGACGCCTTGCGCCATCGCCCAGCGCTGTGTCTCGGGTTGGAAACTATCGACGGAAAGCGCGAAGCCTTCCGCCCGAAACGCGGCCACTACTGGCTTCAGGCGGCGAATTTCTTCCGTGATCGGCACCGTTCTCGCATCGGGGTTGCTTGACGCCGCGCCGAGATCGAGGACGTCGGCACCGTCCATGACGAGCGCGCGTCCGTGAGCAATGGCGCGGTCAGGATCAAGATAGCGCCCACCATCGGAAAAAGAATCTTCTGTCACATTGACCACACCAAAAACCTGCGGCGTGAAATTCGTCGAAGCGGGTTTTGCGATTTTGGGCATGCTTGCGGTTCCTGGCGCATACGGCCAGCGGTTGCTGGCTCGGCGCGAAAAAGTCACTCCGTGCTTAACGCATCGTTCGCAACGCCGCAAATGCGCACTTATTACGTGCGTATTTACCATTGAAATCCGGTCGTTGCGAAAAAGATAAGCGATATTGCGCTGGTATTCCGCCTTTCGGTCCGCGTTCGGTTGACCCTCCGGACCGAGACCTATACCCTGTGCACGGAAAGGAGGGGCACGATGGAAGACACCACGTACTCCAGGATTAACGAAGTCAAAGCAAGTTTCGACGATATTTATAGCGAGCCCGATCCGCGCTCTTATTTCAGGGTTCTCGGCGGTCTCGACTACACCATTCCCGACCTCGCGCGGCCAATCTTTCATCAGATCGTCGGTGCGCGGGCGAAGGGCCAGCAGCGTCCGGTAACGGTTCTCGATCTTGGGTGCTCTTATGGCATCAACGCGGCGTTGCTTCGCCTGCCGCTTAAATTCGAGACCTTGCGCCGTCGATACATGATGCCTGAAATCCAGGCCCTTCCGTCGCCGAAGCTGCTCGGCATCGACCGGCATTATTTTCGAAGCTGGCCGGCGCAGGACGATCTCGAAATCATCGGTCTCGACGTCTCGAACGAAGCGGTGAACTATGCCGCGGACGTCGGCATTCTCGATAGCGGGTTATGCGAGGATCTGGAGAACGCGGAACCCTCCATGGAGGCGCGTCGGGCGCTTCGCAACGTGGATGTGGTGATTTCCACTGGTTGCGTCGGATACGTAACGGAGAAGACGTTCGAAAAAATTCTCGCATGCAACGAAAATCCGGAACCGCCGTGGATCGTTTCCTTTGTGCTTCGCATGTTTCCCTATGATGCGGTGGCTGCGACGCTTGGCCGTTTCGGGCTAGAGACGGAAAAGTTCGAAGGCGCAACCTTCGTCCAACGCCGTTTCTCGGACGTGAAGGAATTCGATCATACTTTGATGACCCTGGAGCGCCTTGGCATAGATTCCCAGGGTCATGAGGCCGAAGGGCTGTATCATGCAGAGCTTTTCGTCTCCCGCTCGCGGGCCGAGATCGAGAGCCAACCTTTGGGGAACCTGATCTCGATCGTAAGCGGCGGACATCGGCGTTATGGCCGGCGCTATTATCGCATTCCGGGCGTCGGCAAGAAGCTCTTGCAGAACTAGCGGCACGAGATCGGCATCGAACGGACGGCTCGGTCGAGGAGACCAGTGCTGTCCGTTCTTCTACTTCGATCCTTCCTCAGATCAACTTGAAGGAATCACGGACAATGTTGCCGGTGCCGATTTTATAGATGCCGTTCGCGCGGGCGATCGGCGCGCCATCGGCCGTCAGCATTGCCTGCGAGAAAACCAGGTTTCGTGTCGTCCGCAGAACCTCGACGCGGCCCTCGATCCAGGCACCGAGCAGTGCGGGCGCGAGAAAGTCGCAGACCAAATTCACCGTTGGTAGGAACTGCTGCAGCTTCGCCTGAAAATTCGAGCCGATGGCAAGCACCATGTCGCAGATGGTGAGCAGCATGCCGCCGTGGCAACGGTCGTTCGGGTTGCAGTGGCGCGGTTCGACACGAAGACCGATGATGAACTTCTCATCCTCGATCTTGCCGTAAAGCGGACCATTCACAGCGATGAACGGATTACGGCTAAAGCTGATCTCTCGATAGCCTTCCGGAATCTCCAGGTTCGTCCTCATCTCGTTCATGAGCGTCTCGTCATCCTGCAGGGAGCAAAAAAAGGAGCGTGGACCCGTGCTCAGCCGCGAAGCCGGCCGCCTGTCGCTTTGGCGACAGCAGCGACGATCTGGTTCGCGGCCGCCTCGATCTCGGATTCGGTTAGAGTTTTGGTCTTCGGTGTGAGGCGAATCGAAAGCGCAATCGATTTCTGGTTTGGCTCGATGCCGGCGCCCTGATAGAGATCGAAGAGTGATATCCGCGTGATCAGCTCGCGGGCCGCCTGCCGCGCCGCGCGCATAACCCGCTCCGCGGGGACCTCCCGATCGACGATGAAGGCGAAATCGCGATCGACCGAAGGCAGACGCGCGGCGCTTGACGGCAAGCGTTGCGGCGCCGTTGGCTTCGGCTTTGGGAGGACATCGAGATAGATCTCGAAGGCGACGAGCGGGCCAGAAACATCCAGCATTTTGAGGATTGCGGGATGCACCTCGCCGAACGCCGCGACGGTGGTTTGTGGCCCAAGTTTCAACAGGCCGGAACGGCCGGGATGATAATAGACAGGCGCTTCGGCGGCAGTCTGGAGATTGTCTTCCGCGACGCCGAGCGCGTTCAGGGCCGCAAGCGCGTCGGCTTTGGCATCGAACGTATCGACCGGGCGCGCCGCCGCCGCCCAATGGCGCGGCACCGCCAAGCCTCGGCGTATCCCGGCCGCGACCTCGCGCTGGCCGGCGATGGTGGTATCGCGGTATTCGGCGCCGATCTCGAACAGGCCTAGGTCGCCCATCCCGTAGGCGGCATTGCGGCCGGCCGCTGCAATCAGATTGATCAGAAGCGAGGGCCGCATCGCATCGAGATCGGCGGATATCGGATTGACCAGGAGAAGCTCCGTCGTGCCACCTCCGAAGGCACGCGCCGTGGCGCTGGCGACAAAGGACCAGGTCACCGCCTCCATAAGCCCGTGCGCCGCGAGGGTGTGACGGAGAAGCGCTCGGCGGCGCGCTTCCGGCCCGATGGCGGGCCGCGCCACCACCGGCCGGTCGGGAAGCGCCACGGCCGCGATGAAGTCGTAGCCGACCACGCGGGCGACCTCCTCGACGAGATCCGCCTTGCTTTCGATATCGGAGCGCCAGCTCGGGACGGCGACGCGGAACTGCGTCCCCTTCTTCGCAATCTCGAACCCAAGTGCTTTGAGAATCGCATGCTGGCGCTCGGGCGCAACCTCGATCCCTCCCAAACGGCGGGTGTAAGCCGGATCAAAATCGATCTCGCGTACTTCGCTCGGCACCGTGCCGGCGACGACGACCTCGCTCGCGGCGCCGCCGCAAAACGTCTGGATCAAACGAGTTGCAATTTCCATCCCGGGCGTGACGAAGGCGGGATCAAGACCGCGCTCGAAACGGTAGCGCGCGTCGCTTTCAATGCCGAGCTTGCGTCCTGTCCCTGCCGTGCGCCGCGGATCGAACAACGCTGCCTCGACGAAGACGTCCGTCGTGCCATCGGTGACCCCGGTGTTCTCGCCACCCATGACGCCGCCGAGGCTGATCGGTCCGCTTTCATCCGCGATCACGCATATGGCATCGTCGAGCGTGTAGCTTTTGCCATCGAGTGCCTTGAGATTTTCACCGGACCGGCTTAGCCGCACCGTGAACGATCCTTTAACCCGGCCGGCGTCGAAGACGTGAAGTGGCCGGCCGCAATCGAAGGTGAGGAAATTGGTGATGTCGACGAGGGCCGAAATGGGCCGCAAGCCAATGGCCGTCAAGCGCCGCTGCAGCCATTCCGGGCTTGGCCGGTTTTTCACACCGCGGATCATACGGCCAAGAAAAAGCGGGCAAGCGTCCTTTGCCGTTTCGGGAAAATCGAGCCGGACGTCGATCGGGCTTTTGAACGCCCCTTGGACCGGTGTCGTGTCGATCGGCGTCAGGCGTCCAAGGCCCGCCGCGGCGAGATCACGCGCGATGCCGTGGACACCGAGGCAATCGGCACGGTTCGGCGTGATTGCGATGTCGAAGAGTGGATCGTCGAGGCCAAGCACCGGCGCGAACGGCTGCCCGACCGGTGCCTCGGCGGGAAGCTCGATAATACCGGCGTGCTCGTCCGAGAGCCCCATTTCGCGCATCGAGCAGAGCATGCCTTGCGAGACGACGCCGCGGATGGTCGTCGCCTTGAGCTTGTCGCCGGTGCCGGGAATGATAGCCCCAACCGCGGCGAAAACCGCCTTCATGCCGGTCCGAGCGTTGGGCGCGCCACATACCACCTCGACGATGCCGGCACCGGTGTCGACCCGGCAGACGCGGAGCCGGTCGGCATCCGGATGCTGCTTCGCTTCGATGACGCGGGCGACGGTGAAGGGGCGGAGAATCGTCCCGGGATCGCGCAGGTTCTCGACCTCGAGCCCGAGCGCCGTCAATTTCTCTGCGATGGCAGCCGCGTCCGATTGCGTTTCGAGATGCTGCTTGAGCCAGGACAGAGTGAATTTCATCGCCCGAGACCTCGGCCCAGGCTTGGCGTGTCATAGGGCCGGAAGCCGAATTTTTGCAGCCATTGCAAGTCCGGCTCGAACATGTCGCGGAGATCGGGGATGCCATATTTCAGCATGGCGACGCGATCGATACCCATGCCGAAGGCAAAGCCCTGCCATTCATCCGGGTTGAGTCCGACGTGGCGCAGCACCTTGGGGTGGACCATGCCGCAGCCCGCGATTTCGAGCCAATCGTCGCCTTCGCCGATGCGGAGCTCGTCGCCCTGCCGCCGGCAGCCGATATCGACCTCGGCGGAAGGTTCGGTGAAGGGAAAGTAGCTTGGCCGGAACCGCATCTTCAGGCCGTCCACCTCGAAGAATGCACTGGCGAAATCCCGCAGTACGCCCTTGAGGTGGCCCATGTGGATGTCGCGTGCGATCACCAGCCCCTCGACCTGATGGAACATCGGGGTGTGGGTCTGATCGCTGTCGCAGCGGAAGGTGCGGCCGGGCGCAATCAGGCGGTAAGGCGGTGAGGCTGCCTGCATGGAGCGAATCTGCACCGGTGAAGTATGCGTGCGAAGAAGCGGCCGCCGCCCGTCTGCCTGTTCCGGCAGGTAGAAGGTATCGTGCATTTGCCGCGCGGGGTGCTCGGGCGGAATGTTAAGAGCGGTAAAATTATGGAAATCGTCTTCGATATCAGGGCCTTGGGCGACGACGAAGCCCATGATGGCGAAAATCTCGATGATTTCCTCGATCACGTGGCTGACCGGATGGATGCGGCCCTCCACTTCGGGCCGCGGTGGCAGGCTGACGTCGATTTTCTCGGCCTCGAGTCGCGCCGCAAGCGCGATTTCGGCCAATGCCGCCGCGCGCGCGGCGATCTCTTCGCCGATGCGGCCTTTGAGATGGTTCAGGCGCTGGGCGGTTGCCTTGCGCGTTCCGGGGGCAATTTCAGCAAGGCCCTTGAGGCGGGTCGTGACCTCGCCTTTCTTGCCGAGGGCCCGCACGCGCACCGCCTCGAGGGCGTCCTCGTTTTCGGCCTCGACGACGGCAGCCAAAAGATCACGCTCGAGTGCTTCGAGATCCTCCATCCCCGATCCCGCCCATGCGGCCAGAGTGTCCGATCGGACCTCCATCCGTCTAGTGGTTGCGTCTTAAGGATCAGCCGGCTTTGGCGAGCGCGGCTTCAGCCTCGGCCACAAGTTCCGCGAAAGCCTCGGGTTCCCGCACGGCGAGGTCGGCCAGAACCTTGCGGTCGACCTCGATGCCGGCGGTCTTCAGGCCATTCATGAAGCGGCCGTAGGTCAGGCCGTTGAGGCGCGCGGCGGCATTGATGCGCTGTATCCACAGGGCCCGGAAATTGCGCTTGCGCGCGCGCCGGTCGCGATAAGCATATTGCAGGCCTTTCTCGACCTTCTCGATGGCGATGCGAAAGCTAGATTTGGCACGCCCGCGATACCCCGCAGCAGCCTTGAGCACCTTTTTGTGGCGCGCATGCGCGGTGACCCCGCGTTTGACTCGCGACATGGCGGTTTCTCCTTAACCGTAGGGCATGAAGGTCTTTTTCACGACCTTCATGTCCGCGTCGGCGAGAATGGCGGTGCCGCGCAACTTACGGATCTGTTTCGGCGTGCGCTTTATCATGCCGTGGCGTTTTTTCGCTTGGTTGCCCCGAACCTTACCGGTTCCGGTCAGCCGAAAGCGCTTCTTCGCGCCACTCTTGGTCTTGAGCTTGGGCATTTGCTTCCTCGATGTTCGATGGAGCTTCGGGGCGGCCACGGCATGCCCTTCGTTAGCCGGTCCGCCCGAGAGGCGAGCGTTATAGCCAGTCAGCCGAAGGATTGCAAGTCCGGGCACCGGCGAAGCCATTCCGCCGCGCCGCCACCGGTGGTCGAAAAACCCTTGGCCGGGCCACTCTTTCGGCTGTGCTTACCGGCTTTCTCCCTCGCCTTTGGCGAGCACATACTCAAGCCGCCGCAGGGCTGCCCGCTTGAGGTCGGCCAAGCTTGCGCTAGCCGGGCCGACGATGGAGATTTCGGTGCCGGTCCCCGCATCCAGCGCCGAAACCTTGACCGCGTTGCCGACGCGGCGGATTTCATACAGCACTTCCCGGGGTGGATCGGCCATAATCCTCTCCTCGAAGCCGGAGCCGACACCGCTGATCCCACGGCACGGCGCGATTGTTGTCGGACCGACGCTACAGGTCTAAAAGACCATTTTGTTTGCTCATCGCCAAGGGGTCTCCATGTCCGCAACCGCGATCGCTACCCAATCCGCTTTGGCCAAAACCGTCTTCCACTGGGAAGACCCGCTCGATCTCGAAGGTGAACTCGGCGAAGAGGAACGCCTGATCCGCGACAGCGCGCGCGATTTCTGCCAGGAGCGGCTGTTGCCACGGGTCCGTGACGCCAATCGCTACGAGACCGTGGACCGCGAGGTGTTCCGCGAGATGGGCGCTTTGGGTTTTCTCGGCTCGACCATCGAGGGTTATGGCTGCGCCGGCGCCAACTATGTCAGCTATGGACTAATCGCGCGCGAGGTGGAGCGGGTTGACTCCAGCTATCGCTCGATGATGAGCGTGCAG
Organism: Ferrovibrionaceae bacterium; assembly: GCA_046705265.1. Lineage (GTDB taxonomy): Bacteria > Pseudomonadota > Alphaproteobacteria > Ferrovibrionales > Ferrovibrionaceae > JAJYTL01. Next base: position 7,819 of record JBJKQL010000052.1, read on the forward strand.
TCGAGTCTCGTCATGCATCCGATCCACGCCTACGGCAGCGAAGGGCAGCGGCAGAAGTATCTGCCAAAGCTCGCAACGGGCGAATGGGTTGGATGCTTCGGCCTCACCGAGCCCGATCACGGCTCAGATCCCAGCAGCATGGTGACCCGGGCACGCAAAGTCGACGGTGGCTATCGCCTCAAGGGCGCGAAGCAGTGGATCACCAATTCGCCGATTGCCGATGTGATGGTGATATGGGCCAAGGACGATGCCGGCGTCATCCGTGGCTTCATCGTCGAGCGTGGCATGAAGAATCTGGAGACGCCGAAGATCGAGGGCAAATTTTCATTGCGTGCCTCGGTCACGGGCGGCGTCGTTATGGACGATGTCTTCGTGCCCGAGGAAAATCTGTTGCCGAATATCGGCGGACTCAAGGGGCCGTTCGGCTGTCTCAACAATGCTCGCTACGGCATCGCCTGGGGCGCGCTCGGGGCGGCGGAATTCTGCTGGCATGCGGCGCGGCGCTACACGCTCGAACGCAAGCAGTTCGGCCGCCCGCTTGCCGCGAATCAATTGATCCAGCTGAAACTCGCTAATATGCAGACTGAGATCGCATTGGGGCTTCACGCCTGTCTCCGGGTCGGGCGACTCAAGGACCAAGGGGCTGCGACGCCTGAGATGATCTCATTGATCAAGCGCAATTCCGCCGGCAAAGCCTTGGACATTGCCCGCGTTGCGCGCGACATGCACGGTGGCAACGGCATTTCCGACGACTACCATGTCATCCGCCACGTGATGAATCTGGAGGCAGTGAATACCTATGAAGGAACGCATGACATTCACGCGCTTCTTCTTGGACGCGCGCAGACCGGCATAGCCGCTTTCTCCGGCTGAAACCACTCGCGGTGTCACAAATGACGCCACGACGCGGCGATTCGCGCGGGATCGTGGTTTGGATCGCTGCGCTGGCCGTGGTCTGGGGTCTGTTCTGGCCGATCAGCAAGGTGGCGCTTTCAGCGATTCCGATCCTGAGTTTTCGTGCGTTCTGTGCTCTTGCGGGGGCCGCCGGCCTATTCTCGCTCTCCATTTTTCGCCGGCAGCGTCTTCGCATCGCGCCCGGTGAGTTCGGCCACGTGGTGCTTGCTGCGCTGTTCAACGTCACCGGCTGGTTCTGGTTTTCGGCCGTCGGTCTCACGCTCTTGCCCTCAGGCCGCGCCGCGCTTCTCGCCTATTCGGCGCCGCTGTGGGTGTTCCTTATCGCTGTTCCGATTTTGGGCGAGCCGATCAGTGGGCGACGATTGCTCGGCCTTGGTTTTGGTCTTGGTGGTATCGCGCTGCTCGGCACCGGCGGCTTTACTGAAGCGCAGAACGCCATGGGCGGCATTTTGGCCATGTTGGGTGGTGCGCTCTGTCTCGCCGCCGGAACGGTGTGGCAGAAACGTGTTCTATGGCGGACACCGCTTCTGAGCTTGACCGCTTGGCAGCTCCTGATTGGCGGTCTACCACTAACAGCGGCTGCCTTATGCACTGATCTATATCGCGTGCATGGGGTTTCGGATGTAGTTATGCTTGCCACCGCATATACGGTGGTTTTCGGCATCGTGTTCGGTTATTATGCCTGGTTCCGGATTATCGCGGCCGTCTCGGTCGAAGTCGCAACGCTTTCGACCCTGGTGATTCCGGTGATCGGAGTGGGGTCGGGGGCTCTGCTGTTGGGTGAAGTATTGGGCTTGCGCGAAGTTGCCGCAACGGTTCTTATCGTCTCGGCACTCGCTACGATTCGCCGATCGGAGCCGGTGGCGGCCCAGGGGGAACGAACGCCAGCAGATTAACGGTCAAGAAGGACATCATGGAACTTGAGGCAGTTCTAAAAGCCTATCGGCGGACCGCGCCTTATTACGATGCGGTGTTTGGTGTGCTTCTTGGGCCGGGCCGCCGCCGCACGGTTCAGCTCGCCAATCGCCTGAGAGGCCACCGACTTCTCGAAGTCGGAGTGGGCACCGGGCTCTCTCTGTCGCGCTATAGGCCTGATTTCAGAATCGTCGGCATCGACGTGTCGGAGGAGATGCTCTCCAGGGCGCACGAGCGGGTCGCCGCCAAAGGCCTCACCAATGTTGAGGCGCTCTACAACATGGACGCGGAGAACCTTGCGTTTGCCGACGATTCTTTCGACATCGTTTGCGCCATGTACGTGGCATCCGTGGTGCCGCATCCGGCGCGGCTCTTGAGCGAATTGCAGCGGGTGTGCAAGCCGGAAGGCCATATCCTCATTGTCAACCATTTCGCCAAGCCCGGCGGCGTCCGCGGTTTTGTCGAGCATCGGCTTGCTGGGCAGGCGACGCGCCTTGGCTGGCATCCGGATTTTGCGCTTGAGCCTTTCCTCAAGCCGGGTTCGGCAGAAGTGGTGGCCAGCTGGGAGGCGCCACCGTTGCGACTCTTCACCATTCTTCAATGCCGAAACGGCAAACTTACCGGTGCTCGCGCCGCCGAAGCAGAGCCACCTGCGCGCCGCGTCGCCGGTGGGCGGATGGGGCGATAGAGCAAGATCAAAGATGTGCCGACGCCCGCCGCTTGGCTGCTATAAGGCGGCTTCATTTGGTGCGGCGGCTTTCCCGGATCAAGTTGATAATTCCGGAAAAGTCCATGCCGGCCCGGCCTGAGGCAAGCATGCTGTCGTAGAGTTGTGCCGCGCGTGCGGTGAGGGGCGCGGCGGTCGCGGTCTGCTCGGCCGCCGCTTCGGCGAGCTTCAGGTCCTTCAGCATCATGGCGGCCGTGAATCCAGCCTGATAGTTGCGGTTTGCGGGCGAGGTCGGCACTGGCCCCGGCACAGGGCAATAACTTGTCAAGGACCAGCACTGGCCAGATGACTTTGAGCTGATATCGAAGAGCTTTTGGTGATCGAGACCAAGCTTTTCGGCGAGCACGAAAGCCTCGCAGACCGCGATCATCGAGGCGCCGAGGATAAGGTTGTTGCAAACTTTTGCTGCCTGGCCGTTGCCGGCCGGGCCGGCATGCACGATGGTTTTACCCATGGCCTCAAGAATCGGCTTGGCGCGGGCGAAGGCGGAATCGGGCCCTCCGACCATGAACGTGAGGCTTGCGGCTTCAGCGCCGCCGACGCCGCCGGACACCGGGGCGTCGATCATCGCCATGCCGGCCCGTGCTGCAGCTTCGGCCACTTCCCTTGCGGTTGCGACGTCGATGGTGGATGAATCGATGAGCAATGTTCCCTGGGTGACTGCGCGGATCAAGCCAGTCGGCCCTAGATAAACCTCGCGGACATGCTGGCCGGCGGGCAGCATGGTGATGACGATTTCGACCCCTTGCGCCGCGTCGTCAATGCCGCCCGCGGCGACGGCACCGGCTTCGACCACGGTTTTGAGTGCCGGCGCCGAGAGATCGAACGCTTTCAGCCGATGTCCTGCCTTCAACAGATTCCGCGCCATCGGCCCACCCATGTTGCCAACGCCGATAAAGCCGATCTCTGCCATCGCTTCCTCCTTATCCCAAGACGTTCATTTTGAATCCCACTCGAAGACGAGCTCACCTTCCGGAGGCAGCGCGAAATAGCGCGCCACATCCGCGGCGGTGATGTCCGAGAGTGCCGCCGGCTGCCATTTCGGATTGCGGTCTTTGTCGATTACCTGTGCCCGGGTACCTTCATAGAAATCATGGCCCCGCACACAATGGGCCGCAATCCGCCATTCGATCCGCATGCAGTCATCGAAGCTCTCGATCTTCCCCGCCCCGGCGATTTCGCGCAAGGTGACCTTGAGGCTGGTCGGCGATTTCTGGCGGATCGTGGCTGCGGCTTCCGCGGCGAACGTGCTGCCGTCTTCATCAAGCGCAGCTAGAATGCCCTCGACCGAAGCGCGGCCAAAGGCACGGTCGATGACCTTGCGATGGACGATGAGCGAGGCTGGGCCCGGATCGGTGGCGAGCCTGGCGATCGCCGCCTCGACAGCCATGCGCGGATCGGCCGTCATCGACGCGGCGTGTAAGGCGGTCGTGATTTCGCCTCGCGCCGCGGACGGCATGTGATGGCTGCCGACGCCGACATAGATCGTATCCGCCGCGCGAAGCCGCGCGCCGGCCAGCGCAAGATACATGCCGGTCTTTCCCGGCGCGCGGGACAAAAGGTAACTAGCGCCGACATCGGGAAAGAGGCCGATGCCGGTTTCGGGCATGGCGAATAGTGTATTTTCGGTAGTGATGCGGTGGCTGCCATGGGCCGAAATGCCCACCCCGCCGCCCATCACCGCACCGTCAAGGAACGCGACATAAGGCTTTGGAAAACGGCGGATGCGCGCATTCATGCGATATTCGGCGCGAAAGAACTCGAACGGATAAGGATGTCCCCGCCGACCCTCCTCATAGAGTTGCCGGATGTCGCCGCCGGTGCAAAAGGCGCGGCTTCCAGTTCCCTGAAGCATCACCACCTGTACGTCAGGATTGCGTTCCCATGCGGCGAGCTGGGCGTCGACGGCAAGACACATCTCGGTCGAGAGCGCATTCATCGCCTGGGGACGATTCAACGTTACGAGGGCGAGTTTGCCCTGGATATCGAAAACAATGTCATCCTGTTCGGCCATAATGATTGGTTTGCTGCTCCTTTGGATTGTCATTTGGCGTTTACGAGCGCTCAATCGATAACCAAGCCGGAAAGCAGACGGCGTGCGATGATGAGGCGCATGATCTCGTTGGTCCCTTCCAGGATTTGGTGCACGCGAAGGTCGCGTAAATAGCGTTCCAGCGGATAATCGCGGAGATAGCCGTAGCCGCCAAACATCTGCAAGGCCTCGTTCACGATGGTGAAGCTCGTGTCGGTGGCGAAGCGCTTTGCCATGGCGCAGGCGAGCGTGGCTTCTGCGTGGCCGGCGTCGAGCTTGGTTGCGGCGTCGTGCAAGAGAAGCCTGGCCGCCGTAAGATCGGTCAGCATGTCGGCGAGGCGGAATTGCAGCGTCTCGAAATCGGCGAGCGGTCGGCCGAATTGGCGGCGTTCGAGAAGATGGGCGCGGGCAAGGCCGAGCGCGGCGCGCGCGGCGCCGATCGAACAGGCGCCGATATTCAGCCGTCCGCCATCAAGACCCATCATTGCGATCTTGAATCCTTCGCCCTCGCGGCCAAGACAATTCACCATCGGAACGCGGCAATTCTCGAAGATCACCATGGCGGTCGGCTGAGAATTCCAGCCGAGTTTTCGTTCCTGGGCTCCGAACGAAAGCCCGGGGGTTCCGCTTTCGATCACCAGCGCCGAAATGCCCTTCGGTCCGGCCTCACCGGTCCGCACCATCGCAACATAGATGTCCGATCGTCCGCCGCCCGAGATGAAGGCCTTGGTGCCATTCAACACATAGTGATCGCCATTCTGCGCGGCGCGGGTCGCGAGCGCCGCCGCGTCCGAACCGGCGCCAGGCTCGGTTAGGCAATAACTTGAAAAATGTTCCATGCTGCAGAGTTTCGGCAGGAACCGTCGCCGCGTCGCCTCGGTCCCAAACCGGTCGATCATCCAGGCGGCCATATTATGGATTGAAATATAGGCTGCCGTGGAGGGACAGGCTGCGGCAAGTTCCTCGAAAATGATTACGGCATCGAGGCGTGAGAGGCCGGCGCCGCCGACATCGTCGCGCACGTAAATGCCGGCGAAACCAAGGTCGGCCGCGCGCCTCAGCGTGGCCTCGGGGAATATCTTTTCCTCGTCCCAACGCGCGGCGTGTGGTGCCATTTCGTTTGCCGCGAAGTCACGAGCAAGCGCCTGGAAAGCGCGCTCCGCTTCGCTCAACTCGAAATTCATCCGTCCATCCTCCGGCCGTTTCGCTTCTTCGCCGTTGTCCTCAAGCTGACTGGTCCACAGCCTGCCAATACCGCGCACGAATCTCGCGCTTCAATATCTTACCGATCGGGCTGCGTGGCAGCGCGTCGCGAAATTCGACCGCGCTCAGGCGCTGCGTCTTGCCAAGCCGCACATTGGCCCAGTTGCGCAATTCGTCCGGTAAAATCCGAGCGGCCGCCCTTGGCACTACGAGCGCGAGCGGCGTTTCGCCCCAGCGTTCGCTCGGCACCGCGATGACAGCGACGTCGGCGACCTCCGGATGGCTTGAGAGTACGGCCTCGAGGTCGGCGGCATAGACGTTGAATCCGTCTGAAATGATCATGTCCTTCTTGCGATCGAGCAGAATCAGAAAACCGTCTTCGTCGAAGCGGCCGAGATCGCCGCTGCGGAAGAACAAAGAGCCATCTTTATCGCGCCAGAAAATCTCCGCGGTCTTGTCAGGCCGCTTGTGATAGCCGGACATCATGCTGTCGGAGCGGCCGACGATCTCGCCGACGGCGCCTTGTGGCAATTCTCGGCCGGTCTCGTCGATGACCTTCATCTGGACGGTTGCTGGCGGCGGGCCGACGGTGTGTAGCTTGTCGGGATGGGCGCGGGCGTCGAGCACGGTGCTGCCGCCGCCCTCGGTCAAGCCGTAGATCTCGACTAGGTCGCCCGGCCAACGGTCAAGAATCGCCTGCTTGATCTCGCGGCGAAGCGGCGCGCTGGTCGAGAGCTTCAATCTAAAATGAGAAAGATCGAAACGGTCGAAGTCTGGATCAGATAGCACGCGTTGATATTGCACGGGCACCAGCATGGCATGGGTAACCTTGTGTGCCTCGGAAAGTTCGAGGAAACGGCGGGCGTCGAACTTGTTCATGATCACGGCAGTGCCGCCGAGGCCGAGCGTCGGCAACAGCGCGACCAGGGTGGTGTTGGAATAAAGCGGGGTGGAGACCAAGGTTACCGCATCCGCGCCGATACCGAATGCCCCGAGCCTCTGGACGTGGCCAAACCGCAATGCATGGTCGTGGACAATGCCCTTTGGCTCGCCCGTGGTACCGGAGGAATAGATGATGTTGAAGGGATCCTCCGGCCGGATCGTCACCTTGGGCGGCACGTCCAAAGCGGGATCAAGCCAGGCTTCGAAATCCAGCCACTCCCCTGCGCTGAAGTCGAAAGCAATGCGGTGCAGATGGCGAAACCGCTCGGCGAAATGCTCGATCAGGGGGTGCATAACGTCCGACACCGCGAGAAGCTTAACCTCCGAATCGACGATCATCTTTTCCAGTGCGGCGGTCGAGGCCATTGTGGAAAGCGGCACGACGCAAGCGCCGGCGCGAAGCGCGCCGATGAAAAGCTCGCAATAGCGCAGCGAGGGTGTGGCTAGGACGGCGACCTTGTCGCCTGATCCGAGGTCGAACGCGCCAAGCGCAGCTGCAGCCCGGCTCACGCGCTGATCGAACTCTCGCCAGTTTTCCACCTTGCTGTCATCGCCGATCAGGGCGAGTTTGGCGGGTGTTTTGCGTGCCGCTTGTGCAATCAGACTTGGCAGGTCGATGAAGGCGTCTATGGCAAGGGTCATGGCGTGTCCCAGGATTCTTAAAGTGTTACCAGCCGGCGGCAGCGTGATCGAAAAGGCTATCGGCACGAACCAGCCAAGACCAAGAAGAATCTCAAGTGGCGTCCCAGCACATTGCAAGCGTTCGCCTCGCGGCCTAGTATCCGGACTTTACCGTGCCTGGAGGTTCGTCTGATGGTGGATCGCCCGCTTTCTTTCCGCAAGCCAGCTATCCCGCCCGTGGTGCAGCCGGAAATCGCCGATTCACCCGACCTTGCAGCCGGCTTTCCGCGAACGCGGCTTCGCCGCAACCGGCGTTATGAATGGTCACGCCGCATGGTGGCGGAAAGCCGGCTTGAGGCTGCCGATCTGATCTGGCCAGTCTTCATCCACGAGGGCGAGAATAGGGCCGAAGCGGTGCCTTCTATGCCCGGTGTCGAGCGGCTGACCATTGATCTTCTTGTCGAGCGTGCGGCCGGAGCAAAGGCGCTTGGTATTCCTTGCATCGCACTCTTTCCCGTGGTGCCGGCGGAACGGAAAACGCCGGATGGTGCCGAGGCGATACGACCTGACAATCTGGTCTGCCGCGCGCTTAGGGCGTTGAAATCGGAGGTGCCCGACATCGGCTTGCTCTGTGACGTCGCGCTCGATCCCTTCACCAGCCATGGCCATGACGGCGTGATTATCGACGGTGATGTGGCGAATGATGAAACGGTGAAAATTCTTGTTGCCCAGGCTTTGGTGCAGGCTGAGGCGGGGGCCGATATCCTCGCCCCTTCCGACATGATGGACGGACGCATCGGCGCCATCCGCGCCGCCCTTGAGGCGGCTGGATTCCGCGACAAGCAGATCATGGCCTATGCGGCTAAATACGCTTCCGTTTTCTATGGTCCGTTCCGTAGCGCCGTGGGCTCTGCCGGCAACCTCGCCAAGGGTTCGAAACGCACTTATCAGATGGACCCGGCCAATACCGACGAAGCGTTGCGTGAGGTCGCGCTCGACATCGCCGAGGGGGCGGATATGGTGATGGTCAAGCCCGGCATGCCCTATCTTGACATCTGCTGGCGGGTGAAGGAAACCTTTGGCATGCCTACATTTGCCTATCAGGTCTCCGGCGAATATTCGATGCTGAAGACCGCATCCGAAGCCGGCTGGCTCGATGCCGAAGGCGTGATGATGGAAAGCCTCCTTGGCTTCAAACGCGCCGGGTGCGACGGGATTCTCACTTATTTTGCGCTTGATGCGGCGAGGCGGCTGAAACACGCCTGATAGACGGCTGGCGGTCTCCCTGATCCTATGGTTGCGTGGCGCTTCCGCCTCGTTTATGAGGGCGGAAGGCAACCTGTGCCTATTGGCCGGGGAATTGTTAGGATGTGCCGTCCGCCGCGGATATGGCGGTGGCTATTGGCGCGCGACGATCCGCTTATGAAGGAGAAGTATCGTGCAAGATGCGTCTCGCGGCAACCTAGGGCCGCTAAAGGGCGTTACCGTCCTGGACCTGACGCGCGTGCTAGCCGGACCATTTTGCACCCTGATGCTGGGTGATATGGGGGCCGAGGTGATCAAGGTCGAGGAGCCCGGCAAGGGCGATGATTCGCGCGCCTTCGGTCCGCCCTTCGTCGGTGACGAAGCCGCCTACTATCTCTCGATCAACCGCAACAAGAAGAGCATTACCCTCAATCTCAAGAGTCCCCGCGGCAAGGAGGTGCTACGCCGGCTGATCAAAGAGGCCGACGTCTTGGTCGAGAACTTCCGTCCCGGCACGATGGAAAAGCTCGGCTTCGGCTATGGCTCGCTGAAGGACGAGCGGCCCGATCTGGTCTATTGCTCGATTTCAGGCTTCGGCAGCGACGGACCCGATGCCGGAAGGCCAGGCTACGATCTGATCGTGCAAGGCGAAAGCGGTATCATGGACCTCACCGGTGATCCGGCAGGCTTGCCGATCAAGGTCGGCACACCCGTCGCCGATCTGGTTTCCGGGATGATGGCGGCGCAGGGCATCACGCTTGCGCTGTTTGCACGCGAGCGCACCGGCCGCGGCCAATATGTCGAGGTCGCCATGCTCGACGCGATGGCTTCGTTGCTCACCTATAACGCCGGCATTTTCTTCGCCACGGGCAAGAGTCCCGCGCGACGCGGCAATCAGCATGCGACCATTGTGCCCTACGAGACCTTCCACGCCGCCGATGGCTACGTGAATATCGCCGCGGCGAACGATTCGCTGTTCAACAAGCTTTGCGAGGTGATCGAACGCCCCGATCTCGCCATGGACCCGCGCTTCGACAAGGCACCGAAGCGGGTCGAGAATCGCGCCGTCCTGATCCCGCTTTTGAACGAGATCGTCGCGACCAGGTCGCGAGCGGAATGGATCGCGCGCTTGAGCGCGGCTGGCATCCCGTGCGGCCAGATTCGCACGGTTGCCGAGGTCTGCGAAAGTCCGCAGCTGCTTTCCCGCGGTATGATCGTCGAGCAGGCGCATACGAGTGCCGGCACGATCAAGACCATGGGGCCGCCGATCAAGCTCGGCGATACGCCGGCCGCCATCCATCTCGCGCCGCCGACCCTGGGCGAGCATACGGCGGAAATTCTCACCGGCAGGCTCGGCCTTTCGGCCGCCGAGATCGAAGAACTCAAGGCGAACGGTGCGATCTGACGCCAAATCTCGCTCCGCCCGGACCGACAAGAGGCGGTGCTATTTCATGGCGCGGGTTTTGGTCTTCCTCTTAGCCTTGGCCTTCGTCTTTTTCCCGCTTAACGCCTGGAGGCGAAGAAGTAGCGACGAAGTATCGAATCGCTTGCCGCCAAGATTCTGTACATCGGCATAGAACTGGTCGACGAGGGCCGTGAGCGGCAGGCTGATGCCGAGCCTGCGCGCAGTAGAGAGGCAGATGCCAAGATCCTTCCGCATCCAGTCCACGGCGAAGCCATAATTGAACTTGCCGGCAAGCATGGTGGCGGCGCGGTTGTCCATCTGCCAGGACTGGGCCGCACCCTTCGAGATCGCCTCAATCACCTTGATACCATCGAGGCCTGCGGCCTCGGCGAGGAGCAGCCCTTCCGCGAGACCCTGCACGGTGCCGGCGATGCAAATCTGGTTCACCATCTTGGTGAGTTGGCCGGCACCGACCGGGCCGATGAGCGAGACCTTCTTGGCATAGGCTGCGATCACCGGCTCCGCCTTGCGGAAATCGGAAGGTTTGCCGCCCATCATCACGGTGAGCTGGCCGTTCTCGGCGCCGGATTGGCCACCGGACACGGGTCCGTCAAGAAAGCCGAGGCCAGATTTGGCGGCGAGATTCGCGATCTCCCCTGCGACACCGGAGGAAGCGGTGGTGTGGTCGATGAAAATCGCCCCCTTCTCCATGCCGGCGAGGATGCCGTTCGCACCTAAGACGACGCTCCTCAAGTCGTCGTCGTTACCGACGCAGGCCATGACGAAATGCGCTCCCTTTGCGGCTTCCGCGGGGGTGGCGGCACGGCGGCCGCCATATTGCTTTACCCAGGTCGCCGCCTTGGCTGCGGTGCGGTTGTAGACCGTCACGTAATGACCTTTGCGGGCAAGATGCCCGGCCATCGGATAACCCATAACGCCGAGACCGATGAAGGCCACTTTTTCCGTCGCACGCGTATTCACGATATTTCCCCCTGAAGGCAGGCTGATTCCTGCTTTCCGTTTTACACGAGAGCACGCCGCCAACGCAAAAGGACGATGCCGCGCTCTGCCAGCCGAAAACCTACGGGTCTTCGGGCCGGCGGGGGTTCAGCCAGCGGCAGCCTCTATGGCGTCGTCGAGCGTCTTCAACCCTGGCTCAGGCGCCGAGATCAGCACCGCCATGTTGCCCGGCCGATGCTGGTTCTTCCACATTTTCGTGTGGGCGGCGGGAATTTGCGCCCAGGGAAAGAGCTCCGACATGCAGGGGTCGATGCGCCGCTCAATGACGAGCTGGTTTGCCTGCGAGGCTTGCAGCAGGTTGGCGAAATGGCTGCCCTGGATGCGCTTCTGGCGGATCCAGACAAAACGCGCGTCCATGGTCAGATTGTAGCCAGTCGTGCCAGCACAAAAGACGACCATTCCGCCTCGTTTGACGACGAAACAGGAGACCGGGAAGGTGGCCTCGCCGGGATGCTCGAAAACGAAATCGACATCATTGCCTTTGCCGGTGATATCCCAGATCGCACGGCCGAAGGCGCGCACCTTTCTCATGTAGTCGCTGTAAGTTTGGATGTTATGTACTGGCGGCAAGGGTCCCCAGCAATCAAAATCGCGCCGGTTAACGACCCCGCGGGCGCCAAGAGACAGCACGTAATCGCGCTTTTCTGGATCGGAAATCACGCCAACGGCATTGGCGCCGGAAACAGCAATCAGCTGCACCGCCATGGAGCCGAGGCCGCCGGCCGCGCCCCAGACCAAGACGTTATGGCCGGGCCGCAGAATATGGGGCCGGTGGCCGAACAACATGCGATAGGCGGTCGCGAGGGTGAGGGTATAGCAGGCGCTCTCTTCCCAGCTCAGATGCCGTGGGCGGTGCATGAGCTGGCGTGCCTGCACCCGGGCGAATTGGGCAAAGGAGCCGTCGGGCGTTTCATAACCCCATATACGCTGGCTCGGTGAGAACATGGGATCGCCGCCGTTGCATTCCTCATCGTCGCCGTCATCCTGATTGCAATGCACGACAACTTCATCGCCGACCCGCCAACGCTTGACTCGCGAGCCGACGGCCCAGATCACGCCGGCCGCGTCCGAGCCTGGGATGTGATAAGGTTGTCGGTGACTGTCGAAAGGCGAGACGGGCTCGCCAAGGCAGGCCCAAACGCCGTTGTAATTGACTCCCGCCGCCATCACGAGAATCAGCACTTCGTCCGGGTCAAGCGTGGGTGTCGGCACCACTTCCTGCTGCAGCGCCTGTTCGGGCGCGCCGTGACGCTCGCGGCGGATCGCCCAGCCGTACATCTTTGCCGGCACGTGGCCAAGAGGCGGGATTTCACCGACTTCATAAAGATCCTTCGCCGCACCGGTTTTGTCGTGGCCGGAGTGCTGCGTCGGTGCGCGTTGGCTTCCGTCGGTGGTCTTTGGTTCCATGCGGTTCTCCGCCGCCCAGCATGCTGCTATTTTCGGGTGCCTCGTTATGCTGTAGTGCAGCAGTGATTATGTTGCTGTGCAATATAAATTATGATATTGCTATATTCTAGATCAAGTTAAAATTTTTAGTCTATTTTTATCGCAATTTGGTAAGGGAATTTCATGCGCCAAAAGACGACTCTCGCGCCGGAAGGGCAACGCAATAAGCCGTGGATATTCCGGACGTACTCGGGCCATAGCTCGGCTGCGGCGTCGAACGCGCTCTATCGCACTAATCTCGCGCGCGGGCAGACGGGGCTTTCCGTCGCTTTCGATCTGCCGACCCAGACCGGCTACGACAGCGATCACCAACTCGCCCGGGGCGAAGTAGGCAAGGTCGGCGTGCCGATCGGCCATCTCGGGGATATGCGGAAACTCTTCGATAGTATTCCGCTCGCACACATGAATACCTCGATGACCATCAACGCCACGGCACCTTGGTTGTTGGCGCTTTATATTGCGCTCGCGGACGAGCGGGGAACGCCGCGTGCCGCCCTTCAGGGCACGGTGCAGAACGATCTCCTGAAAGAGTATTTGAGCAGGGGCACCTATATCTTTCCACCCCAATCCAGCATGCGGCTCGTCGGCGACGTGATCGGTTTTACGGCACGTGAAGTGCCGCAATGGAATCCGATCAACGTCTGCTCTTACCACCTGCAGGAGGCCGGCGCGACGCCGGTACAGGAATTGGCTTTCGCCCTTGCCATCGCCATCGCCGTGCTCGACCAGGTTCGGGACGCGGGCGAAATCGATGCTGCGGAATTTCCCCGCGTCGTCGGCCGGGTCAGCTTCTTCGTGAACGCCGGCATCCGCTTCATCACGGAAATCTGCAAGATGCGAGCCTTCGTGCGGCTGTGGGACGAAATCTGCCGCGAGCGCTATGGCGTCGGGGACGAGAAGTACCGGCGTTTCCGCTACGGTGTCCAGGTTAACAGCCTTGGCCTCACGGAACAGCAGCCTGAAAACAACGTCTACCGTATTCTCCTGGAGATGCTGGCCGTCGTGCTGTCGAAGGACGCCCGCGCCCGCGCTGTGCAATTGCCGGCCTGGAACGAAGCCCTGGGGCTGCCCCGCCCGTTCGATCAGCAATGGTCGCTGCGCCTCCAGCAAATTGTCGCCTATGAAACCGATCTCCTCGAATATGACGACATTTTCAACGGCTCGCCGGTGATTGAAGCCAAGGTCGAAGAACTGATGGATGAAGCGAGGGTCGAGCTCGAACGCATCATCGCTATGGGCGGCACCGTGGCAACCGTGGAGAGCGGCTATTTGAAATCAGCCTTGGTCGAAAGCAACACGCGGCGCACCCGGGCCATCGAATCCGGCGAGATGCCCGTGATCGGCGTCAACTGCTTCAGCGAAACCGCACCGTCGCCGCTGCTTGCCGGTGGCGACGGCGGGTTTCTTGCGGTCGGCGTCGAGGCCGAGCATGAGGCGATCCGCAATCTCGATGCGTGGCGAGCGGTACGCGATAATCAGGCGGTGAGGGCGGCGCTTGCCGCGCTTCGCGAGGCGGCGGTCGAGGGTCGAAACATCATGCCGCCTTCGATCGAGGCGGCGAAGGCGGGCGCGACCACGGGTGAATGGGCGGCGACCTTGCGTCAGGTTTTTGGCGAATATCGCGCTCCGACCGGCCTTTTGCCTTTGCCCTTAAGCAACGAGGACGAAGGCGTCACGGCGCTTCGCGAGCGCGTTTGGGCGCTGACTGACCGTTTGGGACGCACGCCGAAGATATTGGTGGCCAAGCCCGGGCTCGACGGCCATTCCAACGGTGCCGAACAGATCGCGATGAAGGCGCGCGATTGCGGTCTTGCCGTGGTTTATCCCGGCATCCGCATGACCACCGATGAGATCGTTGCGCTGGCCGTGGACGAGGCAGTGCAGGCGGTCGGTCTTTCGATTCTTTCCGGTTCCCATATCACCCTGGCGATGGAGATCCTGGCGAAGCTAAACGCCGCACATCTTGGCGCCCTGCCGGTGCTAGTCGGTGGCATCGTGCCACCGGAGGACGAGATGCGTCTTCGCGCTGCCGGTGTCGCCGCCATCTATACGCCAAAGCACTATCGGCTGACCGACATCATGGGCGAGATGATCGAATTCATCGCCCGGCACATCGAGGCGAACCCGCCCGCCGCCTGCGCACCGCCACGCCCTAAGCGCTAAGGCGACCGGGGACGCCGGACGCTGGAGCGATCACACTCCTCAGTACATATGCTGGCCGCCATTGATCGAAAGCGTCGTGCCGGTGATGAAGCCCGCCTCGTCGGCGACCAGGAACAACACGCCGCGGGCGATGTCTTCCGCATGGCCAAGGCGACCGACCGGGATCCGGGCAACGATCTTTTCCAGCACGTTGGGCGGCACGGCGCGCACCATGTCGGTATCCACATAGCCGGGCGCGATCGCGTTTACCGTGATCCCCTTGGCCGCGCCCTCCATGGCAAGAGCCTTGGTGAAGCCGTGGATGCCAGATTTCGCTGCGGCGTAGTTCACTTGGCCGTATTGCCCAGCCTGGCCGTTAATCGAGCCGATATTAATGATGCGCCCGAAGTTCCGTTCGCGCATCGAATCGATGACCGCGCGGCACATGTTGAAGCAGGAGCCAAGATTGGTATCGAGTACCTCCTGCCACTGTTCCGCTCCCATCTTGTGGAGTGTCCCGTCACGGGTAATGCCGGCGTTGTTGACCAACACCTCGATCGGACCGAGGTCTTTCGTCACTTGGTTGATTCCCGTTTGGCATTGCGGAAACTTTCCGACGTCCCAGCGATAGATGGCGACCCCCGTCTCATCGCGAAATGCTTTCGCCGCGGCTTCGTCGCGGCCATAAACGGCCGCCACTTTGTAACCATGGTCGTTCAACATTTTCGAAATTGCGGCGCCAATGCCCCTGGTGCCTCCGGTCACGACCGCAACGCGTGTCATGGTCTGCCTCCCTGTCTTTCAGCGCCCCGTTTCATCCGTGGGTTTTTTCGATGCGGCATGAGCTGTGCCGGTGGCCTCTCCATGTTCTGCGCCGCCAATGCCGCTTAGCGCGACTAAGGGCGGGATATTGGCGCGGATAACGCCTCGTCGACTGAATGCGGTGCTTCTGCACTTATGAAGTTTCGCGCGGCTAGTGCCGTGCGACGCATAAGGCAATTCCCATGCCGCCACCGATGCAAAGCGTGGCAAGGCCTTTTTTGGCATCGCGCTTCCGCATTTCATACAGAAGCGTAACCAGTATTCGGGCGCCGGAGGCGCCAATGGGATGACCAATGGCAATTGCGCCACCGTTGACGTTGACCCTTTCCGTGTCCCAACCGAGGTCTTTATTGACCGCGCAGGCCTGGGCCGCGAAAGCTTCGTTGGCCTCGACCAAGTCGAGATCGCCAACCGACCAGCCGGCCTTGCTCAAGGCGGCGCGGCTTGCCGGGATCGGTCCGGTGCCCATGATCGCCGGATCAACCCCCGCCTGAGCCCAGGCAACGACGCGGGCCATGGGGTCCAGGCCACGCGCCCGGGCCTCATCGTCCGACATCAGGACAATGGCGCTTGCGCCGTCGTTGATGCCGCTTGCATTGCCGGCCGTCACCGTGCCGTCTTTGGTGAAGGCGGGCTTAAGCCGGGCAAGCGCATCAAGCGTCACGCCATGACGGATATATTCATCCTGATCGACCACTTGTGGTCCTTTGCGGGTTTCGATCGTTACCGGCACGATCTCGTCCTTGAAGCGTCCGGCTTTCTGGGCCGCCTCCGCCTTGTGCTGCGAGGCGAGCGCGAAACGGTCCTGCTCATCGCGCGAAATCTGCCATTGCCGCGCCACATTTTCAGCGGTCGTGCCCATGTGGTAGCCGTTGAAGGCGTCCCAGAGGCCGTCCTTTATCATCGTATCGACAAACTTCACGTCACCCATCTTGATGCCGTTGCGAAGGTGGGCGCAGTGCGGTGCTTGGCTCATGCTTTCCTGGCCACCGGCAACGACGATGCGACTGTCGCCACAAAGGATCGCTTGCGATGCAAGTGCGACCGCGCGAAGCCCGGAACCGCAGACTTGATTGACCTCCCAAGCGGGGACTGAAACCGGTAGTCCGGCGCCGATCGATGCTTGGCGCGCCGGATTCTGGCCTTCACCGGCGGTAAGAATCTGACCCATCACCACCTCCGAAACCTCTTCCGATTTAACCTTGGCGCGGGCCAGGCTTTCCTGGATCACGACTGTGCCAAGCGCATGGGCCGGCAGGCTGGAGAGAGATCCATTGAAAGCGCCAACGGCCGTTCGCACGGCGCTGACGATAACCACTTCGGTCATGAACAATTCTCCCTTTCGATCCCCGCCAGATCGACGTTGCCTCTGGGTACGCCCGCCTCTGAGCTCGTCATCCTGGCTTTGGCTTTGAGGATAGTTGGCGCTAGAACAACCGGCAAATGACATTTAGGCGAAGCGGTGTCATGCGGTGCGCTGGCGGCGTTGATTCCGCTTCGATGTCGAGCTCCGTTTCTTAAGCCAGGTGGCGAGCGGCCGCCACAACATCGCCTCGGCATGGGCGCCCGCCACCATGCCAATATGCCCGGCCCTGGGCTCCAGCACTTCGGCGTTCGGAATCAGCCGCGCGAGCGGGGCCGCCGCGGCCGGTGGAACGATTCGATCCGTAGCGGGCACGACGACAAGCGTCGGGCAGGCAATACGACAGGGGTCGACGACTTCACCGGCGATTCGCCAGTTTCCCTTGGCCGGCGTATTCGCTCCGTACCACTCGAACAAACATTCAGCCGCGACCGGGCCGGCAAGCGAAATGCCATCGTTTGCCCAATCCTCGATTGCGACGAAGTCGAGCGCCTCGTCGCTCGCCGGTGCAAGATCGGCGAAGCGGGCAAATTTCCGCGCCGAAAGCTCCGGGTCGAGGCCGATGAAGAAGAGCTGTAGGATATCCACCGGAAGCGAGCCGAAGTGTGCCAGCGCCGGGCCAAGGAAGTGGCGAGCGGCGGCGAAAAACGGCGTCAAACCGTTCGCAGCTGGATGAAAATCCCATGGTGTGGCGAGCAGTGCCAAGGCCCCGACCCGTTCCGGCCATAGGCTCGCCGCGGCGACGCTCAAGGTTCCACCCATGCAGTAGCCAGCCAGTGTCGGCGGTGCGCCGCCTAGATTTTTGACGGCGTCGAGTGCCTGGGCGAGCGGTCCCGCGATGTAATCTTCGAGCCGGAAACGTCTCTCGGCAGTGCCGGGGGCCCCCCAATCCAACAGGAATGGACGCAGGCCGGCGCCGCTTAGGTAACGCAATAGGCTGCGTCGTGTCGAAAGGTCGAGGATATAACCGCGATTGACGAGTGACGGTACGAAGAGCACCGTCGGAGCCGCGGGTTCGCCCCCGTAATCGAGAATTCGGGCCCTCCCTTGGCGCCAGACCTCGGCTGGTTCGGAGAGGTTGCGGCGATAAGCGTGCTCGCGGTAACGGGCGACCCCCCGAAGCATCGCTTCGAGTTGGTCGAGCCTCGTGGTGGCTGCCTCAAGACTGCGAGGGCTTTGGCGGCGCTCGCTCGGCGCGAGCAGAGCGGGATTTGACCTCGTCCGCGCCCCGCCGTCTGGTGCCTCGCCGTTTGGTTTTTCGGGTCGGTGTCGATTTCGTGTCCGCCGCAACTCGGGTGCCGTGGGCTTCGAGCCGGTCGAGGCGGGACTCCAATGCGGCGATGCGGCGAAGGATGTCAGAAAGCTGAGGTTGGCTGCCGCGAAATGCGCCGCGAGCGGACGCGGCCCCGGTTTCGCGGTTGGCGGCAGATCGCTGCTCTTGGCCATGACCATCCTGTTTGGCGGCGCTCAGGCCATTGAGGGCCGCAGCAAAGAAGCGCATGAATTCGTCCGTTGTGCGGGCGGTGGCCGGGTCGTCGGCAATCGCCTGGGCTTGGCGTCGCCACAGATCGAGATAGCGCTCCGCCAGCGCGGCGAAATCAGACGAGGACATGCCTGCAGTATAGCAGCGTGGCCCGGCGACGGAAGGTTCAAGCGGCGACGGTCGGATTTGCTGTCCCTGTGCCGCCGTTCGAGGCTGCGGCAAGACCGCAGCATAAGTGTTGCGCGCCGCAGCATTTTCGGAGTGAAATGATGTGATCGCCAGGGGCCAAGCGCGATGCTGCGGGAAAGCAGGCGTCGCATGGTTGTGCGGAAGGTACAGTAACAAAGGGTGAGTTGAAGGTGGCAGCAGATCAGACCAACGAAAACAAGCCGATCGTTATTAAGAAATATGCCAACCGGCGGCTCTACAACACGGCGACGTCAAGCTATGTCACGCTTGAGCATCTATGTCGAATGGTCAAGGATGGCAAGGACTTCGTCGTCTATGACGCGAAGACCGGCGAGGACATCACCCGCTCGGTGCTGACTCAGATCATTTTCGAAGAGGAGGGCAAGGGACAGAATCTTTTACCGATCAGCTTCCTGCGGCAACTCATTGCATTCTACGGCGATAGCCTCCAGACCTTGATCCCGACCTATCTGGATCTCAGCATGTCGTCATTTGCGAAGAACCAGGAACAGATACGGGAACACGTGACGGAAGCCTTCGGCAGCATGAACCCCTTCCAATCCTTCGAGGAACTCGGGCGGCAGAATATGGCACTGTTCCAACGCGCAGTGCAGATGTTCAACCCCTTTGCCAAGCCGTCTTCGGAGGTGCCCCGCGGAACCTCTTCGGCAGCGAAGGACCGGTCCCAAGAGCCCGCCAGGGAGGCCGCACCGGCCGTCGGCAGCGAGGAGGAAATCAACTCCTTGAAATCCAAGCTTGATGAAATGCAACGTCAACTCGACGAGTTGGCGAAAAAGGCCTCGTAGCAAACATCGGTGGCGCGGCGGCTGACCCATACCTGCGTGACGGGGTGATCACGAAGGGTAGCGCTTTATCGTTGCTTTAAAATGGTCTTTAGCGTAAAATAATCAATAATTAACTATAGTTAGCTAATGGCTGGGCGCGAAACGAGCAGGCTCCCTGGCCGGCAGCATCGGGGGCGGCAAAACAGATGTCGGTGACCTCACCTTCATTCGCCCGTGAAGGCGAAGGTGCGCGTGGCCAAGCGGGAACGGGGCGTGTTGCACGTGCGCTTGTTCCGGTGACGGTTCCCGTGCCGGGCATTCCATCTGGGCGGCGGCCAGCGCAGCCCCGGGCCACCGTCGACCCGTTTACGGCCTACATCCTGAGCCGGATCGTCAGCAGGGCGGATGAGGATAACGCCAACTTCAAGACCAAAAGCGGCATTGCCGCCTATAATGCGGCGCACGCCCGTGCGGCAAAGCCGGCGGGACACCGATTGGGCACCGGTATCGTCGTTTGACGCCAGCGGAAGTTGCCAGCCTCGTTCCGGCCGCGCTTGCGTTTGCTCGGGCCTAGGGCGCCAACGGCTAGTCTCAAATTGGTGAGCGATTGCCAGGGCTCAGTACCCGAGAGCCAAACCATCCTTGCGGGGGTCGGAGCCAGCGGCGAGCGTGCCCTTCTGCCAGTCGATGTAAATTCCTTGGCTGCCGCCCCACGGCATGTCCGGGCGGGCGACCACATGGCCAAACGCCGCAAGGCGCGTTGCGGTCTGCTCGCTGATGCCGCGTTCGAGCTCGTAGCGGCCGGAGAGGTGGAATCCGCGAGCGCAGTCGATCGCTTCCTGCACGTCCATGCCAAAATCGAACAGATTGCTTAGCACATGGATGTGTCCGACCGGCTGGAAACCGCCGCCCATGACGCCATAGCTCAAGAGCGCCCGCCCGCCCTCGAGCACCATCCCGGGAATAATGGTGTGCAGGGGCCGCTTGTTCGGCGCAACGCAATTCGGATGACCAGGCTCGATGCGGAAGCCCGAACCCCGATTCTGCAGGAGGACACCGCTTTTTGGTGCTGTCAGGCCAGAGCCGAAGGGGTGAAAGAGCGAGTTGATAAACGAGCAAACATTACGGTCACGATCGACGACCGAGAGATAGATGGTATCGCGATAAACTGGCCCGGCATAGATATCGGCGATCTCCATCGCGCGCTTAGGGTCGATGCGCCGGCGAAGACCGTCGGCGTAGCTTGCCGACAAGATCTTGGCAACTGGCACCGTGGCATGGCCAGGATCAGCGACATAGCGATCACGCACGCTATAGGCCAAGCGGCTGGTTTCGGCTTCGAGATGCAGACGTTCGGCACCAACAGGATCGAGCCCTGAGAGATTGAAACCCGAGAGGATGTTCAGCATCAGAAGCACGGTGATGCCCTGGCCGTTCGGCGGGATCTGCAGCACTTCACGGCCACGGTAGGAGGTGGATATGGTGTCCACCCATTCCCCTTCGTGCGTGGCAAAGTCTTCCATCACATGGGTGCCGCCAAGGTCTCGCAGATAAGCGACCATGTCTTCGGCCACCGAGCCGGCGTAAAAGCCTCGCCGGCCTTGCTTGGCGATCCGCTTCAGGGTTTCGCCGAGTTCCGGAAATCGAATCTTATCGCCGGCCGTCGGCGCCCGACCGTTCGGCAGATATTTCGCCGCTGTGTTCGGATCGCGGCTCATTTTCTCTTCATTGCGCTTCCAATCGACGGCAACCCGCGGCGTGACTGCGAAGCCTTCCTCGGCGTACTGAATGGCAGGCTGCAAAAGGCGCTCGAGGCCGAAGCGGCCATGCCGCGCCAAGAGCTTTTCCCAAGCATCAACCGCACCCGGAATGGTTACCGCATGTGGGCTCGTTATATCGATTTCGTTGAGGTTCTTCGCTTGCAGGCCGTCGACTGTGAGAGCGGCCGGGGCGCGTCCTGAGCCGTTTAGTCCCTCGACCTTACTGCCGCCGGCCTTAGCGTAAAGCACGAAGCAGTCTCCGCCGATGCCGGTACTCATCGGCTCGACCACGCATTGTACGGCGCAGGCGGCAACCGCGGCATCCGCGGCAGTACCGCCTTGCCGCAGGATGTCGATGGCGATGGCGGTCGACAAAGGGTGTGAGGTAGCAGCGATGCCGTTGACTGCGTGCACCACGGAGCGGCCGGGCAGTTGCAGATCGCGCATGAACGAAATTCCTAAACAACCGATCTATGGCCGGAGTATGGCTGCCCCGGCTGGCTTTTTCTAGAGTGGCGGCGATGGATTGCGCTGGCTGGATCGGCGGCTTGCCTTACGTCACGTCCGTAGCGCGATCGGCCTTCGTTATCAGATGGCGGCACGACATAAGACCGGAAAAAAGGAAGGGGGCCGAGAAGGCCCCCTTCGAGTCGACGTCAGAGGAGGTATTACGGAACAGTTTCGCCATGGAGGGCAAGGTCGAGACCCTCCCTTTCAGTGGCCGCGTCAACCCTGAGACCAATCATCGCATCGACGATCTTGAGCAGGATATAGCTGACGGTGCCGCAGTAGACGACGGTGACGCCGACACCGAAGAGCTGCAGCAGCAATTGCTGCGGATGCCCGTCGATGAGGCCGACCGGTGTCTTCGAGCCGGTGACTGCCATCGTGGCAAAGACGCCGGTGAGAAGGGCGCCGATCGCGCCGCCAACAGCATGCACCCCGAAGGCATCGAGACTGTCGTCGTAGCCAAAGGCGTTTTTCATCGTCGTGGCGGAGAAGAAACAAAGCACGCCGACCGCAATGCCGATCGTGATTGCTCCGCTCGGCAGCACAAAGCCCGATGCCGGCGTGATTCCGACGAGGCCGGCGACGGCACCCGAGATGATTCCGAGCACGGACGGCTTACCCTTGACTATCCATTCAGTGGACATCCAAGAGAGCGCCGCAACGGCAGTTGCGATCTGGGTCACCGCCATCGCCATGCCCGCGTTGCCGTTGGCTGCGACTGCTGAGCCCGCGTTGAACCCGAACCAGCCGACCCAAAGCAGCGAAGCGCCGACCATGCTATAGACCAGATTATGCGGCGGGAACGGCGTCTTCGGATAGCCGGTCCGCTTGCCGATCACGAGGGCGGCGACCAAGCCGGCGACGCCCGAGTTGATGTGCACCACTGTGCCGCCGGCGAAATCGAGAACACCCATCGACCCGAGGAGCCCGCCCGGTCCCCATACCATGTGGGCGATCGGCGCATAGACAAAGATTGCCCACAACCCGATAAACCACATCATGGCGGAAAACTTCATGCGATCGGCGACGGAGCCAAGGATCAGCGCTGGCGTAATGATCGCGAAGGTCATCTGGTAGGTCATATAGACCGATTCGGGAATGGTCGGCGCCAGTGGGTTGACGGCGTTCACGCCCATGCCGTTGAGGAAAAGCCGGCTAAATCCGCCGATAAAAGCGTTGCCCGGCGTAAAGGCAAGGCTATAGGTGACAATGGTCCATAATACGGTGATCAGGCAGGTGACGGCGAAGCTTTGCATCACGGTGGCCAGAACATTCATTTTGCGCACCATGCCGCCGTAATAGAGCGCGAGACCAGGGACGGTCATTAGCAGAACCAGCGCAGTCGAGGAGAGCATCCATGCAGTATCGCCGCTATCGATTTTTGGCGTACCCGCGGCATAGGCGGGATTGGCAATCAACACCGTGGCGATCAGGCAGGCGGTGATCGGGGCTAGCGCCGCAACCACCCTTCGCCACTGGCCTTGAGTCTTGAGCATTGGGGTCATCAGTTCCTCCGGCAACACGAACCCCGCACATGCACTCCAAACGGCTTCGCCCTCGGCAACCCTCGGGTCAAATGCTTCCGGGTGGCGACGCTCCAGGCCTCGGCCGCCCTTCGTCCAGATCACATCGCGGACGCCAGGCTAGACCGCAAATTCCATGCCAGCCGAAAGTCCAAGCTGATCCTATTGAATGCGTTAAACAATAGTTCAGCCGCTAATCCGAAAGCCTAATATTTAATCAAAATGACTAAATTCGCCCGTTTGATATGCAACATAGGTGGCGCTAAATTGATCAGTGCCGTGCCCGAAGAATATGAATGATCGTCACAGAAGCGCAGGGCGATAAAATAGCGTAACTCTCACGGCAATTGCCGTTGCCTTAACGCTTCGCCAGCACGGGCCGTAGATGCCAATACGTTCTTAGCTTACTTAGCTTAGGCGGGTCGAACGAGCGGCACCTGGCCACGATCCCTAGAGCAGCGAGAGATCATAGCCACGTTCACCATGAGCGCTGGTGTCGAGCCCTTCCGCTTCTTCGTCGCGCGAGACCCGAAGTCCGCCCACCGCCTGAATAGCCTTGAGAATGAAATAGCTCAGCGCCGCTGACCATACCCCGACGACAACGATACCGAGCAATTGTCGTGCGACCTGCTGATCAATGCTGTGTGCGACAGAAAAGCCAAGCCCGCCGAAGACCGGTGCGGCGAAAACGCCGGTGAGAAGGCTGCCGAGGGCGCCCCCTACGCCGTGGACGGCGAATACGTCGAGCGAATCGTCCACACGCCAGCGCCGTTTCACCAAGGCGGTTGCGGCGTAGCAGACGATTCCGGCGGCAATCCCGATCGGAAGGGCTCCGGCTGGGCCAATGAAGCCCGAGGCCGGGGTTATCGCGGCGAGACCGGCAATCGCTCCCGTTACCGTCCCGATGAGGCTCGCTTTGCGGTGCTCGATCCACTCGATGGTCATCCACGTCAGGGCTCCGGCTGAGGCCGATAGGTGGGTGACGAGAAGGGCGAGAGCGGCGTTGCCATTGGCCGCGAGGGCACTGCCGGCATTGAACCCATACCAGCCAACCCAGAGCAGGCCGGCACCGATCATGGTCAAGACTGGGCTGTGCGGCACGCTGATTTCGTTCGGGAAGCCGCGCCGCTTGCCAACGACAAGGGCTGCGGTCAGAGCGGCGCTTCCGGCCGTGACGTGAACGACGATGCCTCCGGCAAAATCCATCACACCGAGTTGGGCCAGCCAGCCGCCGCCCCAAATCCAGTGGCACACTGGGACGTAGACCAGGACCAGCCACAAGCCGGAAAAAAGCAAAACCGCGGAAAAACGAATGCGCTCAACGAATGCGCCGACGATCAGCGCTGGCGTGATGATGGCGAAAGTCGCTTGGAACATGAAGAAGGCGGCTTCCGGAATGGTGCCATGGCGTGAAGCGATACCGACGCCCCTGAGGAAGGCTTCGTTCAGACTGCCGATCCATAAATTGAGCGCCCCACCGTTGGTGAAAACCAAGCTATAGGCTCCTGCGAACCAAAGCACCGATACGAGAGCAGAGATGACGAAGCAGTGCATTAACACCGAAAGCACATTCCGGGCGTGGATGAGCCCGCCATAAAAGAGCGCAAGTCCCGGCAGCGTCATCATCAGCACGAGGCCCGTCGCCGTCAGAACCCAGGCGGTATTGCCACTTGAAGCCGTAGCCCTGAGCGGTGGGGCAACCACGGGGGCGGCGGCGGCCGGTACGGTTGCCGCCAGAAGCATCAACAGACCCGCAACGACGAAGGTCAAAACCAAGCCGGATGGCGCCACTCCGCCATTGAGATTCATTTTCATGATTTTCTTCGCTACGCCGCGAGCTTCGCGTCCTTCCCCCCGGTGCGATCTAAGAATGGTCCTGGACATGATGAATTTGCGATCGGCCGGCGGCGAATTTTTGCCCTACCTATGACTTCTTTGCAAGCAATTGCCGTCATTTAAGCCAGACATGATATCGCCTCAAATCTCGCTTAGACTTTCCTCTGGCCTATGGGGGGTACGAACGGCTTTTGCATTAGGTCGTCAGCGGCCATGATCGCCTTAATTCCGGAAGCGGACGTTATCGAGACGGGCCAATCCGTGTCATTATGTTGGCTGTGAGATAAGCGGCCAGTAAAGGGAGCACATCATTATGGACTATCAAGCGGCGGAAAATCAGGTCGTTCAGTTGCAGCAGCAAGCCGACCAAGTCGCACAAGGGGTCAAGGGACTTGCCGATAAGCTGCAGGGCAAGGTCACCGATCCCGAACTTGCGCGTGAGCTCGTACTAGATCTGCGCGAGGCCGCGCTCGCCATTCAGAAGCAGAACCAGTCCACCGTCGCGCTGATCGAGCAGATGGCGCAGTACATCCATTCGCTGGAGAGCCATGTCAGCTCGGTACCACAGACTGGATTTCAAACCCGCGGCTGGGCGAACCAGTCATATGGCGGCGGCGGCTTCATGAGCAACGTGATGTCCGGGCTCGGTATGGGGGCGGGCTTCGGCCTCGCCAACGACTTGGTGGGTAGCCTCTTCAACGCGTTGTAGCTGCTGGCTCACGCTGCCGCCGGCTGGCGGGCAGCCGCGAAGCCCGTCAAGAGAAGGCGATCTTCTACTCGCCTCCGAGCTTCGGCATTAGGCGGTTCGCGCGACATCGCTTCGCGGTCGAGAGCGACCTCTGAGAGCCGGGTTATCGCCTGTTCGGTGAGCACCAGATGTTTACAAGCCCTCGATCCGCGAATTCCGCCGGGGCGGGAATCGGCCGGCGATGCTGCGAGAGACAACCAGAGAGAATGCAATCACGCAAAGGCCGATCAGGTCATTGACGCTGAACCGCTGAGCATAAAGCTTAACCAGGATTTCGCGCAGGGTGAATACCACCGCGATGTCCAGAAGATTCGATATGTGAATAGCTTTGGTGCGCACGTAGTCGGCAAAGACGTCAAAAAGTTCGATGACAATGAAGACGTCGAGGAGGTCCTCTACAAGGAGGCGAAAATCGGCTTCCTCGAATGTCGCCGTCTTAAGCAGCGGGATCATATGATAGGTTACGGTGGCGACATTGACGAAGGAGAAGAGCAGCACAGCCAGCATGAGAAAGATGAGCCCGGCGACCACGACATTCACAACGACGCCATAGGCGAACAGCATAAAATCCTTTAGGTCGGTCCGAAGTCGCATGGCCCCCGTGTCCTGCCGGACGAAAGACTGACACTCGCGGGGGACCGAGGCCACCGAGAACGCCTCTCCCATGAAAGATCAAGGATGAGGCCGACCTCCACTTGTTCTTCCCCATGCTCGTGACTCGACGCGATGATGGCAGAAATTCTACTCCTTTGGAACCACGCGTGGACGCCGTTTCGACCCTCGACGGCAGTTCAGCGATCGGCACTGGCTTCTTGAGATTGTTACGGTGGCATAGCTGGCCGGTCGTCATCGATTTCGAATGCCGGCATCGGCGGTTCAAGAAGGGCCGCGGGCAAAGGTGTCAGTAAAGACGACGATCAGTTATCGACACGCACCTGCCTGTCCGTGGTGGTTGAGCGCGGCTGATCCCTGCACCTGCGCGGGCACCGATCAGGCCGCCCGCGAGCCAGCTGCCGTTCGCCGGTCCGCCCCAGTCAAGGCGCCTCTGCGCCGGCCGCCAAGAGCACCACCTGACAATGCTCAATGGTGCTGATAGGCCATATTGCTACAGGCGCCGATGCCGCAGCTCATCGCGAGCAGTAAGACAGTGACGACTGGAACTTTCAGGCCTCGCATGATCTTGCTCCGCATGATTGGCGCATAACATCCGTCCCGGCTCCGCCGTGAAGCTGCCGTGCGATGGCGTAAAATTATTATGTAAAAATAAAGACATAAGAAAAAAATGACACAACAGTCACAAAATTGTTGCCGCTTTTCCCGCGATTGCCACAGGTGATTTGCAACAGCAAACAAACTCCGAGCGATCTTCTCCGCTCTCTAAATCCAGGGGCAAGCGCTCGCGTGTTCTAGAATGTCGGCAGGATGATTTGCACCCGAAAGCCCCGTTCAGGGCGATTTTTTGCCAGCACCCGTCCGCCTAGCGCCGCAACGTTCCGCCGTACCAGCCAGAGCCCGATACCGAAATGCTGCTTGCCGGGGAGCCCGTTCTCGGCGCCAGCGCCAAGGTCGTGTGCAGAGCCGGGCCGACGTGAAAAATAACGATCAAAAATCTCATTGAGATGAGCCGGATCGACACCCGGTCCTTCGTCCTCGACCACAAGCTGCGCCGCGTGGCGGTACCGCTTCAGGGTAAGCCGCACGACACCCCCCGGCGGCGAAAAGCTAATGGCGTTGTCAAGCAGGTTCGAGACCACCAACTCGAGCATTTCCTCGCCACCGCGGACGCGGACTTTAGCTTGGATGTCGTGGCGGAGAACTACGTTTCGCGCCTGAGCGGCACTGATCGAATCGGCCGTGAGTTGCTCAGCAAGGCGCGAGAGATCAATCTCGAACCGGGGCGGACTCACCGTCTCGGCGATGGCCTCGTCAACCCGACGTGCGGCATTTACTAGCCTGTCAAGCCGGTCGAGGGAGCGCGAGATCAGTTCGCAGGCGCGCAGCACCCGTTGATCACCGGTATCGACCGCACGTTTGAGTGGTTCAAGCGATTGTGCGATGACGGCGATCGGCCCCTTGAAAGCGTGCGCATTGGCTTCCGCCGCCGTGCGGATTGATTCCGCCGAATCCCTAAGCCGCGCCACCATCTGATCGAATTCCTGAGCGACCCCGGCAAGCTCCGGGACACGATTCCGGGCGGTAAAGGAATCGCCCTTGCCTCCGCCGGCCTCGATACGGCGCGCGAGATACGTGAAGTGCGCCAAGCTGCGCCAAACGCCGAAAAACAGCGAAAGCACGATCACCACCATAAATAGATAGACAATGGCGGCAATGCGAAGCTCCGGCGTCTGCCAATAGGGGCGGCCCAATGACGAGCCGAGGAACTGCATGCTGGGTTGAGAGGTCACCGCGACCCAGCATCCGGTCTTCAGGTTGATCGGGGTGACCGAGGTCAGAATCTCCTCCTGACCGGCCGGATTGGTGTAGCGGATTGCCACCGGGCCGCCGCCGTCGCAGGTATTCCGTAATTGATCGAAAATGCCGGTGCTTACCAGGTCGGTGCGCTCAGCCTCGAGATTTGCCGTTCCCATCGGCGGTGCCGAAGCGATGAAATAGAACGATTTCCGCCCAGAAACTCCATTCGGGCGCAACAGCAGACGAATCCGCGTTTGCCC
Organism: Ferrovibrionaceae bacterium; assembly: GCA_046705265.1. Taxonomy (GTDB): domain Bacteria; phylum Pseudomonadota; class Alphaproteobacteria; order Ferrovibrionales; family Ferrovibrionaceae; genus JAJYTL01. The sequence goes on from JBJKQL010000052.1 coordinate 36,123, forward strand.
AGTCGCGAGATCGGAAAGCAGGCTCTGAAGTTCGGGTACACTGTTGCCGGTGAAGTTCTTGAGCACGGGCCGCAACGCCACCGCGATCAGGTTGCCTTGGTCGCGAATGACACGCAAAAGAAGCGCCTGTTTGGCTTGATCCGCAGCCTGGAAATGATCATAGAGGATAAGCGGGACGGCGACGAAGATCCCGATCAATAGAGCGAGCTTTGCCGCCAGCGAGCGGAACAGCCGGAAACCTACCGGGGCGGAAGCACCGCCCTCATTGTTCGCGGCGCCAGCGGTACCCGAAGCCGGCATAATTTTCGATGCGGTTGAAATTGCCATCGATTTCGCTGAATTTTTGACGGATGCGCTTGATGAAAGTCCGGACGTTTGTACGGTAGCCCTCGCTGCCCGCACCGGCGGCGAAGTCCTTTCCGTGCACGATATCGTAGAGATCCCGATACGGAATATCGGTGCCGGCCTGCTCCGCTAGGCGGTGCACCATACGGAATTCGGTCAGCGTAAGATCGACCGGCTGCGACATCCAATAGGCACGGCTGCAATCGAGCCGGAGTTCGAGCTCGTCACGGCGGAACCATTTTCCCTCTTCGCCGGAATCCGCATAGTCGCTCTCAGCGTCGCCGTCGGCGCCGAGGCGGAGTTCGATGCGGCGAAGCAGAATCGTAAAGCTGCGCGATTTCTCGATGAAATCAATAGCCCCACCAGCTAGCGCGGCTTCCTCGTAGACCTGATCGCCGAGCGAGGTTAAAAAAATTACCGGCGCGCTTTGCGGCAACTTGCGAAGCCGTCGCAAGACCTCGATCCCGTTCATTTCCGGCATTTTCCAGTCGAGCAGGATGAGATCGGTCAGGCGGCCGCTCGCGACGGTATCGAGAAACGCCTGGCCGCTCGCGAAGTGGGCGACATCAAAGCCACTGTCGATCAGGTTTTGCCCGAGCGCTTCACGGAACAGCGGATCGTCGTCGATGAGAGCGATGGAAAAGCGCTTGCGTAGAACGGGTGAGGGTTCAGCCATGGGCTTGTGCTCGGATATGTGCAAAGCAGGCTCCTCTTGCGGCACGGGAGGGATTCTTGGTATCGACGGTCACCGACAGCGCTTTCGGAGTTTCAGTCGCTAACTCCGGATAGAAAAAAATCCGCAGACTGCAGTTCTTGTTGCCATAGGCCCAGACCATGGCGGGCGGCACATGGCTTACGTATTTCGGCCGGCCAACGATCAGTTCCGCCTGGTCCGGCCTCAGGCCAATAAGAATGCGGGGATCGAGGGCCATCGGATAAACGGGTTTCACTCGCGGTAATGTCTTCGGCGTTGGCACCGCGTGCACTTGAGCGGTTGCGAGATGCGCGTGTTCCACGGGGGCCGTTGGGTGCTGCAGCGCGCAGCTGCCAAGGGCGATACCCGCCAACGCCGACGCAAACCCCAGCAAGCGTTGCATTCTCATTGGGAAATGCCCCGGCTGTGACAGGCTCCATATCCATGATCCTAGACTGGAACACCGTTTGCGACGAAGGCACAATTTTGGGTCACAACTGTGACCTTCATGGTACTTCTTGGACTTACCAAATGCCTTCAAAGGCCTGTTTCCTTTCGCTCTTAGGATGGTCGGCGCTGTTCTTGAGCTGTATCAGAAGCGTGCTGGTAAGATGTCCCGGACCATCCACGCCTCGGCTCGCTTCATAAGCAGCGATGGCGGCTGCGGTGTGCGGTCCGAATTTGCCGTCGATTTTGCCCGGATCGAACCCGAGGCGGGTAAGAACCACCTGTACGAACCGCACTGTTGCTCCATCGGCAAAGGTGTAGCGCCACATCGGGTGCCAAGCTCGGGCGCGGGCAATGGCACGCGCGCGGTCCGCCGCACCGAGCTTCGGCGTGAGCACACGAAGCGTGGTCTCGGCTGGTCCGTATTTGGCACGCGCCGCAAGCCACAGCCACTTATAGGCAGACTCTGCATCCTTCGGGAGTCCGAACCCTAGGGCATAGGACAGCCCAAGCATATACTCTCCAGCCACGTTGCCCTGCGCCGCCGCCTTGCCGTACCAGCGCGCGGCCCAAGCATCGTGTCGGTTGACGCTAAGGCTATCGCCACTTCCCGGGTCGCTGCCATTCGTAAAACCGAGGCCGACGAAATACTCCGCCTCCGCGTCACCGAGATTGGCGGAACGCCTTAGCCAGAAGTGCGCCTTTGCAGGATTACCGCCGACGCCGCGGCCTTCGGCATAAGCGATGCCGAGGTAATAGGCCGCGGCCGCGTTCCGCCGCATGGCCGCCCGTCGAAACCAACGGACGGCGACGGCGGCTTCAGTCGAAGTTTGCCAAGCCTTGAGGCCCCGTGCCAAGGCCTCTTCGGATGAAACCGGGGCGTTGGCGGCGGAAGCGTTGCCATCGTGCGGGTCGGAGGGCACGACCGCGGGCGAAGCCCGATCCGGCGTCTTTTGCAACGCGCAACCGCCAAGCCCGACAGCAAGCATGAGCGCCGCGGCCCAGGCCATGGGCCAGCGACGCAACGTCCCAGGCGTTCCGAATGGCATGTTGGGCACCCGGGTTTCGGACGCGCGGTTCACGCGGGTTGGCGCGCTCGATGGCGTTGCGCGCCAAACGCGTTAAAGCCCCGGATGCCGCCGCCCGGTTCGTCGCTTTTGTCTCGATTTAACATGCGCATGACACTTTTCCTTGCTCCCGTGGCGCGGTATGTTCCGCGCCTTGCTTCTTTGTCTTTGTCGCGGCGTCAACCGCCATCGGCGGATCGCCGCTTTCGCCTAAAAGCGGTTTATCCACGCCATTCGCTGACGAAATCGGCGATTTTAGGTTCGGCGCGCGCCGACGGCAGCTGGACCGGTGTGCCGAGGTAAAGAAAACCAACGATATTATCGCTCGGCGACAGGCCGAGAGCGGCCTTCACCTCGGCATCGTAGGCGGGCCAGCCGGTTTTCCACATTCCGCCAAAGCCTAAGGCATGGGTGGCGAGCAGCAGATTTTCGGCTGCGGCGCCAGTGGCAACGATTTGCTCGAGTTCCGGTACCTTGGCCGCTTCGCGTCGTTGCGCTACCGCGACGACGATCAACGGCGCCCGCAGCGGCTTTTTCCGTTCCTTTTGGACCAGAGGTTCAGGTGCCCCGGGCTCACGCCGGTTGAACGCGTGAGCAAAGACGTCGCCCAATCGCTCGCGCGCTGCGCCGCGCACCAGAAGGAAACGCCAGGGCCTGAGCCGTCCATGGTCAGGCGCGCTCATTGCCGCAGTGAGAATGCGGTCAAGCATCACTCCCTCGGGCGCCGGGTCCCCAAGAACGGGACACGAGACGCGCGACAACAATGACTCCAAAGCCTCCATTGGCCCTCCACGTCCGCAATGTATTTTGAGTGGGCGAGGTGACCTTCGCATGACAAGGGCTCCTGCCGTCATTAGTATCGCGCATTTCCCGGAAAATGGAAACGAGCGAAGATAAGTTGCACATCGTCACTGATGCGCGATCAACAATGGTATCAGTAACCTGTCCGTCGCCGCAGCCGGGGCATTCGGCCTAGTTGTCGCCGCCGCGGTTCCTGCTAAATTGGCGGCTGATCGGCGTCATAAGGAATTCTTAACTAGAATTCCTAACGAATTGTTAAAGGGAGAGAACCGTGGCAGGACGGGTTTCGGGTAAGGTTGCCTTGGTCACCGGTGGGGCATCGGGTCTCGGGCGTGCCTCCGCGATCCTGCTGGCCAAGGAAGGCGCGAAAGTCGTGGTCAGCGATATCGCTGAGGCAGGGGGCAGGGCGGTGGCCGCCGAAATTGGCGGGACGGCCCGTTTTGTTCACCACGACGTGACAAAAGAAACGGACTGGCGCGCCGCGGTCGATGCCGCCGTCGCGGCCTTTGGCGGGCTCCATATCCTGGTCAACAGCGCGGGTATCGGCCTGACCAAGGATGTCGAGCAGATTACCCTCGACGAATGGCATCATGTCCATGCCGTCGATCTCGATAGCGTCTTCCTTGGCTGTAAATACGCCATTCCGGCGATCCGCAAGAGCGGAGGCGGTTCGATCGTCAATATTTCTTCGATTGCCGGTATTATCGGTGGCGCCAATATGGCGGCCTATAATTCGGCCAAGGCAGGGGTGCGCCTCCTGACCAAGTCCGTGGCGCTTCATTGCGCCAAGAACGGCGGCAACATCCGTTGCAATTCGGTTCATCCGACCTTCATCGATACCCCGATTCTTGATCCCTTGAAGGCGGCGATCGGTACCGAGCGAGCGCTCGAGAAATTCGGCCGGCAAATCCCCTTGGGCCGGGTTGGCGAGCCGAATGACGTGGCTTACGGAGTCCTGTACCTCGCGTCGGACGAGGCGAAATTCATCACAGGCGCCGAGCTCGTCATCGACGGCGGCATCAGTGCCCGCTGAACGCCGGCTCATCTGCCGGCGCTGTTCCCCGGATTAGGAGGCCGCTTCCAGCGCCAGCGCAACGCCCTGGCCGACGCCGACGCACATCGTGGCGAGCGCCCGCTTCACGCCCCTCTTTTGCATCTCAAGCGCGGCTGTGCCGGCGATGCGGGCCCCCGAGGCGCCAAGGGGATGGCCGAGCGCAATCGCGCCCCCGTTCGGATTGAGATAATCCGCATCAGTGGCGATGCCGAGTTCCCGCACCACCGCGAGGGCCTGGGCAGCAAAGGCTTCGTTAAGTTCGAAGACATCGAAATCGGCGACCTTCAAGCCGGTGCGGGCAAGAAGGCGGCGTACCGCAGGATCGGGCCCCATGCCCATGACCCGCGGTTCGACTCCTGCCGAAGCAGCGGCCGTGATGCGGGCGATCGGCGCCAGGCCATATTTTGTCATCGCCGTTTCCGAAGCGATGAGCAGCGCCGCGGCGCCGTCGTTCACACCCGAGGCATTGCCCGCGGTCACCGATCCGCCATTTCTAAAAGGCGTCGGCAGTTTGGCCAGTTGCTCCAAGGTCGTGCCGGGTCGTGGGTGCTCGTCCTTGTCAACGATGATTGCAGCTCCCTTTCGTTGCGGGATGGTGACCGTCGCGATTTCCTCGGATAGGCGGCCATTGGCTTGCGCGGCGGCAGCCCGATCCTGACTCCGCAACGCGAAGGCATCCTGGTCGCTGCGGCTGATCTGATAGGCTTCGGCGACGTTTTCCGCCGTCTCCGGCATGGAATCGGTGCCATATTGCTTTTTCATCAATGGATTGACGAAACGCCAGCCGATGGTGGTATCGAAAATTTCGCAGTGGCGCGAGAAGGGTTGCTCCGCCTTGCCCATCACGAACGGCGCCCGCGACATCGATTCAACACCGCCGGCAATGACAAGATCGGCCTCTCTGGTCTTGATCGTGCGGGCGGCAAAGCCGATGGCATCGAGTCCGGAAGCACAAAGCCGGTTGATCGTGGCGCCGGGAACGCTTGGCGGAAGTCCGGCCAAGAGCAGGGCCATGCGAGCGATGTTTCGATTGTCTTCGCCTGCCTGGTTGGCACAGCCCATGATCACCTCGTCGATGGCGGCGGCATCGATTTTTGGGTGACGCGCCAATAGCGTCCGGATCGGGACCGCAGCCAAATCGTCGGGGCGGACCGGCGCCAAAGCGCCGCCGTAACGCCCGAAGGGAGTGCGAATGAAATCAACGATATAGGCATCCATGGATCCGTCTCCTTCGATCCAGCCCTCAAACCAGCCTGGGGCCGGCCGCGCATCGGCTTCATGCCGGTCCTCGGCGCTGCCGAGCTATGCGCGATAATGTGCGCTTCGACAAGAGCCCCGCGCGATTTTCTCCGTATTTTTGCGTCCGGAGGCCAAGCGGAAAAACGGCCGCCCAGGATCACGGGGCGAAAGCCACGATGTTCATATGGTTTCCCTTTGAATTAGCGCTCGTGCCGAGCCCACCAAATGGGCGAACGCCAAACAACGTGATTTTAAGGTTATCGCTCCGTATCGCGCAACCCAGCGTCGCACATCTCGAAGAGTAAAAAGATCATGTATTATATAGAGTTATTGGCATGATATTCGCGCGGGGCAGGCATCTAAAAATGTACATAGTCTATTAAATCCCCAACGATTATATCACGCGGCGATAATAACCCGAGGTTCCTATGTCCGAATCGCTTGATCGTAGCTTTGGTTTCGCGGTTCACGATGTTTCCCGCCTGATGCGCAAGGTCTTCGACAAACGTGTCCGCGCTCTCGGCCTGACACGTGCTCAGTGGCGGGTAATTTCCTTTCTGCGCCGTTACCAAGGCCCCAATCAGGTCTTTCTCGCCGATGTGCTGGAAATGCAGACGGCGCCTCTCGGCCGACTCCTGGATCGGCTTGAGGTCACCGGCTGGATCGAGCGGCGTCCGGATCCGCGCGATCGGCGGGCAAAGCAGATTTTTCTGACCCCGCGGGCCGCGCCGGTGATCGAGGCAATTACCAGAGCCGCAGAGCGCACGAAGACTGATGCGCTTGCCGGCTTGAGTCGCGCGGAACAGGAAGACCTGATCGATACGATGCTGAAAATCAAGGCTAACTTGATGACCTGCTTGGCATCTGGTGCGGTCGCGCAAGGCGCGGTAACCCGCTCGGAAATCCCGATGCATTTCACCGCAGTCCGAACCGTAACTAAAGATCAGGCCGCCTCTCAAGAATCCTCGGAAGTCACATGAACGCAGTAAATACGCTTTCGCCGACAGATGGCCGGCTCTCCGGCATTCGGGCCTTTGGCCGCGCGCGGCGGCCATTGATTCGGATCGTCCTTCTGTTATTGGCGCCGCTCGCACTTCTGATTGGCGGCGGTTACTATTATCTCACTGGCGGACGCTACATTTCGACCGAGGACGCCTATATCCAGACCAATATGGCACGGGTCAACGCCCAAATTTCCGGCCAGGTCAGCGCCGTCGACGTCGCCGATAATCAGAAGGTCGCAGCTGGCCAGGTTCTTTTCCGCATCGACCCCGCGTCCTATCAGATCGCGCTTAACCAAGCTTCGGCGGCGCTTGCCGCGGTGCCCGACCAGATTCAGGCGCTGCGTGCCAAGTACAAGGCGCGCGAGGCGGAACTCAAGTCGGCCGAGGAGACGGTTGCTTTCCGGAAGACTGAGTTTACACGCCAAAGGAACATGCTGGCCCGCGGCGCGACTTCGCAGCAGAGCTTCGACGCCGCCCAGCACGGGCTGGTCGTTGCCGAGCAGCAAGTCGCCGTCGTGCAGGGGCAGATCGCTGAGGTGCTTGCCCAGTTGACCGGCAAGGTGAATGCACCGATCACCAGTTATCCGCTCTATCGTGAGGCCCTGGCGAAGCGTGACCAGGCGGCGCTTAATCTCAGCTACACCGTGATTCGCGCTCCGGCCGCCGGCATCGTGACTCGCGTGCCGAAAATTCGGCCAGGCGATTTTGTTCAGGCCGGCGTACCCCTCTTCAGTCTGGCTGAAACAAACCACGTCTGGGTACGCGCGGATTTCAAGGAGACGGCACTGACTTATGTGCGGCCGGGACAGAACGCAACAATTACGGTCGATACCTATCCCGGCCGGCAATGGAAGGCGAAAGTTGAAAGCATCAGTCCCGCGACCGGGTCGGAATTCTCGCTGCTACCGCCGCAAAACTCGTCCGGGAACTGGGTGAAGGTGGTACAGCGGATTCCAGTCCGCCTTGACATCCTGCTGCCCAAGGGCGGTCCGGTCCTGCGCGCCGGGATGAGCGTGATTGCGACTATCGACACCCATCACCATTATCCGTTGCCCGCTTTCCTCAGCGATATCCTTGGCTGGTTCGGCGTCGGACGATGAACCATCCGAGTCCAGGCGAGGGGGCGGGACTGCCCCCCGTCCAACTCGCCATGATCACGTTCGGCACCATGCTGGCGACGATCATGCAGGCTTTGGATACCACCATTGCCAATGTCGCGCTGCCTTATATGCAGGGCGCGTTTTCGGCGACGCTCGATCAGATTACCTGGGTTCTGACGTCTTATATTGTCGCCGCCGCGATCATGACGCCGCCGACCGGTTGGCTCGCCAGCCGCTTCGGCCGCAAGCGCCTCTATCTGGTCTCCGTCGCGGGCTTTACCGTCGCCTCGGTGTTCTGTGGCATTGCCGGCACGTTGGACGAGATGGTGGCCTTCCGCATCGTTCAGGGTTGCTTTGGGGCGGCCCTGGTGCCGCTCTCGCAGGCGACGCTTCTCGACAATTACCCAACTAGGCGCCACGGCCAGGCGATGGCGATCTGGGGTATCGGCATTATGCTCGGGCCCATTCTCGGCCCTACGCTAGGCGGGTGGCTGACCGAGAATTACAGCTGGCGGTGGGTTTTCTATATCAACGTTCCGATCGGTATTCTCGGCTTCATGGTGATCGCGAGTTCGGTCTCCGAGACGGTACGGAATGCCCGGCTCAAATTCGATTTGTTCGGCTTTATCGCCATCAGCATCGCGATCGCGGCTCTGCAGATGTTTCTCGATCGAGGCGAACAGAAGGATTGGTTTGGTTCCTATGAGATCGTCATCGAGGCCATTCTCGCAGCGGTCTGCCTCTACGGGTTTCTCGTGCACACGTTCACGTGCGACGGTCCGTTTATCAGCCCGAGCCTGTTTCGCGACTGGAACTTCTCGCTCAGTCTGGTGTTCATCTTCGTCGTCGGCATGATCCTTTATGCCACCATGGCGCTCCTGCCTCCCTTCCTGCAGGAGATCCTGAACTATCCGGTGGTGACGGTCGGCTTTCTCCTAGCGCCGCGCGGTATCGGCACAATGATCGCGATGATGATCGTCGGCCGTATCATCGGGCCGGTACAGCCGCGCTTTCTTTTGGTCTTCGGGTTCGTTCTTAACGCCGTTGCGCTGTGGTGGATGTCGACTTTTTCTCTCTATATCGTGCCCTGGGATGTGTTCGCGAGCGGCGTCGTACAGGGATTTGGCCTCGGTTTCGTGTTCGTGCCGCTGACCACGGTCGCTTTTTCCACCTTGACGCCAGAACGGCGCACCGAGGGGGCCGGCGTGTATAATTTATTGCGCAACATCGGCAGCTCCGTCGGCATTTCAATCGTGGCGGCGCTTTTGGAGCGCAACACTCAGATCAACCATGCAACGATCGGTGCCGTCGCGACGCCGTTCAACCCCATGTTCCGGATTCCGTCGATCGAGCATGTCTTCAATTTGCACTCCGCCTCCGGCCTTGCAATGTTAAACGCCGAGGTGACACGGCAGGCGGCAATGATCGGCTACATCGACGACTTCCGGATGATGATGTATCTGTCGCTCGCGGTGGTGCCGTTCATTCTTCTGTTGGGCAAACCGTCGCGTGGTCGGCGCATGCCGGCGGCGGCCCTCGCTGATTAGCGGCGTTGACGCAGCCCCGTCTTCTTGCTGCGGCTTGCACTCAAGTTTTCGATTACAGGCTGGCGATAAAGGGCGCGAGTTTTACAACAAAGCGCTCGTGCTGGCCCGCGAGAATCTTATAACGTGGATCATGGCCTTCGACGTCGAAAAGGTAACGTCGGCGGCCCATCTCGCGGAGCGTAGCGACAATGGTGACTATCATCCCAAGCGGCGTTGCCTTGAGATGCCGGATGTTCACCATGGTGCCGACGGTACCCTGGCCCGTTTCGAGATGGGGCAACAGGAGTTGGTGGCAAGCGATTTCGGCGAAACTCACCAGCATCGGCGTGCCAAGCACCATTACGCCGGGATTGCCCAGGGCGTCGGCGGTGTGCTCCGGGCGTACCTCGCGTTGCAGCGTAAATTGTTGTCCGAGAGAAAGCATGTGATCTACCCCCGTCTCTGATCGCGGTGACCGAGGCTCGTCATCGCCCCTTCCGCGGGGGGCCCGTAGTCGGACCGTGTATTGATTGCAGGGTTAAGCGGCAGTTCGATCCGGCGCCGTGTCGATCGCTGCGGTTCCATCCAACGCCTAGGCGGAGGGGCGAGATTTTCGGCCGAGGCCGATCTTTTTGGCGAAAGCCGAACGTTGCTTTGCATAATTGGGGGCGACCAACGGGTAATCGGGCCCGAGATTCCATTTCGTGCGGTATTCATCCGGCGTCATATTGTAGGTGGAGCGCAGATATCGCTTCAGCATTTTCAGTTTTTTGCCGTCCTCGAGGCAAATGATGTAATCCGGAGTTACCGATTTTCGGATCGGAACTGCCGGTTTGGCGTTACCAAAAGATATGTTGTCCTCTTCTTTTCGCCTTAGGCTGTTCAGCGTGCCATGAACGACCTTCAATATCTCGGTCAGTTGCCCGGTCGGGACGTCATTTCGAGTGACATAGGCAGAGACGATCTCTACCGCAAAACGAAGAAGCTGGTTTGTGCTTTCTGAATTTCCGGTTTGGTCTGTCATGGTAAACATCCCCCCGCACTGCCTGCCAAGCAGCAAGGCAGGAACTTTTCGCATAGCTTACATCTTGAAATCGTTATGTCAAACTCGCGACCCTGTTCTATAGCTGATCAGGACTAATCCTCGCTATCATCGCATTCTAATTTGCCGGATTGACCACTTATTTTAAGAGAATTGCTTTATTTGGGCGGCAGCTCGTAATATTTTGTCGTCCGCGTCCGATTTGATCTTTCGGAATGTTTTCGCGTCCGTTGCCTGTGGTTTGTGTGACCCTGGCAATCCAAACCGAGATGTGGTATTTACCGCGCCTTTCTCAGTTGCGCGTCGGATGTGAGCCGCCATGCCTCGGGACATCGTTGCCATCGCGGCGGATCACGCCGGTTTTCCTTTGAAATCCGTATTGACGGAGGATCTCCGGGACATGGGCTTCGACGTTATCGACCTCGGCACCAATGGCCCGGAATCCGTTGATTACCCGGATTACGGGGATGCGCTTGCCAGAGCCATCGCAGCCGGTCGGGCAAAGTATGGCGTCGCCATCTGTGGTACCGGCATTGGCATCAGCATCGCCGCCAATCGCGAACGCAAGGTTCGCGCCGCGCTGTGCCATGACGTGTCCACAGCGCGCTTGAGCCGAGAGCACAACGATGCGAACGTGCTTGTGCTTGGCGCCCGGACGCTCGGGATTGAAACTGCACGCAATTGCCTGAAGGTGTTCTTGACAACTGCGTTTGCCGGAGGCCGGCATGCACGGCGGGTGGCCAAGCTTTCCCCTGAGTGTGGAGGTCATTGATGACGTTGTCGACCGCCCCTTCGCGGACTCTGGTGACGCCGCTTACAGCGTTCCTTGAGGCGCAGGATCCGGACGTGTTCCGTGCCATGCGGGGCGAGCTCGGTCGTCAACGCGAACAAATCGAACTGATTGCCTCGGAAAACATCGTCAGCACTGCCGTTCTCGCGGCTCAGGGGTCGGTTCTTACCAACAAGTACGCGGAAGGCTACCCCGGCCGGCGCTATTACGGCGGCTGTGAATTCATTGATATGGTTGAGACCTTGGCGATTGAGCGAGCGAAGACGCTGTTCGACTGCGCTTACGCCAACGTCCAGCCGCATTCCGGATCACAGGCCAACCAGGCGGTGTTTTTTGCGCTTCTGAGGCCGGGCGATACCTTCATGGGGCTCAATCTTGCGGCTGGCGGCCATCTTACCCATGGCGCTCCGGTCAATGTTTCAGGCAAGTGGTTCAACGTGGCGAGCTACGGTGTCGATCCTGAAACCCATCAGATCGACATGGACGAGGTCGCGAAGCTTGCCCGGGCGCACCAGCCGAAGTTGATCATAACCGGTGGCTCGGCCTACCCACGCATCATCGATTTCGCCGCGTTCCGGCGCGTCGCCGACGAGGTCGGTGCCTATCTCATGGTCGACATGGCGCATTTTGCCGGCCTGGTTGCCGGCGGCCAGCATCCGAGTCCGCTGCCGCACGCCCATGTGGTGACGACGACAACCCATAAAACCTTGCGTGGTCCCCGCGGAGGCATGATTCTCGCGAACGACGAAGACATCGGCCGACGCCTCAATTCGGCGATCTTTCCCGGCCTGCAGGGCGGCCCCCTGATGCATGTCATCGCCGCCAAGGCGGTCGCGTTTGGCGAGGCGCTTCAGCCGGCGTTTCGCGACTACAGCCGGGCCGTGGTCGAAAACGCGAAGACGCTCGCCGCCACCCTTCAAGCCGGCGGCTACGCTATCGTTTCTGGCGGCACCGATACCCATCTTATGCTGGTCGACTTGCGGCCAAAAGGCCTGAAAGGCAGGGATGCCGAGCGCGCGCTCGAACGTGCGCTCATCACCTGCAACAAGAACGGTATACCCTTCGATCCTGAAAAACCGACGGTGACCTCCGGCGTTCGCCTCGGCAGCCCGGCCTGCACAAGCCGAGGCTTCGGTGTACCAGAATTCAATCATGTGGGTGCATTGATTATCGAGGTGCTCGACGGTCTCGCGAAGGGGGCCGGCGACAACGGCGCGGCGGGAGCTTTGGTGCGGGAGAAGGTGCAAGCGTTGCTGGGGCAGTTTCCGATTTATCCTGAATTGGGCTGAACTGAAGCGCACCGAGCGCCCATGATGGTCGGGGCGACCGCCCGAGACGAAAAAATCGCGATTCGGCGAAGGGGGGAATGAAATGCGCTGTCCGTTTTGCGGCAATGAGGATACTCAGGTCAAGGATTCGCGGCCGACCGAGGACAACACCGCGATCCGTCGTCGACGCTATTGCACGGGCTGCGGAGCGCGCTTCACCACCTTCGAGCGGGTGCAACTCCGGGAACTCACGGTGATCAAGAAGAACGGCCAACGGGTGCCCTTCGACCGCGATAAGCTGGCGCGCTCGATCTTCGTTGCGACACGCAAACGCCCGGTCGATCCAGAGCGCATTGAGCGTATGATCAATGGCATTGTGCGCCGGTTGGAGAGTGCGGGCGAGAGCGAGATCAGCTCCCAGGCCATCGGCGAGATGGTGATGGACGCGTTGGCAAGCCTCGATCCCGTCGCCTATGTGCGGTTTGCGTCGGTATATCGCAACTTCCGAGAGGCGAAGGATTTCGAAGACTTTGTCGGCCGGTTAAGCAGCGGTGTCGAGAACGACTGATCCTCGCGACGCGGCATTCATGGCAACGGCGCTCGGGCTCGCCCGGCGTGGCCTTGGACGCACGTGGCCCAATCCTGCCGTCGGCTGCCTCGTGGTCAAGGATGACCGTGTGATCGGCCGCGGCTGGACACAGCCGGGTGGGCGCCCTCATGCGGAGCCCGAGGCGCTGGCTGCTGCGGGGGCTGCTGCTCGGGGTGCGACGCTGTACGTAACGCTCGAGCCTTGTGCCCATGTTGGTGAAACGCCGCCTTGCGTCTCGGCGGTGATAGCCGCGAAACCAGCCCGGGTCGTAATCGCGACCGAGGATACAGACCCGCGGGTTGCCGGCCGCGGTATTCAAATGCTGCGTGACGCGGGGATCGCGGTCGAAATCGGCGTCCTCGGCGATGAGGCACGTAACGTAAATGCCGGCTTCTTCACGCGCTTGGCCGCTGGCCGGCCGCTTGTCACCTTGAAGCTTGCGACGTCGCTCGACGGCCGCATCGCGGCTCACTCGGGGGCAAGCCGTTGGATTACTGGCGAGGCCGCCCGCGCGCACGTCCATCTCCTCCGGGCTGAACACGATGCCGTCCTGATCGGTATCGGAACGGCGTTGGCGGACGATCCCGACCTCACCTGCCGGCTGCCCGGTATGGCCAATCGTTCACCGCTCCGTCTCGTGCTTGACAGTCATCTTCGTCTGCCGTTGACGAGCCGGCTGGTAGCGACCGCGCGCACGGTTCCAACCTGGGTGGTTGCCGTCGGCGATGCTTCGCCTGAGCGGGCTGGGGTCCTCGCTGAGCATGGCCTGCGGGTAATAAGGATCGGCCCAGCGCCGATCGGGATCGAAGCGCTCCTCCAGGAGCTTGGACGCCTCGGCTTGACCCGGCTCTTGGTCGAAGGCGGCAGCGCCGTGGCGGCGGCCTTTGCCCGCGCAAATCTTATCGATCGCATCGCCTGGTATCATGCCCCGGTGTTCCTAGGCGGTGATGGGGTCCCCGCCTTGGCCGCCCTCGGGATCAGCGAACTCCGAGAGGCACCACGGTTTCATCGCACGGCCGCTCTCACCCTTGGCGAGGATGTACTGGAAACCTTCGCCCGGGCCGATTAAGAAGAAGGCATGTTTACCGGTATCATCACCGATGTAGGCCACGTGGTCGCCATCGCCGAGTTCGGCGATCGCCGCATTCGGATCGCGACGGCTTTTGCCACCGACACGATCGAGATCGGCGCCTCGATCGCCTGCTCCGGCGTTTGTCTCACGGTCGTCGAAAAGGGCGACGACTGGTTCGCGCTCGACGTCTCGGCCGAAACCCTCGCCAAGTCGGTGCTAGGGAGCTGGCAACCCGGCACGCGAGTGAACCTCGAACGTGCCTTGAAGCTCGGCGACGAAATGGGCGGCCATATCCTGACCGGCCACGTGGACGGCATCGCCCGTCTGATCGATCGCCGCGAAGAGGGCGGATCGCTTCGCCTCGATTTAGAGATCGCGATGCCGCTCGCCCGGTTCATCGCGCCGAAGGGCGCCATTGCACTGGATGGGGTTTCCTTGACTGTGAACGAAGTTTCCGACAATCGCTTCGGTGTCAACATTATCCCGCATACGCGGCAGATGACGACGCTTGACGCTCTGGCCGCCGGCGACCGCGTCAATGTCGAGACCGATATCCTGGCCCGCTATGTCGCGCGGCTCAGGGAAATGGAAGGTGCGTGATGGACGTCAGCTTTCTCTCCGCGATTGAGGAAGTAGTGGAGGATGCGCGACAGGGCAAGATGGTTATCCTGGTTGACGAGGAGGACCGGGAGAACGAAGGCGATCTCGTCATCCCTGCCGAAAAGGCGACGCCCGAAGTAATCAACTTCATGGCGAAATACGGCCGCGGGCTGATCTGTCTCGCGCTCTCGAGCGAGCGTGTGCGCAAGCTGCGTCTGCCGCTGATGACGCCGAACAACGCTTCGCGCCATCAGACGGCCTTCACGGTTTCGATTGAGGCCAGGGAGGGCGTTACTACGGGAATCTCCGCTCATGAACGGGCGACGACGATCAAGGTCGCGATCGATCCCGAGAAAGGCGCAGAAGACATCGTGACGCCCGGCCATGTTTTCCCGCTCGTGGCTCGCGACGGCGGAGTGCTCGTCCGCGCCGGACATACCGAAGCTGCCGTCGACATCGCGGCCTTGGCCGGCCTCAATCCGTCCGGCGTGATCTGCGAAATCATGAATGACGACGGCAGCATGGCGCGTATGCCGGATCTCGTGCAATTTTCTCAGCGGCACGGCATCAAAATTGCCACAATTGCCGATCTCATCGCCTACCGCCGGCGCTCCGAGCGTTTGATCGAGCGTCTCGTGGAGACCAATCTCGACAGTCGTTATGGCGGCGAGTGGCGCATGATCGTCTATCGCAATAAGGTCGAATACGCTGAACATATTGCCCTCGTCAAAGGAGACATCTCAGGGTCCGATCCGGTGCTGGTCAGGGTCCACGCCTTGAACGTGCTTGAGGATGTCCTCGGCGATCGCCACAACAAGGGCAGCGTGCTTGCTGGTGCCATGCGAATGATCGGCCGGGCGGGGCGGGGTGTCGTCGTGCTGATCCGCGAACCGCGGCCGACGGCGCTCTCGGATCGGGTGCAACGTAAACTCGGGCGGCCGGTCGAGCGCCAGGGCAATCTTCGCGATTATGGTATCGGCGCGCAGATTTTGCTCGATCTCGGTGTTCGCAACATGATCCTTCTTTCAAACACGCAGCGTACGATCGTTGGCATCGAAGGCTACGGGCTTAGTCTGGCCGAACGGCGCGGCATTCCGGTGGACGACGAATGAGCGAGCGAACCCATCTGCTCCTGGTCGAGGGCCGTTTTTACGCGGATATCTCAGACGAGCTCGCGGCTGGCGCTCTCGACGTGATCGAGGTGGCAAAGGCGACCGCCGAACGCATCGTCGTGCCCGGGGCATTGGAAATTCCTGGCGCGATCCGCCTCGCACTGGCTGCATGCAGTGCCGATGGCAAGGTCCGGTTCGACGCGTTCGTCGCCTTGGGTTGCGTGATCCGCGGCGAGACCACGCATTACGACACTGTTGCCGGCGAAAGTGCCCGCGGGCTCATGAACCTGACTCTTGACGGCGTCGCAGTTGGCAATGGCATCCTGACGGTCGAGAATTATGATCAGGCTTGGACGCGGGCAAAGCGAGACGGGGGCAACAAGGGCGGTGACGCGGCGCGCGCGGCGCTTGCCCTGGCCGCGCTGAAACGCCGGTTTCAGGCGCTTGGCGCATGATGACAACTCAACCGAACGTCGGCGGGCGCAGCGCGGCGCGTCTCGCTGCCGTACAGGCGCTCTATCAGATTGAATTCAGCGGTGCCTCTGCCGAGCAGGTGATCGGCGAATTCGTGACGCTTCGTTTAGGCCAGGAGATAGAAGGCGTACGATACGCTCCGGCCGATCCTGAGCTCTTCGCCGACGTGGTTCATGGCTATCACCGACACGCGGCCGAGATTGACGCCGGGCTCGAAGCCTGCCTCGAGAAAGCGCGGACTCTGTTGAAGATCGAAGCTATCCTGCGCGCGATTCTTCGCGCCGGCGCAACTGAACTGAAAGTGCGGAGCGATGTTCCGGCGAAAGTCGTGATCGACGAATATCTTGATGTCGCGCATGCATTCTTCGGCGGGACCGAGGCTGCTTTCATCAATGGCATCCTCGACCGGTTCGCTCGCCAGATCCGGCCGCATGAGTTCCCCGGGTGACGGGATGAGCCCGGCGTCGTCAGGCGAGTTCGAGCGCATCGCCCGCTATTTTGCGCCGCTCGCCAAGGACTACGCGCTCGCCTTCAACCTTACCGATGACGCAGCGGTGATCCGGCCCGCATCCGGCGAGGAGATAGTCGTCACCACCGACTGTATGGTGGCTGGGATTCATTTCTTTGCTGGCGACCTGCCGGAACGGATTGCGCAAAAGTTGCTTCGCGTCAATCTTTCCGATCTTGCCGCGATGGGCGCGGTGCCGGCCGGCTATCTTCTCGCCGCTGCCTGGCCTGACGCCGTGGATGACGCTTGGCTCGCGCGTTTCGTTTCCGGCCTCGCGGAGGATCAGGCGCGCTTCAAGGTCGCGCTTATCGGTGGCGACACGGCGGCAACCCCAGGCGCGTTGACGCTTACGGTCACCGCTCTTGGCACCGTAAAGACTGGGTCGGCGCTTAAGCGTGGCGGCGCGAAGCGCGGTGACGGCATCTACGTCTCCGGTACCATTGGCGATGCGTACCTTGGCCTGCAATGGCGGAAAGGAAAATTGCAGAGCCTCGACGCGGCGAGTGTCCGGCATTTCAGCGCGCGCCTCGAGCTGCCGGAACCGAGACTTGCTCTTGGCGGCCGGCTTGTCGGCCTCGCTAACGCTGCGGTTGACATTTCGGATGGGCTTATCGCCGATCTCGGCCATATTTGCGAGGCCTCGAATCTCGGTGCGGAGATCGCGGCATCACACGTGCCGCTTTCGTCGCCCGCGGCTGCGGCGGTGGCAGCCGCACCCGACCATCTGCCAGAGCTTCTTACGGGTGGTGACGATTACGAGCTTTGTTTTGCAGTGCCGGCCGAACGCGAGGCTGAAACCGTGGTGCTCTCAGGTGAGCTTGGTTTGCCGCTGACGCGGATCGGTCGGTTTCGCGCGGGCAGCGGGGTGACGGTTATGAGACCGGATGGAACGGCCTTCACCCTCGAGCGCACGGGTTACCGTCATTTCTGAAGGCCTTTTGGTGCATAGAAGCCATGCGGCCTTGGCAGTTGCAGGAAATGGGCCGGCGGTTGTGAACTGCAAAGAGAGATAGTGGGCACGTGTGCGGGTGTGATAACCATGTTGGCGATGCGCTATACGGTACGGTTGACGGCAGAGCGCGATGCGAGCTGGATCAAGAGCCGGGTCGCCACCCGTAAGCCATCGTTTGACGGCTTGTTGGGCCTTTACCACCGTTCCTGTCTCTACGACCCTGCCGACCGCATTTATGCAGCCTTCTTCATTTGGACCGATGTACAGGCGATGAGACGATATCTTGCCGCCGATCTGTTTCAGGAGGTGGTCACGACCTTCGGCCGGCCTAGAGTGCGCTGCTGGTCGCTGCTTCATTTCGGCCATGGCGCGGATTGCCGCAAACCGACCTTCGCATTGTGGGAACAAGACAAGGTGGAAACGAGCGAGTCTCTCCCATCGCTGCTTGATCGCGAGGCTACCGCTCATCGTCAACTGATCAGGCGGCAGAGTCTTTTTGCTCATGCGGTTATTCTCGATCCCGATCGCTGGGAAATTTCTCGTGTGAGCTTATGGGAGGGAGCCGGTCGAGCGCCCCCATCACAGGCTGATTGTATACAGGATTTCAAGGTCTTGGCGGTAACCGAGCCGGCCCACTGCTGATTCGACTTCCACCCGGGCCGGCGCTTGCGCTAACCCTTTGCTAACTTCTGTCGGACAATAAATGAGTGAGACCCAACCTCTCGGCCGAACGGCGGGCAGGGAGCCGTGAAGCGCAAGGGTATAATCGTCGGTATCGTAGGCATTGTGCTCGCACTCGCCGGGGGCGGTGCCTATGAAATGAAAGCTCACAAGAAGTCGGCCAAGATGGTGGCTGACGCGGCGCAAGCTGCGCTCGCGCGCAAGTCCTACCTCTTCTATGTGCCGATGAGGCCAATCGGCGTACCGGTCGTTTTCAACGGGCAAATCCGTTACTATCAATATGTCGGGCTCAGTATAGAGGTCGACAGCCGCACCAACAAAGACCTTGTCGAATTGCGGATGCCGGTGTTGCGTGATGCATTTTTGCAAGCAGTCAACGACGCGCCCCCGGTGAGTCCAACGATTGCCGATAGCATCGACATCAAGGCGCTTCGCACACAACTCTTGCGCCAAGCTCGGCATGTCTTCGGCCCAGGCGTGGTACTCGCGGTGCTTATCACCAATAGCTTCCGCGTCGCCGCGTGACTGGGGCGCATCTTTCCCGATCGCGACCTTTGCCGAGGCTGTTAACATACTGACGATACGAGAGACTTGTCGCTGACGCTTCAATTCGCGCTAGCCCGCGCCGTGGGGTTGGCCTCGAGAGCCTCGCGGCGGACGGCAGCGGCGTTCCTCGCGCCCCTTTTGCGATATGCTGCGTTTGCCGCGAGTTCTTCTAGCGTGATTGCTGTTCGATCCGGCATCGCCGATGGCGCCGCAAAGCGTCCTGTGGCCCTTGCTTCCCGGCAAAGGTCCACGGTACCGGCCGAAGCCAAGTCTTTTTCCCGTAAGTCCTTATAGTAATACATCTAACGTCAAGCCCGTGGGCAAAGATATGTTGCAGAGCCTATCCTTCTCTGGCATATAGCCGGGACCTTCGTGGCGCCGCCCGCGCTTGCGAAAGGGAGATTGCACGTATTTTCCAGACGAACTCCAAGGAGTTTCGGTGATGAATCTAGGTTTATGGTTCGCCATCGCTTGCGGTGTCATCGCTTTGATCTACGGCATCGTGGCGGCTCGGTCGGTGCTCAATGCGGAACCCGGCAATGCACGCATGCAGGAGATCGCACATGCGGTGCAGGAGGGGGCGCAGGCCTATCTAAACCGGCAATATCGGACGGTGGCGATTGTCGGCGGCGTCATCTTTCTCATTCTCACCGGGTTGCTTGGCATCAAAGTGGGCATTGGCTATCTGATCGGCGCCATTCTTTCAGGCGCGGCCGGCTATATCGGCATGAATGTCTCGGTACGCGCCAACGTGCGCACGGCCGAAGGCGCGCGCAAGGGGTTGCCTCATGCACTCGGCATCGCCTTCCGCTCCGGCTCGGTGACCGGCATGCTGGTGGTCGGCCTCGCGCTGCTGGCCGTCTCGGTTTACTACGCAATTCTGCTCGCCGGATTTCACGCCACTGGCCGCGAGCTGACCGAACCCCTGGTCGCGCTCGGCTTCGGTGCTAGCCTGATCTCGATTTTCGCCCGGCTTGGCGGCGGCATCTTTACCAAGGGCGCCGATGTCGGCGCCGATCTCGTCGGCAAGGTGGAGGCCGGGATTCCTGAGGATGATCCGCGCAACCCGGCGGTAATCGCCGACAACGTCGGCGACAACGTGGGCGACTGCGCCGGCATGGCCGCCGATCTTTTCGAAACTTATGCCGTGACGTTGGTCGCGACCATGGTTCTGGCGTCGATCTTCTTTGTCGCGACGCCTGCACTGCAGGCGACCATGATGCTCTTCCCGGTGGTTATCAGCGGCACCTGCATCGTCGCCTCAGTGATCGGCACCGCGTTCGTCCGGCTCGGCCACAACGGCTATATTATGGGCGCGCTTTATAAGGGCTTTATCGCGACGGCGGCGATCTCGGCGCTGGTGCTGATTCCGGTTACGCAGTGGATCATCGGACTCGAAAATTCGTTCACGGCCGGCACCACCGCCATGTCGGGCTGGGATCTTTATTTCTGCGGTCTTGCCGGGCTGGTCGTGACCGGCCTGATCGTCTGGATCACCGAATATTATACCGGCACCGACTATCGCCCGGTGCAGAGCATTGCCCGAGCCTCGACCACCGGTCATGCCACCAACGTCATTCAGGGGCTTGCCGTCTCGATGGAGGCGACGGCGATCCCGGCTTTGATCATCGTCGTCGGAATCATCGTTACCTATCTTCTCGCCGGTTTGTTCGGCATCGCCATCGCGGTGACGACCATGCTCGCTCTGGCTGGCATGGTGGTGGCGATCGACGCTTTTGGCCCGGTAACCGACAACGCGGGCGGTATCGCCGAAATGGCGAACCTGCCGCCGGAAGTCCGCACCATTACCGATGCGCTCGACGCCGTCGGCAACACCACCAAGGCCGTGACCAAGGGCTACGCCATCGCATCGGCCGGCCTCGGCGCCTTGGTGCTGTTTGCCGCTTATACCGAGGATCTGCAGTATTTTATTCATCACGGCATCCTCAAGATCGCGGCGGTGGATTTTACGCTGAGCAATCCTTACGTCGTGATCGGCCTTCTGCTCGGCGGACTGTTGCCCTATCTCTTCGCTGCGCTCGGCATGACCGCGGTTGGCCGCGCGGCAGGTTCGGTGGTCATTGAGGTTCGTCGGCAGTTCAAGGAGATTCCGGGCATCATGGAAGGCACCGGCCGGCCCGATTACAGTCGTGCGGTTGACCTGCTGACCAAGGCCGCAATTCGCGAAATGATCGTGCCCTCGCTCCTGCCGGTGCTCTCGCCCGTGGTTCTTTATTTCGTGGTCCGTGCCATCGCCGGAAACTCGGCCGGCTTTGCTGCGGTTGGCGCCATGCTTCTCGGAGTCATCGTGAACGGCTTTTTCGTTGCTGTGTCGATGACGTCCGGTGGCGGTGCCTGGGACAACGCCAAGAAGTATATCGAAACCGGTAACTTCGGTGGCAAAGGCTCGGAGGCGCACAAGGCCGCTGTGACGGGTGATACCGTTGGCGATCCTTACAAGGACACCGCAGGTCCGGCGGTCAATCCGATGATCAAGATCACCAATATCGTGGCGTTATTGCTGCTTGCCATTCTTGCGCACTAGGAACGGCGGTTCAGCAGCCGGTGGCAAGGCGACCACCGGCTGCCAATTTAGATTGGGAGGGCGAGAGCCGGCGCGATGAATAGCGGGTGGGGTCGCCTCCGCGGTAGGGATTACGGACTGGAGGAGCTTGAGCTCTTGTTAAAGCGCCCGAGATTGCCGAGGAGTTGGTCGAAAAACGTGAGCCTGCGGCCGCGGGTCGGCGTAACATTGGGATCAGGTTCGACGGTTCGGGCGTCCGTTAAGCCGTAGTCCTTGATACTGGCTACCTTGCCCTGTTTATTGAAGCGAATCGCGATCACCCGTTGCGCAATGACCTTTGGCTTGAAGATCGCTTCGGTCGCGGTTTCGTCGGATATGTAGTACCAAGTGTCGTTGTGCTGCGGGAAAGTCGCAACCGCCGAGGGCGTGCCGAGAAGTTGCCGCACTTGGCTTTGCGTCATCTCCCCAGTCTTAACCTGTTTAAGTTTTGTAGCTTCGAAGGCGTAACCTTGGTAATCGATGCGCGGGGCGCAAGCGGCGAGAACCAAGGCGCAAACCGCGATGACTGTTATTGTGCGCAAGCGCCTCACCATTCGGGATCGCGCCAGCTTATCCAACTGGCGGCGAATCTGATCATTACTTAGAGAGTCGAATTAATGAACATCGCATCCAAGATCGAGTGCTGTCAATCATGAGGCGACATCCGCTGTTTGCGGCCTGCAGAGCGAGGCCCTCCGGGCTTCGCGGCCGGCGATGAATATCCTTCAGCGCTTTCGGCGTCAATCGCCGGCTGATCCTGCGGGCCAGCTCTATCAGGCGCTGGTGGCGCAATCGCGCAGGCCCGAATTCTATACCGCTTGCGGCGTGCCGGACAGTTTGGACGGCCGCTTTGATCTTCTTGTGCTTCATGTCGTGCTGGTGTTGCGGCGGCTGAAGAGCGAGGGGGCGTCCGGTCGCGCGCTGGGTCAAGCGCTTTTCGACATCATGGTGACTGATTTCGACCGCGCTCTGCGTGAGCTCGGGGTCGGCGATGTTGGGGTCGCCAAGCGGATGAAGGCGATGATTTCGGCCTTCTATGGCCGGCTTGCGGCTTATGACGCCGCGCTAGCCGAGGAAAAGAAAAATTCCGCGGCACCGGGTCATTCTGAGACCGAAAAAGGCCGCGCGCTTTGGGCCGCGCTTCGGCGCAACCTCTATGGCACGATCGCGGCCGACGCTGAGGCCTTTGGGCTTGACGCCATGTCGGACTACATCCGACGCGAGACTGAGGGGCTGGCACGCCAGGACGGCGCGGCACTGATTACCGGCATCATCCAATTTGGACCGCCCCCCGGGACCGACCGCGTGAACTCGATCTGACCGCGGCCAGCGTCCGGGGTCTCCGAACCATCCAATTTGCCACCCGGTGCGGGAGTGTTGCTTGTTTAATCAAGAACTTAAGCAAGTGGGAAAAGCCGTTGACCCATCGCCATCTAGCCACTAAATTCCGCCGGTCAGAACGGCGGCGGCTCTGGCAAGCCGGTTGGCGCCGGAGACTCTGAGCGATGATCCCGAAAGCTGTCGACACCCTATTTAGCCGAATGGTCGACGTGGCCGAGGAGGTTAATGCGCCGCTTCACCTCGCGGTCGAAGCGGATGCCATGGAGCGTGCCGGCTTGGCTGCGCGCTTCGGTCTGGTCTCCGTAAATTCGCTGACGGCATCGGCGGTATTGCAGCCCTTGGACGAGGGGATTGCGTTACGCGTCGAGTGGCGTGCCGAAGTGGTGCAGTCCTGCGTTGTCACCCTGGCGCCGGTCGAAGCTCATCTTGAAGGGGACTTTGATCTTATTTACATGTCGGAAGGGGGACCTTCCTCGATCAAGGGACGGCGCGACCTTCGACTGAGCCTCGGCGATCCGGATCCGCCCGAGCCCTTGATTGATGGCCGGATTGATGTTGGTGAGGCGCTGGCGGAACATCTCGGCCTTGCCCTCAATCCCTATCCGCGGGTACCAGGGGCCGAATGGGCGGTGGAGGCGGAGGGGGACGGCGGCGCTTTGGACGAGCCGTCAGAAACGCCGTTCGCGGTTCTGGCAAGTATGCGCACTAAAGGGTAAACTCTCGCCCCGGGCGCAGAAGACGAAAGTATTGAGAAGAAAATAACGAGGATTATCCAATGGCCGTACCGAAGAAACGCACCAGCCGCTCGCGGCGTGACATGCGGCGTTCGCATCATGCTTTGCCCCAACCGGCGCGGGTCGAATGCTCGAATTGCGGCGAGCCGAAGCCGCCTCATCACGTCTGTCCGGCCTGCGGCCATTATCGCGGGCGCGAGGTCGTCAAGGTCTCTGCTCCCAACTGAAAGTCCACACGTGACGACGGCTCTTACCATCGCCCTCGACGGCATGGGTGGCGACCGGGCACCGGATATCGTGGTGGCCGGGGCGTTCGAAGCCCATGTCCGATTTCCCGAGGTGCGCTTTCTTCTGTTCGGGGATCAGAACCGGCTGCAGCCGCTGATTGAGAAAATGCCCCGCCTCGCGGCTGCGGTTGAGATCCGCCATACCAGCGAAAAAGTCGGCGCCGAAGACCGGCCGAGCCAAGCACTCCGCCACGCCCGGCGGTCGAGCATGCGGCTCGCGATCGACTCGGTTGCCGCTGGCGAGGCATTGGGTGTGGTTTCCGCCGGCAATACTGGCGCGCTCATGGCGATGGCGAAGTTTGTGTTGAAGACCCTGCCGGGGATTGAAAGGCCGGCGATCGCGTCGCTGCTGCCCACTCTGCACGGCGAAACCGTTGTGTTGGACCTTGGCGCCAATATCGAGTGCACGGCTGACAACTTGGTACAGTTCGCGATTATGGGAGCGAATTTCGCCAACAAGGTTCTCGGTCGGCCGCGTCCGACGGTCGGTCTGATGAACGTCGGCGTGGAAGAACTCAAAGGCAACGAGGCGGTGCGTTCGGCGGCCGATATTCTGCGCAGCGCCCGTGGTCGCGGCTTCGAATTCATCGGCTTCATCGAGGGTGATGACATCGGCAAGGGTACGGTGGATGTCGTCGTCACCGATGGGTTCACCGGTAATGTCGCGCTGAAGACCATCGAGGGCACGGCCAAGCTTTTCACCACGTTTCTATCCCAGGCCTTCCGCCGCTCGATCGCTTCGCAGCTTGGCTATCTTCTCGCGCGTCCGGCGCTCGCCGCGCTCAAGGCGCAATTCGATCCGCGCCAATATAATGGTGGCGTGTTGCTTGGTCTTAACGGCATCGTAGTGAAGAGCCACGGCGGCACCGATGCCACCGGGTTCGCCGCCGCCGTCGCACTTGCCGTCGATCTCGCGGCAGAGAACATCACTGAAGCCTTGATCGCCAATTTCAAGAGTTTCCAACCGAGCGTTACGGTGGAAGCCAAGGCCGCGCTCAGTTGACGGCCGTCGTGCGCTCGGTGATCGTGGGGTGTGGTGGCTATCTGCCCGAGCGTGTGTTGACCAATCGCGAGCTCGCAGAACGCATTGATACGTCGGACGAATGGATTGTCGCCCGTTCGGGCATCCGGGAACGGCGTATTGCGGCCGAAGGCGAGACGACGTCGCAGCTTGCGCTCCGTGCTGCCGATCGGGCATTGAGGTCGGCCGGTCTCGCGGCGGATGCCGTCGATCTCATCGTCCTTGCAACCGCAACGCCGGATCTGACCTTTCCTGCCACGGCGACCCGCGTTCAGGCGGGGCTCGGCATCAAGAAGGGGCTTGCCTTTGATTTGCAAGCCGTTTGCTCCGGTTTCGTCTATGCCTTGGCTGTGGCAGATAATTTCATCCGTCTCGGCCAAGCGAGCTGCGCGCTCGTGATCGGCGCCGAAACCTTTTCCCGCATCCTCGATTGGACCGACCGGAGCACCTGCGTACTATTCGGCGACGGTGCCGGCGCGGTGGTGCTCAGAGCGGCTACAGGCCGGGGTGATAATTCGGACCGCGGTATCCTTGCCACCAAGCTTCATGCAGACGGCTGCCAGCATGATCTCCTCTATGTGGATGGCGGGCCTTCGACCACCCAGACCACAGGACATCTGCGCATGAGCGGGCGTGAGGTCTTTCGCCATGCCGTCAGCAACCTTGCCGGCGCTATCGACGACGTTTTGACCGAAACCGGAGTTGCGCCAACCAATGTCGATTGGCTGGTGCCTCATCAAGCGAACTTGCGTATCCTGGAGGCGACGGCAAAACGCGTCCAGATTCCTCGTGACCGGGTGGTCGTCACGATTGACCGCCACGGCAATACCTCGGCGGCCTCGGTACCGCTTGCCTTAGCCGAGGCAGCGGATGATGGTCGCATCCGTGCCGGCCATCTGGTATTGATGGAGGCGATGGGCGGAGGTTTTACCTGGGGGGCGTGCCTTGTCCGCTGGTAGGGGCGGTTGACGACCCCCAAGAGCCAAAGGTAGTTTCCAGCATTAGAGAAGGAGCTGACCATGGCTGGACACACGGTGACCCGCGCTGAACTGAGCGAGGCGGTGTACCGCGAGGTGGGGTTGTCCCGCAACGAGTCGTCTGAGCTTGTCGACACCGTTCTTGATGAAATCGCTTCCTGCCTGAGCCAGGGGGATACGGTTAAGATTTCGTCCTTTGGGTCTTTTCAGGTACGGCGCAAGAGCGGACGCATGGGCCGCAATCCTAAGACCGGAGAGGAAGTACCGATCGAGCCCCGCCGGGTCCTGGTTTTCCGTGCTTCCCAAGTTCTGAAGGCGCGGATCAACGCGGCTTCGGCGAAGCCGCGTTGACAAGCCTCCCCTCTGGCGGCGCCATGAATGGGATGCGGCAAGGTGGCAGCGGTAAGTCGGCGAGTGCGTTCCGCACCATCAGCGAGGTGGCGGCGGAGGTGGGCGTGCCGCAGCATGTGCTGCGCTTCTGGGAGACCCGTTTTTTTCAACTCAGGCCGCTGAAACGAGCCGGAGGGCGGCGCTATTACCGGCCCGAGGATGTGGCTTTCCTGCATCGCGTCCGCCGCCTTCTTTACGAAGAGGGCTACACCATCAAAGGCGTGCAGAAATTGTTGCGTGCCGGGTCGAAAGAAGCGGAAGCGGGTGACGCGGCCTTGCCCGAAATCGGGACCGCGGTAAAGTCAGCTCCAGCCGGTATTTCGACGGACGAAGAAGCGCCGCCGGTCGTCGTCGCCGATTCGCCCGCCGCGAAGCCCAAGGGGATGACTCCGACGCCAAGCGCGGGAAGTGCGCAGACCGGGTCCGGAGTTGTCGATCGGACGGCATTAAAGGCGATCCACGACGAGCTACTTCAGCTCCGCGACCTTCTCCGCCACGAGCGTCCCTGACCCGTCGTATTGGATTTGGTTCGCCGACGTTTCGTTTTTATATCAAGACGATGTGTCGTCATATCCGACTGGGTTTGGGATGAAGAAATTTGTCGGCCCGGCGCGCCCTCGCGTTGCCAGCCGGAGGCGCCGAAGCTATAGTGCCGCCGTTGGTCGATCCGCCGGTCGACCGGCTCTTGGGCCGGAGCGTAGCGCAGCCTGGTAGCGCATCAGTCTGGGGGACTGGGGGTCGTGGGTTCAAATCCCGCCGCTCCGACCATAATTTCACGGAATCGCTGTTCGGCCGGACCTGCCATCGGTGGGAGCAGTCGTTTCTCCCTCCGGTGGTCTGCGTCGCCGTCTGAGTCCTGGGGCCTTTAGCAAAAAGCAGTGCTTCTGGTGCAAGGACCCGCTTATCGCAGCGCATTGTCGATCGCTATTCCGATCGGCGCGCCAGTTTATCGCTTCGGCGGAGAGATGCACATTTAACCTAAATTCGGCGGTTGGTGCCTTGCCAAGGAAGGGAAAAGTGTGTCCTTGGTAGGAGATGACAGGGGAATCGCGAGAGCTTCAGGCTCACCTTTTGGGTGAGCAACCTTCGGTTGGCTGCTTGGT
>JBJKQL010000053.1:0-62505 GCA_046705265.1 Ferrovibrionaceae bacterium
CGCCCTCCAGATACGCCGCGCGCGTCCGCCAGATCGCCGTCCGCCCGACGCTTAGAACCTGCATGATGACCGGCTCGGGAATCTTCCGGTCGAGCGCCGCCAGGATATGTGCCCGATTGAACTCTCGCGCACGGTGCAGCCCCTTGGCACGGAACTCCTCCAAGGTCCGACGGTCCTTCTTCGTCAAGATCAGCTCGGTCTGTCGCATATCTGATCACCTTCAACAGTTCAGATATGCACACTTTATATGTTTCGCTATTTACGTGTCAAATTCCTGGGTTCACATCTCCAGCCGACGCGATCTGTTCCGAAACGATCCCGCTTTAGACGGCCTCGCGGCTCCGCCGCGGTTCACCGAAAAGCCATCCCTGCGCGTAATCGACGTCAAGGTCCAGGAGATCGACCACCGTCCTCTCCTTTTCCACCTTTTCCGCGATAAGGTCGATTTGATGTCGCCCGAGCTCCCCTTTGAGCCGATTCAGGCGCTCAGCGCCCGCTAGCAGGCGGTCAGCCTCGATCTTCACGAAGCGGAACCTTTGTTTAGCAAGCCAAGCGCAATCGATGTCGAAACTAGTCACCTGATCAAGCGAGAAGGAATAGCCAAGCTCCGCCATGCGCGCGAGCTTGGTCGACGCGTCGGCCGCATGACGCAAGAGATCAGCTTGGGCGAACTCGAATACCATGCGATCGGCAAGTGCGACGTTGCTCTCGAGAAAAAGCAGGAACTGATCGAAGAAACTGCCGTCACTAATGCTATCAAGCGACAGATTGACGAAAAAGCCAACGTCGCGGCGCTGCCGCCGCTGACGCCGAATCAGCTGAACGCAGCGCAGAAGCAGAAGATTGTCAACGGTCGCGATCAGTCCATGCTCGGCTGCGAGCGTAATGTAGCGCTCGGACGCGATGACCTGGCCGGACTCGTCGCGAATACGGGAATAGCACTCGTAAAATCGGCTACGCCGCTGCGGCAGGCTGACCACCGGCTGAAGATAGAGGTCGACGCGGTTTGCCTCGAGCGCTTCATGCAATACACGCCGAACGTCTGCTTCCGCCGCGACGATATCGCTTCCGGCATCAATGTTGAAGTTGGCGCCGAGCCGTTCCGCCAACTGCCCGAGCAATGTTTTCAACACCGCCATGTCATTGTTGTGCTGCTCGCCGCCATCGCGGTTCAGCCCCTCGATGCGCCGATGCATCTCATCGAGCGCCGCCTCTGCGTCGCTGCATCGCTCGGCCATGGCCTGTTTCTCGCTTGCCATGGCTGCGCGCACCGCCTCCTGAGCGCGGGTGCGGGCGTAGACCTCATGCACCAGCGCGAAACCAAGAAACAGGACGGCGGAAAAGATATAGGGGCCGCCTTGCCCGGGATCGAGGCTCGCGCCTAACGATGAGCCAAAGGCCACCGCGACCGCAGCGTAAACGACGATTGCGATTAGATGCGCGACGGGCGACATGGCCTGGGATTATGGCCGTCGACCCCTTGCCATAAGGTTAACAAAAGCTTTTGATGGCGAGTGGCCCGGTTTAGCGTCCCTTTTCGCCGGCGCGGCCTTCCGCCAATGTCACCTTTGTTCGAAAGGAACGCAGTGAAGCCATGCGGCCCGCCTTCTCGGTATACAATTTCACCTTCAACACCATAGACGGCGAGGCCTTGCCGCTTTCCCGTTTCGCTGGCCGGGCGTTGCTTCTTGTCAACACCGCCTCTTTCTGTGGTTTCACGCCACAATATGCCGATCTGCAGACGCTTTGGCGCCGTTATGGCGAAAAAGGTCTCGTGGTCATCGGCGTCCCCTGCAACGACTTCGGCGGGCAAGAGCCGGGAGGCGGGGAAAGCATCAAGGAATTCTGCACGACACGCTTTGCACTGGACCTCCCTTTAACCGCCAAGGAGCACGTCATCGGCGCCGAAGCTCATCCACTTTACCGCCGGCTAGCCGAGGAACTCGGAGAAGACGCGGCACCGCGGTGGAACTTTCACAAGTATCTATTCGACCCCACAGGCCAAATCGTCGCTATCTTCCCGAGCCAGGTATCCCCGCTCGCGCCGGAACTGATCGCGGCGATCGAATCTGCCCTGGCAGGCGATGCCCACAAGCCATAAGCCCTACGCACGCCGGCCATGAACTACCGTCACCGTTTTCATGCCGGCGGCCATGCAGACTGCCTGAAACATGCCGTCCTTGCTGCGGTCCTTGACCGGCTTAAGACCAAACCGACGCCATTTTGCATCGTCGATACGCATGCCGGCCCTGGCCGCTATGATCTACTCTCTGAGGCAGCGCAAAAGACCGGCGAATACAAGGGCGGTATCGCGCGGCTTCTTGCCGCTGCCAATCCACCGCCCCTCCTCGCCTCTTACCTCGGTGCTGTCCGGGCCTTGAATCGCATGCCCGAGGCCGGCGCAATGCACAAGCTTCGCTGGTATCCCGGCTCGCCTTTTTTAGCGCGACTTTTGATGCGGCCCAAAGATCATCTGGTGCTGATCGAGCTCCATCCCGAGGACGCCGTTCTCCTCAAGCGGGAGTTCGCGGGAAGCCCCCGCATTGCCGTACATCATGAGGATGGCTATCTCGGTCTCAAGGCCTTTCTGCCGCCGGTGAAACGCCGAGGCGTTGTGCTCGTCGATCCGCCGTTCGAGCGCGCGGACGAGTTCACCAAGCTCGCATCCGGCTTGAAGCGCGGCCATCGGCGCTGGCCGCAGGGCATCTATATCGCCTGGTATCCGATCAAGGACAAAGCCCCGATTGCAACGCTTCATAAGGCGTTGATCGGCAGCGGTGTCCGGAAGATATTCCTTGCTGAGCTGCGCGTTCGCTCGAGCACGGACCCGAACCGTTTGCAGGGTTCTGGGCTTATCGTCATTAACCCGCCTTATCGGCTCGATGAAGAACTCATGGCGCCGCTTGGCTGGCTGGCCAAGACACTTGGCGAAGACGAGACGTCGAGCGCCACCTGCCATTGGCTGGTGGCAGAATAGACTGTGCCGCGTCGCACCGGCTTGTGGTCTGAGCGCCATTCCGATTAAGGTGGCGCGGCAACCTTGTAACGGTTCGATGCTTCGTCTTAGCGTTCTCGACCAATCCCCGATCGCGAGCGGCGCCAGCGCGGCGGACGCCGTGCGCCAGACCGAGATTCTTGCCCGCCGTACCGAAGCGCTCGGCTATCACCGGTATTGGGTGGCCGAGCATCACAACACCGCCGGCCTGGCCGGCTCGACGCCCGAGATCATGGTGGCTCACGTCGCGGCCATCACGAGACGTATCCGGGTCGGTTCGGGCGGCGTCATGCTGAATCATTACAGCCCGCTGAAAGTGGCGGAGAACTTCCGCATGCTGGAAACGCTGCACCCTGGGCGCATCGACCTTGGTATCGGCCGGGCGCCGGGAAGCGACCAGGAAACCGCGAGCGTAATCCGTTACGGCCCGATGATTCCTATCGAGCGCTTTCCGAACCAACTGTCTGACCTTGCTGGCTTTCTTCTTGGGCAATGGCCGGAAGGCCACCCCTTTGCCGATATCCGGGCGATGCCCGAAGGCCCGCGCTATCCTGATCCATGGCTCCTCGGCTCGAGTGATCAAAGTGCCGCTTATGCTGCCTATTTCGGTTTCAAATTCTCGTTTGCTCAATTCATCGCCGGGACCAGCGGCGCCGCGGTGGTCGAGGCCTATCGCGAGAACTTTCGCCCCTCGGCCTTTGCACCGGAACCCAGGGCCAATTTGGCGATTTCGGTTATCGCCGCCGATACAGAGGAGGAAGCAAAACGTCTCGCCAGGAGCCGCGAGCTTTGGCTGCTTCAGGCGGCGACCGGCCAGCGGGGTACCTTTCCGAGCCCGGATGAAGCCGACGCCTATCCCTATACCGCACGCGACCGTGCGTTCATTCAGGCCAACCGCAACCGCTCGGTGGTCGGGGGGCCGCAACAGGTTAAAGAGCGGCTCCTCGTGCTCGCCGCGGAATACGGGGTCGATGAGGTTGTCGCCGTGACGATTTGTCACGATTTCGCCGCCCGCCTTCGTTCTTACGAACTCTTAGCCGAGGTTTTCGAACTTGAACCCCCGGCGCCGTAGCCCCTTTCGCCCGCCAGCTTGTCCTTCTCCCGCCCGCCTGCTGGCGCTAAACTGAACGCCAGAAGGCCGGACCGGCCATTCGTCGAGGAAACCCGCTGATGCCTGCTTATCGTTCCCGAACCTCCACCCACGGCCGCAATATGGCCGGCGCCCGGGGCCTGTGGCGTGCCACCGGCATGACAGACGGCGATTTCGGAAAACCCATCATCGCCATCGCGAACTCCTTTACGCAATTCGTCCCTGGCCATGTTCATCTCAAGGACCTCGGCCAGATGGTCGCGCGTGAGATTGCGGAATCCGGCGGCGTCGCAAAGGAATTCAACACCATCGCCGTCGACGACGGAATCGCGATGGGCCATGGCGGCATGCTCTATAGCCTACCGTCGCGCGAGCTGATCGCCGATGCCGTCGAATACATGGTCAATGCCCATTGCGCCGACGCCCTGGTTTGCATCTCGAATTGCGACAAGATCACCCCCGGCATGCTGATGGCGGCCCTCCGCCTCAACATCCCGGCGGTTTTCGTCTCCGGCGGGCCAATGGAGGCCGGCAAGGTGATCGAACACGGCCGTTCCAAGGCCGTCGATCTCATCACCGCCATGGTCGCCGCCGCCGACCCCAATGTTTCAGACGCGGCCGCGATGGAGATGGAGCGCTCGGCCTGTCCAACCTGCGGCTCCTGTTCCGGCATGTTCACCGCCAATTCCATGAACTGCCTGACGGAAGCCTTGGGGCTTGCACTGCCCGGTAATGGCACCATCGTCGCGACACACGCGGATCGGCGGGAGCTTTTTCTCGAGGCCGGCCGCCTCGCCGTGGCACTCGCCAAGCGCCATTACGAACAGGATGACCCCAACGTGTTGCCACGGGCAATCGCGAATTTCAATGCTTTCGAAAACGCCATGTCGCTCGACATCGCGATGGGCGGTTCGACCAACACGGTGCTTCACCTTCTCGCCGCCGCCGAGGAAGCGAAACTCGGCTTCACCATGGCAGATATCGACCGTCTTAGCCGGCGCGTGCCCAACCTTTGCAAGGTCTCACCCTCGGTTCCCGACGTGCATGTGGAAGACGTCCATCGCGCCGGCGGGATCATGGGTATCCTCGGCGAGCTGGATCGTGCCGGCCTGATTCATCGCGAGGTGACAACGGTGCATTCCGCCACTCTCGGTGATGCGCTGGACCGTTGGGACGTAGCAGCAAGCCGAGACCCCGATGTCGTCAAATTCTACAAGGCGGCACCGGGTGGCGTTCGCACCACCGAAGCCTTCAGCCAGACTAAGCGCTGGGAGAGCCTCGACCTCGACCGCACCAAGGGCGTGATCCGCGATGCCGAGCACGCCTTTAGCAAGGATGGCGGGCTCGCCGTGCTCTACGGCAATATCGCCGACGACGGCGCAATCGTGAAGACCGCGGGCGTCGATGCCTCGATCCTCGTCTTTGCCGGTCCGGCGCGCATATTCGAAAGCCAGGAGGCCGCAGTCGAAGCGATCCTCGGTGACAAAGTCAACGCCGGCGACGTGGTTCTGATCCGCTACGAAGGCCCCAAGGGCGGACCCGGCATGCAGGAGATGCTTTATCCGACGAGCTATCTGAAATCAAAGGGCCTCGGCAAAGCTTGTGCTCTCGTCACTGATGGGCGGTTTTCCGGCGGTACCTCTGGCCTTTCGATCGGTCACATTTCACCCGAAGCCGCAGATGGTGGCGCCATCGGCCTCGTCGAGGAAGGCGATCGCATCGAGATCGATATCCCGGCCCGGAAGATTAATGTCGCCGTGTCCGACGCCGAATTGACCGCCCGCCGTGAGCACATGGCGGCAAAGGGCGACAAGGCTTGGCGGCCAACCGCCCGCAATCGCGTGGTCTCGCAGGCGCTGCAGGCCTATGCCGCCCTAACCACCAGCGCCGCCCGCGGCGCGGTCAGGGACGTGAGCCAGCTCGACCGACGGAAGTAACCGGTATCGTCGCATCGTTGCTTAGCCGCGAATCCGACCGAGGCAGGCGCTTGCCGCCGCCTCGACGATGGCGTCAACACTAAGGCCGTAATAAGCATAAAGATCGGCGATGTCGCCCGATTGCCCGAAACGGTCGACACCCAAGGGATAGACCCGTCTGCCCGTAGCCGCGCCGAGCCATGACAGCGTCGCCGGATGGCCGTCAAGCACGGTAACGAGCCCGGCGTCGCGGGCAAGGGGCTCGAGAAGCCCCTCTATATGAGCACTCGCGAGCCTTCCTTCGCGGCGAAGCCGAAGTGTATGCCGCCAATCGTCATGCAAGCGATCGGCCGATGGCACGGCGAGAAGCCCGAGGCCGGGGATTTCGTCGGCCAGAGCGGCATGGGCTTCCAACGCTTCCCGTGCGACCGCGCCGCTATAGGCGATTGCAAGTTCGGCGCCGGCACGCGGTGGAATCTGCCAGTAGGCCCCGGCAAGAAGATCGGCGATCTGAGGCGCCGAAAGTTCCCGCTTCGGCTGCGTAAGGGGACGGGTTGAAAGACGAAGATAGACCGAACCACCATCCTCGGCCTGCAAGTGGTGAAAGGCGAATTGCAGCATGATCGCAAGCTCGTCGACGAACGCCGGCTCGAAAGCGGCGAGCCGATCTTGGCCGATTCCGATCAAGGGCGTGAGCACCGACTGGTGGGCGCCGCCTTCCGGCGCCAAGGTAATGCCGGACGGCGTCGCCACTAGAAGAAACCGCGAATCCTGATAGCAGCCGTAATTCAAGGCATCGAGTCCCCGCGTGATGAACGGGTCATAAAGGGTCCCAATGGGAAAGAGGCGCACCCCGAAAAGCGATGCCGAGAGGCCGAGGGCCGCGAGCAGAAGAAAGAGATTGCTCTCGGCAATGCCGAGTTCGAAATGCTGACCCTTGGGCGAGACTTCCCATTTCAGCATCGATACGACCTTGAGTTCGCGGAATATATCGGCGACCGCCTCGCGGTCGAAAACGCCGCGCTGGTTGACCCAACCGCCGAGATTGGTGGAGACCGTTACGTCAGGCGAGGCAGTAACGATGCGGTCACTCAGCGCACTCCTGCTCCGGCCGAGTTCGTTCATGATCCAGCCGAAGCCTTCCTGAGTCGATAATTCCGATCTTTGCGGCACCGGTAACCGCTCCGGCAGCACCACTGGGGCAGGTGTAAAGCGGCGCCGCGCGGGAGCGGCGAAGGGCACTTTGGCGAGGAAGTCCCTGAGCTTCGGCTCCGGTACGGCAAGACCTGAGAAAGGCTCCCATTCCTGCCCTTCCGGCACGCCGAGCGCGGCACGAAATTCTGTCATCTGCGCCGGCGTCATCAGCCCGGCGTGGTTGTCCTTGTGGCCGGCGAAAGAAAGCCCGTGTCCCTTCACCGTATAGGCGATGAAGCAGCGAGGTGCGTCGTCCTTAACCGCAAGAAAGGCATCGAGCACGGTCTCGATGTCGTGCCCGGCAAGATTGGTCATCAGTGCTTGTAAGCTCTCGTCGTCGTAATCATCGAGCAGTGCGCGAATGCCTGAAACGTCGCCGAGGTCATGGCCGAGTTGCTCGCGCCAGGCACGGCCGCCCTTGAAGGTGAGTGCGGAATAGGCCGAATTTGGACAATCGTCGATCCAGCGCCGCAGCGCGTCTCCTCCTCGCTTCAAAAACGCCGCCTGCAACAGACGCCCATATTTCAGCGTCTGCACGCGAAATCCGGTGGTCGCAAAAATGTCCTCGAAACGGCCGAACAGCCGATCCGGCACGACCGCGTCCAGGCTCTGGCGGTTATAATCGACGATCCACCACAAATTGCGCACCTTGTGCTTCCAGCCCTCCAACATGGCTTCGAAGACATTGCCTTCATCAAGCTCGGCATCGCCGAGGAGCGCCACCATCCGCCCGAGTGGCTGACCTTCGGGCAATAGTGCCTTAGCGGCGAGATAGTCTTGCGTCAGCGCGGCAAAGAGCGTCTCGGCGACGCCGAGCCCGACTGAACCAGTGGAAAAATCCACGTCGTCCTTGTCTTTGGTCCGCGAGGGATAGGATTGCGCCCCGCCGAAAGCACGAAAATTTTGCAGATCGACCAGATTCTCGCGGCCGAGAAGGTACTGGATAGTGTGAAAAACGGGACTGGCGTGCGGCTTTACCGCGACCCGGTCCTCGGGCCGCAGCACCGCGAAATAGAGCGCCGTCATCAAGGTCACAAGCGAGGCAGACGACGCCTGATGACCGCCCACCTTCAGCCCGTCGCGGTTCGGCCGTAAGTGATTGGCATGATGGATCATCCAGGTGGACAGCCAGAGCACTTTGCGCTCCAGCGCCTTAAGACAGACGAACTCCCCGGACGGAATAGCAGGCTCCGCAGCCGCGGAATGGCCACGAACCGGCACCGTATCGCGCGCCTCGAACCGTGACATGGGTTCCTCCGGCTGAACGCCCAGATACCTAGCTTAGCATCGGACAAAGGAGGCGTCTTGCAAACCCGCGGCCGGGGCCGGCAGAGTGGAGACCGCGCCGCCACCGTGCGGCTGTCGGTCAGAGCGCCCCGGCAAGCGGCCGGTCGGTCAAATCGCCAGCGAGGTATTGGTACATCAATTTCAAAAAACTTGGCGTCAGCGGTGGGCCTAGCCGTGCATGGCCTCGACGGCGTATCCAAGCGTGCGCGAAACGTCGGCGGCTGCTTGCCGAACCTGCTTCGCTTTGTCCTGCAGGGCCTGAATTGAGAGCCGCCAGATGGGCCCCGAGATGCCGATGGCGCCGATTACCTGACCGGTGAAGTCGCGCACCGGCACAGCGACGCAGCGTGCTTCGGCGTCGAATTCGCCATCGTCGAAACCAATACCGTTGCGGCGCACCTCATCGACTTCTCGCTGGAGGGCGTCATGCTCGATGATCGTCTTTGGTGTATAGCGCGCAAGCTCGTGCGTCGCGAGATAGCGTTCGAGCTGCTCGGGGTCAAGCGCCGCCAGCAGCACCTTGCCAAGTGCCGTACAATGGGCGGGACGCAAGACGCCAACCGGACCGGCGACTTGAAAAAGGCCGGTGCCGGCGGTTTTCGCCAGCACCACGATCTTGTCGCCGGAACGCACCGCGAAATGGGCGCATTCGCCGCTGGCCTCGGTAAGGCGCTCAAGCGCCGGCGTCACGAGGCGGACAAGTTCGATCTCGTCCAGCGCCCCGGCGGCAAGGGTGAAGAGCCGGCGGCCAATGCGGTAACGCTTCGAATCCCGCATCTGCTCGACATAGCCAAGAGAGACCATCGTCTTGACCAGATGGAAGGTGGTGCTGTTGTGCAGCCCAATCCGCTTCGAGAGTTCCGCCAGATTCACGCCCTCGCGATGTCGCACGACTTCCTCGAGAATCGCGAAGGCCCGCTCGATCGATTGAATGCCGCCGCGCTCTCGGCTTCCTTCGCCGCCCGGCTCACTTGCCGACAGCCTGTCGTCCTGCACCATCTTATCCATCGTCACTGCTGCTACCGTTCGACGGCTTGGCCTCGTGTGCCGATACGAGGCCGGCGCGTCCAGCATACCACAATGGCGACCGTTCCTTTTTGGTCCATAAACCGCCGTCGCTAGATCTAGACCTCCGATGGTGCGGTCAACCGCATTAGATCCAGCGAGGCCCGATCCCGCCCCCAGACCACGCGTTTCCAGAAACCGGCACATCGATATCCGATAATAAAAAAAGCAAATTTGCAATGTCGCATTATAGACGATAGGCTCGCGACGCAGCAATTGCCAGTCGCCCGCAAGAATCTAAATCCGCTTGCCATTACGCCATGCGACGCAGTCTTTCTTCTTTAAAGTTAGAGGATTTGAATATTATGAATTCTGATACGAAATTATAGAATGTTCAAAGCTGTGGGCAAGTCGAAACCGCGATAAATTTAGGTCCCCCCCTGAAAGAGAACGTTCTGAAATGATTGCCAGCTCCGCCGTCAACAGCGCCTCCCGCTTCCCGCGCCATCCGGTGGGCGTCAACCTCCTGGTCACATGGCCGAGCATCATGACGACTTCCTAACGCCGCCGTTTTCTCGCCCTCTCCGGTCGGTGGTGCCGGATGCCTTCGCGCGGCCTGCCGGCAGTCGGGCTACAGCGCGGCAAAGACCTGCCGCATTTCGTCTATCGCTTGAACTTGGCACGCAAAGTCTGTCGACACGACGCAATCGTTTGCAGCATCATTCCCTTCGCAGAGATGTCGCCGATGCTGCTGGAAAGCTGTTATAGGGCACCATCCATGAGCGAAGTCATCGGTGGCAGGTCCGACAAGGATATTGCAGAAAGCGCAGCAGCGCCGACCAAGATCGGTTTCGCCCGCGCCGTTGTGGCCCCTCGATAGGTAATTGAAGTCCAGACGAGGTATCAACAACCATGTTGCCGAAAGCAGTTGACGTGATCGTGGTGGGAGGTGGCAACGCGGCGTTCTGCGCCGCACTGGCAGCCGCAGAAAACAACGTATCGGTGCTGGTTCTGGAACGTGCGCCGGAAGCGGAATCCGGTGGCAACAGCCGCTTTACTGCAGGCGCAATGCGTTGCGTCTATGACGGCCTCGATGACCTTCTTGCGCTAATACCGGATCTCTCGCCGGAAATGACGGCGATCACCGACTTCGGCCGTTATACGGAAGAGAATTTCTTCGACGACATGGCGCGAGTGACCGAATACCGCACTGACCCCGATCTGTGTGAGCTGCTGGTGAAGAAGAGCCGGGAAACCATGCGCTGGATGCGATTGAAAGGCGTGCGTTTCGCCCCGATCTATGGCCGCCAGGCCTTCAAGGTGGAAGGCAAGTTCAAGTTCTGGGGTGGCCTCACGGTTGAAGCCGTGGGCGGCGGGCCGGGCCTCGTCGAGGCGCTGACGGAAGCCGCCAAACGAAATAGAATCGCGATTGCCTACCGCGCCCGCGCTTTGAATTTGATTTCGGATGACGAGGGCGTGACCGGCGCACGCATCCGCTACGAAGGCCGCACTCACGACGTCGCCTGCAAAGCAGTGGTTCTCGCCGCTGGCGGCTTTCAAGCCAATACCGAATGGCGCACGCGCTATCTCGGCCCGGGGTGGGATTTGGCCAAGGTGCGCGGCACCAGCTACAACACCGGCGATGGCATTCGCATGGCACTCGAGGCCGGCGCCATGCCGCATGGCAACTGGTCCGGCTGCCACGCCGTCGGCTGGGACCGCAACGCGCCCGCCTTCGGCGATCTCGCGGTCGGTGACGGCTTTCAGAAGCACAGTTACCCTTTTAGTATCATGTTGAACGCAAATGGGGAGCGATTCGTTGACGAAGGTGCCGACTTCCGCAACTACACTTATGCCAAATACGGCCGTGTCGTGCTGGGTCAGCCGAGCCAGTTCGCATGGCAAGTGTTCGATCGCAAGGTGCTCCACCTCCTGCGCGACGAATACCGCATCCGCCAAGTCACCAAGAGACAAGCCAGCACGCTGGAAGAGCTCGTACAGAAGCTCGACGACGTAAACCCTGAGCGCGCGCTTGAGACCATCAAGGCCTATAACGCCGCAGTCATGACGGATGTTCCCTTCAATCCCAACATCAAGGACGGTCGCGGCACGAGGGGCCTTGCGATCCCGAAGTCGAACTGGGCCAATACCATCGACGAGGCACCGTTCGAGGCCTACGCGGTAACTTGCGGTATCACTTTTACCTTCGGCGGCGTCCGGATCAATCGCAGCGCCCAGGTCATCGACACGGAAGGCGAGCCCATCCGCGGGCTTTATGCCGCGGGCGAGATGGTCGGCGGTATTTTTTACTTTAACTATCCGGGCGGCACCGGCCTGATGTCGGGCGCAGTGTTCGGCAAGATCGCCGGTGCGAGCGCCGGCCAGATCGCAGCCGGAAGTAACCGCTAGCACATCGCCGACAATGGCGCGTGGCCCCTTAGACACAAGCTACGACGTCATCGTGGTCGGCGGTGGTGGCGCAGGCCTCGCCGCCGCGATCGAGGCCCGCACGGCGGGAAAAAGAGTCGTCCTCTTGGAGAAGAACGCAGCGCTTGGCGGCTCCACTGCCTGGTCAATCGGCTCCATCACGGCGACGGGGACGCCGCACCAGAGAAAGCACGGCATCGAAGACAATCCGCGCGACCATTGGACCGACATGACGCTCTTTGCCGAAGGGCCGCTTGCCGCGCGCGACAACGACGAGCTTCGCCGCATTCTCTGCAATGAAGTACCAGACGCCTTCCGCTGGCTAATGACGCTCGGCGTCCGTTTCTATGGACCGATGCCGGAGCCACCGCACCGCAAACCACGCATGCATAACGTGCTGCCAAATTCCCGCTCCTATATCTATCATCTCGAACGCCACGCCCGCCGCATCGGCGTCGATATCCGGACAAATAGCCGGGTCAGCGATCTTGTCACTGACAGCGCCCGCGTGGTCGGCGTCGTCAGTATCGACGCACAGGGCTTCAGCCGACGCTTCGACTCTCGCGGTGGCGTGATTCTGGCCGCCGGAGATTTCACCAATGGCGCCGACCTCAAGACCCATTACATGGGTCCGCGGGAGGCCAAAGTCGAGGCGGTCAACGCGACTGCGACAGGGGATGGACAGAAACTCGCTCTCAAGCTCGGCGCTCGTATTCTGAACGGCGACCTCGCCCTCGGGCCCGAGATCCGGTTCATCCCACCTGCACGCGCCACCTTGGTTCACCGGCTGCCACCCTGGCAATTTCTCGCCAATTTCATGCACTGGGCGCTCGACCACCTGCCGCAGGCAATCCTCAGGCCCTTCATGATGGCCTTTCTCACCACCGCGCTGGCGCCCGCGCCGAGCCTCTTCGAACACGGTGCCCTTCTCGTCAATAAGGCCGGTCGGCGTTTTTGCGACGAACGGCGTCAGCCGGCCTATGCGCTGGCGGACCAACCTGACAAGATTGGCTATATCCTGATTGACCAGCGCATCGCCCGGCTCTTCAGCGCGTGGCCGCATTTCGTCTCGACCGCGCCCGGCGTCGCTTACGCTTATATATCCGATTACCGGCGAAATCGCCGCGACATCTATAAGACCGCGCCGACGCTCGCGGCGCTCGGGCAAGCGTTCGGAATCGATGGCACGAGGCTTGAAACTACCGTCGGCGAACGCAACACCGGCCTCGCCAAAAGCGGCGCCAACATTACTGGCAGGCTCCTGCCGCTAAACGATCCGCCGTTCGTCGCGCTCGGACCGGTGCGCGCCGTCTTCGTTCATAACGAAGGTGGCTTGGCGGTCGATGATCGGCATCGGGTCCTGGACGGGGCAGACAAGCCGATCCTCGGCCTCTATGCCGCAGGGTCGACCGGGCAAGGCGGGCTGTTGCTGAAGGGCCACGGCCATCATCTCGCCTGGGCCTTCGTTTCGGGACGCCGCGCGGGCCGCATTGCCGCTGAGACGGTGCAGAACGGAGCCACAGTTGCTTAGGATTTGACCCTTCCGCCAAACGCCCGTCGCGTCGCGTCGAGATTGGCCGCGATCCCCGCCCGGATGTCGTATTTTGGCGCATAACCGAGTTCGGAACGCGCGCGCGTGATGTCGAGTGCGCCTTTTTTCACCGTCGCGATGCCTTGGCCGAAATTATACGATCCGGGGCCAACCGAAAGATCGGCATCCGGCACCAGTTCTTTCACGATCTCAACGATGTCACGCAAGGATGGCGCCGTGCCGGTTGCGATGTGATAGGCATCAAAGCGATGGCATGCTTTATCGAGCGCCGCCAGCACCCCCGCCACTAAGTCCTCGATATAGACTTGATCGACGCTGAAATCACCGCCTGTCGCCATATGTAGCGACTCCCCCTTGAGCGCTGCGTCGATGAAGGTCTTAGGAATGCGCAGACGCGGCAGCCCGGGACCATAGACCCACGAGGTGCGAAGATGAATGCACTCGAGGCCGTGGAGGCGCGCGTAGTCACGCGCGAGCTGCTCGACCGCAAACTTTGAAATGCCGTACGGCATCACAGGGCGGCAGGGGTGATCTTCGGTGATCAGCGCGCCTTCAAAATCGCCATAGATCTCTTCCGAGCTCATATCGACGAATCGCTTCAAGCCGAGAAGATGCATCGCCTCGAGCACATTCAGCGCACCGCCGATGTTGACCCGCATGGTGGCGAAAGGTGCCGCCACCGAATTGACGACACCGACAATCGCCGCAAGATGAACCACCGCGTCGGGTTCAACCTCGCGCAACACCTCGACCACATGCTGCCATTCGGTGATTTCGCCGGAAACGACCCGGAGATTGGAGAAGCGCGCCGCCGCTGCCTGCAGGGCCGGCCCCGGCGCAACGTCGAAGCCAGTCACCTGATCGCCACGTGCGGCCAGGGCCTCGACCACCGCGCTGCCGAGAAAGCCACCCGCCCCGGTCACAACGATGCGCGTCATATCCCGTCTTTGCCTTAGCCTCCTATCAACGGCCCGGCCGCCGCTCAGGCTGCATGATTGGCCTCAAGACCTGCGGACCACCTTCTTGCCGAACACCGGCTCCTTGGCAGGAAGCGGCGGAAGCGTCCAGGTCCCGGTCGCCGGTGGGCGCACATTGGCGTCAACGTGAACGTCAAGCAGGCACGGCTTGTCCAACCTGATCGCGTGCTCAAGC
Organism: Ferrovibrionaceae bacterium; assembly: GCA_046705265.1. Classification (GTDB taxonomy): domain Bacteria; phylum Pseudomonadota; class Alphaproteobacteria; order Ferrovibrionales; family Ferrovibrionaceae; genus JAJYTL01. The sequence goes on from JBJKQL010000053.1 coordinate 14,619, forward strand.
GCGCCGGCAAAATCCTCCGACCTCTTAACTGTGATACCCTCGACGCCAGCGGCACGCGCCCAAGCGGCGAAGTCCGGGTTATAAGGAGTCTGGTTCGGCCCCTCATAAAACGCCGTACCGATCTCATGACCTTGGAACAGCCCATATTGCAGATCGCGGATGGCAGCCCAGGAAAAATTGTTCCACACCACCCAGACGGCCGGGATACTGTATTCGACAGCAGTGCAGAGAACATGTGGCACCATGCTGAAACCGCCATCGCCACAGATCGAGACGCAGGGCTTGTCGGGCGCCGCGAGCTTGGCGCCGAGGATACCAGCGGGTCCGAACCCCATGCCGGAGAAGCCCCAGGTGTTAAGCATTGTCTGCGGCTTCCGTGCCTGCCAGAACTGCATGTACCAATTGTGATGCACACCGGAATCGAGCGAGATGATGGCATCGTCGGGGAGCACCGTCCGGCAATCCGCTACCACGCGCTCGGGCCGCAAGGGCGACGTGTGGAGGTTGAAATTTGGCCGCGTATGGGCATCCCATTCGGCGCGCCATACCGCGATTTCTTCGCGCCAGGGCTTGGTTCGCCCGTTGTCCTTCGCGTTGCGCGTCTCGAGCTCCGCCAGGAGCTGTCGAAGAAACGTGCGTGCGTCGGCGAGGATGGCAAGATCAGGCGGATAATTGCGGCCAAGCTCGGCATGATCGATGTCAACATGCACAAGTTTGGTAACCGGAAAGTTCCACGAGTAGCCGGGTAGCCAGGACGAGGACGACCGATCATCGAAGCGGGCACCGATGGCAAGAACCAGATCCGCGTAGCGCCCCGCTTGGTTGGCCGGATAGGCACCGTTCCGACCGATGAAACCGAGCGAGAGCGGGTCGTTCATGTCGAGACAACCCATGCCATTCGGCGAGCTCAGCACCGGAATGCCGAGGCGGCGGGCAAATGCAGTGAGTTCTGCGCTTGCCTCCGCCAGTGTGACGCCGTGGCCGATGAACAGGACCGGCCGTTCGGCCGCGAGCAACATGTCGACGGTACGGGCCACGTCTTCCGGTGCCGCGCCCGACCGGCGCTGGTTGGGTCCGTTCCGGGAGCTTTCGAGGCTTACGTCGTCCTCTTCCTGGAACAGGTTGAAGGGGACGTCGAGATTGACCGGCCCCGGCCGGCCGCTTGTCATGGTCTCCATGGCTTGGCGCAACGCCAAGGGCAGCATGTCGACCCGCGTGGGTTGGAAGCTTCGCTTCACCACCGGCCGGATGACGTTGGGGAAATCGGCTTGATTGTGCCGGTTCAGTTCTTGAAACGGGCCGCGGTTGAACTGCGAGGTCGGCACATTCCCCGTAATGGCGAGGAGGGCCGAGGAGTCGGTTTGCGCGACGGCAAGTGCCATCACGAGATTGGACGAGCCCGGGCCGCAAGACGTCAGCGTCGCGACGGGCCTGTGCTTGACCCGAAAATAGGCGTCCGCCATGTGGCCTGCCACCTGCTCGTGGCGCGGCGAAACCAACTTGATCTTCTCGCGGACATTATAGAGGGCGTCGAGGAGCCCGACATTGCCGTGGCCACAAAGGCCGAAAACATAGGGAATCTTCTCTTGGATCAAAAACTCGGCGATGAGTTCTCCGCCTTTCATTTTCGGCATTGCTGACTTTAACCTCCTTCTGGCATCGCCTACCGGAACCAGCGCCCGCGCGCACCAATCATGAAGAGCAACAGGCCATTTCCTCGATGACCTTATCAATGGCTGCGCGGTACCAGCGCAATCCCCCGCCGACAACCAGCGCCTCCATCTGCTCGTCACCCCTCAATACATTTCGTATCATCGTATAAAGATCGACAATATAATATTTTCTCTTCGCAATGTCACCGGCGTCTCACGTTGCCCCACACGATCTATTTTTCTGTAAAATCCGTATTGAAAACAATGAAATAAAGGCCAGGGCCGGCAGCATCTCATGACCCGCTCTGTGGTTCACGGGTTCGAGAAGGCACCCGTCCAAAGCCTTACAAATTATAAATTATAGTGAAATTTGATTTCGTTATATGGCGCTTACAAGTGCAGCGGCGAACGCGCGGTCCCCTACCCCTTATGCCGCCCGTGTGCGCGGCCGTCGGTCCTGCCAGCACAGCGGCAATGGTGCCACCGGTACGGTCGCACTCATCCGCCGCCCGGAGTGCTCACAAAACCAAGTCGCCATGTTCGGGCGACGGCCGGCCGTTTATTTCCGCTCGGCCACCTTCTGTTTGGCCTCGCTCTGTGGCCTCTCGACCAGATAGAGGAACTGATCTGCGAGCGCCGCATAGAGCGGTTTCTTCGCAATGAGACGCGAGAAAGCGGTGCCAAGTGCCGCCGCCCCTGCCACCGCAACGGTCATATTGAGGTTGTTGGTCATCTCCAGGACGATCACTGCGGCGGTGATCGGCGATTGGACCACCGCCGAGAAGTAGGCCGCCATGCCGAGCATGGCGAGAGCCGCTGGCGGAACATGGGGAAAGAGCGGCACGAACCACGAACCAAGGCCCGCCCCGGCGGCCAAAGACGGCGCAAAAATTCCGCCTGGAATGCCGCTCAAGTAGGACACGATCGTGGCGGCCCATTTTAGGATCGCGAAGCTGAGCGGCAGAACCTCGGTCCCGTGAAGCGCGGCCACCGCCTCCGTATGACTCGAACCGAATGCAATGTCGCCAGAGAGCGTTCCGATGATAGCGAGCGCAAGGCCACAAAGCGCGGCAAACATGATCGGCCAGCGCATGGCCAACTGTCTTAGACCGCGTGGAAAGTAATTCGTCGGCAGGCTGAGGATACGGGCAAAGAGCCCGCCAAGAATGCCCCCTACGATCCCCGTTCCAGGCACTGCCAGCCATCCCCATCCCCAGACCAGCGCCGTGTGTACAGTGCCGAAATAGTTGTAGTAGCCGGCGATCACCAGCATCGCAACGCCGCTCAGCGCGGTCGCGACCAGGAGCCGTAGCCCGTTGCGTGGATTGATGTGAAAATGGGCCATCTCTTCAATCGCGAAGATGGCGCCGGCAATCGGCGTGTTGAAGGCGCTGGCGATGCCAGCGGCACCGCCAGCGAGAACGAGAAAATGGACAAGATCATGGGTCGGCTTCAGCCCGAGCCGGCCGAGGCCGTTCATCACGCTACAGCCGATCTGGACAGTCGGGCCCTCCTTCCCGATGGATGCGCCGCAAAGGAATCCGACCAGCGTTAAGAGAACCTTACCAATGGCGATGCGCCACGAAAGAACGGAATCAATGTTCTCGATATTCTCCATGTGCAGCGCGGCCATCGCCTGAGGAATTCCGCTGCCCTGCGCGCCGGGAAAAAATCGGCGCGTCACGAAGACCACGCCCGCGAGACCGATCGGGCACAAGGCGAAGACGATAAGCGGATGGGGCGCGGTGATCCTCTTGAACAACCCAATGGACCAATTCACGCCGATGCCAAAACCAACGGACACGGCGCCGACGATGATCGCACTCATCCAGAACAGTATGCGCTGGTGCCAGATCGGCGACGGAACCAGTTTTTTTGTGATTTGTTTCAAATCTACATGAATACGCTTGATCACGGGCTCATCAACCTTTGGCAAGAAGTTGAGAAGCACGGTGCCGTCCTGACAAGACCCACCATACCTTGAAACGCGCGGCGATACCGGATGCCACCCGCGACCGGCCGCGGCTCAACGCGCACGTCAGGTCCGTCGGATATTGGGAATGGTTCATCGCCCCAATTGAGAGATAAATCACGCGATTCGGGAAAAGCAGCGCCCCCCGAGAGCTTGTCATAATGTTTCACGCGCCATTGTGCAACAGGTTGAGACCCAATGGCCTTGGCCGGCGGGCCGGCCGAGGCAGTTGCGGCGCCATTGCGACCGACGGAAAATGACCGGCCGACCAGCCTATTGACCGTCCGGGCCACGAAGCCCCTAGCGTTCGAGGTAAGCAATGTTCAGGATCCGCCGCGTCTGGGATACGGAAAGCGAGGCCAACATTTTGGCCCTCCGGCAGGTGAAGGAACTGCTCGCAAAATGGTTTCCCTATGCCCCGGCGCGCGATTTCGAGAGCTTGCCCGAGCGTATCGCTCAGCCGTTCCAACATGGTTTCCGTACCCTTCTCTACGTCGCGGAGGGTGCCAATGGCCGGCTCCGCGGCTGTGCCGTCCTCCTGCACGACGCCAAGCTTCGCTTCTGCTTTCTTGATTATCTGGCTGCGGCGCCCACCAGAAGCGGCGGTGGCGTTGGCGGAGCGCTTTACGAACGCGTCCGCGACGAGGCGCGGAAGATGGGCGCTGTCGGCCTTTATTTCGAGTGTCTCCCCGACGATCCAGTACTGAGCCACGATCCGGCGATTCGCCGCGTCAATGCGCGCCGGCTGCGTTTCTACGAGCGCTTCGGCGCCCGCCCTATCGCTCACAGCGCCTACGAGACGCCCTTGCACCCAAACGACGACAATCCGCCCTATCTCGTCCTCGACCCGCTCGGCGCTACGCTACCTCGCCGCGAACAGGTTCGCACCATTGCGCGAGCGATTCTTGAGCGGAAATATGCCGCCATATGCCCGCCGGACTATGTTCACCGGGTCGTGACTTCCTTCACCGATGATCCGATCCAGCTCAGAGGACCTCGTTATACTGCTGCTGCCGAAATCCCGAATCTGTGCACGCCGCTGGTCCGCGAGCGTATCCCCCTTATCATCAACGACCGACACGAAATCCACCACGTTCACGAGCGCGGCTATGTGGAGGCACCGGTACGCGTCCGCCTCATCGCCCAGGAGATCGAACGGCTTGATCTTTTCGAACGCATGGCGCCTCAGCATTTTCCCCGCGCCTGGATCTACGCGGTGCACGATCGCCGGTTCGTCGACTATCTACAGAAGACATGCGCCAAAATCGGCAACGGTCCTTCGGTCTACCCCTATGTGTTTCCGATCCGCAATCGTTCGCATCCGCCGCGCGATTTGCCGCTTCGCGCCGGCTACTACTGCATCGACACCTTTACGCCACTGAACGCCAACGTTTACGCAGCGGCACGCCGCGCGGTCGATTGCGCGCTGACCGCAGCGGAGCAAGTTCTTGCCGGTAGGCGCTTTTCCTACGCACTGGTACGCCCGCCGGGTCACCATGCCGAGCGCCAAGCCTTCGGCGGTTTCTGTTATTTCAACAATGCGGCGATCGCCGCCCATTACCTCAGCCGCTGTGGCCCGGTCGCCGTGCTCGACATCGACTATCATCATGGCAACGGCACTCAGGAAATTTTCTATGAGCGCGCCGACGTGCTTACCATCTCGATCCACGCACACCCGAGCATCGCCTATCCGTATTTCACCGGCTTCGCCAACGAGCGCGGCGATGGGCCTGGGCTGGGATACAATCTAAATCTGCCGTTGCCGGAACAAACCCCGCCTGACGCCTACCGACGGGCGCTCGCTACCGCGCTCGCGCATGTACGGAAATTCCAACCGCGCTTTCTGGTACTCGCCACGGGTTTTGATACCGCGAAAGGCGATCCGACGGGAAGTTGGGAACACCGCGGCGACGATTTCCAGCAGATCGGAACCTTAATCGCCGCAGAGAACTATCCGACGGTCGTTATTCAGGAAGGTGGATATCGCACACGCACCCTTGGGCGCAACGCCGCTCGATTCTTTGCTGGCCTCGCGGGGTCAACGCGGGAAATCGAAAGACACACGACCCCGCCGGTGCCGACACGATCCGCAGCCCAAGCAGCGCCCCCCTAGCGGCCACCAAGCCTTTCCTGGTGCCGGGCGCTGTTTGTCCGTGCTTACCCTGCGCGCCGTGCAGCCGGACCGCTCGTCGAACTCAAGTTATGGGCGCTGTTGATGATGCCGATATGGGAAAAAGCCTGCGGAAAATTGCCGAGTTGGCGGCGTGCCTTGGGATCGTATTCCTCGGCAAGCAGGCCAACATCGTTGCGGAGTTCGAGGAGCCGCATAAACATCTCCCGAGCCTTATCCTTGCGGCCCATCATGGCGTAATTATCAACAAGCCAGAAACTGCAGGCGAGAAACGTTCCTTCGCCAGCGGGCAAGCCGTCGGCGCCGCCATCTGGCGTATAACGAAGAACGAAGCCATCGGTGACAAGCTCCTTCTCGATCGCCTCGACGGTCGCGACGACGCGACGATCGCTCGCCGGGAGGAATCCGACCATGGGCATCATCAGCAGCGAGGCATCGAGCCTCTTCGACCCATAAGCCTGCACGAAACAGCCACGCTCGGAATCGAGGGCATTCTGGCATACGTCGGCATGAATCGTATCGCGAAGCTTCCGCCATTGCTCCACCGGCCCATCATAATCGAATTGCTCGACCGCCTTCACGGCGCGGTCCGCCGCCACCCAGGCCATCACCTTTGAGTAGGTGAAGTGCTGTTCGGGACCCCGTATTTCCCAGATGCCCTCGTCCGGCTCGTGCCATCGTGATTCGAGAAAATCGAGCAGCACCTTCTGCACCTGCCAATGGTCCTCGCTTTCCTCAAGGACGTATTTCCGGCAGGTGTGGAAGGAATCGAATATCTCGCCGAAAATGTCGAGCTGCCGCTGCTCATAGGCCGCGTTACCGACCCTGACAGGCCGGCTCCCAGCATATCCTGGAAGCCAAGGCAACTCAATTTCCTCGAGGCGTCGCTCGCCGAGGAGCGTATACATGATCTGCACGTCTGAGGGGCGGCCCGCCACGGCACGGAGCAGCCATTGTCGCCAGGCTTCGGCTTCGGCGCGGAAGCCGTTGATGAGCAACGAATAAAGCGTGAATGTTGAATCCCTGAGCCAGCAATAGCGATAGTCCCAGTTGCGCACGCCGCCGATAAATTCCGGCAGCGAAGTGGTGGCGGCAGCGACGATGCCGCCCGTAGGGCCATAGGTCAGCGCCTTCAGAGTGATCAAAGACCGGCGCACTTCCTCCTGCCATTCGCCCTGATAGGTCGACTGAGAAATCCATTTCCGCCACCAGGCCTCGGTCTTCCTAAGAAGGGCTTCGGCGTCGCGCTCGCGCGGTTCTGGCTTGTGCGAAGGGTACCAGGTAAGAACGAAGGAGACCTTTTGGCCAGCCTCGACGGAAAACCGCGATACGGTCCGAAACTTCTCACCGCGCAGATTGCAAGGGCTTTGAAAGCGCACCGCATCGGGACCAGCCACCGCCCGCAAGCCAAAGTCGTAGCGCCGCACCCACGGAATCGTTCGGCCGTAGTCGAAACGAAGAGCGAATTCCATTCGCATCGCTACGCGACCGTGCAGGCCCTGCACGATACGAACCACGTCAAGCGAATTCTCGTCATCCGGATAGGGCATGAAATCGATGATCCGCACGGCGCCACTCGCGGTGCTGACGTCCGTCTCGAGCACAAGGGTGTCCTTGCGGTAGCGCCGACGAACCGCCGTAACCTCCCCCTCCGGCACCAGCACCCAATGTCCATGATCAGGATTGCCGAGAAGTGCTGAAAAACACGCGGGGCCATCGAAGCGCGGAAAACAAAGCCAATCGATCGACCCGCCGCTGCTTACCAGCGCCGCCGTGTAAGTGTTACCGATCAGCGCGTAATCTTCGATGGAACGACTTTGATAGGTCGGAGTCGGGACCGTGCTCGTCGTTGGTGCAGACGAAGGACTCGGAGGCTCAAGAACGTTCACGCTTCCACCATCAGCCATGACCATAGAAGCCCGGATAAAGAAGCATCCCCCCGTCTACGGCAAGATTCGCGCCGTTAACGTAATCGGAATCGTCGGAAGCCAGCCATGCCACCGCATTCGCGATATCTTCTGGTTCCCCGATACGGCCATAGGGAATGAGCCGCAAGAGATCGTTCAACGCCTCCGGCGTATCCCAAGCCGGGCGGTTGATCGGCGTGCGGATTGCACCGGGCAAAATGGCATTGACCCTGATATGCGAAGACCCAAGCTCCTGCGCCAGGGTTTCCATCAACATGTGAATGCCTCCCTTGGTCGACGCATAATTTGCATGCCCCGCCCAGGGAATGACCTGATGCACCGAGCTCATACAGATGATCTTTCCGGCCGCAGGTGAGATATCCGGCTGCACGCCACGACGGAGAAACTCACGCACGGCGGCTCGTGCACAGAGAAACTGCCCCGTGAGATTGACATCAAGGACGCGCTGCCAGTCGTTCAGCGACATCTCGGCGAATTTCGCGTCCTTTTGGATGCCGGCATTGTTGACCAGAACATAGACAGTCCCGAAAGCGGCTACCGCCTTGGCAAACATGGCGGTCACCTGCTCCTCGTTCGAAACGTCGGCAGCGACGGCGATCGCCCGGCCGTTGTCTCTTTCGATCTCCGCCACCATGGCCGCAGCCGCATCCTGCTCGTGCGGCAGGTGATTGATCACGACGGGCGCGCCTATCTTCGCCAAATGCAGGGCGCAAGCGCGGCCGATTCCCGAGGCCGCACCGGTGACAAGAGCAGGTTGTCTGGCAAACAAGGATTGTTCCATCACGCCCTTCGCACCCTAGAAACATCGATCCAAGATTGCAAGGATAAACGGCTGCCAGCCCGCCAAAAATAGCGCCACGACGGTATGCTCAACTCTTCGTCAATGCCGCGACGAAACTCCGGCTCCACCAATTAACGTCGCGCGCGATAATGTCCTTCATCATCGCATGCCAGCGCTCCCGCCGCTCTTCGAACGGCATAGTCAGACCATAGTGCAAAGCTTCGGCGACGCCCTCGATATCGAAAGGATTGACCACCAGGGCTCCATTGCCGAGTTGATCAGCGGCGCCAGCGAAGGCCGAGAGGACAAGCACGCCTGGATCTTCGGGATTCTGGGCCGCGACGTATTCCTTGGCGACGAGATTCATGCCGTCCCGCAAAGGTGTCACGAAACCGACATGGGACGCGTGGAAAAATCCGGCCAAGGTGCTGCGCGAATAACTCTTGTTCAAGTAGCGCAACGGAATCCAATCGAACTCCGCGAAACGGCCGTTCATGCGCCCCGCCTCTAACTCAAGCTCGCGGCGGATTTGCCGATATTGCGCGACATCGATGCGAGAAGGCGCCGCGATCTGAAGATAGGTCACGTGCCGGCGCCAAGCCCGATGGTTGACAAGAAGATGATGAAAGGCCCTGAAACGGAGCGATAGTCCCTTGCTGTAATCCAGACGATCGGCGCCGACAATCAACCTGCGTTCCACCAGGCTTTCCGTGAGGCGACGGGTCTGTGAACTTTGCGCCGAGCGGCGTGCGTTCTCGGCAAAGGCCTTGCCATCGATACCAACCGGAAAGACACCGGCGCGAAAGCGCCGGCCGAAGGCATAGATTTCGCCATCCGGCCTGATCTTGGCATCGGTCAACGTGCGCAGATAGTCGCAAAAATCGGTCACGCCTTCCGCAGTCTGGAAGCCCACGAGATCGTAGGCCCCGAAAGCCTCGAACAAGGCGCGATGCACTGGCAGCGCCTTGAGAACCGCCGGTGGAGGCAACGGGGTATGGAGGAAGAATCCGATCCGGCCCCGGAATCCGAGGCTGCGCAACTCAGCCCCGAGCGGGATGAGATGGTAGTCGTGGACCCATATCGCGTCGCCCGGCCGCAGCAGCGGCATGAGACTTTCGGCGAAAAGCCGATTGACGCGCACATAACCTTCAAATTCAACGCGATCAAATTCGATCAGTCCAAGACGGAAGTGTAGCAGCGGCCACAGAACATTGTTCGAGAAGCCGCTATAATAGGCTTGATAGTCCGCAGGCTTGAGATCGATGACGGCATAGGTAATACCGCGCTGCTGAGATACCCGCGCCGGCGGCCCGCCGGTCTCCTTGACCTCGCCGGACCAGCCGAACCACACGCCGTTGGCGGCGGCGAGGATATCGTTCAGCGCCACCGCAAGCCCACCCGTCACGCGATCGGCCGGCGCATCCAAATTTACCCGGTTCGACACCGCGACCAGCCGCGTCATGACCTGATCCGCCCTTGATCCGAGTCCGAAATCAGTTTGGCCGCCATACCAAGCCAGCGGCGGAAAGCCTGGGCCGAATCGATCTCGAACCGTGCGGCGGTCGGAGCGTCGGAGCCGACGCGGATGCTGATGCCGCCGAAGCCGTTGACCGCAACGAACCCTGCCTCGTCGGTTTCGTCATCTCCGGCGAACAGCGGCATGCGTCCGGCAAAGGGCGGCATTTGCATGAAGTGCTCGATGATGCGGCCTTTGTCGCTGCCCTTGACCTGGAATTCTACCACGCACTTGCCGGCAATCATGCGCAGGGTCTCGCCATGACGGGCGGCAAGGCTCGCGCCGAGCCGGCGCGCTTCCGTCTCGGCGGCAGGAATCTTTCGCACGTGAAGCGCAAGGCCAAGACCCTTATCCTCGACCAGAGCCCCAGGATGTTCGGCGGCGAAGGCTGCAAAAGCGGCGCGAACGTCAAGCGGAACTTCGCCTTCCGCAAAGGTTTGCACGGCGCCAGATACATCGCGCCATTCAAGCCCGTGTTGCGCCCCCGCCGGCAGTTTGAGCGGCCGAAACAACCGGTCCAGGCTACTGAGGCTGCGCCCACTAATCACCGCCACGGCACCTGAAAGTCGTGTCCGCAAGGTTTCGAGCGTATGGCAGAGACTACGCGGCACCGTGACCGCGTCAGGCGTCGGCGCGAAATCGAGCAACGTTCCGTCGACGTCGAGAAAAAACGCCCACCGATCTCCGTCCGCATCGCATGAAATGACCGGCGCTTCGTACCGCCCAGGCCGCCGGCGGAGCCCAGTGATTAAGGTGCGCAGCACGCCGTTCGCCATCCTTTCCTGGGAGCTATTCTTTGCAGGGTGGACGATCGCAACCGTCTCGGATTCCGCTCGGCGGCTGGGTCGGTGCCTTTTCCGAGAAGCACGTTCCGCCCGCGGCGCCGTGGCAACACACCACCTTCGCGGCAGCCCGCATTAAGGGCTGCGTATGGCAAAGCGCACACATCTGCTTGATCCATTTCGATTATGCGACAAATCAGCGAGACGTGCAAGAAAATGCCCCCAACGACATGTGTGTCAGCGTCAACGCAGCGGCTCTCGGCTTCGATCATTGACCATGAAGATCGCACCGGCACCGAGCAAGCCAGCCAGCATCAGGTACCAGGCCGGAGCAAGGAGATTGCCGCTTGCGCCAATGAGCGCAGTCGCCACCATCGGCGCCGTGCCGCCGCCGATGCCAAGACCGATATTGAACGAGACTGAATAGCCGCTCAGGCGATATTCGCCTGGGAACATCTCCGCCAGCATGGCCGGCGCCGTCCCCATCACCAGTGCGAGCAAAAAGCCGAAAAGCATTTGCACGGCCCAAAGCCCGACCACGCCGGCGTCCTGTACCAGCGCAAAGGCTAACCAAGCGACAACGAATTCCGTCACAAAAGCGGCCACCAACATCGTTCGGCGGCGTACCGTGCTGTCCGTCAACCACCCGGCGACAGGAACCATGACCAGCGCCAAGCCCTGCGCCGCGGTCGCGATGCGAAGCGCGTCGCCAGGCTGGATATGGCCGAACGTGCTGGCATAGGTCGGCAGAAACACCATCGTGAGATAATTGATGATGCCATATCCAGTCGTGAACAGCGTCGCATAGATCATCGCGCGCCGGCTCCGCTTCAGGGCCCGTTTCAACGGTAGATCGGCTTGCTTGAGCACCTCGGCGTCAGGTTCGTAGCCGGGATGGCTTAACCGCCGACGTAAGAGATATCCGAGAATGCCGAGCACGCCGCCAAAGAGAAACGGAATCCGCCATGCCCAGCTATAAAGCGCCGCACCGTGCGCGAGGCTGACCGCCACCGCCGCCGCACCCGCGGCGAGCAGCATACCGGCGGTCGAACCGATATTGGCGAAACTGCCTGCGAAGCCGCGGCGCGACGTGGAGGCTGTTTCGACAAGATAGGAGACCGAGCCCGTGAACTCGCCACCAACCGAGAAGCCCTGAAATATGCGCACAAGCAACAGCAGCGCCGGTGCCGCCAGACCGACCTGTGCGTAGGTCGGCAACAGAGCAATCGCCGCCGTGCAGCCTCCCATCATCACCACCGAGAAGACGAGCAAAAAACGCCTCCCAATGCGGTCGCCGAGATGACCGAGAACCGCGCCACCAATCGGCCGCATGGCGAAACCAACGGCAAAACCGCCATAGGCGCCGATCAGCGCCGCCATATGATCCGTCGACGGGAAGAAAAGATGCGCAAGAGTCGGGACGAAATAGCCGTAAAGCCCGAAGTCATACCACTCGACGACATTGCCGATCGTCCCCGCCGCAAGGGCCTGGACCGAGAGCCGCTGGCAAGCCAAACCTGAACGGTCGATGGATGTGTTGATCGACGATGGCACCGGCTACCCTCTTTGCTTTGCCTTCCGTACGCGAGACCGGAACTGCAAGCCGCGTCACGGCGGGTCGCAATATGCTACCTTGCTTCACTCGATTTGCCAAAATCGGGTGAAGCGATCCTCGCCAAAGGCAGGGTCGAACCGACGAAATGTTGGGAAACCTGTCAGAGCGTCTTCGCTTTTGCCGAGTCAATCAGGTCGAGAAGGCGCTCGGGCCCGAGCGGATATTCCTCGATCCTCACGCCGAATGGCGCAAGCGCATCCTCGATCGCGGAGATAATCGTTGCAATCGCCGGAATCGTGCCACCCTCGCCCGCCCCTTTGACTCCGAGCGGATTGAGCGGTGACGGGGTTTCGATGTGTTCAACCTCGATCTGCGGCATTTCAGTAGCAAGTGGCAGGAGATACTCGCCGTAATTGGTCGTCAGCGGCTGGCCGCTCTCGTCGTAAATCATGCGCTCGTAGAGCGCGTTCCCGATCCCATGCACGACACCTCCGACGATCTGCCCCTCGACAAGCCGCGGATTCAGCAATCGGCCGCAATCGTGGACTACCAGGTAGCGCAGAATCTTCACTTCGCCTGTCTCGATATCGACCTCGACCTCGGCCGCGTTCGTGCCATTCGCGAAAGGGGTCTTGCGGGCGTCGAAATAAGCGGTCGCGGCAAGGTCAGGCTCGATCCCAGCCGGCATCGGACGACCGGGCGTGCCCGCCAAACGTTGTGCGATCTCGGCGAGCGTCACCTTCATGGCGGGTACGCCCGCAACATGCACGACGCCATCCTCGATCACGAGATCCTGTTCCGCTGCCTCCAGCATGTTGGACGCCGCTTTCAATGCCTTGGCACGAACTCGCTCTGCGGCTATCTGAGCCGAGGAGCCAGCCGTCACGGCGACGCGGCTCGCAACGGTCGCGATACCAAGGGCGAATTTTCCGGTATCAGCGGCCTCAACCTTGATTCGCTCGATCGGAACACCGAGCCCCTCGGCGCAGATCTGGGCCAGGACGGTCGCATGACCCTGTCCTTGACTCGCTGCGCCAGTGCGCAGCACGACATAACCGCTCGGCAGCACGCGAACACTCACCCCCTCGAAGGGGGCAAGCCCGGTATCCTCAACATAGGAAGCGATGCCAAGGCCGAGATAGCGACCTTCGGCACGGGCGATCCGTTGACGCTCCACAAAATTCGCACCGACTTTCTCCATGATCCGGTCAAGACACGCATGGTAGCTGCCGCTGTCGTAAGACACGGGCGACCCGTCCTGCGCTTTCATGCCGGTTTCATAGGGAAACTGATCGGGGCGAACGAAGCTACGGCGGCGTATCTCTGCGCGATCGATCTTGAGTTCCCGGGCGACACGGTCGGCCATACGCTCCAAGACGAAAGCCGTGTTCGGCCGACCGGCACCGCGGACCGGCGTGCTCGGCACCATATTGGTAAACACGGCGTCCATTCGAATATCGAGGCAGGCCAGCGCGTAAGGACCGGGAAAAGCAGCGAGCGACGTTGCCGGCAGCACCACGCCATAGGGCACATAAGCACCGTTGTCGTGGATGCAGCGGCCGCGTAACCCAAGGATGCGGCCATCGGTGTTCGCCGCCACCTCGACGTCCCAGAACTGATCGCGCTGCTGCGTTGTCGCGTAAAAATGCTCACGCCGGTCCTCGATCCACTTGACCGGCCGTCGCAGCCTCTCGGCGAGAAGCGCCAACACGATCTCTTCGGCGTAGAAGCCGGCCTTGGGGCCGAAACCGCCCCCGACATCGGGCGCCGCGACGCGGATTGCACTTTCGTCCCGCCCGAGATAGCCGGCGAGAAGGCGGCGCACGAGATAAGGCGCCTGCGTCGATGTCCAAACCGTCATCTGGTCGAAAATCGGATCGAAGGTTGCGACAATGCCGCGGCATTCCATCGCATGGCAGCCGCCCCGATGCTGCGCGAACGTTTCGCGGAAGACATGCGGAGCGCCCGCAAAGACCGTCTCGACATCACCGAATTGCGCCCGAATCGTCGCCACCAAGTTATCCGGCGCGGCGGCATGCGCCTTTGCCGCATCAGCATCCAACGCCTTGCGAAATTCCGCCATCGCCGAAAGCGGCTCATATTCTACCGCAACCACTGCTGCCGCATCCTCAGCGAGGGAGCGACGTTCGGCAACCACGACAGCAATGGTCTCGCCGACGTAACACACTTCGTCGGCCGCAAGCGGATATTGGGTGATCGGCTGCTTAATCACCGGCGCGACACTCGATTGCGGCATCCGCGACCTCATGCTGTCGCCAAAATCCGCGGCCGTGTAGACCGCGATCACGCCGGGCATCGCGGCGGCCGCCGTCACGTCGATACCGCTGATTTTCGCATGAGCATGACTGCTGCGCACGAAAGCCACCTCAAGCATCCCAGAGAGGTGAATGTCGTCGACATAGTGCCCGCGGCCGATGATCAATTTCGGGTCTTCCAGCCGTTTGACCTCCGCGCCGATATAGCGAACGCCCATGATCAGCATTCCTTGCGCATCGCTCGCGCCGCATCGAGCGCTGCGGCGACGATGTTCTGATAGCCGGTGCAACGGCAGATATTGCCCGAAATCGCCGTCCGGATTTCCCGTTCATCAGCATGTGGATTGGCATCCAAAAAAGCGGCAAGGGTGGTCAACATGCCAGGCGTGCAAAAGCCACATTGCAGACCGTGACGGTCCCAGAATGCCTGCTGCACGGGATGAAGCGTGCCGTCGGGCCGGGCCAGGCCCTCGACCGTCGTCACCGAGGCGCCCTCGGCTTGCACCGCGAGCATCAGGCACGAACGCACCGCCTCGCCATTCACCAGCACCGTGCAAGCACCGCAAACGCCATGCTCGCAGCCGAGATGGGTACCGGTGAGACCGATCTCATGGCGGAGAAAGTCCGCAAGATGCATGCGCGTTTCCACGTCGCGTGCGATCGCTACTCCGTTCACGGTAAGGGCGACGTGCCTCTTGTCAGTCATCGTGCCCTCCTTGCGTCCGCTCGGCGGCGAGGACAAGCGCACGCCGTGTCAAGGTCGCCGCCAGCCGTTGCCGGTAGGCCGCAGAAACATGAGTATCGGAAAGACACTCGAGGCGACGTGCTGCTTCCGCCGCTTCGGCGAAGGCCTCAGCCGTCGGCGGAGCACCGTTCAGCGCGGCCTCCGCTTCGGTCAGTCGCACCGGCTTCACATCGACGCCGACAAGCGAAATCGAGGCCCGAC
Source organism: Ferrovibrionaceae bacterium (assembly GCA_046705265.1). Taxonomy (GTDB): domain Bacteria; phylum Pseudomonadota; class Alphaproteobacteria; order Ferrovibrionales; family Ferrovibrionaceae; genus JAJYTL01. Next base: position 30,158 of record JBJKQL010000053.1, read on the forward strand.
GAATCCGGCTTTGGCTATCGAGGGCCAAAAGACATCCGGCCCCGACAATGGCAAAATCGCCATGGCGCCGCGCGAATTCGACAAAAGCCGCGCCATGGGGCTCGCGCCACGGCGTTAGGCTGAGGCCGATCAGGGCCTCGTCCGGTTCCAGATTAGGCGTCATATAGCCAACGCTCCAATCGGCGATCGCCACGTCGCGCCGCCCATTCGGACCAGCGACATGCAGCATCGCGTCATAAAGCGCCGCGATTCCCGGAAGTTCCGCCGCCGGATCGAGATGACCCAAACTGCCGCCTATCGTACCGCGGTTGCGGGTCTGGAAATGGCCAACATAGTGCAACGCCTCCTGAATGACCGGACAATAAGCCGCGATCAGTTCCGAGCGCTCCAAGACGGCCTGACGCATGGTGGCGCCGATCTCAATGCGCCCGTCACGTTTCGTCATATGGCAAAGCTCAGGAATGCGGTTCAGGTCGACGATGTGATCCGGAATGACGTAGCGCATGCTCAGCATCGGCATGAGGGACTGGCCGCCGGCGAGAAGCTTGGCGTTTTCGAGCTTGCCGAGAAGGCCGATTAGCTCGTCCAGTGTCCTCGGATCGTGATAGGTAAAGGGCGCAGGCTTCACTGGGGGCTCCCGATTTCAACGCCGGCCGCCGAGAAAATCGCGCATCCAGCGGCCGAATAGGGCACGGAACGCCGACCAAAACAAGAACAGGCCTGAGATCGCGTTGTCCTGTCCGGACGGCGAGAGGGGCGGCGATGCCGGAGAAGATTTGGGCGTGGCAGGCCGGGCCTGCCGCTCTTCCGCCGCCGCGACGGCACTTTCATCGATCAGCCGACGCAAATTGTCGGCGAACTGGCCGATCAATTGATTGGCAATTTCCTTGATCAGGCCTGCACCGCGGCCATACTGGGCGACAGCGCCAACCAGCTGCAGATCGGTCTTGACGGTGACCTGCGTGCCGGCGCCTTCAGGTTTCAGCGTAAAGTCCACCGTCGCCGAGGCATTGCCGCGGCCCTTGCCCTCGGTACCTTTGGCCATCAATCTTGCTTCGTGCCGGACATCGTCGCGGCCCGCCAGCTCAGCCGTCCCGGCAAAGCTGAGCTGAACCGGGCCAACCTTCACCTTAGCTTGACCGCGGAAATGCCGCTCGTCGGCGACTTCGCTGAGCTCAGCACCGGGAAGACAAGGCGCAATCTTCCTTACGTCCAGAAGCAAGGCCCAGGTTTCATCGGGCGGCATGGGAACGAGGAAACTATTTTCGAACTGCATGATCTCGCCGACGTTTCAGGGCAAAATGGCGACTTGTTCGAGTGCCGACAACGCACGTTTCTCGGCGCGGCCGATGTGTCGCGCAAGCAGCATCCCCGCGCGGCGTCCATTGCGCGCCTGAAGCGCGTCGATGATGACGCCGTGCTCGGCCACCACGCTGGCAGTCTCCCGACGATCGAGCCCCGAGATGCTCATGGTTACCACGCGGTCGAACTGCTCAATCAAGTCGCTTAGGGCGCTTACCATGCGCCGGTTGGCACAAAGTCCGGCGATCGCGACATGGAAAGCACGATTATAGGCGACAAATCCTCCTTGGTCACGCCAAGCCCCCACGGTGCGGAAACGATTAAGAGCCCCGAGTGCGGCAGCGCTCGCGCTTGCTGCACTGTTTCGTGCGCACATCCTCTCCATCATCGCGCGAAACTCGAAAAGTTCCCGGGCATCGGAAAGCGAAATCGGCATGACGCGATAGCCCTTGCGGGGCTGCACCAGAACCAAGCGCTCGGCGTGGAGTCGCACCAAGGCATCGCGGATCGGCGACTTGCTAACCGAAAAGCGCTGCGCCAGCTCGTTCTCATGCAGATCCGCTCCCGGTGGGAGGGTACAGGAAATGATCTCCGCACGAAGCATCCGGTAGATCCTTTCGCGCATCAAAGTGACGGATTCCGCTTTTGATGTGATATATCTCTCTTTCATCTAATGCCCAATTATATATCTCTCATAGCCAGATTTTTCCCGAAAGAAAGAGGCCGCCAACGGCTTAGTATCCAGGGGTCGTACATTTCGGCATGGGTAAAATCTTGACCCCACCATGCCAATAGAGATATCTTACAAAAAAAGAAACTATAGGGGGAAATTCATGCTGCGGTCGACCACAGCGCCTTTGCCGATTTTGCTTGGCCGGAACGGCGAATTTACCTCCGTTGGCGGATGATGAAGCAACTCTCGCTGTTGAATGGAGCCCTGACGGCGGCGCAAATCGGCAGCGGGGCTGATCTTCTTATTCTTCACTCGCTGCTGACCGACCGACACGCTTTCGACCTCGTGCTGCCAACGCTGAGCCAACGGTTTCGCGTGACCTTGATCAACCTGCCGGGATTTCATGGCTCACGCCCCGTGGCGGCACGGATGGAGACTTTCGCCGACCGCCTCGCAGACGGCGTGCGCGCTCTTAATCTGCCATCTGATACGATCCTAATGGGCAACGGCTTCGGCGGCATTGTCAGCGTCGCGCTGGCTATCCGGCATGGCGACCTGTTTGGCCGGTTGGTCTTTGTGGATGCGGCGGCCGGGTTCCCAGACACTGGCAAGGAAGCCTTCCGCGTCATGGCGCAGAAGGTCGCCGCCGAAGGTATGGGTGCAATCGCCGACATCGCGGCGAAGCGCGTCTTCCACGAAGACTTTCTTGCCGCACACCCGAATGCCGTAGCGGAGCGGCGGCAAGTCTTGCTTGGCATCGATCCGGATGGCTTCGCCACCGCTTGCCAGATTCTCGTCACCGCCGATATGAAAAACGATCTCGGCCGTATCCGCGCACCGAGTCTCGTCATCGTCGGCGAGCTCGATACGGCGACGCCACCCTTCCTCGGCCGCGAACTAGCCGATGGCATTCGCGGCGCATTGTTTCATGAGTTGAGGGGCTGCGGCCATTGCCCGCCGCTCGAACAACCACAAGCTTTTCTCGCGGCTGTCGACGGTTTTTTGACCGGCAGGTGACAAGGAGCGCCCCATAGCATTTCCGTATCGACGGTCCGCGACGGATAACAAATGGATATCTAGGGAGCGAAACCGATGACGACGACGATCGAAGGAGTGGCCACGGGGGCGCGCCTCGACCGGCTGCCCATATCTTCCTTCCATTACCGGATATTCTGGCTCATCGCTGCGGGAATGTTTTTTGACGGCTATGATCTCTATGTCGCGGCGGCGGTACTCGGCGCCACCTTCCATAGCCACTTCTCAACGCTCGCGCAAAACGCCGAGTTTGTATCGCTGACCTTCGTCGGCATGACGCTTGGTTCGCTGGCCGCCGGCTTCCTTGGCGACCGCTTTGGCCGGCGCTTTACCTATCAATTCAACCTAATGATCTTCGGGCTTGCTTCGCTTGCGGCGGCCTTCGCGCCCAGCATGGACATACTAGACGGTCTCCGTTTCATCATGGGCTTTGGCCTTGGCGCTGAAATTGTCGTCGGCTATGGCACCATGACGGAATTCGTACCGCCAAGATCACGCGGCCGGTGGCTTGCGTTCATGGCGTTTGTAGTGGTTGCGGGCCTCCCCGTCGTGATGATCCTGGCCAACCTGATCGTGCCTCATTTCGGCTGGCGGCCAATGTTCATCTTCGCCGGCGTCGGCGCACTCATTGTGTGGTACCTTCGCAAACGGCTGCCGGAATCACCTCGCTGGCTCGAAGCCAACGGCCGACAGGCGGAAGCCGAAGCGCTGATGCAAGCGATCGAAGACGAGGTCTCCGGCGGCAAGCCATTGCCGGCACCGGTGCCGGCTCAGCCAGTACCGAGCTGGGATCTGGCATCGCTCGCGAGCCGCACCTTGTTGCCACGCATGATTGTGGGTTCGGTCGTGCTGATCACGGTCAATACGCTGATCTTCGGCTTCGTCGTCTGGCTTCCAACATTCTTCGTGCATCAGGGCATGAGCGTCACAAAGTCACTCACCTATACCTTGATCATCGCTCTGGGCTCGCCCTTTGGCTGCGCGCTTGGTGCTATCGCGGCAGACCGGCTGGGGCGCAAGCCGACGATCATCGGCGCCTCCATCCTAACCATCTTCTGCGGTTATATCTATGCTGTCGCGACGACGCCCGAGGTCCTGCTGACGGCAGGATTCTTCCTAATCATCGGCGTCTATATTCTCACCGCAATGATCTATGGTGTCTACACCTCGGAAATTTTTCCTACCGAGGTACGGCTTCGCGCCAACGGGATTTGCAACATGATTGGCCGCGGGGTTACCGTCGTCACGCCATTTATTGTGATCTCGCTATTCAAAAGCCATGGTGTGGCCGGTGTTCTTGGCCTGGTCATCGGACTGCTTCTGTTGCAGATCGTCGTGGTTGCCTTCTTAGGGATTGAACCGGCGCAGCGCCGCCTTGAAGACCTGGAGACCGTCGCAGGAACATCCACCGCCTAGCTGGCCGCGAGCCTTTGGCGGGCGTCCGGTGCGGATGTCCTCCGAACCGCGACGCCCGATCCTTTTTGTGCTAACGGATTTCCGGTGAAGCCGAAAGGTCGAGGCCACTGCGCATTACAACCGAAGACCTCGGTCCACCCGTAAGCGCAAGGAGGGGGTGATGACGAAGAACGATAACGAGAAGACGACGGGCCGCCAAGGCACCTGCGCCATCTCGGGCCAGAAACGGCCGCGTCGCGACCTAGTGGCGATCGACGCGCTGCGGCCGGGCCTGGCCGAACGCATCCGCAAGGATTTTCCCGACCTCGGGCCCGATGCCCTCATCTCCCGGAGCGAACTTAGCCGCTATCGGCAGCTCTATGTCGAGGAGAGCCTGAAGGCTGAGCATGGCGATATCTCGGAGCTTGAGCAACAAGTGGCGGAGAGCATCGCTCGCGCCGATACCCTCGCCGACAATATCGAGGAAAGTTACGAAGAAAAACGCACCCTCGGCCAAGTCGCTGCAGACAAGGTGGCAACTTTCGGCGGCAGCTGGGCCTTTATCATCTGGTTCATGCTGGTCATGGCGGCCTGGATGGCGGTCAACGTCGTCCTTACCGCCAGACATGCCTTCGACCCCTACCCATTCATTCTGCTCAACCTTGTGCTCTCCACCCTTGCGGCAATCCAGGCACCGATCATCATGATGAGCCAAAAACGCCAAGAGCAGAAAGATCGACTCCGCTCGCTCAATGACTATCAGGTCAACTTAAAGGCCGAGATCGAGATCCGGGCATTGCATGAAAAGATCGACTACCTCCTAATCAAACAATGGCAACGCATGGCCGAAATTCAGGAAATGCAGCTTGAAATCATGCAGGAGCGACAGGACAAACACTAGACGGAAGCGATCGATAAGATCAGGGGACCGGTTTTCCTTCGCTCTTGCGCCAGCGCGCCATCAAGCGATTGGACGGCAATTTTTCGTCAAGAAGTTTCTTTGCCTGATCGCGTCCAACCACCGGCAGGCGCCCCGGATCGAGCACGCCGATCTGCACCAGAACCGAGGCCTGATCCCAATAGATATGCTCATGATAGAGCTTCGGTCCGCGGGAATTAACGATCGCGATCAGCGGCACCTCGACGTATTTCCCGGTCGGCGCGATTCCCGGCAGCATCCAGTCGATTTCCGTGTCATGGGTAAAGCAAAACAGCATCTCGTCGACCACCCGATCGGCACCGACCGTGCGGCTTAGTGGCACAAGCCGAGTATCCTTCGGGCATTTCGGAATGAAGTGGTACTTATAAAAACGTGCGAGGCTGTCGCGCCCGACGCCGCCGGTCATAACGGGAATATGATTGACGTAGGGCTCCGCCACCATGGTCTTGATTGTCGCCGCGACATCGCGGGCGCCGAATTCGTAAAAGGTATGCATGTCCCAGAGCGCACTGAGATCGTAACGAGGCCCGAGCGTCCGACGAAGAACCGCGATGGTGCGGGAATGTGCCATCCATGCAGACGGCCGATCGTAGGTTGGGCGGTACGGATTGGCGAAGACGTGTCCGGCGCCTGAATAGACGTAGACTTCTACCTCCGGCCGCTTGGCGAAGACCTTTCGGATTTTCGCAATTACGTTCGGCGGCGTCCAGGTGTCTACCTCGCCAAAGTGGAATAGAATGGGGCAGCCGATCTTCTTGGCCTCATCGAGCCGCTTCTCAATGCCGACACCATAATAACTGATCGCGCAATCCACTTTGCATCGCGCGGCAACGAGATAGCTGAGCAGCCCGCCGAGGAAGTAGAGCCGATGACGCCTACACCAGCGGTCGCCCTGGGCATGCCGCGGACCGCTTTTAGCGTCGCCGCGACGTCCCTGATGGCCTTGTCAATGTCGAACCGGCTGAAGTAGTCGAATGCCTTCTTCCGGTCCGCCTCACCGAATCCGAGTTCAATGTGCGGTGCCAGACGCCAAAACAGATCCGGCACAACCACCACATAACCTTCTTCGGCAAAATGTTCGGCAACTTCCCGCATATGCGCGTTCACGCCGAAAATCTCCTGCATCAACAGCAAACCCGGCCCCTTGCCACCGGCCGGGCTCGCCATATAGGCGCGAAACTTGCTCCCATCCGAAGCTCTGATCGTGATCCACTTTCGAGCCATGCCTCCCCCCTTTTGATCCGCGCCACCGACGCGGGCGCGTGGCGTGAAATTCGCGAGCTTCGCTAAATGTCTCCATCATAGCGCGAGGCTCCGCTTGTAGCCCATATATCCGGCGAAACGGCACTGTAACCCCGTTGCACGGAAAATCAGCCCCGGTCTTGCCTGCTTCCCGCATGCATGGTTTACTTAACCTGCTTGATTTCTTCCGTGTTGGAAGGCCCGTGCGGAGCGTTGGAGAAAGCCTTCGGCATCGGCACGGTATCGATTTGAACCATGATAAAACCGAGGTGCGGTGCTCAGCCGCGCCGGGGGAACGATGAGGCGAGGTCCGCGGATCTATAATCTTTTTCCGCTCTTAGTCGGTCCTGTCACAGCATGGGCCGAACATCTTGAGCGCATCGCCGAGATGGACTTCGACTGGCTATTCATAAACCCGTTTCACTATCCCGGCTTCTCAGGCAGCCTCTACGCCGTCAAGGACTATCGCCGGCTTAATCCTCTATTCCGAGGTGATTCGTCGAGGAATGACGACGAGCTCCTCGCCGCTTTCTTTGGCGAGGCCAAGAAACACGGCCTCGCCATCATGATGGATTTGGTGATCAACCACACGGCGAAGGATAGTGACCTTGCCGCACGCCATCCGCAGTGGTTTGCCCATGCCCCAGATGGCCGGTTGCGTTCACCGCAGGCAGTCGATCCCGAGGATCCGACCAAGGTCACGGTCTGGGGAGATCTCGCCGAAATCGATTATGTCAAGCGGCCGGAGCGCGAGGAAATCATCGCCTATTGGCAGGACATCGCCTGTCATTATGCCGAGCTTGGCGTCCGCGGGTTCCGTGGCGATGCTGCCTATAAGGTGCCGGCCTCCGTATGGCGCGAGATCATCGGCGCTGTGCGGGCCGTGCGCCCTGATGCGATTTTTTTCGCGGAGACACTCGGCTGCCGCCCTGACGAAGTAATGGCGCTTCGCGATGCTGGCTTCGATTTTATCTTCAACAGCTCGAAGTGGTGGGACTTCAAGGCACGGTGGCTGATCGAGCAATATGAAACCTACCGCCATATCGCACCATCGATCGCCTTTCCCGAGAGCCACGACACCGCGCGTCTCGCGACCGAACTCGCTGAAGAAGGTATGACAGACCATCATGCGATTGAGGCGATCTATCGCCAACGTTATCTCTTCGCCGCCGTTTTCTCGACCGGAATTTTGATGCCGATGGGATATGAATTCGGCTTTCGCCGCCGTCTCGACGTGGTGCGAACCCGGCCCACCGATTGGGAAGAGGCTCAGTTCGATTTGAGCAGCTTCATCGCGGAGACCAACCGCATGAAGGCCGCCTTGCCGCCGCTCAATGAAGAAGGTCGGCAAATATGGTCCACACCCGATGACGGCGACAGCCAGCCGCTCGCGCTGTTGCGCACGGGCGGTAAGGATGATTGGGCACTCGCGGTCGTCAATCCAGACGTCAAACGCCCCCATACGCTCGCGACCGACAAGCTGATCGCGCTTGGCGCGGCGCCTCCTGGGATTGAACGAACCCCGGAGAGCCCCCCAACGCGCCTCGTCCCCCACGCCCAGCTTCGTCTCGAGCCCTCGGAGCTGCGGATCTTCACCCATACGCCGGTCGTGGCAGCGGGATCGGCCGTAACGGAAGTCAGCGAACGGGAGACCGAAATCCGAACCGCTCGTATCGTCATACAGAACGTGGCGCCAGAACTCGATTGCGGCCGCTATGCGGTAAAGCGCGAAGTCGGCGATCTTCTTCTGGTCTCGGCCGAGGTCTTCCGCGAAGGACACGATAAGATCCGGGCTGTTCTCCGCCACCGGCGTGCCGACGAAGACTCTTGGCACGAAACGTCGATGGAACTGATCAATGTCGGCCTCGATCTCTGGCAGGCCGGCCTGCGCCTCGAGGAGAACGCACGCTACCAGTACACCGTCGAGGCTTGGCCTGATGATTACGAATCCTGGCGAGACGAGATCGAGAAGAAGCAGGCGGCGAACCAGGTGATCACGCTGGAACTTGCCGAGGGCCGCGCAATCGTGGACGCCGCGATGGCACGCGCGAACGCAGTCGGAACGAAGCGCTTACGCCGGACACTCGATGATTTCGACCATGCAGAGACCGATGTGGAGCGCGTCGCGATACTGACCGCCCCAGCGGTCCGCACGCTCGTCGGACAGTTCCCGGATCGCAGCCGTGCCATCCGTTATGCCCATGTTCTCGAAGTCGTCGTTGATCGACCGAAGGCCCGTTTCGCCGCCTGGTACGAAATGTTTCCACGCTCGCAAGGCACCGACCCGACGCGGAGCGCAACTTTCTCAGATTGCATTACGCGACTCGAGGACATTCAGTCGATGGGCTTCGACGTCGTCTATCTGGTGCCCATCCATCCCATTGGCCGCACTCATCGCAAAGGCCCGAATAACACGCTGAACGCGCGGGATACCGATCCCGGCAGCCCCTACGCCATCGGCGCCGCCGAAGGCGGTCATGACAGTATCCATCCGGATCTTGGCACGATTGAAGAATTTCGCCGCTTCGTCGACGCCACAAAGGTCCGTGGCATGGAAGTCGCGATGGATCTTGCCGTGCAGTGCGCGCCAGACCATCCCTGGCTCACGACACACCCGGATTGGTTTCAGTACCGTCCCGATGGATCAATCAAACATGCGGAAAACCCGCCAAAGAAGTACCAGGATATCGTCAACCTCAATTTCGACGGCACACATCGTGACGCCTTGTGGCGTGCTTTTCGCGACGTTGTGCTATTCTGGATCGAACAAGGCGTCCACATCTTCCGCGTCGACAACCCACACACCAAACCCTTCCCGTTCTGGGAATGGCTGATCCGCGACATTCAGCACCGCCACCCGGAGACGATCTTCCTCGCCGAGGCCTTTACCCGCCCGACCGTGTTAAAGATGTTGGCGAAGATTGGCTTCAGCCAGTCCTATACTTATTTCACTTGGCGCAACTTCAAAGGTGAACTGACTGAATATCTGACCGAACTCACGAACAGCGACGCTGCGGAATATCTCCGTCCAAATTTCTTCACCAACACCCCCGACATTCTGCCGCCCTTCCTGCAGACTGGCGGGCGGCCCGCATTCATGATCAGGCTGGTTCTGGCGGCTACCCTCTCGAGCGTTTATGGCATCTACAATGGCTTTGAGCTATGTGAAGCGACCGCGGTTCCCGGCACTGAAGAATATCGCGATTCGGAGAAATACCAATATAAGGTTTGGGATTGGGATCGGCCCGGCAATATCAAAACCTATGTCGCCGCCGTCAACCGCATCCGACGCGACAACGCCGCGCTGCATCATTTCAGGAATCTTGAATTCTATCATGCCGCCGATGACAACGTAATGTTCTACGGAAAGCGGGCGCCGGAGAGCGACGGCTCGGCGCATGAAAGTCTGATTCTGATCGCCGTTAATCTCGATCCCTACGAAGCCCATGAAACGGAGATCGAGGTCCCGCTTGGTGAAATTGGCATCGCTCCTGATGCACCTTACGAAGTCGAGGAACTGCTTTCCGGGCGCCGTCATCTTTGGCGAGGACCCTATCAGAAGCTTCGTCTCCACCCCGAAAATAATCCGGCGGCAATCCTTCGTCTCACGGCTGCGGAGCAGGTCGCCTATCGCGAACCTTGTTTTTGAGCGCTTCTCTATGACCGACTCGCCTCTTCCCCAACGCGCAACGGAAGCACCCAAAACGGAATCGCCGACGGCAGTGGCAACGCCAGCTACCACGCCCTGGTACGTCGACGCTGTTATTTACGAAGTACACGTCAAGGCCTTCTACGACGCCAATAACGACGGGATCGGCGATTTCGCCGGCTTGTTGCAGAAACTCGATTACCTTCAGGATCTCGGCATCACTGCGATCTGGCTGTTGCCCTTCTACCCCTCGCCGCTCCGCGACGACGGCTACGACATCTCCGATTATCGGAGCGTGCATCCGAGCTACGGGACAACGCGGGACTTCCGTGCCTTCGTCCGCGAGGCTCACCGCCGCGGTCTTCGCGTCATCACGGAGCTTGTGATCAACCACACCTCCGATCAGCACGCTTGGTTCAAGCGCGCGCGTACCGCCAAACCAGGCTCGGCATTGCGCGACTTCTACGTCTGGAGCGATACCGACCAGAAATACTTGGACACCCGTGTCATCTTTGTCGACGCGGAGAAATCCAACTGGTCATGGGATCCTGAAGCGCATGCCTATTTCTGGCATCGCTTCTATTCCCACCAGCCCGACCTTAACTACGACAACCCACGTGTGTTGAAGACGATGCTCTCGGTAATGAAGTACTGGCTCGACATCGGAGTCGATGGCCTCCGGCTCGATGCCATTCCCTATCTCGCCGAACGGGATGGCACGACGAGCGAGAACCTTCCCGAGACGCACCACATCGTACGTCAGATTCGCGCCCACCTTGACGCTCACTATTCCGACCGCATGCTGCTCGCCGAGGCCAACCAGTGGCCGGAAGATGTGCGCCCCTATTTCGGCGACGGCGATGAGTGCCACATGGCCTACCATTTCCCTCTAATGCCGCGGATTTACATGGCTTTGGCGCAAGAGGACCGCCATCCCATCACCGACATCATGCGTCAAACGCCCGACCTCCCAACGGGCTGTCAATGGGCAATCTTTCTTCGCAACCACGACGAATTGACGCTTGAGATGGTGACTGACCGGGAGCGCGACTATCTCTGGCGCTATTATGCCTCCGATGCCCGAGCGAGACTGAACCTCGGCATTCGCCGCCGGCTCGCACCACTGTTGGAGAATGACCGACGCAAGATCGAACTCCTGAATAGCCTTTTGTTCTCAATGCCAGGCACGCCGATCATCTATTATGGCGACGAGATCGGCATGGGTGATAATATCTTCCTCGGCGATCGCGATGGCGTACGTACGCCGATGCAATGGGGACCGGATCGCAATGCCGGCTTCTCGCGGGCCGATCCACAGCAGCTTTTCCTTCCACCGATCACCGACCCGGTCTACGGCTTTGAAGCGGTTAACGTGGAGGCGCAGAATCGCAGCCCGGCTTCACTTCTCAATTGGATGAAACGGCTAATTGCCGTGCGCAAAGCCCACCCCGCTTTCGCCCACGGTCGCATGACCTTTCTGTACCCCGGCAATAGGAAAGTTCTCGCCCATGTGCGCGAGGCCGGCGATGACACAGTGCTGTGCGTCGCCAACTTGTCGCGCGCCTCGCAGCCGGTAGAGCTGGACCTCTCTGAATACCATGGCCGCATTCCTGTCGAGCTTTTAGGACGGAGCGTGTTTCCGCCGATTGGTGATTTGCCGTATTTCATCACCCTTCCGGGTCACGGCTTCTACTGGTTTCTGCTCACCGACGAAGCAACCGCGCCGAGTTGGCATGAATCCCATTCGGCGCCGGCACCGGATCTGACAACGTTAGTGCTCCCGCAGGGATGGGCCAGTCTTATATCGGAAACGAGCGAGCCACGCCGGTGGTTGGAAGACCGCGTGCTGCCAAGCTATATCGGCGAGCGTCGGTGGTTCGGCGGCAAGGACGACACCATTACCAAGGCATCCCTTATTCCGCTCGCTGAATTCCCGGAGGGATCAGATGGCACGCTCTGGGCCGAGGTGATGGTAAGCTCGGAAAGCAATGGCGATTCCCGCCGCTATGCGCTGCCGCTCTGCATTCGGTGGGGCGACCGAGGAGAAGAATTGGTCAACCTCTCGGCGAACCAAGTCATCGCCAGCGTGCGGCGCGGACCGCGGCCTGGTCTCTTGCTGGATGCGACGGCTTCGGATGATTTCATCCACGAAGTCGTGCACGCAATCCGCGAACGGCGCGAGATTCCGAGCCACGGCGGCCGCCTCGTCTTCGCATCAACGGGGGCGTTTCCTGAATCGCTCAATACTGCCGACCTTGCCGTCCGACGCCAGACACGGGAACAAAGCAATACCTCTGTTTGGCTTGACGACGTGATGATGCTGAAATTCTATCGCTATCTTCAGGCCGGGGTTCATCCCGAAATCGAGATCGGTCGCCATCTCACCGAAGTAGCAGGTTTTACCGCAACCCCCGCTGTCTACGGCTCAGTCTCGTATGTCAAACCAGATGGCAGTTCGACGGCCCTGATGCTTCTCGTCGCCAATGTTCAAAACCAGGGGGACGCCTGGACCATGACCCTCGAATATCTGAAGCGGTTCTTCGAGGAGGCCGACCTCCTACCCGAGCATGCGCTCGGTGACATTGGCGAGCGTCACGCGGCCTTTCTCTCCCGCATCATCGTCCTCGGGCGGCGCACAGCCGAGATGCACCGCGCTCTCTCAATACCGACTAAGAACCCAGACCTCGCGCCGAAACCTATACAACCACGCGACCTCGCGTCTTGGCAGCGGCAGATCCAGCGCCAAGCGCGGCAGGCCTTTGCCGCGCTGCGGCGGATGCGCGGCCGGCTTCGGCCTGAAGACCGCAACTTAGTGGCTCGTCTGTTGCGGAGCCGAGGCACGCTCGCCGCACGAATAGAGGCGGAAATTCCGGACATCGCTGCCGTGACGAAGATCCGGTGCCATGGTGATCTGCATCTCGGTCAAGTACTGGTGACCAAGGACGATTTCGTCCTCATCGATTTCGAGGGTGAACCAGCGCGACCGCTGAACGAGCGGCGTGCCAAATATCCGGCCTTACGGGACGTCGCTGGAATGCTGCGCTCGCTTGATTATGCCGCGGCGGCGGCATTGCATGAACTCGCTGCGGTTCGTGCAGAGTCGGTGTCGCTGCTCGAGGCACTGGCGGAGGATTGGCGGCGACGTGCGAAATCCGCTTTCCTTGAAGGTTATCGCGCGGCGATCCAGGATTGTCCGTGCTATCCCGCGGACGCGATCGTTGCGGCACGTCTTCTGGATCTCTTCCTGCTCGACAAGGGGCTTTATGAAATCTGCTACGAATCCTCCCATCGTATTAGCTGGATCCGTATTCCGGTGTCGGGTGTCATCGAACTTGTAGAGGCACAGCCTTGAGTCAGAATTTACGTGAACCTCCTCGCCAGCCTGATTTCGCTGCCATCCTGCACGGCGACGAAAACGACCCCTTCGCTGTACTCGGCATGCACGGACCGGATGGCAATGGATCTATCATTGTCCGGGCCTTCCTACCGCAGGCGAGCGCGGTATCCGTCGTCCACAGCGAAAACGGCATGGTGGTCGCCGATCTTGCCCGCGTGCACACCGAAGGCGCGTTCCAGGGTATCGTCGGCGGGAGCACCCGTTTTCCCTATCGCCTTCACGTTAAGACCGCCGACGGTGATCACGAGATTGAGGACCCTTATCGGTTTCCGCCGCTTCTTGGCGAGCTAGATGCTTACCTCCTCGCCGAAGGACGCCATCGCCGCGCCTACGAGAAGCTCGGCGCTCATGTAACCGAGATTGAAGGCGTTGCCGGCGTTGCTTTCGCGGTGTGGGCACCGAACGCCAAGCGCGTCAGCGTGGTTGGCCCGTTCAACGATTGGGACGGGCGGCGTCATCTGATGCGTTTGCGTCACGATTGCGGCGTTTGGGAACTGTTCATCCCCGGCATCGGCCCGGAAATGCTCTATAAATACGAGATTAAGGCGCGTTCCGGCATGCTCATGGCCTTGAAGGCGGACCCTTTCGGCTTTTACGCCGAGCGTCCGCCCGCGACCGGTTCAGTGGTGTGGGACCTCGATCGCTTCTCTTGGCAAGACGCCGCTTGGCAGACGCAGCGCAACGCAACTTCCGATCGCGGCGCGCCAATTACTATCTATGAAGTGCATCTCGGCTCCTGGCGACGGCAAGATAATGATGGTCGGTCATACCTCAGCTATCGCGAACTCGCTGACGCGCTTGCTCCCTATGCCCGCGATATGGGCTTCACTCATATTGAGCTTTTGCCCGTGAGCGAATATCCTTTCGATGGCTCCTGGGGCTATCAGCCGATCGGCCTCTTCGCGCCGACTAGCCGGTATGGAACACCGGACGATTTCCGCGCCTTCGTCGACCGCTGCCATAGAGAAGGCCTTGGTGTTATCATCGACTGGGTGGCCGGACATTTTCCCGAGGACGCACATGGCCTTGGCTTTTTCGACGGCACTCATCTTTACGAGCACGTGGACCCGCGGCAGGGGCGCCATCCGGATTGGGGCACGTTGATTTTCAACTACGGCCGAAACGAAGTCGCCAACTATCTTCTCGCCAATGCCATGTTCTGGACGGATCGCTACCATATCGATGGGCTTCGAGCCGATGCGGTTGCCTCGATGCTTTATCTCGACTATAGCCGGCCTGCCGGCGAATGGAGCCCCAATCGTTACGGTGGACGGGAAAATCTGGAAGCGATCGCCTTCCTCAAACATCTGAACGAGATGGTTTACGCCGAAGGCGGCGGCGCCTTCACCGTCGCCGAGGAATCGACCGCTTGGCCGATGGTGACCAGACCGACCGATGTCGGCGGGCTTGGTTTTGGCTACAAATGGAACATGGGCTGGATGCACGATACGCTGCTTTACATGAGCAAGGAGCCTGTGCACCGGCGTTACCATCACGACCTCTTGACCTTCGGCCTTCTTTATGCGTTTTCGGAAAACTTTATTCTGCCGCTCTCCCACGATGAGGTGGTCCATGGCAAGGGATCTCTTATCGGAAAAATGCCGGGTGACCGGTGGCAGAAGTTCGCCAATCTACGCGCTTATTACGGCTTCATGTACACAATGCCGGGAAAGAAGCTGCTCTTCATGGGCGGGGAATTCGCGCAGACCGCGGAATGGAACCATGACCGGGGCCTTGACTGGGACCTCCTGACCGATCCCCTGCATGCCGGCGTGCAACGCCTCGTGCGGGACCTCAACGGGCTCTATCGCGCCGTTCCGGCCTTGCACCAACGTGACTGCGAACCAGACGGATTCGACTGGATCGATTGCAATGACACGGATCAGAGCGTGCTGTCATATCTTCGCAGGGGCGTCAATCCCGACGAGTGCGCCGTCATCGTTTGCAACTTCACCCCGGTGGTACGCGAGGCCTATCGCATTGGCGTGCCCCGCCGTGGCTTTTATCGCGAGCGGCTGAATACAGACTCCGCCGACTATGGCGGCGGTAATGTCGGTAATTTCGGCGGCGTCACCGCACAGGCAGTGCCTTGGCATGGCCACAGCCATTCTGTATCCGTAACCCTTCCGCCCCTTGCGACCCTTATACTCACTCCCGAAGGCGGCCCGTGACTAGCGACGGAAGGAGCCGATCTCGGACCGACCGCCGTGTACCCACAGCGCCGGAAATCATCACCCCCGCCGTGGAAAGAACGGCAATCGCTCCCGGCCGCCAACGCATTTGGCCCGGCCTTCCTTACCCACTTGGCGCCACCTGGGACGGCACCGGCGTAAACGTCGCCATATTTTCACAGCACGCAGAAAGAATCGAGCTTTGCCTGTTCGATTCAAGCGGCAAGCATGAAACCGACCGGCTGGCTCTTCCCGAATACACTAACGAAGTATGGCATGGCTATTTTCCCGACCTCAGGCCGGGACAGCGTTATGGCCTCCGCGTCTCCGGCCCTTACGCACCGCGCCAGGGTCATCGCTTCAACGCACACAAGCTTTTGCTCGATCCCTATGCCGCACATCTCGTCGGACGACTCGAGTGGAACGACGCCGTCTATGGGTATACCGCTGGCCATCGCCTCGGTGACCTCTCCTTTGACATGCGCGATAGCGCACCCTTCGTGCCGAAGTGCGTCGTCACCGACACGGCCTTCACTTGGTCGAAAGATAGCCCTTTACGCCGGCCCTGGACCGAAACCGTGGTCTATGAAATCCACGTGCGTGGTTTCACGAAACTGCATCCGAACGTACCGGAGGCATTGCGCGGCACTTTTAGTGGCCTCGCGACGCCAGACGTCGTCCAGCATTTGCGCGACCTTGGCGTGACCGCGGTTGAGCTCTTGCCGGTCCACACTTTCGTCGACGAAGCACCACTTGTTCAGCGGGGACTGGTCAACTATTGGGGTTACAACACGCTTGGCTTTTTTGCACCCGAGCCACGGTATCTGAGCGACGGCGGCATCGCCGAATTCAAGACCATGGTCAAGGTGTTGCACGAGGCCGACATCGAGGTGATCCTCGATGTCGTTTATAACCACACGGCTGAAGGCAATCGCCTTGGCCCGACACTCTCCTTTCGCGGCATCGACAATGCCTCCTATTACCGGCTCGATCCGCACGACTTAAGCCGCTATGTCGATTTCACCGGCTGCGGCAACACCTTCAACCTGCACCAGCCGCGTGTCCTGCAACTGGTCATGGATTCGCTCCGCTACTGGGTTGAGAAGATGCATGTCGATGGTTTTCGCTTCGACCTCGCGACCACACTCGCCCGCGACGTGGATGGTGGATTCAATCCCTATTCGAGCTTCCTTGACGTGGTCCGTCAGGACCCGATTTTGTCCCGAGTCAAACTGATCGCCGAACCCTGGGATATCGGGCCGGACGGCTATCAACTCGGCTTGTTTCCGCCCGGTTGGGCTGAATGGAACGACCGCTATCGCGATACCGTCCGTCGATTCTGGAAGGGTGAGCCGGGGACGGTGGCCGAACTGGCCTCACGCCTTACCGGATCGAGCGACATCTTCGACCGGCTTGGCCGTCGACCCTGGGCCAGCATCAATTTCGTCACCGCGCACGACGGATTCACGCTCGACGACCTGGTCAGCTACAACGAAAAACACAATCTCGAGAACGGCGAACACAATCACGACGGAACAGACCAAAATCACAGTTGGAATTGCGGCGTCGAAGGTGAGACAGAGGATGCCGGGGTGCTTAGGCTTCGCGCCCGTCAGAAGCGAAATATCTTGGCAACCCTTCTTCTGTCCCAAGGAACGCCAATGCTACTTGCCGGCGATGAGTTCGGCCGCAGCGCTTATGGCAACAATAACGCGTACTGCCAGGACAACGAATTGAACTGGCTGGACTGGTCCGAGGTCGGAGAGGAAGGCGAGGCACTTCACGCATTCGTTCGTGCTCTCTTGCGCCTGCGCAGTGAACATGTGGTGTTCCGGCGAGGCCGTTTCTTTCTCGGCAAGCCGACCCCCGGAACGAATGTCAAGGACATTACTTGGCTTCGACCGGACCGGGCTGAGAAAACTCAGGCCGATTGGGAAGTCTCCTATTCACGCTGCCTCAGTTTCGTGATCAGTGGCGAGCCGGGTGAATATCACTTGACGGCGGCCGGTATCGCGGAACCGGATGACACTTTTCTCGTGATCATGAATGCGGGGGAAGAAACCATTGATTACATACTGCCCGACTTTGACTCGACGGACAGTTGGCGCCCGGTCATTGATACCTTTCGCGCGGATGGTGTCGTGGAAACACGGAACGTCACTCCCGGTGAGGTGACACCTGTCTCCCCCCGTAGTATTCAGGTCTTCATTCGCCAAAGCAGATCGGTTGGCGCAGCTGATCTCTAAGTCTGGTGCGCGTCGCCACTAGGCCGGAGCGTACGCAAAAGCCGCGCGAGCGCAGCCAGCCGTGGGTCGGCCGCCAACGCCTCGCCGGCAACGGGAAGCTTTCGGCACCAATTGTCGTGGCCGCTCGTGGTGCCAGGAAGATTGGCTTGCTCCATCTGGCCGATCACATCATCGAGCTGCACGATGAGAAGCCGGCCGCGAGACCGCGCAAGAAAACAATAGACAGCGGCGACCAGCTCATCTGAAACCGTTTCAGGCATCGCCCGATCTTCCGACCAGAGTCCTTCGTCAATTAGCGCCCGGATCAACTCGCGGCGTGCTGCCCCTCGTTCGGCGCGGGCAATTTGCTCTGTTTCCTTCGATGGGAAGAGATTGAGCGCCGCGACAACGTCGATATCCCGGTCACGCCAGTATCCCGGAAGGGTCGCGAGATCATGGCTGCCGACCGAGACATGCGCCAGCGTAGGATAGCTTTCGGGCCGACGAAAGCCGCCGTCAGCGTCCCGCTCAAAATAAAGCAGTCGACAGGAAAGGATGGCCGCTGCGGTCAACCGCTCGCGGAGACCTGCTGGTACCGTGCCGAGATCCTCGCCGACTACGACGCACTGTGCACGCTGGCTTTCGAGGGCGGTGATGGCGATTAGATCGTCAAGCGGCGCATGAACGTAGCCCCCGTCGACCGCAGACGCCCCTTCGGGTATCCAGAACAAGCGGCTGAAGCCTAGAATATGATCGATCCGAAGTGCACCTGCATGTCGCATGTTGCTGCGCAGAAGGTCAATAAAGGGGCCATAGGCGCAGGCACGCAAGGAGATCGGATTGAAAGGGGGCAGGCCCCAATTTTGACCTTTGAGATTAAAAGGGTCAGGCGGTGCGCCAAGGGTCGCTCCGAAAGAGAGGTGTTGTTGCTGCATCCAACTCTCTGCCCCATGCGGGTCGGCACCAAGGGCGAAATCGCCATAGAGCCCAAGCGCCGAGCCGTCGGCACAGTCCGCTGCCGCGGCCAATTGATTTTCGGCTTGCCATTGCAGGTACTGGTAAAAGCCGAGACGGTCGTCGTGCGCAGCGGCGAATTTCGCGACTTCAGGCGAAGCAGGATTCCGATACGGCGCCGGCCAATCGCGCCATGAGAAATGGCCGATTCGTCCGCCACGAAAATATTCGGCAAGTGCCTCGAACGTCGCGAACGTGGCAAGCAACGCACCTCCTTTCTTTCGGAAGCGTTCGAAATCGGAAACCCGCTCCCTGTCTCCTGTCGCTCGAAAGGCCGCGTAAAGATGTTCGAAAATGGAAAGCTTCAAAGCGCTAACCGCAGCATAATCCACCGTCGGGCTCGCGCGCGCCGCAGCGAGCCGCGATTGGAACGCCGGATTCGCCATCTCCGCCTGCACCGCGTGAGAAGTCGAAAATTCTGGCACCGCCTCAATCTCAATATAGAGAGGGTTGAGGAACCCACGATGCGAGGGGGCGTAAGGACTGGCATGAGCCGGGTTGCCTATAAACAACGCGTTGATTGGGTTCAGGCCGATGATGCTGGCGCCAAGCTTCCGTGCCCCGGTCGCGAAGCGGGTAAGCTCACCGAAATCACCGATGCCCCAGCTTCGCGGCCCGGCTAGGCCATAAAGTTGGAGAGAAAAACCCCAGACTCCCGGTGCCTTGGCCAGCGCGTCCGGCAAATAGCACTGGCGCGGTGCGACGATAACCGTAGTCGTGGCGGCCTCTGTCCCGCCAGAGTATTCGAGCCTCGCCTCGAGCCGGTGGTAGCCGAGCGCGAGATTGACGGCAAGCGCCAACGTCCGGTGGTGGCACATGCGGCCCTCGACGACGTGCGTCGACCCAAGCGGCATATCATTCACCCGGGTCCGCCCTTCGTGTCGTGCCCCTTTTTCTTCGATCAATACCCATGAAAAAACGCCCGCGGCGGCAACGGCCAAGTGTTTCACCGCCACGGTAAGCGGTGCTCCTTCACTAGCGATGTGGATTGCAACCGGATCAAGCAGGCGTAGCCATGCCGCGCGCTCGATGGTGCCGATGCTGTCCGCGCACGTCCCTTCCGTATCCGCGGCAAGGCCCATCGCGGTCAAGAGGGCGCGTTTGGATGACTGCGACAATACCCGACGCTCGCCCCAAATATCTTGGTACGAGGACTCTATCCCGGCCAGATCAGCAAGATGGTCGAGGATGTCGTGGTTATCGCTCATGGGCCGGACCAAGTCTATCAGGGACGCAATCCGGATCAAGAAATGGTGTTAAGGATCTTTTCCGCCATGGTCAAACGGATGCGCTCGACACATTTTAGCCGCATCGATGCTCATCGCAGATAGGCTTCCGTGGCGTAGCGGCGCATCATTCTCTGGCTGTTGAAATAGGCGCCGATCTTGCTGATCGTCTCCCTCATCATCCAGATCCACCGAGTTCGGTCCTTGTAGTAGAGTGGCAAGACAAGCTCGTCTAGCTTGCGATAAAGCGCGTCGGCATGTGCCGCCGGGGAGCTGTTGCCATCGCCATCGCCGATGGCCCACCCGGTCACGCCTTCGACGCAAGCTTCTATCCACCAGCCATCGAGAACGCTTAAGTTCAGCACGCCGTTCAACGCCGCCTTCATGCCGCTCGTACCTGAAGCTTCCATCGGAGGAAGCGGCGTGTTGAGCCATAGATCTGCGCCGGCGACCAGCACGGCGGCCATCTCGATATCATAGTTCGGCAGGAAGACCATCGGGATCGTCGTCGCGAGCTGCCGAATATAGCCGTTAAGTTCGGCAATGAGATCTTTGCCCTGTTCGTCTCGAGGATGGGCCTTGCCAGAAAAGATCAATTGAAAAGGTTGTTTGCGGGCGATCGCGACAAGACGTTTCAGGTCCGAGAATATGAGATCCGGCCGCTTGTACCCTGTCATACGCCTAGCGAAGCAGAGAAGCGGAATATCGGGGCGAAAATTTGCACCCGAGATCCTCCCGACGAGATCGAGAAGGTCGCGTTTCGCCTCCTGATGGGCCGCCCAAACCGCCTCGTCATTCAGTTGATCGGCAAGCGACAAAACCTCGGGTTCGTGCGCCCAATGGGGAAATGCCGCCTGATAGAGGCGTGCGAAGCTACGGTGGGTCCAAGTCTGCACATGCACGCCATTGGTGATTGCGCGAACACGATAGCCGGGGTACAGCTTATGCGCCGTTTCGGCGTGGCGCTCGGCCACACCATTTACATAGCCGCTTAGATTGAGAGCGAGCCGCGTCATGTTCAGTTCGTTGTCTCCTCCCACCAGTCGGAGCTCGGCAATGCTGATGTAGTCACCAAGAATTCGCTCAACCATGGCATAGGGAAAACGATCGGAGGCCGCCTCCACCGGCGTATGGGTGGTAAAAACGCACATCTCCCGCACTTGCGCGGGATCGAAAACCGACTCGCCCGGACGTACATCCTCCGGCGGCCGGCGAAGCTGCCGAAGAATCTGCACGGCAAGAAGCGCCGCGTGACCTTCGTTCATGTGATAGGTGTGAATTGAAAATCCTAGGGCCTGCAAAACGAGCACCCCGCCGATACCGAGCACGATCTCCTGCTTCAGTCGATATTCCCCGCCACCACCGTAAAGTGCGTCTGTAATCTTGCGATCCTCCGGATCGTTCTGATCCAGATCAGTGTCAAGAAGCAGGATCGGGATACGGTGGTCAAGAGGACGCACTAGGGTCACGAGCCAGGGCCGGACCCAGACCTCCCGCCCTTCGACCGGCACCGTAATCATGGCGCCGAGCGGCTCGGTCCAACGACCGGGATCCCAGGGGTCTGGATGATCCACTTGACGCCCGCCCGCGTCTATTTCCTGCTTAAGATAACCGGACCGGCTGACCAACGTCACGAAAACGACCGGAATATCGAGATCAGCGCACGAGCGTGCCGTATCGCCCGCCAACACCCCGAGGCCGCCACTGTAGGTGTGCATTTCAGGACGAAGCGCGATCTCCATCGAGAAATAGGCAATATGCGCCCGCCGCGTAAATGTCTCAATGGCGGTCAATGGTTGCGTTTCCGTCACGTCTTTTCTCCCGGTTGGGAATCCATTTGGGTTGCCCAGCGATTACGGCCGGGCGGGACATTGAAGGATATGTCGGCAGAATGGGTTTCGGGTTGATCCCAATCAATCGGCTAATGCCGAGATCGGCCGGCCTCTCAGGCCCGGAACAAAAGCGTTGCCGGCAGATCGCTGAAGAGCCCCGCCACCATCAAGGCGCCACCAGCCTCAATCGCGACCTCTCTTCCGCTTAAGCAATCCCGAAAGGATCCGTCCGCGGCACCCATCTCTGCCACAATCACACGTGTGTCATCCCAGCCAACGGGAAGCGGCGGGCCACTTACCGGCATCAAAGAGAGGACGAGGCGAGGAACGACGACGACGGCTGTGTCGCCGTTCCAGATTCGTGCGAACGCCACAACCTTGTCAGCATGCAAGCCCGTTACCTCCAGAACGCGGTATTCACCCCTGGTGAACAGATCCAGATGACTCCGTCGGAGATCAAGCGCCCGCTGGATCACTGTCTGCTTGATTCGCCCATCGCGCCAAGAAGCCATCAAACGATCGAGCGGCTCAGGCGCATTCTCCTCTGCCTGTATGGCCTGAACCCGCGCTGAATAGGCGACCGGCCGACGGTTGTCTGGATCGACGAGGCTGAGATCCCACCACTCATTCCCTTGGTAGATATCCGGCACCCCGGGAGAGGTCAGCTTAAGAAGCACCTGTGCAAGCGCGTTGGCAGCACCAGCCGGCGCAATTCGGTCTATAAATTCACAAAGGTCGTCGAGGAAAGGTCTACTCACGCTTGGATCGAGAACGCGGTCGACAAAGTGTTGGATCCCATTTTCATACTCGATTTCTGGCGCGGCCCAGCCCGTGTTCATTTTCGCTTCACGAACGGCCTTCAGCATATACGCGCCGATTCGTCCTCTAAATTGATCGAGGCCTTCGAACGCCGGTCCTGACAGGTCATAGGGCCAGGTGCCGAGAACCGTCTGATAGAAAAGGTATTCGTCATTTCGACTCGGCGCCGGACGGCCATTCACCTCTCGCCTCTTCCGTGCATTGAAATTTGCCCACCGTCGTGCACGCCGCGACCATTCGGCCGGAATCTCGCTCACGATATTGAGGCGGGCTCGAACATCCTCGCCTCTCTTGTGATCGTGAGTGGCGGTTGCCAGCATCGAGAATGGCCAATCTTTTTGCCGCTGGCGATTCGCCTCGTGAAACGTATGTGGAGAGATTGCGAAACGGCCGAGTTCGTTGCCGACCTCGTTCAACGAGACGAGCCTAACGTAGCGATAGAAAGCCGTATCTTCCATTGCCTTCGCCATCACCGGCGCCGTGTACTGCTGAAATCGCAGCGCCAGGTCGACAATGTCGCGCCGTCGATAGGAGCGGCGATTGCTACGGAGAAGATCAAGGGTCAAGACGTCGCGGATAAAATCGTAAATCGAGGTATCGGGCGAACGCGCCGTCTTCCGAGCCTTTCCGATCGCCCAATCAATATCGCGGCGGTCTTCCGCGGTCACCCCATTCGGGGTACCGTAGGTGCGGTAGACTGGGAAGTGAGCCGCTACATCTTCAAGTGCCTCACGGAAACCCGTGATCGTATAATCCCTCGTGCGGCGGCTCTGCTTGGCCAGTCGATTGAAGGCATTGGCGAGGACGTTCAGTTCGCTCGCCAATGCCTCTCGCATGATCAGGCGCTTTGCCTCCGGGCCCATATCCTCAAGATCCACGTGGCGACCGATGAACCGCTCATAAGCCCGCGTCAGCGCCGACTGCCCGCGCGGATCGACGAAGAGGCCGTTCGCAAGAGCAAGAAAATCATATCCTGTGGTGCCCGCGACCGGCCAACCATCCCGCAGCCGTTCGTGCGGCGCCAGGATTTTTTCCACGACAACATAGAGCGGGAGCGAAGCCGAAGTTGTTTCCCTCTCGGCGCGCAGCCGCGGCCGAGAGGCCCGCCAGTTCGGCTCGGCCAGGGTTTGCAAATGCTCCAAGTAGGCCTTCGGATCGCGTAATCCGTCGATATGATCGATTCGAATGCCTCCGATTGTACCTTCAGCAATCCATCGTCGAACCAATCGATGACTGACTTCGAAGAGGTCGGGCTGCTCCATGCGAAGCCCGGCCAGATCGTTGATATCGAAAAATCTACGATAATTGATTTCATGTGCGGCAACTCGCCAATAGGCGAGCCGATATGCCTGCCGCTCGAGAATCCGATGCAATTCATCAAAAGAAAATGGTCTGTCGGAACGGCCATTCAGTGCATCGAGCTGCCGCACTATTGCATGTTTCAGCAGATCATCCATTGCAAGCAATCGAGACAGATCGCCTTTTAATTTATCTGTGCGCTCACGGCGGAGCGCCCAGTGCCTGCGTCCTGAAGTTCTGGTCAAGGCTTCTTGGAAGGCAGCGATCAAGGGGGCTAGGCGCGTCTGGACCTCGGGGGCATTAGCGCCGATCCGCTGGAAAAGCGACGGGTAGTCCTGCGGACTGATCGGAAAGGTGCTATCAAAATAGCTGACCGAGAAAGTCCCCCGTTCGCAGTCGAGCCGGAGCGCCAATTCGCCGCGCTCGAGCACTTGCCCGTAGTGATCGCCAAGAAACGGAAGTACGATCTTGCCGGCGTTGGTTGGCTCAAGCGGCTCCCAATCGATATCGAAATAGGAAGCGTAAGGCGACAGGGGGCCCCATTCGAGAACATCGACCCACCACGGGTTGTCGGATCCAACGCCCATGTGGTTTGGCACGAAGTCGATAATGAGGCCCATGCCGCGGGCTTTGAGATCGGCCACCAGCGCATCAAGATCGACGGCATCGCCAATCTCGGGATTGATGTGGTTGTGATCCACAATGTCGTATCCATGCATCGATCCCGGACGCGCCATCAAAAGCGGCGATGCGTAGATATGGCTGATTCCGAGCGCAGCAAGATAAGGAACGATCCGCCGCGCATCGGCTAACCGGAAATCCTTGCTGAACTGAATCCGGTATGTCGCCCAAGGTACTAGTTGTGCAGCCTGGGGCTTGGCACTCTCATTCATCGTTTTCCCGTGTGATTTTCCTTGAGAAACCAGGCGACAAACCAAGGAACAAGGTTCTTCTGGCGCGTCGCCTTGGCGTCGCTCCCGGCGTTGGTGTAAAGAACACGGCCCATCGGCGTTACGTCGGTGTGGTCGAGCGGAATATCCGTCTCGGAAAGATTGGCGAGAAGCGTCAGCTCGGTGTCATCGCCGAGATGCCAAGAAACTGAAAGGCCGCCACGGCCAAACCGCCTGGATCGAACATTGTTGACCGTAATGCCGGCAAGTCGTGGCGTGATCTCCTTGTGCCTGAGACCAATCAAGGCACGATGAAACGCGAGCCAATCCCTGTATGGCAGGGCTTGCAGGCAACTCCAGTCGAGCTTCGAGTCCATGAATGTCGCCGCCGCATTTGGATCGGGGATGCGCTCTCGTGCTGCGGAATCGCGAAATGCGGGAAAACGAGCGAACTCTCGGCGGCGCCCCTCCCGAACGTTCTCCGCCAAGGCATCATGGAAATCGCAAAAAAAGAGGAAGGGTTCTGCAGCACCCCATTCTTCGCCCATAAACAGAAGCGGTGGATGGGGGGCTAACAGTAGAATCGCCGTCAGGGCAGTCAACACCTCCGGCTTACTCAGAACTCCGATCCGCTCCCCAAAGGCGCGATTGCCGACTTGATCGTGGTTCTGGAGAAACGAGACGAAGGCTCCGGGCGGCAAATCGGCGCTGCGCTCACCGCGCGGGCGGCCTTGCCAATGTTGAAAGGGTTCCCCCTGGTAGGCGAATCCTTCGCTAAGGCAGCGCGCCAAATGATCTACTGGCCGCCCTGCGAAGTCCTCATAATAGCCCTCACCTTCTCCGGTGGCGAGAACGTGGAAGGCGTGGTGAATATCGTCGTTCCACTGGGCGACATAGTAATCTGGTCGGCCATCCAATTGGCGTTTCAAATAATGCGCGGTGTTGCGGTCCGTCTCGAGCACAAGGTGAATATGGCGCCTGTCGCCGAAGTGCTTTCGGACTCGAACCGCAAGCTCTTCCAGAATGTCAGGCGAGTGCGAGTCACGAATGGCGTGAACCGCGTCGAACCTCAATCCGTCGAAGCGATATTCCTCAAGCCAATAGAGGGCGTTCTCGATGAAGAATTCGCGCACCTCTCGGCAGCCAAAATTGATTGCATCCCCCCAAGGGGTCTCGAAGCGGCGCGTGAAGAATTGCGGCGCATAATCATGGAGATAGTTTCCCTCTGGCCCAAAGTGATTATAGACGACATCGAGAAACATCATCATGCCCCGCTGATGCGCCGCGTCGATCAGCCGCTTCAGATCCGCCGGCGTACCGTAGGCAGCATCCGGTGCAAATGGAAAAACGCCATCATAACCCCAATTCCGCCCACCCGGAAAATCCGCAAGCGGCATTAGTTCGACTGCCGTGACGCCGAGCGCAACGAGATGGTCGAGGCGTCGTTCAACACCAGAAAACGTTCCCTCCGGCGTGAAAGTCCCAACATGAAGCTCGTAAAGCACGGTTTCGTGCCACGGCCGGCCGCTCCACGTCCCATCATGCCAATGGTAGTGTTCGGGATCGACGACCGCGCTCGGCCCGTGCACGTCGCTAGGTTGCCAACGGGACGCCGGATCGGGGATGCCGGGTCGGCCGTCAATACTGAAACGATAGTGCGACCCCGCCCGCGCCGTCTTTGTTGTCACTTCAAACCAACCGTTACCCCTCGCCTGCATCGGCAACGCGCGGCGCGGACGGCCGTCAAGATAGAGTTCGACCCGTCGTGCCGCAGGCGCCCAGAGGCGAAAGCGAACCCCGGACGACTCGATTTCTGTTCCAAACCGCATATCGTGTCGATGACCCACAGAAGATCCC
This sequence comes from Ferrovibrionaceae bacterium, assembly GCA_046705265.1. Classification (GTDB taxonomy): domain Bacteria; phylum Pseudomonadota; class Alphaproteobacteria; order Ferrovibrionales; family Ferrovibrionaceae; genus JAJYTL01. Next base: position 57,124 of record JBJKQL010000053.1, read on the forward strand.
TCCTTGCACCGCTGGCCTCAGCCAAGGGCCGATTCGGCCTTGCGCCAGATCAATGCGTCTTGGTCCATCATGGTCAAAAATTTCTGGGTTCGGAAGCCGAAGAGTACTTCAGATCGGCGTCGGGTCCCGATAAAGCGGCTTCGTGCGCTGAACTGGGAACGGGCGGTTGGTCGTCGGAGTAACGGCCGCATGCCACCCTTGGTGCGAAACGCGAACGGAGAGTCACAATGAACGACGATGCTGCGCTGACGGTTTGGCTTTCTGAAGTCGATCGCACTGACACCCCGCTCGTCGGAGGAAAGAACTCCTCGCTTGGTGAAATGATCGGAAAACTGCGCGGTGCCGGGATCAAGGTTCCCTTTGGCTTCGCGACGACCGCCGCTGCCTATCGCGGCTTCATCGCAACGGGGGGATTGGACACGCGGATCGCCGCAAAGCTCGCAAAGTTGAAAACGGATCAGAGCAATCTAGACGCCGTCGGCCGCGCGGTGCGAAAGCTGATACTCGACGCGCCGTTTCCGGCGTCCCTTGCTCAAGCCATCGGCAAAGCCTACCGCGATCTGCCGGGTCGCGCGAGCCATGCGGTGACGAGCGTCGCTGTGCGATCGAGCGCCACGGCCGAGGATCTTCCCGAAGCGAGTTTTGCCGGCCAGCAGGAGACGTATTTGAATGTCCGCGGCCAGCGTGCGCTCCTTGAGGCCTGTAAGCGCTGCTATGCATCCCTTTTTACCGATCGTGCCATTATATACCGCGCGAACCATGGATTCGATCATATGAAGGTTGCGCTTTCGATCGGCGTCCAGGAGATGGTAAGATCCGACAAGGCAGGCTCGGGCGTCATGTTCTCGCTCGATACCGAAACCGGCTTTCCGCGCAGCATCCTGATCACTGCCGCATTCGGTCTCGGTGAAACCGTGGTTCAGGGCATGGTGGAACCAGACGAATACCATGTTTTCAAACCCCTTCTCGGAACACCCGGCCTCAAACCGATCATCGAGAAGGCGCTCGGCGGCAAGATGCAAAAAATGATTTACGCTAAGAACGGCTTATCGAAGCTTGTCAATACAACCCAGGGCGAGCGCGCTGCCTTTGTCCTTTCCGACGATGAGGTTCTCGAGCTTGCTCGCGCAGCAGCGACGATCGAACGGCACTATGGCGAACCGATGGATATGGAATGGGCTAAGGACGGTAAGAACGGGGAGCTTTTCATTGTTCAGGCGCGGCCCGAAACCGTTCAGGCCCGTCGCGAGGCCGGAACACTCAAGACCTATCGGCTAAACAAGAAGGGGCGCAAGCTGGCGACCGGCCTCGCAATCGGTGAATCCATTGCCGCCGGCAAGATCTGTCGGCTGAGCAGTGCGAACGAAATCGCGCGCTTCAAACCCGGCGCGGTGCTGGTAACCCGCATCACCGACCCCGATTGGGTTCCGATTATGAAAAAGGCGAGCGCCATCGTCACGGACCATGGTGGTCGCACCAGCCACGCAGCGATCGTAAGCCGCGAGCTGGGCCTGACCGCCGTCGTCGGCACCGGGAATGCAACCCGGATATTGAGAGATGGCGACGAGGTCACGGTTTCCTGCGCCGAAGGCGACGAGGGAAACATTTACGCCGGAATCGCCGATTTCGAATCACGCGAGATCGAGATGGGCGAAATCCCGAAAACACGAACCAAAATAATGGTCAATCTTGCAAATCCATCGGCGGCCTTTCGCTGGTGGCGCTTGCCGACCGACGGCGTCGGCCTTGCCCGCATGGAGTTTATTATCGGCAATTTGATCCGCATCCATCCCATGGCCCTGGTACGATACGCCGCGCTGAGGGATGCGAAAGAAAAACGCCGGATTGCGGAATTGACCCGCGCTTATTCCGACAAAAGTCAGTATTTTGTCGACACTCTTGCCCGCGGCGTGGCGCGGATTGCGGCTGCCCATCATCCGAAACCCGTGATCGTTCGGATGAGCGACTTTAAGACCAATGAATATGCCGCGCTGATCGGCGGTGCCGCCTTCGAACCGAAAGAGGAAAATCCGATGCTCGGCTGGCGCGGCGCAAGCCGCTATTACAGTAAAGAATATCGGGAGGGGTTTGCGCTCGAATGCCGCGCGGTGCGCAAGGCACGGGACGAAATCGGCATGAAGAATATCATTGTGATGATCCCGTTCTGCCGCACCCTGTCCGAGGCGGACAATGTCCTTAAGGTTATGGATGAGAACGGCCTTAGACGCGGTAAGAACGGCCTAGAGGTCTACGTTATGGCCGAGATACCATCGAACGTGCTCCTAGCCGAGCGCTTTGCCGAGCGCTTCGATGGCTTTTCCATCGGCTCCAACGATCTCACCCAGCTCGTCCTTGGCGTCGACCGCGACAGCCACGTGCTGAGCCGGCTTTTTGACGAGCGGGACGATGCCGTAACCACGGCAATCGGCGACTTGCTTGCCAGAGCGAGGAAGAGCCATGCCCATACCGGCATTTGCGGTCAGGCGCCGAGCGACCATCCCGAATTCGCGCGCTTCCTGGTCGAGCATGGTATCGATTCGATTTCCGTTAGCCCCGACAGCTTTCTGGCGGTGAAGCAGGCGGTTGCCGAGGCCGAACGTGAGCCTCTTCCACATGGAGCTAGACGCGCCATTCAGCCGGCGGCGGGGTAAGATGGCCGAAATTTACCGCGTGATGCGGACCTGACAGCTTTTCCCTGATTCCGATGCCCACGCCCCATCGCATCCTCACCATAACGCTCAACCCGGCGATCGACATGACGACGGCAGTAGCGGCGCTTGCCCCCGGGATTAAGCTTCGCTGCGAGGAGCCCAGGCTCGATCCGGGCGGTGGCGGCATCAACATCTCGCGTGTTATCAAGGAACTCGGCGGTGCGAGCACGGCACTGGTTGCGATCGCGGGAGCGACCGGAGGGCTCATCAGAGAACTTCTCGATGCGGCCGGGCTCGATACCGAATTCGTGCAAGCCGCCGGCCTTACCCGTCAAAGCTTTGCGGTCCACGATCGCGAGACCGGGGAGCAATATCGCTTCGTTCTACCCGGGCCGAGACAGCGGTCCGAATTCGCGGACACAATTCTCGCCGCAGTCTCGCGATTGATTGCCAAGCGCCGCTACGATTACGTTGCCGCAAGTGGCAGCCTGCCCCCTGGTCTGCCGGATGATTTCTATGGCCGCCTCGGCGACACCGTTGCCGCCTGGGGGGCCCGGTTAATTCTCGATACCTCCGGCGCGGCGCTAAGAGCCGCGTTCGGCCATCGCATCTTTCTCGTCAAGCCCGACCATACCGAAGCCAGGGCGCTCGCTGAAGCATTGGGGATAAATGCAGAAGGCCCGGAGTCCTTGGCTCGGCGCCTTCTCGCGGACGGTGGCGCAGAGACGGTCATCATCACCCTTGGGCCCGATGGCGCTCTTCTTGCGTCATCTGCCGGTTGCCTTCACGTTCGTCCGCCCAAAGTGGAGGTGGTAAGCGCCGTCGGCGCCGGCGACAGCTTTATCGGCGCCTTATGCCTCGGCCTCGCACGCGATTGGCCGATCGAGCAAGCCTTCGCCTATGGCGTCGCGGCGGCCGCAGCGGCGGTGCTCACGCCAGCGACAGAACTTGCCCACAAGACGGATGTTGAGCAGCTTCATGCCGCCATCATGGCGGATCCTGGCCAAAACATGCGGCCACGGCCTTATGCACGCGGAACCATCATACCGGACTAATCCTCTTCTAATCCAACGGCGCCGCCTTGGAGTTGCTGCTGCATCGTCTGAGAACAAGCACAAGAAACGACCACGGAAACCCTTTATCGCTATTACAGAGCCGCCATACCCTCAGTCGCGAAATTACGGTTCTCAATGTTACGTGAATGAAGACGCTTGCTTCCATTCCTGAAACCGCGCGTCAAGTCAATCGGCTAGAGCTAAAGGATCAATCCGCCATCGACGACGATGGTTTGCCCGACAACGTAGGCAGCGAGAGGCGAAGCCAGAAACAGCGCAACGTTCGCCATGTCCTCTGGTGTGCCTAGTCGGCCGAGAGGAATACGCGCAATCGCCGCCTCAAGACGTTCCGGATTGGTCGTGGTTATTTTGGTAAGCTTGGTATCCACGAATCCAGGCGCGATTCCATTCACGCGAATCCCATCACCTATCCATGCGTCGGCCAGGGTGCGTGTCAGCCCGACGGCTCCCGCCTTTGACGCATTATAAGCGGGATTACCTTTAGTCGAATGATAAGCAGCCGTCGAGCTGACAATGATGAGCGCGCCCTTGGCTGCAGCCAACACCTCACGAAACCGAATGGCACAAGCCATGAGGCTATTCAGATTCACATCGACCACCTTCCGGAATCCAGCCATGGAAAATTCTCGACGCTTGTAGAAAACCGTGCCCTGACAAAGCACGAGCACATCAAGCCGCTCAAACGGCGCCCGGTAAGTCTCCACTGCTTGAACGTTAGTGGCATCCATCTGAGCATAGCGAAGGCCCGTCAAATCGGAGCCCTCGGAGCAGGCATAGTCTTCCGCTCTCGCCCGGGTTCCCCAAACATGCACCACCGCTCCCTCAACGCGGAAGGCCTGGGCAACGCCGTTGCCGATACCGCTTGATCCGCCGACGACCAGGACCGTTCTGCCGCCAAAGTCGAATTCCACCAAAGCTCTCCTCTCGATCACATCTCACGTAATGACTAGTATTGAGACACATTAATTACGAAACATAGTGACGGCTAAGCTTGCGATCGGCGTCTTTTCACGTAAACGTCCACTCGATGCCGCATCGAGCGGCGTTGCGTCTTCGCTGCCAGGCGGCCACCTCGCCGGTGAGGGTGGCCTGATCGGTAGCGCAACGGGCCAGGCATTGCCGGTCGAGGATGCCGATCTCGATCTCGGCCATGTTCAGCCAGCTGGCGCGCACGGGTGTGTAATGCAATTGGATACGGCGGAGGACGCTGGCAGCAGCTTCCTCGCCAAGGACCTCCTGGAAGCTGCTGCGCAGATCAGTGTTGAGGTTGTCCAGCTCGAGGTGCACCTTGCGCGCCTCGGGGTAGCCGCGGCGCAGCATTCGGCAGACAAAGCCGACAAAATCCTCCTTGGTGCGCCGCTTAGTCACCTGCACGTGGCGCTTTTTGCCGCGCGGTTCGACGGCCACGAAGATGTTGCAGGTGCCAGCGCGCTTGTACTCATGGTCCTGCCGCAGCGGCGCCCTTGGCTTGGCCGGCAACGAACGGCGCGTCTCGCGCAACAATTGCTTACTCTTCTCGTCCAAGCAGATCACTGGCTCCTTGGGATCGTAGGGCCGGGCATAGAGTGCCAGCAGCTCGTACATGCGTCGACGGTACTCTGTGGTTAGCTCGCCAATGCACCACATCACTCTTCGCCAGGGCTTGAGGAGGTTTT
>JBJKQL010000054.1:0-10298 GCA_046705265.1 Ferrovibrionaceae bacterium
CGGGCCGGAACATATGAAGAGAGAGGCCATCTCCTATCTGCGTTTCTTGCAAAATGCTCCCGCCAGGATCCGCTCTTTCTTTCTCGCGCCAACCACGGTATACGCCGCCGTGTAGTGATTATTATGAGAAGGTTAATAACTGCTACGTCGTCTGTCGCCCGAGACCGAACGCGGCTCGATTGACCGCACCGGTCTGTGCCACGGCGGTGAAAGCTTCGGCGTTCGTAAGGCTCATAACGGAAGAGCATAAAGGAGAAGAAATTATCGCGCGATCATAGCCGTCCCCGGACGGAAATTGGCGTCCGCGCGATATTTCATATCACTAATGGCTTTTCGGCATACGCGATGGCGCCAACCTGCGTCAGTTTGAAGGAGCGTCTACAGGCGAAACCGGCGTTCGTAACCCGCTGGTGGAGCGCACTACGGCGAATGTACCGGCGAAGCTCTGAATGACACGTCGGTCCATAAGAACCGTTGGTTGCCGTGAGCCTTATTCTGTCCTCGAACACTCGTTGGCATTCATCTAACTGCCTTGGGCGCCATCTCAAACTTCGAGACACACTCAGGGGCCGCTCACGACGGGGATGGTAACAAAGCGTGCGCCCATGCCAAGAAGCGGCGATGCACAACGCGATGACATCGGCACTGGGTCGGCGCCACATCCACCATAAAGCGGTGAAGTTATTCTTTGATCCTCTGTAGCGGTGTCAAACCGGACACTGTGCCGCTCACCGTGAGAATCAGTGCCGCGGCCAGAACGGTCGCCAACAAACAGTCGACGAGAACCCCCATTTCCTCCTCCTCCGAAACGCGTCCTGCGTCGATGATCAAGACGGTCAGGAAGATCCTGACAAGGGGGTGTAGGGGAGATAATTTCTGACCCGTAGCATTGGCCCCTGGCCGGCGAACAGTGCGATCGTGATGACGAATCCCAGTCCCAGATGTTCGACTAGAACAAGTACTCACCAAGACTTACCTCCAAAGTGGTACGACGTGTGGGACAATCTTAGTTAGGATCCCTTTCACCCGCCGCGGGGCACGGGGCACAACGCTAAGCCCGATGTGGTGCAAGCGATGGCAAGGCTGGTAAGGCTGGAGATGAGCCAGGAAGATGCCAAGCGTCAAACATGGCGTTAGGCAGGCTTGGTTACTCCACATTCTGGTACAACCGAATGACCGGCTCCAAAAAGTCCACCAGAACAGAAGAATATTAATTACGGCACGATATCAATGCGAATGATCTCAACGCTAGCGCAGCAACGGTCCCAAGGGGCGACACCATGTCGGAATCGAGATGCAGATCATCTCTATCCTCAAGGGGGACTTCATCGGAGCCTGCACGCCGAAGCCAAAACGTAATCGATTCTCTCGCTTTTTCACCCTTCCGTCGCCTCCCACCGCAGCCTATCTCGTCTCTAATTTGGCCGAAATCTGCGCCCGCTGAACGCGTGGTTGTCACTGAGCCAAAAAGGGAGCCGCAATTCGGGCAAGATGAAGCGAGACGTGTTTGATGCTCTAAACCTTTTTTGCCGTAACCGTTGGCGCGTTTGATCTACATCAACTCAAGCCTAAAGCCATCGCGAGTATATGTTGGAACGGCTCGAACGCACTGGTGCGACGCGCCTATTCCAGCATGGAGAGCGCTATGAAACAGCGGTTGTACACCCCACTGCGTTTATTTGCTTCCGGAGCTTTGATCACACTTCTTGGCGTTGGATCGGCGTGGGCATTGACTCCGCAGTCCCCGTTACAGACTACTTCCCCAATACGGGCGGCTCACAGTTTGATGGTGGTTGCTCAGACACAAGAAAACCCAGGTGAGCAGGATTTGCAGAAAGGCATCGAGGAAGAAAAGCAGGGTGTAGAGACGGAGCAGCAGGGCATACAAGAGGAGCAGAAGGGCGTGCAGGAGGAGGAACAGGGTATCCAGGAAGAGGAGAAGGGAATGGAGGAAGAAAAGAAGCCCTAAGAGTAGACCAACGAGTCAACCTCTGATAGCCGGCGCCCCCGGGGTGACAATGCCCTGGGGGCGTTTCGCGCTAGCGTACAGAACTGCCGCCTCGTTCCGAAGTCCAATGGATAGCGGCAAACTATGTCTCGCTCCAAAGGGGCCAATTTAACGTAGAACCGATGGCTCTTGACGCCCCGCCGAGAGCGCGGCCACGCTATCAGCAGGCCTCCGAGCGACGTAAGTACAGATATCTGTTGCCTAAGGTCGCTAGGTTCCGTGGACAAGAGGCAGGCAAAGTTTGATGGCGGCGATAGTTATGAAGCCGCGGAAAGACTCGGCGATTTTGTCGTATCGAGCGGCGACCCGACGCGAATTCTTCGGCTAATTGAACAGCCGTTCGATCGGATTGGATGCTTTGCATTTCGCGCGACGCGTGGCTCCCCTGTCTTCCGAGTTTTCCGGATGATATCGTTACACTAGGCAATTTGGATTAGGGGGCGGCGCTGAGAACGAAATCACAACCTGAGGGCCCGAGGGGCGGCGGCTCCACGCACCGAGGGATCCTAGCGAGCAGACTCTTCTCCTCGTTGCACGGGTATCGGGCGGCTTGGTTGCCAAACGACATCGTTGCCGCCTTCACACTCGCGGCGATCGCCCTACCTGAGCAGCTGGCCACCGCACGACTAGTCGGCATGCCGCCGCTAGCTGGGCTGGTGGCGTTCGTTGCAGGCACATTGGCGTTCACCGCCGCCGGTGAGAACCGTTTCATGTCGGTGGGCGCTGACTCAACGATCGCACCGATCATGGCCAGCGCACTGGTCGTTATCGCCTCGCCGGGTACGTCTTCGTACGTAAGCGCTGCTGGAGTGCTGAGTATGCTCGTTGGGTTGTTGCTGGTGATTGCCGGAAGCGTACGGTTCGGCTGGATTGCCGACCTACTCTCGATTCCGGTAACGGCTGGTTTCCTGGCGGGCATTGCAGTACACATCATCGTCGGCCAGCTACCTGGTCTGCTTGGTTTACCGGTCCCGCGAGGCGATGTGCTGCATCGTCTCGTCATTATTGTATCGGAGCTGCCACGGAGCAGTCCCTACGCGGCCGCCATTGGCTTGGGCGTGCTGATGCTCACGCTGCTCGCCGAGCGCATCAGTGCCCGGCTTCCAGGCGCCTTTATCGGCTTTGTAGGCGCCGGGGTGGCAGTGTGGGCATTGGGGCTGACGCGGGAGGGTACGGCCGTGATCGGTGCGCTGCCGGTCGGCACGATGCAGCTATCGTTGGCGACACCCACCTGGGCCGAGTTCACGCAGCTGTTGCCGACAGCATTAATCGTTGCGCTGGTATGCATGATGCAGACAGCCGTTGTGCTGCGCTCCTTTCCCAGCGACCCCGGTCGGCCACAGAGCGTCAGCCGGGATTTCGCCGCGGTGGGTCTCGGCAGCCTGCTCGCCGCAGCCTTCGGAGCTTTTGCCGTAGACTCGAGCCCCCCGCGGACTGCAGTAGTGTACGAGTCGGGTGGTCGCACGCAGCTCGTCGGCCTGCTGGCAATTCTAATTATCGCAGCGATAGCACTGTTGGCAGCAGACGCCTTCGCAACGCTGCCGGTCGCCGCACTAAGCGGTGTATTGATCTTCATCGCCATACGTATCGTTCGCGTCGCCACGATGCGCCAGATCTATCGCCGCGGGGGCTACGAGATCCTTTTGGTGGCCGCGAGTGCGGCCCTGGTGGTATTGCTTCCAATTCAGACCGGGGTGACCCTAAGCATCCTGCTGTCCCTGACGCACAGCGTCTATATCATCGCTCGCCCCGACTGCGCGGTGCTCTCGCGCGTATCGGGAACCACTGTGTGGTGGAAGGCGCCAGCCGGAGTAGCAGGTCAGCGTGAACCCGGCGTGCTGGTGTTCGCACCGGGCGCGCCGGTGTGCTTCCCCAATGCCGCATACATCCGCCGCGAGCTCATGAAGCAAATCGCAGCGATGAACGAATCCTGCCACCTGCTGGTGCTCGAGGCTAATGGGGTCATCGACATTGATTATACAGGTTCGCAGATGTTGCAGGAGATCATCGAAGAGCTGCATCACCGCAAGATCCGGGTTGCCCTGGCGCGGCTCGAATCCGAGCGTGCACAAAGAGCCGCCGAGCGCACCGGCCTGATCGCCGTCCTCGGCCCCGATCAAGTCTTCCGATCCGTCGAAGACGCTATCCGTTCTCGTGTCTGAATGGAGGGTAGCGGTCGGGATGCTCAGATTGATCTTCCACTGAGAATTTGGTCTACGTAGAGTTAGAGTTCGGGATTTGGCGGGGCAAGCTCAATCAATCTGCACAGTTGACCTTATTATTGACCCAAATCAAAGAGCGCCTTCCGAGTTATGAATATTCCTATTATGAGTATCCAAGAACCGCGGCCAGACTGCGCCTAGGCGGCAGCGCGCCTGATGAGTGTGCTGGAGGGATAATGGCAACATTGATTACAATTCCATGTCCGCATTGTCACACATTCAACCGCCTGCCGGCCCCCCGGCTCTCTGAAGGTCCAAAATGCGGCCGTTGCCATCAGCCCCTCTTCGTCGGGCAGCCCATCAATCTTGGCACGACCCATTTTGATCGCCACGCCAGTGTCCCCGATTTACCGCTGTTGGTCGATTTCTGGGCCGCATGGTGCGGACCGTGCCAGGCGATGGCTCCTGCTTTCGCGGCAGCGGCGAAGTCTCTTGAACCGCGGCTGCGCTTCGCGAAAGTCGATACAGATGCAGAGCCTAGCCTTGCCGCCCGCTATGCCGTCCAGGCTATCCCAACGATGATCCTGTTTCGCGGTGGAAAGGAATTGAGCCGCCATAGTGGGGCCATGCCGGCCGGCGCACTCCGCGCATGGATCGAACGGCAGCTTAATGCCTGACGCATCGCGCATTTGAGTGAAGCTTAGGTGTGGAGTTCCGAATCGCGAGAGATACTGCTTAGGCAAGCAGTTCGTAGCCAGTTGCTAACTCCGCCTCACATGTCTGTGAATACACGGCCAACTGCAAGCCCGTCGCGGTTGGTTCGAGCTGCACGACACCGAGCCGCTGGCCATCCTGCGCCGCCCTCGGCTCTTGCACATTGGGCACGGCGCCCGACGACTGGCTGCGCAGGCCGACGATGCGAGGGGGGATTCGACCCGGGAGATCCAATCTAAAGCTAGTGTTAGATGAAGTGTGAATGGGCAATCGCGGCATCCGCTTGAACCGTCCGTGCTCCCGCCTAGGCAATGGCTGCAGAAGGCAAACAAAGCTATTTCACAGAGCTACCCCTTCTACCGCGCTGGTACCCGCAACCGACTGAGTGGCGAATGACAGCTTGCCCCCGATTCCGTTGAAGAAGTCTGGTTAGGGACAGTCGCAGATTGGATTTTGGCGATCTCGGTCGTGCTGGTGATAGAGATGTCGCCTCTGGTTGCCGAGGTCAGCGCCAGCACTGGAAAGCGCCTCAATTATCCTTGGCGCCTTGTGCAATCCATTCGCTGATAAGCGAAACGTCGGGCTGCGGAAGAAGCGGATGATTAGGCGGCATCTTTAGGTCCTTGAAGGAGGGTGTGTCGGGCTCGAGGACGGCAATCAACGGGCTAAGCTCGGGGTGGAGCGGCACCACCACGACACCCAAGGTCGAACCCGACATCAGCATCTTATAGCTGGTGAAATCAAGCCCGATGGCCTGGAAGCCAACATGGTTCGGACTATGGCAGGATACGCAGCGTGCCTTCAAGATCGGAAACACTTGGCGCTTAAAACTAACGGGGGTCGATTGCGCGGGGGCTGCTGCGGCGCCCAACCCCAAACCAAGAATCGAGAGAACGATAACGAACGCCGCTTTTCTCATCCGTCCCTGGAAATTCACCATGGTCCAACCCTCTACCTGGCCATGACCAGGATTCCCTAGCACCGCCCTGCCGTCTCGCTCATTGATTCAGATCAACGATAGAAGTGTCCGAGCGTGCCGGGCTGGCGAGAATCTGCAGGGCGTGGGTAATTTCGATGGGTGATATATCGGCGGCAAGCAAGGGAGATCCAATGGCTGGTGTATGTTTCTCAACCTGAAGCTCGTATGGAATCCACAGACGCGTCGGCCGGTATCAAGAGGATCATTCGGCTCGAATCCACGAGTTCGGAATTGGCATAGCTGACCGCAGTGGCCGCGCCTAAGGTGGCCACCGAAACGGAGAACCGATCGCCTCGGGCAGCGCCAACGTACTCACAATCCCCGGAGCTGGGATGATGATGAGGACGCGATTGAAGGTCCATTTGCACCGATCTCCGACACAAGACCATTTCTGGAAAAATCGGACGGGCGACGGCCATACCCCGCAATGGCGTCAATGACCGGTTTCACCCTGGCACAATCCGGATCGGACAGACTGCTTTTCCATCCGGGTTCGGCATTCGCTCGTCACGTAGGGAAGGAGCACCACAGGCTGTTCGGCGCCAAAGCAAAATCCGCCCGGCCCAGCGGCTTGCAAGATCGACTGAGCGGTCATTCTTGGCATCACCATTGCCACTGCCGCGAGGCAGTCCGCTTGCGGATCGCGAGTGCCTTCTTTCTCCCTCACGGAGGGGTCGGTCGTGAGGAAGGCGGTCGGCGAGATTATCGCCAATCCAAGAATAAGAGATTCGCGCCGATTCCAGCCGTACGCCGGGACCAATCAGCGGCGGTGACCCACGGGCTTGAGTACAAATAGTTAGCGCTACCAGTCAGAGCGCGGTCATGCTCGTGTCGCGATTTTGATGTAGGGATAACGTCCTGTGCAAAAGATTTTCATTCGTAGCGCAGCGCGTCGATCGGATTGAGGCTTGCAGCTTTGCGAGCCGGATAAAAGCCGAAGAAGACCCCGACCGCGGCGGCAAAGGCAAACCCGCCAAAGATTGCGGTCAGCGAGACCGGTGCCGGCCACCCGAACACGATCGGGACTGCCGAGGAAAATGCGACGCCCATCAGAATCCCGGCAAAACCGCCGCTGACGCTGAGAAAGACCGCTTCCGCCAAAAACTGCAGCAATACGTGCAGCCGTCGCGCGCCGATCGCCATGCGCAGGCCGATTTCACGGGTGCGTTCGGTTACCGACACCAGCAGGATGTTCATGATGCCGATGCCGCCAACGAGTAGCGAAATAGATGCGACGGCGGCGAGCAGAATTCCCATGATCCGGCTGCTGCTCTTGGCGGTCTCCACGAACTGACTCAGGTTGCGCACTGAGAAGTCGTTGGGCTGCCCAGCTCGGATGCGATGGCGGCGTACCAGTATCTCCGTCGCCGCGTCAATCGCCGCTGGTACCTGCGCCTGCCCTACCGCCTGCAAGTAGATCTGATTCACATAGCCCGCCAGCCGCGCTTGTAGATTATAGGGGTTGGGCGGCGGCAGGTAGGGCCAGTTGAGCGGAACCTGCTGCTGGATCGGTGCGGCGACACCCAAGACCCTCCGTTCGGCAGTCGTGAACGGGATCATGATCAAATCGTCCTGATCCTGACCGAAGGGCGACTGACCCTTGGGTGCGAGAACCCCTATAACGCGAAGCGGCACACCTTTCAGCTGAATTGAAGCGCCGACGGGATTCTCGTCGACCCCAAAGAGCTGACGGTAGACCGTCTCGCCGATGACGGCAACGAGTGCCGCCTTGCGCACGTCGCCTGCCGTAATTCCCCTGCCGGCAGCGATGCCCCAATTAGTGATCGACGCGTAGCTCGCGCTGACGCCCTGAATGCTCGTCGTCCAGTTCTGATCGCCAAATTCCGCCTGCCCTTGCTGACGGATGAGATAGCCGACCCTGGCGACGGCGGGGTCCTCGCGTTGAATTGCCTGCGCGTCGGCTACCGTGAGCGTGCTGGCGCTGCCGAAGCCGCCTCGCACACCACCTGTCGTAACCGAACCAGGCAGAATCACGACGACGTTGGTGCCGAGCCGTTCGATCTGTTTGCGCACCGCCTCGCTCGCACCATCGCCTATCGCCACCATTACGATCAGTGCGGCGACGCCGATGAAAACGCCGAGCATGGTCAGGGCCGCGCGCATTTTATTCCGCCCGATCGCTTGCGCCGCCGCCCCGACGACCATCGAACCGAAAGCAAGTATCCCGCTGGTGCGCGGCGGCATGGCGGGCCTGTGGGCGGCAGCCGGCGCTCCGGGACGCGGCATCGGCGCTTTCTGCCTCCCTGCCCGATCGTCCGAGAGAATCGCACCGTCGCGCATCGTCACGATGCGGTCGGCATACGCCGCGATGTCAGATTCGTGGGTCACGAGGATGATCGTCACGCCTTGTCTGCGATTGAGCGAAACCAGCGTCTCCATGATCTCGTGAGAGGTCTTCGTGTCGAGATTGCCGGTCGGCTCATCGGCGAGGAGCAGGCGCGGCGCGTTGATCAGCGCGCGGGCAATCGCTACGCGCTGCTGTTGACCTCCCGAGAGCTGACCGGGGGTATTGCGCTCGCGATCGCCAAGGCCGAGAAGGCGCAGCACCTGCCGCGCCCGCTCCAGGCGCTCGGCACGGCCCACCGGCCCGGCGGCAGCGTAGTAGAGTGGAAGCCCGACATTCTCAATCGCACTCGTGCGCGCCAGCAGGTTGAAGCTCTGGAAGACGAAACCCAAACGTTCGCTGCGAATGCGAGCGAGAGCTGGTTCCTCGAGCGCCGCGATATCAACGCCCTCGAAATAATAATGTCCGGTAGTCGGTCGGTCGAGGCAACCCAGGATATTCATCAACGTCGATTTCCCCGAACCCGAGGCACCCATGATGGCAACGAATTCACCCGAATGAACGGTAAGGTTAACCCCGCGCAGCGCTTGCACTACGACCCCTTCGCCGAGCGCGAAGGCACGAACCACGTTTACGATCTCAATCACTGGTTCGGTAATAGTTGGGTCTTGGCGCAGCATCGCGTTACCTCAGAAGCGCGGCCGCGACAGCCCCGATGCACCGCTCGGCTGCCCGCGACTTTCGCCTGTGATGACACGGTCGGTTGGTCGGAAATCTCCCTTCACGATTTCCGTGACGTTGCCGTCGTCGAGGCCGGGCACAACGGACAGTTCGACTGGCTTGCCGTCGCGCAGCACCCAAACGATTCCCTGTCCGCCGGCAGGTACAGCCGGCTTTGCTCCGGCTAGGCCACCGGGCGCAAAGCGCAGTGCCTGGTCGGGGACGTAGAGCACGTCCTTTTTCTGATCGACGACGATTTGCGTCGATGCGGTCATCCCCGGCATCAAAGCGAGATCAGCGTTGTCGACTGCAACCACGACATCATACGTAACGACATTCTGGACCGATTGCGGCGACAGGCGGACTTGTGCGACGGCGCCCTTGAACGTGCGACTCGGATACGCATCCACGGCAAAGGTCGCCTTGTCGCCGACCTTGATACCACCGACGTCGCTTTCGCTGATGTTCGTGTCGACCTGCATCTTCTTCAGGTCGGCGGCGATTAGGAACAGCGTCGGGGTCTGAAAGCTTGCGGCGACGGTTTGACCCTGGGTAATGTTACGAGAGACGACCGTGCCGTTCACCGGCGCAACTATATTGGTGTATCCGAGATTGAGCTTTGCGCCTTCTACCAGCCCTTCATCAAGTCTCACCGTTCCTTCGTCTTGCTGAACGATATAGGCTTGGTCTTCGGCTTGCTGGCGCGCGATCGAATTCTGGGCTGCTAGTTTCTGATAGCGCGCTAGATTCATTCGATCTTTAGCAAGGATCGCCTTATCGCGCATCAGTTGGCCGGTATATTGATTCAATATCGCCTGGTAGGGGCGCGGGTCCACTTTGGCGCAGACCTGCCCGGCCTTCACGATCGTGTTGTAATCACAGGAAACCGATTGGATGACCCCTGATACATAGCTGCCGACGATGACCGTCAGGATCGGATTGACGGTGCCCGTCGCAGTGACGGTTTTGGTGACATCTCCACGCAACAGTGGCGAGGAAATATAATGTACCGGGGCGGGCACGGAGAGACGCCACCATGCCGTTGCAGCGATGAGAAGTATCGCTAAGATCGCAATGCTACTGACCAAAAGGCGCCGTTGACGGGGCCGACGACGAGAACGATCCGCCGATGGGGGCGCTATCTGCCGGACGTTGGCCTTCAAATTAGTTTGATCGCTCATCGGAACGAATCCTCGACCCTATTAAGGTTGGTGCAGATCGGCCGAAGGCGCCTTGATCCCAATCAAGCACAAGTTCATCTCTTCATCGCATCGCATCGGTACCCGTAATGGTTGCGAGTTTCCCCTATCATTCTTTTGCCCTCCACTGCACCTATGGCGTTGGGAAATGACCGGAATGGGAGGCGGCTTCAATGGATCGGCGCAACACCTTCTAATGTGGCAGGATTGG
>JBJKQL010000055.1:0-10401 GCA_046705265.1 Ferrovibrionaceae bacterium
CGGGCCGGAACATATGAAGAGAGAGGCCATCTCCTATCTGCGTTTCTTGCAAAATGCTCCCGCCAGGATCCGCTCTTTCTTTCTCGCGCCAACCACGGTATACGCCGCCGTGTAGTGATTATTATGATAAGGTTAATAACTACCTATCGTGGACCACCTAGGGGCGCAACCCACCTTTCATCGCTGAGGCCGGTCGCCACAACACCGCCTGAAGCTGCAGACGAAATCCGGATACGGAGAGAACAATGAAGGCCAAGGTCAATCGCCGCACGGTCGATCTCTCGGATTATCCCGATTTGGTGGTCATCTATCTCGGCATGCGGGTCAGCACGTTTGCAGGGCTGAAGACCATGATCGGATTCGGGCCGAAGATCGCCAAATCGATCGAACAACAGCCGGATGGCCTTCTTCTCCATGAGAACATGCTGTTTTCTTTGTTTCCTCCGCATGCGCTCATGCGACAGTATTGGCGGAATTTCGACTCTCTTGAAGCCTGGGCACGGTCCGAACCACATCGCTTGTGGTGGCACGAATTTTTGCGGAATTCAGGAGGGACCGGATTTTGGCACGAGGCCTATTTCATGACCGGCGGCATGGAGGCGGTTTATGATGATCTCCCGGCGGCGATCGGATTTCTCCGATTCGCGCCAGCTAAGGATGCGAAGGGACAGATGTTTTCCGCCCGTGATCGCATTAATCGACCCGGTTCGCCCAAGATGCCTCCTCCGACTTCTGAAAGCGAACTCTATACTTGAGAGCAGATAGAACATGGTGAACTGGGCTATTGCGTAACATCTTCCCTAAGTTCGCTTCGCTTGACGCGGACCGCCCCGATCCAGACACGCGGACCCGATTCGCAACCCGAGAAGATAGAGAGTTTTGGGAGGATCGATGCCTCACTTTGCCGCCAATCTCAGTTTCATGTTCAACGAGTGGCCGTTCCTCGAGCGTTTCGATGTTGCGGCTGGCGCCGGCTTTACCGCTGTCGAGTTTCTCTTCCCATACGAATATCCCGAGAAGGCCGTTATAGAACGGCTCGAACGCAATTCTCTAACGCTGGCGCTCTTCAACCTGCCGCCCGGTGATTGGAGCGCAGGCGAGCGCGGCATCGCCGCCTTACCCACACGTTTCGTCGAACTGCAAGCCGGCGTCGAGACCACGCTTGCTTATGCAGAAGCGGCGGGCACCAGGCGTTTACATCTGATGGCGGGCCTCGCCGCGGCTGATGACGAGCAGGCCCGCGCCGCCTACCGCCGTGCCGTGACTTGGACGGCGGAGCGGCTATTGCCGGCTAACATCGATCTTGTGATCGAACCGATCAATGGCCGCGATATGCCGGGCTATTTCCTCAACGACTTCACCGCGGCGGAAGCGTTAATCCGCGATCTGGCCCTGCCCAACCTCAAACTTCAGTTCGATATCTATCACCGCCAGATCATTCACGGCGACGTGACGGCGGCGCTCCGGCGCTTGATGCCGATGATCGGCCACATCCAAATCGCAAGCGTACCGTCGCGCCATGAGCCGACGAGCGAAGAGCTCGCTGACGGCTTCCTGTTCTCCGAACTGGATCGATTGGAATATACGGGTTTTGTCGGCTGCGAATACAGGCCGGCCGGTAACACCTTGGACGGGCTGGGTTGGTTCGCGCCCTATGCCGCCAATGCGGCACGGCATTTGGGAACGGCGCGGCCGTGACCCTTGCGCTCGGTCAGCGATGCTTGTAGTGCAATGCCCCGCACAGCCGAACGAGAGATTTTATCGTTCCCGACCTCCTCATCGCCGCTCTCAGTCTGATGCCGTAAAGTAAATCGCCCGCGCCGTCAGGTCTCTAAATCTTACAGTCTTCCGATAAGGAGATGACCAACAATGCCATCAGTGGTTAAAGCGCGCCGATCGCGAGATCGCTGACGTAAGGGTTGCTCTGTCGCTCAAAGCCAAAGCTCGAGGTCGGCCCATGCCCCGGCACAAAGACAATATCGTCCCCCAATGGAAAGAGGCGCTCGCGGATCGAGCGAATCAATGCCTCGTGATCGCCGCGGGGGAAATCCGTGCGGCCGATCGAGCCGCGGAACAGGACGTCGCCGACAAGGGCAAAGCGTGACGGTCGGTGCAGAAAGACCACGTGGCCTGGCGTATGGCCCGGGCAATGGATGACATCGAGCCTGACATCACCGACCCAAACCGTATCGCCGCCAACCAGCCATCGGTTGGGTGTAAAGGCGCGAGCAGGTGGGAAGCCATAACGTGCCGCTGTTTCGGGTAGGGCGTCGATCCAAAACTTATCCGCCTGGTTCGGTCCTTCGATTTGCAAGTTCAGCGCCTCGGCGAGATCGGCACTGGCGGCGGCATGATCCAAGTGACCATGGGTCAGCAATATCTTGCTGAGCCGGAGGTTATGCTGATCGACCACCGCCATCACGCGTTCCAGATCGCCGCCGGGATCGACCACCGCCCCCTCTTTGGTGATCTCGCACCATATTACCGAGCAATTCTGCTGAAACGGGGTAACGGGAACAACGTTGCACTTCATTGACGGCTTCCTGTAAGCCTGATCGACTGAACGGAGAACGAGTGTAGATCCACCAGGGGACCGCACCCGGAGCATGGCGGCACGACTCTGTTTTCTTAACCGGCCTTGGCGTGACATATCAAGGGAAGGAATTGTCTGGCCGGGGACCATACGTATCGTAGGTGAACGCAGGAACCGGATGGCTTCCAATGGTTAGGCTGTTCATCGGCCGCTCAAGTCCCGCCGACCATCACCGCTCCGGGCCCCGCCGGTCAAACCTAGCGCGCAACCACGTGGCCGCAACGGTGGCGCGCCGGACTTGACTCAGACCCCTTTCCAGGAGGAGGTTGAGCGTCCTCGCGTTCGACGACGGCGGCAGACCGGAAGCGGTGACGCGCTGCATCGCCACAAAGTAGTTGCCGATCGCGGTCAGCGCCTCAATGAGGTCGTGAACCACGGCGACCACTTCTTCATCAGGACTGTCTGCCCCCCCTCGATCTTGGTTATCCATGTCCAAATCCGTGCCGGCTCCCACATCGTGGGTGAGAGCGGATGGAAATTCGTCCCTCGCCGGCCACCCACCCCCGCGGGAGACATGGACCAATGTTAAAAATCTGATTCGAGGCGAGCCAGCCCCGCTTTCCCCAAAAATTTGACCGGGATCAAAGCTTGGTACGATTCCAGAACGCAAAGTTGCTGTTGTCGTAAACTAAAGCCGGTGGCCATAGGCCACCCTCAGCAGGTACCAGTTTGCCATGAACGCCCGAATCTCGGCACTCCCCGCCAATGCCCCGAATGGTGGTCCCTCGGTCTCTGCCACGGCGCTGTGGGGCACCAACGGCGGCCTGCGAATGCAACTCCTCACCGACACAGAACGCGCGGAGCTTGCGGTCATTTCCTCGATCGTCCGCTTCAGTAAAGGCACGCAGATATATCGCCATGGCGCTGCGGCCGATTCAATTTTCAGCCTTGTCCGCGGCGTCGCAAAGACTTACCGGAGCCTGCCCGACAATACAGAACACATAACGGCCTTTCTGTTTCCTGATGATCTGATCGGACTCATGGAAGAAGGAAAGTATGTCAATTCCGCCGAAGCGGTGACACCGGTCGTGGCCTACCGGATTCCGGTCACTGCCCTGAAAACGCGTCTGCAAAAAGATGCCGAACTCGAATTCCATCTCATCTCCAAGATCGTCCATGAACTGAGGGAAGCACAGCGCCACGCCTTCCTCCTCAGCCGGCATCGCGCCGTGACCAAAATAGCCTTGTTCCTGAAAATGCTTGAAAATTATCAGACTGCCCGCGGTGAAAATATCGACGATATCTATCTACCTATGACCCGCTCCGACATCGCGGATTATGTCGGCATGTCGCTTGAGGCCGTCACGCGATCCTTCCACCTCCTGGAAAGCAAGCATATCCTGGCGTTCCGAAACCGGCGGCATGTTAAGATTATCGATCAGCCGCATTTGGAAACCATGGCCTTGGCTCGTCGCGCTCCGCCGCCGCCTGCTCGCCGGAGCGGTATGGATTGACGGCTGACGCCGCCTCTCCAAGGTCTGCAAAGTCACTGGGCGTTGCCGGCCTTTAACAAACCCCCGCCGGTAACAAAATCCGCGCCGGACGGATGAGGAAATTGCCCAGCACCCGCCCCCCTGCAGCTCCCGCGCCAGCCGATGATGCGCACCGCCTGCGACCTGAAAATCAGCGATCCGTGGTCGACAAGGAGCAGCCTGCCCGCTATGGTGCACCGGGTCTTATCGCCATGACAGAACACAAATATCTCAAATTCCCAGGCCGCATCGTCATCGTCGGATTTGGCTCCATCGGCCAGGGCGTCCTGCCGCTGATTCTGCGCCATATCGACATGGCACCGCCTCAGATCACGGTCGTCACCGCCGAGGAACGTGGTCACCGGGAGGCGCGATCTCTCGGTGTCAAATTCCTGGTAGCTCCCTTGACGCGCGAGAATTATCGCGAAGTCCTAACACCCCTGCTCGGCCCTGGGGATTTTTTACTCAACGTCTCGGTCGATGTATCGAGCGTCGCGCTGATCGATCTGTGCCTCTCGAAAGGCGCGCTTTATCTCGACACCTGCATCGAGCCCTGGCCCGGCGGATACACCGATGCAAGCCTATCACCCTCTCGACGTTCGAATTACGCGCTGCGAGAAAGCGCCCTCGAACTGCGGAAAAGATACGCGGATGCACCGACGGCGGTTCTAACCCACGGCGCCAATCCCGGCCTCGTATCGCATTTCGTGAAGCAGGCCTTGCTCGACGTCGCGCGGGACGCCGGTCACCCGGTTCTCCTTCCGACGGGCCGCGCCGAGTGGGGGGCACTCGCCCGTGCGATCGGCATCAAGGCCATCCATATAGCCGAACGTGATACGCAGGTGTCGAACATCCCGAAGCGGCCTGGCGAATTCGTCAATACGTGGTCGATCGACGGCTTCTTCAGCGAGGGATCGCAGCCCGCCGAACTCGGCTGGGGCACGCACGAGAAGCACTTTCCCCCGGATGGCGCGCGGCACGATTTCGGCGCCGGCGCGGCCATTTATCTCAACCGACCGGGTGCCGGCACGCGGGTCCGAAGCTGGACTCCACTTGAAGGACCGTATCACGGCTTTCTCATCACCCATGGCGAGGCGATATCGATAGCCGATTACCTGACGGTGACGGAGGCTGGTCGTGCAGCCTATCGACCGACGGTGCACTACGCCTATCACCCATGCGATGGCGCCGTCCTTTCCCTGCACGAATTAGCCGGCAAGAACTGGCAGCTTCAAGAAGAGAAACGCCTCCTGATGGAGGAAATTGCCGCGGGCGGCATTGACGAACTAGGCGTCCTCCTGATGGGCAATGAAAAAGGCGTCTATTGGTATGGCTCGCGCCTCAGCGTGGACGATGCGCGACGGTTGATACCCTATAACAATGCCACGAGCCTGCAGGTGACCGCAGCCGTCCTGGCCGGCGTGATCTGGGCGCTGGAGAATCCTCGGCTTGGCATTGTTGAACCGGACGAGATGGATTTTCGCCGCATCCTCGATATCTCATTACCCTATCTCGGCGAGATGGCAGGTGTGTGGGGTGATTGGACGCCGCTTCAGGATCGCGGCCACCTTTTCGCCGAGGACCTCGACGACAGCGATCCCTGGCAGTTCAAGAACATCCGCGTCGTCTGACAATCCGTTCCCATTGTCAGAGCCGCCACGTATCTTTTACCGGAATCCCGGTGCGTGCCTCCTGCTCGTCAGCCGTCCTTTGTTGCTAAACTATTCACCGGGAGCGGTGCCATGTTCACTCTCGAGGGCAAGGTCGCGGTCGTCACCGGCGGCAACGGCGGCATCGGCTTGGGCTTGGCGCGCGGCCTCGCCACGGCCGGCGCGTGGGTCGTCGTCGCTGCCCGCAGCGGAAAGAAATCCGCCACCGCGGTCACCGAGCTGACTGAGCTGGGGCGTGGTGGCGCGCTCGCGATTCCGGTCGATGTGGCCAACGCCGGTTCGGTAACGGCCCTGGTACAGGAAACAATGCGGCAATGCGGCCGGCTCGACGTCCTGGTGAACAATGCCGGCATCACGATCCGAAAGGCGCCGGATCGGCTCTCGCTCGACGAATGGCGACAGGTGATCGACACCAACCTCACCGGCGCCTACCTCTGCTCGCATGCGGCCTATCCTTCGATGCGCGCCGCGGGCGGCGGCAAGATCATCAACATAGGCTCAATGCTGTCGATCTTCGGCACCGGCTATGCGCCGGCTTATGCCGCGAGCAAAGGCGGCATCGTGCAGTTCACGAAGGCGTGCGCCTCGGCCTGGGCCAAGGACAACATTCAAGTGAACGCTATTCTGCCGGGCTGGATTGACACCGACCTCACCCGGCAAGCGCGAGAACAAGTACCCGGCCTGCACGAAAGTGTGCTCAAGCGTACCCCCGCGGGCCGCTGGGGTGAGATCGATGATTTCCGCGGCATCGCGGTATTCCTGGCTGGATCGGCCTCGGATTTCATTACTGGCGCGGCGATCACCGTGGACGGAGGCTATTCGATCCAAGGCTGAAGGAACAGCGGAAAATCGTACCAAAAGAGCGAGGAACAGTCGTGCATCCCAAGACCCATTATGTTTTCACCGCAGCGATGGATGTCGATCACGAGAAGGAAGCGTTGTTCAACGAGGTTTACGACACCGAACACATCCCTCTCATTCTGAAAGTGCCGGGCGTCTTGTCCGCGACACGCTGTGTACGCGCGCCGCTCACCATGACCATCGGCGGAGAGACCAAGACCATGATCACGGAGGGCGAGCCGAAATATAGTGCCATCTACGAACTGGAAAGCGCCGATGTGCTGACCAGCGCTGCCTGGGCGCAGGCGGTGGATCAAGGCCGGTGGCCGAGCCAAGTCAGACCGTACACGCGGAACCGTCGTCACACGCTGCATAAGGTGATGCAAACGCCCTGAGCGAGACGGTCACAAGAACATTACCACCCTTCGGCGGTTGATTTGGTGCGCCCGCGACCAACATGGAGCTTCATAAAGACGAATCGAGGAGCCAAAAGGCTGGATGAGCATGGCATTTCCCAGCAGGAACGACGGAGCGGTCAGAGTGCAGGACGTATCCTCATGCGAGCAAGACGAAGGTACCTCTTGTAAACCCCAACCATCTTCAATTCCGACGTCATGGGCCACGTCCCCAGATCGCGGCGCGCTGATCCGGGAGGCATTTCGGCTCGAATGGGCCACTGTCGCGTGGGAACTTATCGAAGCCAGCGTCGCCATTGGTGCGGCTGTCGCCGCCGGCAGCGTCACCCTCATGGCATTCGGGATCGATTCCTTCATCGAGCTCGCTTCAGCGGGGGTGCTGATTTGGCGCCTCACGGTCGAGTTGCAGCGCGGCGAGATATTTTCCGAACGCACCGAGCGCGCCGCGAGCCGCATCGCCGGCGGGTTGTTGTTCGCTTTGGCCGCCTACGTTGTCGCGGCCGCAGGCTGGTCTCTCTGGACGCACCATCGCGCAGCGACATCGTTTTCCGGCTTGGCGATTGCTTTGCTGGCCATGCCGATCATGACCGTCTTGGCACGGCGAAAGATAGCCGTCGCCACCAAGCTCAGAAGCCGCGCAATGCGCGCCGATGCTGTCGAGGGCATCACCTGCGGCTGGCTGTCGCTCGCCGTCGTGTTGGGGCTGGTCGCGAACCTGATGCTCGGCATGTGGTGGGTGGACGCCACGACCGCCCTTGTGATCGTCGGGCTGATCGTCAAAGAAGGGCGCGAGGCTTGGCGCGGCGAGGAATGCTGCGATAACGATTAAGCAGTTGCGCCGACCAATATTGACGCTCTGACACCCCGGCTAACAACATCAAGATGCCTTGGCGCGAATGGGGCACGACGTCACTGCGCAAAATCGGGGGCTCCCGCCGATACTACTGGACACAGTACGGTAGCGAGGGCGCGTGAAGCTTATGCCGCTCGCACCAACCAGGCACCTTCGTTTTTGCCGCAGTTGCCGCAGGTGCAGCGGGCCCAGGAGCCGCGTCCCGCGAAGCGGGGTTCGTCTCTGGTATCGCGGCTAGAGGGTAAAGTCCGTTCGCCTTGGGCGCGGGTGTGGGGTTCACGGCAGCCGGATTGACGGAGGAAGGGGCTGTGGCGATCGGCCCGGGGGGTAACTGTGCGGGAACTTCGCGCCACGCCACATTGCAGCGAGAAACCGTGGGATAATAGCCCGCAGGGTTCGCGCAGTAATACCAGACGGAGGCAGCCTGTGCCGGATGGCCCGGAAGCGTTAGGGCCAAACCAGCCATTATCAAGGCGGCGGCCAATGCCAAAGTCGATTTCGGAAACCCCATCATCCCTCCGCTCGGTCTCTTCCCACTTCAATACCACGCCACCGCAATCGACACAGGGCAAGCGTGAACCTTCGACAAGACGATTTCTGCAACAGATTAACGCCCCGAAGCTCATATACCTAGTGTTCTGATTCCGACATTCGCTGCCCTCGACTTCGGCTGACAGCGAATTTCGCAGTCGATAAGAACGCCAATGCTTCCTCGCCCGCTCGTAGACCGCTTCCTTGGTTCGAATTCTATGGGGGACACAATGGACAAGCAGTTTTTCCTTGTTAAATGCACGTTGTTGAGGCTGTTGGAAAATCACTCGAAGTGATTGGTTTTAAGGAATCGCTGTACCTAGTGTCCGTCGCTTTCCCGGCTTAGCTGGTCACCCGGCTCCAGCAGACGACCAACGAACCAAAGGTACCCCACAGCCGCTGGCTCTTTCCATGGATTGTCCGCCTCGTCCCGGTGCGTTACCCGAACTGAACAGGCTCAAATCCGTGAGCACGAGCCGGACACCGCCATACTCTGGCGATCAAAGGAGTGTCTTTGGGCATGCGGGAGAGCAGAGTGGCAACGAATTGGTGGCCTGAGATGGGCAACTCGCGACCGCTACGTCCATAGCCAGTTAGAGCTGGTAGGAAGCCGGGTACTTTCTCAATATTGCTCTAAGGGCCAGTCTTTCGTGCACCGGCACGGATGGATCGCGCGATACCTTCACGATCTGAGGCAAACGCCGAATGATTTCCTTGCGCGCTCGGGCCCGCACGGGCGCGGGCTTAGTCGGATTTTCGGCGGCTTCCACGGTAGCGATAAGAACCGTCGTAAATGCTTTCCGAAGCCATCTCGCCGATTCAACTTCATCGTCGCTCGACACGACCTTCTCTCCCGCGTTCCCGAAATCGCAACGGGTCACCAAGCATCGCCTCCGCAACCTCCGACGTACGTCCGACCGCACGCCAATGCGCCAAGTACTGCCCCGAGTGGAACCAACGGCATGATGCCCACCGCATCGTGACCGCAGGCGCCCCCAAGATCGCGACCATCAATGATCTTGCCGTCTTCACGCCGAAAACAGTGACCGCGTCTCCGGCGATCATGGCGATGGAATGTCCCCAACATTCGCCGCGCGACGCGCGAATTTGCGCAATGCTTCGGCTGAGATCAAGGTTAGGCGCGCCGTTTAGTCGGCGGACGGCGCTAACAAACGGGCGGCCCAGGCAACCTGGCGCCAAAACAACGCATCTTCCCAGTGGCCAACCGCATCATGGGCATGAGCGCGCTGGTCCATAATGGACACCGCCTGGGTTCCAAGCTCTGCAACCATTTCTTTGGCGGTGATGATCGCGTCGCTGATGCTCATGTTCTTACGTTGAGACAGCTGCAGTAATTCTAATAAAATATCCCAGGACTTGGTATACACGGCGATTGGGCGCGACATTTTGTCGCATGGTGCGCACTCAAAAATCAGGACTCCAGACGAGAGAACCATGCGCAAGGGCAGGAAGACCCTAAGGCATGCACCGAATCGTCGTCAAAGGCTCCTCCTCACAAACAGCGCGCAGGCCGTCATATTCTCGTACCTTCGACTAGGTAACGTCCTCGCCGCGCGGCGCAGGAGTATTCTCTACTGATCTGGTGGAATATAGCCTCTGCCTATAATGTGCCCCTCGGCCGGGGAAGCCAACCTCCGATCTCCCGCCTCGCAGCCCGAGCCTCAGCGGCTTCACGCCAGCGGCTCGGGATACCACAGGGACGGCCGTCATTGGGCGCCCGATCACCTATTTCGCTTTCGGCAGTTAAAAGCCCCGTCTGCAAAGACGGCTGTTTGCGCTACCGGAATTGCTTGCCCATCACCGAACCCTTGGAGAGGGCGGTCAGATAAACAACCAGATCGGTCATCTGGCGGCTGTCATAAGCAGGCGGGTTGCCTCGCAGACCACCCTTTATGCAATGGACGATCTGTTGTTCCAGCGTCACGATGCGCTGTCGTCTCGGATTGAAGTGTGGAAACTGCGCGGCGGCGCCAACAAGGCTCGGGAGCGTGGCTCCGCTCGGCAA